>NZ_JBHTGV010000009.1:0-200919 GCF_042675445.1 Cohnella sp. GCM10027633 | reverse complement strand
TTTACAATCGCAAGAGAATTCATGGTTCTTTGGGTTACGTATCTCCTGATCGATTCGAGGAGATGTACTACAAAAACATTAGCTGAAATGCGTTAGCGAGTGTCCACTTTCTTGACAGAGGTCCACAGACGCCGTTACAGCAGGCAAAATGTCAAACCCGTCGCTGCAACGGTGCCAGACACCGCTACAGCAGGCAAAATGTCAAACCCGTCGCTGCAACGGTGCCAGACACCGTTAGAGCAGGCAAAATGTCAAACTCGTCGCCGCAACGGTGCCAGACACCGTTAGAGCAGGCAAAATGTCAAACTCGTCGCCGCAACGGTGCCAGACACCGTTAGATCAGGCAAAATGTCAAACTCGTCGCCGCAACGGCGTCAGACACCGTTACAGCCTTTGACGCAGCTACTCCGCGCCAATCGCCGCGAGCACCGCTTCCGCCAGCGGCTTCAGCGGGTTGCAGATGCTCGCGCCGAGATCCCGCTCGACCGCTTCGGCGGCTTCGACCATGGAGAGCTGGGCGACCGAGACGGGCTTGCCGGGATCCGAAGCGAGCAACTCCCGGATATACCGGGACACCTCGCGTTTGTACGTCTCGGCTTCACCGCGCATGATCAGCTGGAACGTATGCGGCACGACTAGAGCTTCGGCACGGATCGCGAGGCCCCGCGACTCGGCGTAAGCATGCAGCCGACGCATCGTGCCTTCGACGGTCGCCGGATTCGTGAACAGAATCGTCTGCGGGCCGTCAATCTCGCATGCCCGCGCGAAGAAAGGCTCGTCGAGATTGACGACAGGCACGCCGACGTCTAATCGCTCCCCGTCCAGCAGCGCGATGTAATTCGTGCACGTGATCAGGATGGCGTCGACGTTCGTCCGCGCGATCCATTCGACCTGCTCGCGCGCTCTGTCCTGCGCCTGCCGAAGATCGAAGCTCCGATCGCCGGACATTCTGGCGATCAATCCGGGGTCTACGAAGTGCGACAGCTCCAGACCGATCGCGCCGAGCGCGGTCTGGACGTACGGGATATTCGAGTGGTGCGCGTGCAAGCAGCCGATCTTCTTCGTCATGGGATGTCCCGCTTTCCGGAGGATCAGTATCCTCGCTCGTAGGGCTTGGCCACTTCCGTCTTGCCGTCCAGCTTGCGGAGCGCGTCTACCGCCCAGTACGGGTTGCGCAGCATGCCCCGTCCGACCGCCACGAGATCGGCGTCGCCGCCGCCGAGCACGCTCTCGGCCAGCAACGCGTCGTCGATCAGGCCGACGGTAATGACGGGGACGTCCAGCGCTTGCTTGAGCGCCCGCGCGAGCGGAACGTGGTAGCCGGGGAAGTTGCCCGGCTTGCGTCCCGCGGATACGCCGTCGCCGCCGCTCGAGACGTCGAACAGGTCGACGCCGGCATCGCGATACTTGCGGCACAGGTCGATCGCGTAGTCCAGATCGTAGCCGCCTTCCGCGTATTCGACGGCCGATACGCGCATGAGCAGCGGCATTTCCGGAGGAATAACCTTCTTGACCGCGCGAATGACTTCGACGCCGAACTTGGACAAGTCTTGGCCGAATTCGTCGTCGCGCTTGTTCGCGTTCGGAGAGTGGAACTGATGGATCAGGTACCCATGGGCGCCGTGCAGCTCGATCGTGTCGACGCCGGCTTCCACCGCCCGGCGGGCTCCTTCGGCGAACTTGCCGACGAGCTGCCACGCTTCCTCGGTCGTCAGCGCGCGCGGCTGCTTGTACGTCGCGTCGAACGCGACGTCGCCCGGTCCGACCGGCTTATCGGCATCTTGCGCCTTGCGTCCCGCGTGCGCGACTTGGATCGCAACCTTCGCCCCGTGCTTATGTAGTTGGTCGATCAGTCGGCGGAACGCGGGGACCTGCTCGTCCGACCATAGGCCGAGGTCGCGGTTCGTAATGCGGCCGTCCGGCTCGACGTCCGTCATTTCGATAATAATCAGTCCTGTGCCACCGATCGCTCTGGATGTATAGTGAACGAAATGCCAATCGTTCGGTATGCCGTCTTCCGCGTCGACGGAATATTGGCACATCGGGCTCATGACGACCCGGTTGCGCAACGTCAGCCCTTTCAACGCATAAGGCTTGCCCAGATAACTCATCGCTAGGAGAACCTCCTTCGGATCGATCCGATCTGTGGAATATATTGCACAGTCCCTAGTATAGCATGCGCCGGCGGAAGAGCGAAGCGGACTTAAGCCCGCATCGCTGCTACCTCCGGCGAGCGATGCGGGCTTCGGCCTTAGATGAGCAGCGTAATGACGAGCAGCTCGAACAAGACGAGCGTCGTGATCGCCGCGGGACCGAAGAACCGGCCTTCCGCCGTCGCCAGATGCAAATACGTATTGTCGTGGCCGACGACGACGCCTTCGTACGTGTGGCCGTCGATCGTCTGTACGCTCACTTTGCGGTTCATGACTTGAGCGCATACGCCGGCGAGCTTCTGGCGCGTTCTTTTCACGTGATCGCACCATTGGGCATCCGCGTTATAGACCTGTCCCTGCTGGCGAACCGAACCTGGTTGCATGGGCATTCCTCCTCGATTAATACAATCTTCGTCGGGCTCGAACTAACTCACCCTCGATTAATACAATCTTCGACGGGCTCGAACTAACTCACCCTCGTGGATTCGTGCTACATGCTATGCGAACGTCCCGGATTCGTGACTAACGTACGTGCGCCCGGGCCGATGGATGTTATGCACCCGCCGGGAGACAATGATATAATGTACGGGCAAGCTACATAGAGTGACGACCGACGCCCCGGAAAGCCGGGGAAAGATGTCGAGTCGCGAGAGAGGGAGGAAAATCATGGGGAAACTCGTGATTTGCGATCATCCGCTAATCCAACACAAAGTAACGTTCATCCGCGACAAAAATACGAATACGAAGCAATTCCGCGAGCTCGTCGACGAGGTGGCCATGCTGATGGCGTTCGAAGTGACCCGCGACGTGCCATTGACGACCGTCACCGTGCAGACGCCGGTCGCGCAAACCCAAGGCCAAGTCATCGCCGGCCGGATGATGGGCTTGATTCCGATTCTGCGCGCGGGGTTAGGCATGGTCGACGGCGTATTGAAGGTGATTCCGGCGGCGAAGGTCGGCCATATCGGCCTGTACCGGGACCATGAGACGCTGCAGCCGGTCGAATATTATTGCAGCTTGCCGTCCGACGTCTCCGAGCGCGAGCTCATCGTCATCGATCCGATGCTCGCTACCGGAGGCTCGGCCAACGCGGCGATCGAGATGCTGAAGAAGAAGGGCTGCCGTCCGACGAAGCTGATGTGCCTGATCGCGGCGCCGGAAGGCGTCAAGGCGGTGCAGGAACGGCATCCGGACATCGACATTTACTTGGCGGCGCTGGACGAGAAGCTGAACGAACACGGTTATATCGTACCGGGGCTGGGAGACGCCGGCGATAGGCTATACGGCACGAAGTAGCCGTAGGCAGGATAACCGCATAGAGAAGGGGAGACGATCGGACGTGAGCAACAAGATCAAAGTAATGACCATATTCGGCACCCGGCCGGAGGCGGTGAAGATGGCGCCGCTCGTGCTCGAGCTGCGGAAGCATCCCGAGCAAATCGAGTCCGTCGTGTGCGTCACCGCGCAGCATCGCCAATTGCTGGACCAGGTGCTGCAGTTTTTCAAGATCGAACCGGATTACGACTTGAACGTCATGCAGCAACGGCAGACGCTGACGGGGACGACGGTGCGCGTCCTGGAAGGCCTGGAGCCCGTGCTGCAGGAGTCCAAGCCCGATATCGTATTGGTGCACGGTGACACGCAGACTTGTTTCCTGGCGAGCTACGCCGCGTTCCTTCAGCAAATTCAGGTCGGACACGTCGAAGCCGGACTGCGCACGTGGAATAAGCTGAATCCTTACCCCGAAGAGATGAACCGCCAGCTCGCCGGCGTTCTGTCCGACGTGCACTTCGCTCCGACCGAACGGTCCGCTAACAACCTCCGGAAGGAGAACAAGCCGGAAGATCGCGTCTACGTGACGGGCAATACGGCGACGGACGTGTTCCAATACACGGTGGACGACGGATTCGCGCACCCGGTGCTCGACTGGGCGAAGGGAAAACGGATGATTCTGATGACGGCCCATCGGCGCGAATCGATCGGGGAGCCGCATCGGAACATTTTCCAAGCGGTGAAACGGATCGCCGACGAATTCGAGGACGTCGCGATCGTCTACGCGGTTCATCCGAATCCGGCCGTGCGCGAGCCGGCCGACGAGCTTCTCGGCAATCATCCGCGCATTAAGCTGATCGAACCGTTGGACGTGTTCGAGTTCCACAATTTCTACCCGCACGCATACATGATCATGACGGATTCCGGCGGCCTGCAGGAAGAAGCCCCGTCCTTCGGCGTTCCGACCCTCGTGCTGCGCGATACGACCGAGCGCCCCGAAGGCATCGATGCCGGCACGTTGGAGCTGGTCGGTACCGACGAAGCGGTCGTGTACGACCGCGCTCGCGCGTTGCTCAGCGATGCCGCATTGTACGAGCGGATGAGTCAAGCCGCGAATCCGTACGGCGACGGACAGGCGTCCAAGCGTATCGTGCAAGCGATTCTGCATCACTTCGGCAAGGGCGAGAAGCCCGAGCCGTTCCTTGCGTAGGCGAGCGACATCGCTTCGCTATAGAGAACCCGCACCCCTTGCGTTTACGCGGCGGCGCGGGTTCTTTTGCGTCGCCATAAGGCGACGAGGAGCAACGCCAGGGGCAAGAGCACGCCGAAGATCATTCGGAGGAACGGCCAAGTTTCGTCCAACTCGAACAGTTCTCCGGGAGTGTGCCATGCGTTGAAGGCAAACGGCATGACGAATAACGCGATCGGGATGAGAAGGAGGCGCGGATCTTTGACGGAGAACAGGTCGGCGATCCCCGTCGCGTTTACGTAGAACAACATCGATTGCCGGAAGAACATCATGATGAAGAACAGGAGGGAGAGGAGCGCCTCCAATCGCTGATAGAAGTCCCCGACGCTGATCATCTTCGCCATGAAGTAGGTCGGGAAGTTGAGTTGAGCGGTCAGCTCCGGACCGGCTCGCATTATCGTAAGCGTCGTCGCGAGCAAGAAGAAGGCGCCGCTGATCAGGGCGCTGATCCGCAGCGCTTTGCCGAACTGGGCGGGCTTCTCCATATTGGAGCTGATCATCCATGGAATGGAGGGCTCCATGTAAGGGAATCCGAACAGCAAGACGGAGGCGGCGATAATCGGTTTGACGCCGTATTCTCCTATAGGCAAAATTTGGCGCGGTTGAATAGAAGGAAGCTGCGACACCAGCAAGATCATCGTAAGCGTCACGACGATCGGGAATAAGACTTCCGCGGCGCGCCCCAATGTCCGGAGGCCGAGAAACGTGCCGAACATGACTACGGCAAGTCCAAGCAAGGCAATCGCTTCGATCGGCGTGCGGGTGAGAATGTCGTTGGACGTGAAGTCCAGCAGATCCCTTAAGTTTAAGACCGTGATCGGAAGCGGCCCGGTGAGCAGCAGGAAGGCGAGGACGATTTTGCCGAGCGGCTTGCCGAGCAACGCGGATAGAAATTCGCCGATGCCGGCTTTACCCGAAAGCTTGCCGAGCGGCGCGAAAATCAGGAGCACGAGAAAGTGCAGGCCAAGCGCGAGCAACACCGCGATCCAGGCATCTTGCTTCGCGAAGGCGGAAAGCGTGGCCGGAACGATCAAGATGGCGCTTCCCGTGTAGTAGAGGCTAAGCCAGAGCGTGGCTTGGCGCGTCGTGAGCGTTTGCGGCGGCTGCATAGGCGCCCCTCCTCGGCTAATTCAAGAAATTCGCAAAGGCATCGGCCATCGGCTTCAATAACCAAGTTGCCCATGCGCTGAGACTGGGGATCGGCAGATTCAGCGCATACCACGAATCCAGAGCCAGCGCGATGCCATAGGCGACGTACGTAGGGCCGGCGGGAAAACCGGTCTTCGATCGGCGACGGATCGCAAGCGTTATTGCGAGGGCTACAATGCCCGTGCACACGATAACGTAGCGCATGTGCGGTCACTCCTCATCCGGATTCGCGGGCAATATCGGATTGACGATTTCACCGATTTTACGAACGTTGTAGTCGACGATCAATTCGATCGGCATCTTGCTGAAACGTCGATTCCAGTCGTCTTTCCAGCTATGCCATTGTTTCGGGTATTTGCGGTGAAACGCGGCGCCGAAGCCGTAAATGTCGGAGCGGAATTTCCGCTGTACGCGACGGATGCCCCCGCCGATGATTTCATTGGTGGCTTTGCGTCCTTCGCTTTCGATACGCCTGTACGTATCGGCCTTCGTCAAGTCGAAGTCTTTGCAGTCGCACTCCGCGATGCTGACGTCGAAATACATGTTGATCTGCGCATAAGGTTCTCCGTCCCGGATCCGGGGGATGATACGGGAAGTGGCCTTGTTGATCACGACGGTCAGCTCGTCTTCGGATGACGGACAGCTTAAATGGGCGACGGTAGAGGACACTTTGTTCAGTAAATAGGCATAGGATTTGCTGTCTTGTTCGTTCAGCAAGCCGACCAGCTTATCGTCTTTGAACACGGCGATGCCTTCGTATTTGAACTCGCCGAGCGACCTTGGCTGCTTGACGTTATCCTGGCTCATGGCACCCTTCCGGTCGCCGATCATCGTAATGGCCGTCAGGGCGGGCTCCCAGCCATCGGTCGAGATTTGCTGCATGAGATCGAAGACGCTCGCCGACGTAGTCGGCGCCCACTCGGCCTCCGAGTTTTGCAACGACTTGTAGAAGTCTATCGCGGGCACGATCTCGAAAGGCGGCACCATGGATAGCATGTCCCGCGTCGTTACGTTATGGGCGACGACGACGTTGAAGTCCGGCCGCGTCTCCGGCATGCGGAAGAACAAGTCCCCGAACTTGCCGAAGCCTTCCCGCGCGGCGGCTTCGTTCAGGAACAGCATGCCGAGGTGCCCGTAGTACAACTGCCTCGGCGATTTGGTCGTGATTTTGCGAAGCGCTTCGTACACGGTCAGCGCCTTCTCGCTATAGATAAGGCCGGCTGCCCGGGTGCCCGGCGAAGGCCGGATCATCTGAGAAGGGTCGGCTACTTGGACGGTAACGCGGTACTCTTGTTCGATGCGGTCAACACCTATGGCGAGCACGATCGCGAGATCGTTCATCTCCTTGCGGTTCCAACAGCCGGATAGCGTGCAACTTGCCGTCACGAAGATAAGCGCCAATAGCCATTTGATTCCTCTCATCCGCTTTTCTCTCCGCCGGACGGTTTTCTTTTCCAGAGCGGATAGGGCAACCGGAACAGGGCATCCTTGTGCTCCCTAGGAAGAATGGGGGCGAAGGGGCGCAGATAGGGGAAGCCGAACGATTCGATGTTGCATAGCCAGAGCACGAGCGTGATCATGCCGAAGTATATGCCGTAAAAACCGAACGTGGCCGCGAGCGCCATGAAGAAGAAACGTTGTACGCGAACGACGAGAGTGAACGAATAAGAGGGTAGCACGAAGCTTGATATGGCGGTGATCGACACGATGATGACCATGGCGGCGGACACGATTCCGGCGTCGACGGCCGCTTGCCCGATGACGATCGTCCCGACGATCGAGACGGCTTGTCCGATCGCTCGAGGCATGCGAAGTCCGGCCTCGCGCAAAATCTCGAAAGTGACCTCCATCATCAACGCTTCGACGAAGGCGGGGAAGGGGATCCCTTCCCGTTGGGCGGCCAGGCTGAGCAACAGCTGCATCGGCAGCAAATCTTGATGGTACGTCGTCACCGCGATGTAGGTAGCAGGAGCGAACGTGGCGATCGTGAATGCGAGCATTCGCAGGGACCGGATAAGCACGGAGAAGTAAGAAGGCTGGTAATAGTCTTCCGCCGATTGAAAGAAGTCCGCGAGAAAAGCGGGTACGACTAGCACATAGGGGCTTCCGTCTACGATAACGGCGACGCGTCCTTCCAGAACCATGGCGGATACCGTGTCCGGCCGCTCCGTATTGTAAGCGATCGGGTAGACCGTTAATCTGTTTTGGAAAAACTCCTCGAAGTAATGCGCGTCGAACAGGCCGTCCAAGTCGAACTTATCCATCCGCTTTAGAACCTCGTCCACGAGCTTGCCGTCGGCGATCCCTTCAAGATACACGATGCAGACGTCCGTGCGCGAAACGCTCCCTTTGACGGACCGGACGACTCGAATGCGGCTGTCCTTGATTCGCCTGCGGATCAGCGTAACGTTCTTCTGCAGCGTCTCCGTGAACGCTTCCTGCGGGCCTCTGGTTACCGATTGGTTCTTGGCATCGGAGATGCCCCGGTCTTCGTATCCCGGCATGCAGATCGCCATGCCGTCCTTGTCGCCCTCGACGAACAAGAGAACGTCCCCGGACAGCAGCGCATGGAGCAGTCGCTCCCATTCCGTAAGCTTCGTCAGGAAACCGGCGTCCAACGTCGTCGTGCCGATCCATTCCAGCAACGAGACGGAGCCCGGCGGCGGGGAAGCGGGGTCATGGCGAAGCAAGGAAGGAATGACCGCTTGCTGAAGCGCGTTGACGTCGGACATCCCGTCCAGATAGACGAGAACGGCATCGGTCCCTCCGGGCTTCGTCCAAGGCAGCGTCAACGAGCGGAAGCGAAGGTCGCCGCTGTCGCCCATCGCTTCGCGGACATGGCGAATGTTGTCGTTCAGATGCTTGGACGGCATGAGGCAAGCTCCTTTCCTTCCCCTTAGACTGTCCAGGTCAGGGAATATCATCCACTTGCCTTGGACAAGCAGGGCGGCGCCGTACAGCATACAGTTGAACTGTATGGTTGGAAAGTCCCGGAAACGTTGATTTTACGGCATTTTGAACGCTTGCGTTCACATAAAGTTTGATTTTCGATCAATTGACAAACGTTAATACGCAAGGCTACAATATAACGTGAACATGGGGAGAAAGGGCTTACTTTGTAAGCTTGTGTAACTCCATTCGCATGCTCGAGGAGCGATAATCCATGTCAAATTCCCAGGACCGCCCTCCGTTGCCGCCGGACGACAATCCTTGGCGGGCGTTAGGCCTTGTAAGCGCCATCGGCGTCGATCTGGGCGTAACCTTATGGTTGGGTTTTTGGGTTGGCAGTAAGTACGATCAGCACCAAGGTACCGAGTACGGCTACCTTGTCGGATTGCTTGTTGGATTGGCTGTCGGCGTCGTCACGGTTGCTGGGCTAATTCGCAAGTTTACGGGGGCTGGACGGAAATGATGGATGAGTTACCGAAGCTGCTTCAAGGCGTCACGCGTTTCACGCTCTTTTTTTTGTCCTTAGGTTGCATCGCTTGGGCCGTATGGCCCGATGAAAAAGCCGTATTCGGCGGATTCATGGTCGGCGCGATCGGAAGTCTATTGGGATCGTGGCATCTCGCATGGAAGACGGTAAGGCTCGGAGACGTTATCGTCGGCGGGAAGAAGCCCCGCTCGGGCTTCGGCTTCCTTACTCGCGCTTGCATCGCGCTGCTTGCCGTGGTCGTATCGGATCGTTACTTGGGGTATAACCCGGCGGCTACCGTAGTTGGTTTATTTACGACGCCGTTGGCAACACTCCTACTGAGTTTACTGGCGAGTCGCCGCGCGCGGCGCGGCAATTCCGAATACGAAAGGGGTGAGAAGTAACTTAGATGGAACATCTTGCACCCATAATCAATCTCGGCGGATTTAGGCTGGATCTCTCGGCTGTGCTGATGATCGTGGTCAGCAGCCTTGCCGTGTTCATCCTCGCCAGGCTGGCCGTACGCAACTTATCCGTGGACAACCCGGGCAAGCTGCAGAACTTCCTGGAGTGGGTCGTCGAGTTCGTGCAGAGCATTATCGGCATGGCGACGAACTATAAGAAGGGCAAAGTATACTTAGGACTCGGCTTGACGCTGATCATGTACATCTTCATCAGCAACATGCTCGGCCTGCCTTTCAGCATTATTACGGAACCCGCGCATGGCGCGCACCACGGTTCGATCTTCGGATTCGACCTGCCATCGGCGGAAGAAGGCGAACACGCCGCTTACACCTGGTGGAAGTCTCCGACGGCCGATGCCTCGATGACGATGGCGCTCGCGCTGACGGTTATCGTGCTCGCCCACGTACAAGGGATCCGCAAGAACAGCAAGCATTATTGGAAGCACTACACGTCGCCGCATTGGGCATTCTTCCCGATTCACTTGATCGAACTGTTCGCGAAGCCGCTTACGCTGGGTCTCCGGCTATTCGGTAACATTTTCGCTGGCGAAGTCATGATCGGCGTAATCTTGGGCATGAGCTGGATCGGTATTCCGGCGATGCTCGTATGGCAAGGCTTCAGTATATTCGTCGGCGCGATCCAAGCGTTCGTGTTCACGATGCTGACGATGGTCTATATCGGCCAAGAGAGCATCCACGACGACGATCACTAACGCGTTTACAAGAGTCCAAAAACTAATAATCTAACATTTCAAGGAGGATTTTCAAATGATTTATGGTCTGTTGGCAGCTGCAATTGTATTCGGTCTGGGCGCGCTCGGCGCAGGTATCGGTAACGGTCTGATCTTCAGCAAAACGGTAGAAGGCATCTCCCGCCAGCCTGAGCTTCGCGGTACGCTTCAAACGACGGCATTCATCGGCGTAGGTCTGGTAGAAGCATTGCCGATCATCTCCCTCGTACTCGCGTTCATGTTCTACGGCGCTGCCGAGTAATTCGCATAACTGGAAACAAGGCGGGGAGTGCCTTTGCCTCCACGCCTTCCTTTTGGAACTACGAATGAATGCGACATAGTCGTGCGAAAGGAGTGAAGATCGGTGAATATCCTGTGGGAAAATTTCGTCATTCAGTTGGTTGCGTTCGCGGTTCTCTTCTTCTTGTTGCAGAAGTATGCGTTCAAGCCGCTGTTCGGCATTATGGAAAAGCGCCGCCAGATGGTGCTCGAGCAAATGGAAAGCGCTCAGAAGAACCGGTCTGAAGCGGATCAGTATATCGAAGAGCAGCGTCAAGCGCTGCAGCAAGCGCGCAAGGAAGCTTACGACATTATCGAACTCGCGAAATCGACCGGCTCCAAGCAAGCGGACGTTATCGTCCAATCCGCGCGCGACGAAGCTACCCGTCTTAAAGACGAAGCGGTTCGCGATATCGAGACCGAGAAGAACAAAGCGGTCGCGTCGCTTAGAGCAGAGGTTAGCGGTCTGTCCGTCAAGATCGCGTCCAAAATCATCGAGAAGCAAGTCGACGAGAACGCGCAAGCGGATATCGTCAACAAGTATCTCGACAACGTAGGGACCAAGTCATGAGCCGCGGCACGGTCGTAGCGAAACGCTACGCAAAAGCGTTGTTCCAGCTCGCGAACGAGAACGGTCTCGTCTCCGAAGTGGAAAGCAAGTTGAGCCTCGTCGTGAGCACCGTGGAGAACGACGCGACCATTCGCGCGTTCCTAAGCGCGCCTAACATCGCGCTGTCGGCGAAAGTCGCGGCGCTCAAGAGCGCATTCGACGACAAAGCTTCTTCGTTCGTCCTGAATACGGTCAGCCTGCTGATCGAACGCGGACGCGAAGGCGAGATCGCTTCCGTATTGGAAGCTTATCTTCAAGTCGCCGGTAACGTGCTCGGACGCGCGGACGCTATCGTGACCTCGTCCACGCCGTTGTCGGAAGTCGAGAAGAACAAGCTGGCGGTCAAGTTCGGCGCGCTGCTCGGCAAAACCGTGCGCGTGACGAACGCCGTCAACCCGGAGCTGCTCGGCGGCTTGACCGTCCGCATCGGCGACACGCTGTACGACGGAAGCCTGAAGGGCAAGCTCGATCGATTGGACAAAACGCTGCGCACTGCGGCGATCTAAGATTATATTCAGTAAGCTATGGAGACAGGGGTGAACGAATTTGAGTATTAGGCCCGAAGAGATCAGCACGCTGATCAAGAAGCAGATCGAACAATACGAATCCGATATTCAAGTCGTTGACGTAGGCACCGTCATCCAGATCGGTGACGGTATTGCCCGCGTACACGGCTTGGAAAAATGTATGGCCGGCGAATTGCTCGAATTCGAAGGCGGAGTCGTCGGCATGGCGCTCAACCTGGAAGAAGACAACGTCGGCGTCGTCATCATGGGTCCTTACAAAGGCATCCGCGAAGGCGACCAAGTCAAACGCACGGGACGCATCATGGAAGTTCCGGTCGGCGAAGCGCTGCTCGGCCGCGTCGTTAACGCGCTCGGCCACCCGGTAGACGGCAACGGTCCGGTCGCGACGACGGCATTCCGTCCGGTCGAATCCCCGGCACCAGGCGTTATGGCGCGTAAATCCGTTCATGAGCCGATGCAAACCGGCATCAAGGCAATCGACGCGATGATCCCGATCGGCCGCGGCCAACGCGAGCTCATCATCGGCGACCGCCAAACGGGTAAGACGCAAATCGCGATCGACACGATCGTGAACCAAAAAGGCAACGGCGTAATCTGTATCTACGTTGCGATCGGACAAAAACAATCGACCGTTCGCGGCGTTGTCGAAAACCTTCGCAAACAAGGCGCTTTGGAGTACACGATCGTCGTTACGGCGAGCGCGTCCGAACCGTCCCCGCTCTTGTACCTGGCTCCTTACACGGGCTGCGCGATGGGCGAATACTTCATGTACAACGGCAAGCACGTTCTGATCATCTATGACGACTTGTCCAAGCAAGCCGCGGCTTACCGCGAATTGTCCCTCTTGCTCCGTCGCCCTCCGGGCCGCGAAGCGTATCCAGGGGACGTCTTCTATCTACACTCCCGTCTGCTCGAGCGCGCGGCGAAGCTGAACGACGAACTGGGCGGCGGTTCCTTGACCGCGCTTCCGTTCATCGAGACGCAAGCGGGCGACGTATCGGCATACATTCCGACGAACGTAATCTCGATCACGGACGGCCAGATCTTCCTGGAGGCAGACTTGTTCTACTCCGGCCAACGTCCGGCGGTTAACGTCGGTATCTCCGTATCCCGCGTAGGCAGCTCGGCGCAAATCAAAGCGATGAAGAAGGTAGCCGGTACCCTTAAGACCGACCTTGCCCAATATCGCGAATTGGCTGCGTTCGCTCAGTTCGGATCGGACCTCGATAAAGTAACGAAGTCCCGTCTCGACCGCGGTATCCGCACGCTCGAAATTCTGAAGCAAGGCGTTAACCAACCGCTTCCGGTCGAACGCCAAGTCGTCTCCCTGTTCATCGTTACCCGTGGTCACACGGACGATATTCCGGTCGGAGACGTACGCCGCTTCGAATCCGAATTCTTGTCTTACCTGGATGCGAACCGTCCCGAGATCTTCGCGTCCATTCGCGATACGAAGGACCTGACCGCCGACAACGACAAAGCGCTCGTCGAAGCGATCGGCGTCTTCAAAAAAGGCTTCGCCACGAAGGCGTAAGCACGGACTTTCCGCTTGAATAAGCTGTCGCCGGGCTTGCTCGTCGAGCCCGGCCCGGCAATAAGGTGGTGAAACGAATGGCAAAAGGCATGCGCGAAATCAAACGCGAAATCAAGAGCAAGCAAAGCACGAAGCAGATCACGAAAGCGATGGAGATGGTCGCGGCATCCCGGCTCAGACGCGCGCAGAACGCCGCGCTCGCATCCCGTCCTTACGCCGACAAGCTGAAGGAAGTCGTGAACAGCATCGCTTCCGGCGGAGGCGCCGTGAAGCACCAAATGCTGCAGAAGCGTCCGATCAAACGGACGGCTTACGTCGTGATCACTTCGGACCGCGGTCTTGCGGGCGGTTTGAATACGAACTTGCTGCGTAAGCTGACGAACACGATCGGCGAGAAGCACAAGTCCAAGGACGAGTACACGATTCTCGTCATCGGCCGCAAAGGTCAAGCTTACTTGACTCGCAGAGGGTACCCGATCGGAGAAGTCGTAACGGGAATCTCGGATTCGCCGATGTTCTCCGACATCAAGCCGATCGCTTCCGCGGCGGTTCAAGGGTTCGAGGAAGGCAAATACGACGAAGTGTACTTGGTGTATAACCAATTCGTTAACGCGCTGACTCAAATTCCGACCGTCAAAACGCTTCTGCCGCTCGATCCGTCCCAGCTTAGCACCCCTAAGGGCGCTACGGCCGATTACGAATACGAGCCTTCGCCGGAAGAGGTTCTGAACGTATTGCTTCCGAAGTACGCGGAAACTTTGGTATTCAGCGGAATGCTGGAGAACAAAGCGAGCGAATTCGGTTCGCGGATGACCGCGATGGGCAACGCGACGAAGAACGCGACGAAGATGATCGCAGGATTGACTTTGACCTACAACCGCGCGCGTCAAGCGGCGATCACGCAAGAAATCGCGGAAATCGTCGGCGGAGCAAACGCACAACAATAATATTCAACGCTTTCGAAGCGGCATGACGCTTCTCAATACGTTTTTCTAGGAGGGACACGAATGAGCAAGGGACGCATCGTTCAGATTCTGGGTCCCGTCGTCGACATCGAGTTCGACCACGGTCAACTTCCGGACATTCTGAACGCGGTTAAAATTGAAGGTCAATCGGGAAGCAATACGTTGAGCTTAACGGTTGAAGTTGCTCAGCACTTGGGCGACAACCTCGTTCGCGCCGTCGCGATGTCCTCCACGGACGGTCTCGTTCGCGGAATGGACGCTATCGACTTGGGCGGACCGATCACGGTTCCGGTTGGACCCGCTACGCTTGGCCGCGTATTCAACGTACTGGGAGATCCGATCGACGGAGCAGCCGCTCCGGATCGCACGCTCGCGAATCCGATCCACCGCCAAGCTCCGACTTTCGAAGAGCTGTCGACTTCCACCGAAATGCTCGAGACGGGCATTAAAGTCGTCGACCTTCTCGCTCCTTACACCAAGGGCGGTAAAATCGGCCTCTTCGGCGGCGCGGGCGTAGGCAAGACGGTATTGATGCAAGAGCTGATCCACAACATCGCTTCCGAGCATGGCGGTATCTCCGTATTCGCCGGCGTAGGCGAGCGTACGCGCGAAGGTAACGACTTGTACCACGAGATGAGCGAGTCCGGCGTTATCGCGAAGCTCGCGATGGTATTCGGCCAGATGAACGAGCCTCCGGGCGCGCGTATGCGCGTTGCCTTGACGGGTCTGACGATGGCGGAATACTTCCGCGACGAAGAAGGCAAAGACGTTCTTCTGTTCGTCGACAACATCTTCCGCTTCACGCAAGCTGGTTCCGAAGTATCCGCATTGCTCGGCCGTATGCCGTCCGCGGTAGGTTACCAACCTACGCTCGCAACGGAAATGGGCCAATTGCAAGAGCGCATCACTTCGACCAAAAAAGGTTCGATCACTTCGATCCAAGCGATCTACGTTCCTGCCGATGACTATACGGACCCGGCTCCGGCAACGGCTTTCGCCCACTTGGACGCGACGACGAACTTGGAGCGTAACATCGCGGCGATGGGTATCTTCCCGGCCGTAGATCCGCTCGCTTCTTCTTCCCGTATCTTGGCTCCCGAAATCGTAGGCGAAGAGCATTACAACGTCGCTCAAGGCGTTAAGAAGCTTCTTCAACGCTACAAAGAGCTTCTCGATATCATCGCGATCCTCGGTATGGACGAGTTGTCCGAGGATGACAAGCTGATCGTTCTGCGCGCTCGCCGCGTGCAGTTGTTCCTCTCCCAGCCGCTTCACGTGGCCGAGGCGTTCAACGGCATCCCTGGCGTATACGCGCCGATCAAAGAAACGATCCGCAGCTTCAAGGAAATTCTCGAAGGCAAGCACGACGATCTTCCTGAACCTGCATTCCATAACGTCGGCATCATCGAAGAAGCCGTCGAGAAGGCGAAGAAACTCGCTGCCGCGGTTTAATCCGCCGCCGGTTAGGAGGGAATCGACATGAGTACGATGCGTCTGGAAATCGTCACGCCTGAGCGTAAAGTATACGAGCAAGACGTGAACATGGTCGTCGTCAAAGGCGTCGCGGGAGAGCTCGGCATCTTGCCGCACCATATTCCGCTCGTCACGCCTCTGAAGATCGCTCCGGTTAAAGTGAAGCAAGGGAATACCGATACGTACATCGCCGTACACGGGGGATTCATGGAAGTCCGCAAGGACAAAGTGGTCATTCTCGCGGAAGCGGCCGAGCTCGGCTCGGATATCGACGTATCGCGTGCCCGCCTCGCGAAGGAGCGCGCGGAGCGCCGTCTGGCGCAGAAGCAATCCGACCTGAACGCCGCAAGAGCGGAGCTTGCTCTGCAGCGCGCGATTAGCCGACTGGAAACGATCGGCGAGAAGTAGAATACGCGTGATCCCATCGCCCTTCGCCGGAATGATCCGGCGGGGGGCGATTTATTTTGCTTTGCCACGCACAGCTGAATAACCGTCGGTTCGGTATTCGATTCGTTATTCACAGGGGGATAACCGTCTGCCGAGCTAGCGAAATTCATAATGAATGCGGATTAATCCACAGGCATGTGAATAAAACGGTGGGAAATGAGGATAACTTTACCCCGAAAGGGGATAACCAGAGGGGGTTCGGGGATAAAAGAGGAATAAGTTGTGGATAACTTCGCCGGCGAAGCTTGATCGGTTTGGGATGAACGGCCTCGGGGTAAAGTAACGGATAGACCATTCCGGAGGCGATGTTATGAGCAAACCGAACAAGCTGCATCAAGCGATGAACGTGCAATTATCGAACTGGGTCGTCCTCTACGTCAAGCTGCATCATCGGCATTGGTACGTGACGGGCCCTCACTTCCCGGTATTGCACGCGAAATTCGAAGAACTATACGATCTGGCCGCGCTGAAGCTGGACGAGCTGGCGGAGCGGATCTTAACGATCGAGGGGAAGCCCGCGTCGACGATGAAGGAGTTCTTGTCGATCGCGACGCTGAAGGAAGCCGACAAGGGCGGCTCCGAGACCGATATGCTCGAGGCGACGGTAGAGGATCTCCGCGCGCTCGAGAAGGGCTTGGACGAGACGGCGAAGCTTGCGGAGGACGAGTACGAAGACACGGCGACCGCGGATCTGCTGATCGGACAGATCGGAGAGATACAGAAGCAGATCTGGCTGCTTAAGGCGACGCTCGGTTGAGCGCGCAAGAGCAAGGGAGAGGGGCTTATCGGCCCGCTCTCCCTTTTTTCGTTACGGCCTAACGGATTCGATCAACGCCAACGTCTCTCGAATGAGGCGCCGCTTCTCTTTAAGCAGTTCTAGCGTAGCTCTTATTTGATCGCGCCAGGAATCGTCCGAATCGAATGGCTCCCCGTCCTGCAACGCTGACTCCAACTCCTCGATCGCCGGAATATCCGCAAGTGCCCATTTTTTCCCTGACATATGGACTGCCCTCCTTCATACAATCGAATATTGTATTCTATGTCGCGCGAAGGCGAGCCGTAAGAGATAGATAGCCGGGGACAACCCCCTATTTTAAGCCGATATCGCTTCTTCGCATTAAGGAGGGGGGATTAATGAAACCGCTTTTATCATGGACTTGAATGGGAGCATTTGCTATAATTATGGGTGGATTTGCCTACATAGTCAGCCGTACAGCGCATCTACTTTATTGATCGCGGAGGCGATGATTTGGAGAAGTATATCAATTCTTACGTCATTGTTACCGTCTTCCTGGTCTTGGGTATCGCGTTCCCGATCATCGTTCTTTGGCTGGGCAAGCAACTGCGTCCGCACAAGCCGAACGCGGCCAAAGAAACGACGTACGAGAGCGGCAACGATCCGGTCGGAGACAGCCAGATCCGTTTCAACGTGCGTTATTACCTGTATGCGCTTATGTTCGTCGTATTCGATGTCGAAACCGTATTCCTCTATCCTTGGGCCGTTGCGTATAAGCAAATGGGCCTCTTTGCATTGGTCGAGATGATCATCTTCGCGGGGTTATTATGCATCGGGCTCGTATATGCCTGGAGGAAGAAGGTATTCAAATGGAACTCAATCTAGAGAACGTATCCCCGGAAGACCGCAAAGAGCTCGAACGCAACGTGTTCTTCGGCACGATCGAACAGATGAAGGGCTGGGCGCGGAGCAATTCGCTCTGGCCGCTCACGTTCGGACTGGCCTGCTGCGCGATCGAGATGATGGCATCCGGCGGCGCGCACTACGATCTCGACCGGTTCGGGGTCATCTTCCGGACGTCGCCGCGCCAGGCGGACGTCATGATCGTCTCCGGCACGGTGACGAAGAAGATGGGGCCGCTGCTCAAGAGGCTGTACGACCAGATGCCGGAGCCGAAGTGGGTCATCGCGATGGGCTCATGCGCGACCGCCGGAGGTCCGTACGTGAAGTCTTATTCGGTCGTGAAGGGCGTCGATCAGCTCGTGCCGGTAGACGTGTATATTCCGGGCTGCCCGCCGAACCCGGCGGCGCTCATCTACGGGATTAACAAGCTTCAGGAGAAAATCCGCTACGAGGCGAAGACCGGAAAGCGGGTGACCGACCGATGAGCGAGGACAACGAGAACAAGCCGAATCCGGAGCAGCCGGGGGAACCCGTCGCGGATCGGGCCGGAGAGCCCGCAGCGGCGGAAGCCGTTCCGGCAGGCGAGGGCGCGAATCCCGCGCCTGCCGCCGAGGGAGGCGACGCGCCGCGCAAGGAGACGGACGAGGAGAAGGCGGCCCGGCGCAAGGCGGCGTTCGAAGCGAAGCAAGCCGCCAAGGCCGCGGCCGCTCAGGCTGCGGCGGAAGCAGCCAAAGCCGCGCAACAGGCGAACGCGGCGCCCGCCGACGCGGCCGCGCCGCAAGCGCCTGCGGCCGAGGGTGCTGCTCCGGTAACGGAGGAGACGGCGCCGCCTCCGCAGTCCCCGAATCAACCGCGGTTGAACAGAGTCGTCGCGCTATTGCGCGAGCTCGTCGCGGAGGACGCCGTCGAAGAATCCTACATTAACGAGCCGAACGACCATCTGCCGACGCTCGTCGTGAAGAACGAACATTGGCTGCAAGCGGCGCGGTTATTCCGGAATCATACGGAGCTCTCCTGCAACTACTTGCGCAACGTGTCCGGCGTCGACTACGAGACGCACATGGAAGTGGTCTATTACCCGCTGAATATGAATTCGCGGGATTGCTATTGCATTAAAGTCCGCGCCGACCGGGAGAGCCCGTCGGTCGCATCGGTCACGCCCGTATGGGAGACCGCGAACTGGAACGAGCGAGAGATCTACGATCTGTTAGGCATCGATTTTCCAGGCCATCCGGACTTGCGGCGCATTATGATGCCGGACGACTGGGAAGGCCATCCGCTCCGCAAAGACTACGTCCCGCTCGATCCGGAGGTGTAAGGCTAACGTGATTCGTACAGAAGAACTGCTGCTGAATGTCGGCCCCCAGCATCCGAGCACGCACGGCGTATTTCGGATCGTCGTCAAGCTGGACGGGGAGATCATCACCGAAGCGACGCCCGTCATGGGGTATTTGCACAGGGGCACGGAGAAGCTCGCCGAGAACTTGAACTATACGCAGATTATTCCTTACACGGACCGCATGGACTACGTATCGGCGATGACGAACAATTACGTGCTCGTGCACGCCGTCGAGAAGATGATGGGACTCGAAGTTCCGGAACGTGCGGAATTCCTCAGGCTCATCGTGATGGAGATGCAGCGGGTCGCCAGCCACCTCGTGTGGTGGGGGACTTACCTCCTCGATATCGGGGCGATAAGTCCGTTCCTGTACGCGTTCAGCGACCGGGAGCGCATTCTCGGCCTGTTCAACGAGCTGTGCGGCGCGCGGTTGACCTACAACTATATGCGCGTCGGCGGCGTGAAATGGGACGCGCCGGAAGGCTGGATCGACCGCGTCAGAGCGTTCGTGAAGGATATGTACTTCCGTCTCGACGAATATCATAACCTCGTCAGCGGCAACGAGATCTTCCTATCCCGGATCAAGGGGATCGGCACGTACGACGCGAAGACGGCGATCGAGTACGGATTGTCGGGCGCGAACCTCCGTTGTACCGGCGTCGATTGGGATCTTCGCAAGACGGAACCGTACAGCCTGTACGACCGCTTCGACTTCGACGTCGTCGTCGGCAGGAACGGCGACTGCTACGACCGTTACTTGTGCCGTCTCGGCGAGATTACCCAGAGCTTGCGCATCTTGGAGCAAGCGCTGGAACAGTTCCCGGGCGAGGGAGACACGATGGGCAAGGTGCCCCGCGTCATTCGCCCGCCGGCAGGGGAAATCTACGTGCGCATCGAGTCGCCGCGCGGAGAGATCGGCTGCCATATCGTATCCAAGGGCAAGGCGGAGCCTTACCGGCTGAAGTTCCGGCGTCCGTCGTTCGTGAACCTGCAAATCCTGCCCAAGCTGCTCGTCGGAGAGAACATGACGAACATGGTCACGATTCTGGGCGGCATTGACATCGTGCTCGGGGAGGTCGATTGCTGATGCAGCAATTCTGGGACGATAAGCTCGACTGGGGAATGGCCGGCATCTTCCTCGCCGCCGCGGTCGCCGTGCTCGCGGTCGTCATCCTGTTCGTGACGTACGCGATCTACTTCGAGCGCAAAGTCATCGGTTGGATGCAATACCGCAAAGGGCCGAACCGCGTCGGACCGCTCGGCCTGCTGCAGACGGTCGCCGACGTAACGAAGCTGCTGATTAAGGAGGACACGATACCGAGCAAGGCGGACCGCGGGTTGTTCGTTCTCGCCCCCGTGCTCGCGTTCGTTCCTTCGTTCGCGGTGCTCGCCTTCATCCCCTATGGCCTGAACCTGCAATTCGCCGACCTGAACGTCGGCTTCCTCTATTACATCGCGCTGTCCGGCATTACGACGATCGCGATCGTCGTCGGCGGCTGGGCGTCCAACAACAAGTACTCGCTGCTCGGCGGCATGCGCTCGGCCGCGCAGATGATCAGCTACGAGGTTCCGCTCGTCATGTCCGTCGTCGGCATCGTGATGATGACGGGCAGCCTGAACTTGCGAGACATCGTCCTCTACCAGCAAGGCTACTTCTGGGATTGGAACTTCCTGCCCCAGATTCTCGGCTTCGGCATCTTCCTCATCTCGGCGATCTCCGAGCTGAACCGGACGCCGTTCGACTTGCCGGAAGCGGAATCCGAGCTCGTGGCGGGCTATCACGTCGAGTATAGCGGTTTCCGGTTCGCGTTCTTCATGCTCACGGAGTACATCTACGTGTACGCGATCGCATGCTTGACGACGATTCTGTTCCTGGGCGGATGGAATTCTCCGTTCCCGCAGCTCGACTTCATTCCGGGAATCGTCTGGTTCCTCCTGAAGTTCGCGTTCATCGTATTCTCGTTGTTCTGGATACGGGCCACGTTCCCGAGGCTTCGCGTCGATCAATTGATGAGCTTGGCGTGGAAGGTGCTCCTGCCTCTCGCGATACTGAATATTTTCTTGACGGCGTTAGGCATTGAATTGATGGGATCGGGGGGCTGAGGACATGAAGGGAATGCTGAAAGGGCTTGGCGTATCGCTCAAGACGTTGGGCACGAAGAAGGTCACGATGTCGTATCCGGATATGCCGGTCATTATGCCTGACCGATTCCGCGGCATACAGTACTTCGAGCCGGACAAGTGCATCGTGTGCAACCAGTGCGTGCGCGTCTGCCCGACGGAATGCATTACGCTGACGGGCAAGGCGAATCCCGATCCGGAGAAGAAGGGCAAAGTCATCGACACGTACGACATTAACTTCGAGATCTGCATTCTTTGCGATCTATGCACGGAAGTGTGTCCGACCGAAGCGATCGTCATGACGAACAACTTCGAGCTTGCTACTTACAGCCGAGACGAGTTGTACAAGGACAAGGATTGGCTGTTCGCGAACAACGCGAACGTCCGCCAAGACAATAACAACATCGGCTCTCCGAAAGGGGGCGCCAAATAACCGTGTTCGAATTCAACGTTGACTTCACCGGCGAGTTCGTCGCGTTCTTCCTGCTGGCGGTGTGCGCGATCGTGGGCGCGGTCATGGCGATCAACTTCACGAAAGTCGTACATATCGTCATCTCGCTCGCCTTCACCTTCATCGCGTTGGCGGGACTGTACATTCTTCTCGAGGCGGAGTTCGTCGCGTTCGTCCAAGTGCTGCTCTACGTAGGGGCGGTTACGATCCTCATGATCTTCGGCATCATGATGACGAAGCACGACGGGGAGGGCAAGGAGCCCGCGCGTCCGCTCTTGGAGACGCTGGCCGCGGTCGGCTGCCTCTGCCTGTTCGGCATTCTGTTCTACGCCATCCGCAACGCGGAGTTCGCGGCTCCCGCCGCGGCGTTGCCGCAAGATAACACGCGCGCCATCGGTCTCGAGCTGTTCAGCCGGTATGCCGTTCCGTTCGAGCTTGTCTCGGTGCTGCTTACGGTAGCGTTCATCGGCGCCGTGGCGCTGGCTAAGAGAGAGGAGGACCCGCAATGACGATGCTGGGCTCCTATCTGACGCTGGCGGCGGTGCTGTTCTGCGTCGGGTTGTACGGCGTGTTGACGAAGCGCAACGCGATCGTCGTGCTGCTGTCGATCGAGCTGATGCTCAACGCGGCCAATCTCAATCTGATCGCCTTCTCCAAGTACGGTCTTATCCCGTCGCTGACGGGCCAAATCTTCTCCTTGTTCACCATCTCGGTCGCGGCGGCGGAAGCCGCGGTCGGCATGGCCGTGCTGATCGTCTGGTATCGCGGCCGCGCCACGGTTAACGTGGACGAAATCAACGAGCTGGGGAGGTAACGGACATGAACACCTCTTTCGCGGAATACGCCTGGCTCGTTCCGCTATTCCCGCTGGCGGCATTCGCCGTTCTGACGGCGATGGGCAGAGGGGCGAAGACGATCGGCCCATGGATCGGCACGCTCGCTGCGCTTGCTTCGCTCGTCATGGCGGTATGCATCGCCGGCGAGAGATTGTCCGGCAACGCGGACGATTACAGCAAGCAGATCGATTGGCTTCAGGTCGGCGCGCTGAAGCTTAGCGCGGGCTTCGAAGTTACGAATCTGACGTCGCTGATGCTCGTCGTCGTGACGCTCGTCGGCTTCCTCGTCAATCTCTATTCGCAAGGTTATATGAAGGACGACGAGCGGATATCGACGTTCTACGCGTACGTCTCGCTGTTCACTTTCTCGATGCTCGCGCTCGTCTTGTCCGATAATCTGCTCACGTTCTATATTTTCTGGGAGCTCGTCGGGGTGTGCTCCTTCCTGCTGGTCGGCTTCTGGTTCACGAAACCGGAGGCGAAGGCTGCCGCGAAGAAGGCGTTCATCGTGACGAGAATCGGCGATCTGGGCTTGCTCATCGCCTTGCTCCTTCTCTTCTGGTACATGCCCGACCACGCGCTCGACTTCACGTCGATCCATAACGTCTTCGGCACTTCCGGCGGCGTCATCTCGGTCGGCATCACGACGCTCATCGCGCTGCTCATCTTCTTGGGCGCGGTAGGCAAGTCGGGGCAATTCCCGTTACATACGTGGTTGCCCGACGCGATGGAAGGGCCGACGCCGATCAGCGCGCTCATCCATGCGGCGACGATGGTCGCGGCCGGCGTGTTCCTCGTCGCCCGGACGTTCGATATCTTCCAGGCATCGGAAGCGGCGATGACGACGGTCGCGATCGTCGGCGCCTTCACGGCGATCTTCGCGTCTTCGATCGGCCTGGCGCAGAACGACATCAAGCGAATACTTGCTTACTCGACGGTCAGCCAACTCGGCTACATGATGCTCGCCCTCGGCGTCGGATCGATAACCGGGGCGATGTTCCACCTGTTCACCCACGCCTTCTTCAAGGCGCTCTTGTTCCTCGGCGCGGGCAGCGTCATTCACGGCGCCCATACGCAGGACATCCGGGAGATGGGCGGACTCGGCAAGTCGATGAAGATCACGGCTTGGACGTTCGGCATAGGCGCGCTAGCGCTGTCGGGCATTCCGCCGTTCGCCGGCTTCTGGTCCAAGGACGCGATCTTGGCAGCCGCGCTCCACGACAACGTGATCTTGTTCGCGGTCGGCGTCGTCGCTGCGTTCTTCACGGCTCTGTATATGGCTAGATTGTATTTCCTCGTCTTCGCCGGCAAGCCGAAGGAAGGCAGCCACGCGCACGAATCGCCTTCGGTCATGACGATTCCGCTCATCGTGCTGGCGCTGCTGTCGGTCGTCGCGGGCTTCGTGGAGACGCCGTGGGGCGGTTGGCTCGGCGAGTGGCTGACGGGAACGGCCGAGGAGCATCATTCCACCGGTCTCGTCATGGTCGTCTCGATCGCGGTCGGCTTGCTCGGCATCTACATCGGATGGCTCGTCTACGTCAAAGGGACCGTTCGCAGGGATGCCGTCTCCTCCCGCGCGCCCGGCTTGGTCAAAGTTCTTGAGCGCAAATATTATATCGACGAACTGTACAACGCCGTCTTCGTGAAGCCGCTGCAAGGCTTCGGCCGAGCGCTTCAAGCGTTCGACGATTATATCGTCGACGGCGTCGTTCGCCTCGCCGGCTACTCGACGAACGCGCTCGGTCGGCTGAACTCGCGTCTGCAAGGCGGGCAAGTGCAAGCCTACGCGCTCACGGCGCTCATCGGAATCGTCATCCTGGCGCTCGCCATCGCGGGAAGGAGGTTCTGGTAATGCTGGACAACGTACCGATTCTCTCGCTCATTATTTTCACGCCGCTTATCGGCGCTCTGATCGTCCTGTTGTTGCCGGGGCAGCGCAGCCAGTGGCTTCGCCTGACGGCGATCGCGTTCACCGTCATTCCGCTCGCGCTCACGCTGTGGCTGTTCGCCGCCTATCAGCCTTCTATCGGCGGTGCCGTCTATACGGAGCATGAGACGTGGCTCACGATTCCGCTTAACATGGAGCTGCTGCAAGGCTATTCGTCGTCGTTGCTTGGCTTCGATTATCATCTGGCCGTCGACGGGATCTCGATGCCGTTACTGCTGCTCACGGGAATCGTGTCGACGATGGCTTCGCTCGCGACCGTTCATATCCGCAAGCGGTGGAAGACGTTCTACTTCCTGTTCCTGCTGCTCTTGACGGGCATCTACGGCGTGTTCCTGGCAAGGGACCTGATCTTGTTCTTCATCTTCTTCGAGGTCACGCTTATTCCGATGTTCTTCTTGATCGGCATCTGGGGCTATTACGACCGGGAGAAGGCGGCGACGCGCTTCCTGATCTACAACGGCCTCGGCTCCGCGGCGATGCTGCTGGCGTTCCTCATGCTGATCGCGACGCTGGGCTTCGGCGCGGCGGAAGGCGGCGCGGTTACGTTCAGCGGCAATTACGACGTCCTGCTGGCGAATATGGCCGACCCGCAAGCGTTGGCGAACCTATCCGCCGATCAAGCGGGGCAGGCGGACTTCCTATTGAGCGAGAATATGCGATGGGGCGCGTTCGTGCTGCTCTTGATCGCGTTCGGCATCAAGGTGCCGATCTTCCCGTTCCATACGTGGATGCTTCGCGTGCATGCGGAAGCGCCGCCTTCGATCGTCATGATTCACTCCGGCATTCTGCTCAAAATGGGCGTATACGGCATCATTCGATTCGGCGCGTGTTTATTTCCCGCGCAATTACACGATTGGTCGACGGTAATCGCCATATTGGGCGTCATCAACATCCTGTACGGCGCGATACTGGCCTGCGTGCAGAAGGAATTCAAGCTCGTCCTCGCTTACTCGAGCATAAGCCACATGGGTATCGTGCTCCTTGGCATCGCGTCGCTCGAGGAGGTCGGCTTCCAAGGCGCGATCTATCAATCGGTGTCGCACGGACTGATCTCGGCGCTCCTGTTCCTGATCGTCGGCAGTCTGTACGAGCGAACGAACACGACGCAGCTCGACGAGCTCGGGGGATTGGCCAAGGCGGTGCCGTTCATGTCCGGCATGCTGCTCTTGGCGGGCCTCGCATCGTTAGGCTTGCCGGGACTATCCGGGTTCATCGGAGAATTCCTGTCGTTCCTCGGCCTGTTCGGATCGATGAAATGGATTACCTCGATCGGCGTGCTCGGCATTCTGTTCGCCGCCGTGTACGTTCTGCGCAGCGTATTGAATATTACGTACGGCAGTTTGCCGGCGCAATTCGCGAACATGAAGGACGCGCGCTTCATCGAGGCGCTGCCGATGATCGCCCTCGCCGCGCTGATCGTGCTGCTCGGCGTATACCCGTCCATCTTGACGGACGTGATGCAGAACGGATTCAACGGTCTGCTTCAACAACTTCACTCGAGGATGGGGGGCTAACATGGAAGCTTTGCAGACTTTATCGTGGAGCGATACGTGGTATTTGTCCCCCGAGATAACGTTGTCGATATTCACGATCGTGCTCGCGGTCATCGATCTGATCTTGCCGAAGCGGGCAAACCGCGACGTGATCGGTTGGCTGACGCTGGCGGGCTTGCTGGCGGCGGCCGCGTTCGTGGTTCTGCTCATGGTCGATCTGAAGAACGGCGTCGGCGCGGCCGGCGACGAAGTGTATAGCTTGGTCGGCGGCAGTTATCGAATCGACGACTTCGGCAACCTGCTCAAGCTCGCCTTCATCGGGGCATCGGCATTCATCGTGCTGTTCTCGCTCGGTTCCGTGCGGGACGAGGACGTGCCGATCAAAGGCGAGATGTATTATCTCGTTCTCCCGGCGGTGCTCGGAGCGATGGTCATGTCGTCGTCGGGCGACTTGATTACGCTGTTCGTCGGATTGGAACTGCTCAGCATTACGTCTTACATTCTCGTAGCGGCGCGCAAGCGCTCGAGCGCCTCGAGCGAGGCCGCCTTCAAGTACGTCGTGACCGGCGGGGTCGCCTCCGCGTTCATCCTGTACGGCATGTCGTTCCTCTACGGCGCGACCGGAAGCACGAGACTGCCCGAAATGCTCAAGGGGATGGACGCGGCGATGCAGACGAGCGAAGCGCTGCTCTACGTCGGCTTCTTCCTCATGATCGCGGGGTTCGCGGCGAAGCTGGCGCTCGCGCCGTTCCACGCCTGGGCATCGGACGTGTACCAAGGCGCCCCGACGCCGGTGACCGCCTTCCTGGGCGTCGTCGCCAAAGGCGCCGCGTTCGCGATGCTATACCGGATCTTCTTCCTGTTCGCAACGTATTTCATGTTCGGTTCCGACAGCGTCATGAACGACGATATCTTCCTCGCGCTCGCCGTGCTGGCCGCGGCCGCGATGATCGTCGGCACGGCCGGCGCGCTGCGCCAACGCAACGTCAAGCGGTTGCTCGCGCTGTCCGGCGTCGCGAACGCCGGCATTCTTCTGACGCCGCTCGTGCTCGGGCTTTCGCCGCTTCACTCGTCGATGTTCGAGGAGTTCTTCTACTACTTCATCGCCTACGCGCTCATGAATATCGGCGCCTTCGCGGTGCTGACGATCGTATCGCGGGATACGGGCAACGAGACGATATCCGGCTTCGCCGGGCTCTATCATCGGGCGCCTTGGACGGCCGCCGCGATGACGGTGCTGCTCTGCTCGCTCGCAGGCCTGCCGGTTACGGGCGGCTTCTTCGGGAAGCTGTTCATCCTGTTCGGGACGGTACAGACGAAGACGTATTGGCTCGCGGCAGTCCTCCTCGTCACGACGGTCGTGTCCTATGCGGTCTACTTCGCGTTCATTCGTCAAATGTATCTTCGCGGCGGGGACATCGATTCCGGATTACGGATGACGGCTCCCGCGACGATCTGCATTTGGCTGTGCGTAGCGGGAACGCTGGCGCTCGGCTTCTTCCCGAAGCCGATTCTGGAAGGGATCGGCCAACTGTTCTCGTTGCAGTTCGACATGCTCGTCGGTTAACCGCAAGCGAAACTAATGGCTGCCCGAGGCATGCGTTCGTGCCTTGGGCGGCTTTTCCATCTCATGGGCGATTGAAGGGGAGTGTATAGTCAAAAAGGCATGTTGCGTGACCTAAGACCCGATTTTGATGATGAAAGAAGGGAATTGCTGTCGAAAATCGAATGGGATATGTATACCTTATGCAATCCCTGAAAGCGTGGTTGGAATGAAAAGTAGCTTCGATGTGCCCATAGCCACGACGCGTCGGAGGGTGCGATTCGCGCTGTCCGTCATCGCCGTGTGCAGCGCCGCGATGCTGATCATGCCGCAAGGGATCGCGAGCGAACGTTCAGTCTCGGCAATGGAAGTAGGCATATCGTCCGTAACCGCAATACAAGCATTGGAAGCCGCGTCCTCGTCGGATAAAGCCGCGTTCCTGAAGGAATCCGGCTTCATCGAAGCGTGGGCCGCGTCGCCCGCCGAAGTGAACGCGACGATCGCCGTCGTCGATACCGGCGTCGACTTCAATCATCCCGCGCTGAAGTCTTACCTCCTCCCAGGTAAGAATCTCGTCAACGCGAACCGGCCGCCTCAGGACGATAACGGACACGGTACTGCCGTAGCCGGTATCATCGCCGCGGTCGCGGAAGCGGGAACGGCTTCGGGCAAGACGAAGTGGAAGGGGCGGATATTGCCGATCAAGGCGCTCGACCAGAACGGCTCGGGCGACGAATCGAAGCTGACGCAAGCGATCGACTACGCCGTATCGCAGGGGGCGGATATCGTCGTGCTGTCGCTCGGGTTGCGCCGCGACGCTCCGCGGCTGCGAGATGCCGTCGCGGAAGCGGAGAGCAAAGGCGTGCTGCTCGTCGCCGCCAGCGGCAACGACGCGGCCACGTTGGGAACGAGGGCAACCGTGCAATATCCGGCGGCGTACGCAAGCGTGTTGGCAGTCTCCGGCTCGGATGGGCTGAAGCCGGTAACGCAGTCGACGCCAGGACCGGAAATCGACCTCAGCGCGTCATGGACGGTCGATACGCTCGCGATCGGCGGCGGCCGCGTCTCGATGGCGGGCAGCTCGATGGGGGCGCCGCAAGTCGCGGCAGCGGCGGCGATGCTGATGGCCGCTCACCCGGATTGGAGTCCGCTGCAGCTTCGCGAAGCATTGCGGGCCGCGGCGGTTAAACCGACCTCAGCGGACTGGAACCGGAACGTCGGATTCGGTTTCTTATCGGCGAGCCGCGCCTTGGACGAGGAAGCGACGGCCGATTGGCGGGAGCCGAACGACTCGCGGGAGCAAGCCGCGACGTTCCCGCTAGGCAAGGAAGCCGCCGGAGCTTGGAGCGGCGCGAACGACGCCGATTGGTACGCGCTCGACATGCCGCATGCAGGCACGTTGAGCGTTCGCGGAACCGGCGTAGCGCTGGCGCTATACGGCTCCCAGAGCATCTCGGCGCTTGCCGAGGTCGACGGGGCGGACGGCGCGGCGAGCGAGTGGCGCGTCTCCAAGGGGCGCTACTGGCTGCGGGCGACGAAAGCGGCCGGCGCCAGCGCGAGCAAAGCGTATCCGGCATACCGTCTTACGTCGGATTTCGTCATAGCGGCCGACGCGCGCGAGCCGAACGATGCCGCCGCGACAGCTTATACGATGCCGCCCCGCTCTCAGCAATGGACGGGGACGTTCCATCAGCGGGGCGATCAGGATTGGACAGCCGTTACGCTGCCGAAGGACGGCGATCTTACGTTATCGGCGACGACGGACACGGCGCGCATCGATCTCGCGCTCATGATACAGCCCGCGGGGGGCGGCATGACGCTCGCGGACGAGCGCGGAGACGGCGGCAGCGAGCAGCTGTTCGTCAAGCATGCGAAAGCCGGTAAGTACTACATTCGAATCATGAACGCGGTATCCGCAAATCCGGAGCCTGTCATCGGGACGTATACCGTGCAGTTGGAATATATTACCCAATACGAAGACCCTTATGAACCGAACGACGGTCCGGTCGAAGCCACTCCGCTACAGTTTGGAGAGTCGTACGAAGGGTTAATAACTCCTGTCAACGACGTGGATTGGTACAAATTTACGTTGAACGATCGGCGTAAAGTCGGCGTGTCGCTCGGCGGAATACCGTCCGACACGGCTTTCTCGGTCGAATTAAGGGATCGCAAACAGCAAACGCTAAACAAGTGGCGCAATGCGGACGGTCTTAGCGAGCTTAACGGAGAGCGCGTGCTGGAGGCCGGCACGTATTACGTCTCCGTAGGCGCGAACCGCGCCGGGCAGAACGAAGCGTATCGGTTGACCGTAAGGGCGGAGACGACTTCGGATCCGTTCGCCGATCTGGCCGGTCATCGATGGGCCAGCTCGAGCATACAATCGCTTGTCAAGGCAGGTTGGATGAACGGTTATCCCGACGGGCGGTTCCAACCGTCCGCGGCACTGAACCGAGGCGAATCGATCGCGACGCTCGCGCGCGCGCACGAACTGCAGAAGCGGACGGCGAAAGTACGCTTCAAGGACATTCCCGCGAATAGCTGGCTCTACGATCCGATTGCCAAGGCGGATCAAGCGGGATGGCTCGGGCTGTACGGAGGCGCGCTTCTCCGTCCGGAGCAAGCGATTACGCGCGGGGAAGCGGCAGCGTTGTTCGCCGCGGCGCTCGCGCTCGACTTGCCGAAGCAGCCGAAGCAAGTGTTCAAGGATATTCCAGCGAACGATGCGCTAGCATCCACGGTGGAAGTTCTCTCGGAACAGCATTGGCTGAGCGGATATCCGGACGGAAATTTCAAACCGAACGCAACGATTACCCGGGCGGAATGGTCAGTATTGTTGGCGAAGCTGCTCGCGAGGGCAACGTGATGCCGACGCGACGTCGCGCGAACAACTAGTCGAAGGAATGGATGCTGCACATGGATCAATCGGACGTACTCGCGACAGTGGGATGGAACGGTATTTTCTCGATATTCGTAACGTTGGGTTGCGTGGCCGTCGCTTGGTTCGTCCTGCACGAAGTGAACTTCGACAGGTTCGTCAAACACCCTAGAAGCCCGAGAGCCAGGCTGCTGCAATTGCTGATCGCGATCGTGCTCGGCCATTCCGCGGCGCGGTTCGTTCTGGATTATTGGACTTGGGCCGGCACGGTAAAGTGGCTGTTCGGCGCGGCATAATCGCGCGTCCCGCATAACGCGGAGACGGAATGCTCACAATGAAACATAACGGGATCGTATCGCCTGTCTACGTAGATACGCAAGAACGGCGTCGAACGGAGTCGTAAATCGGCAGAATTTGCCGCTTGTATCACCATATTCCCAGTGGTATGATGGAATTTGGGTTTTTCGGGGTTGGTCTGAAGCATGCAGCTTCGGAATGAATCTATAACGCGCGGAGGGAACCACCCATGAGCAAAATCATCGTCCGCGGCGGACGTACCTTACAAGGCACGGTTCGCGTGCACGGCGCCAAAAATTCTGTCCTTCCGATCCTTGCGGCCGCATTATTGGCGGAAGAAGGATCCAGCGTCATTCATGACGTGCCTGCCCTGGACGATGTGAAGAATATCCTGCAAGTGCTCGCGGCTTTGGGGGTTCACGCGCAGCAAAGCGACGGCAGCGTCCGCTTACAAGCTGAATCGTTGATTTCGTATGAAGCGCCTTACGAGTTAGTCAGGAAAATGCGAGCTTCGTTCTTGGTCATGGGTCCGTTATTGGCCCGGCTAGGCAAAGTAAGGATTTCTCTTCCAGGGGGCTGCGCGATCGGCACGCGTCCGATCGACCAGCATTTGAAAGGTTTCGAAGCGATGGGAGCGGAGATCGGATTCGGTCAAGGCACTATCGAAGCGAGCGTGAACGGCAAGCTGCGCGGCGCCAGAATCTATCTGGATATCGCCAGCGTCGGCGCGACCGAGAACATTATGATGGCGGCCGCTACGGCGGAGGGCACGACCATTATTGAAAATGCAGCAAAAGAACCGGAAATCGTCGATCTGGCGAATTTCCTGAATAGCATGGGCGGAAAAGTCCGCGGAGCCGGAACGGGCGTCATTCGGATCGAAGGCGTCGAGCGTCTGCGCGGCGTCGAGCACCATGTCATTCCGGACCGCGTGGAAGCGGGTACTTATATGATCGCGGCGGCCATTACGGGCGGAGACGTCTATGTCGAAGGCGCGATTCGCGATCACCTTGGACCCGTCGTCGCGAAGCTGGAAGAGATGGGCGTTCGAATCGATTGCGACGAGAACGGCATCCGCGTCAACGCGACGCATCCGCTGAAAGCCGTCGACGTGAAGACGCTGCCTTATCCGGGCTATCCGACGGATATGCAGGCGCAGATGATGGCGCTCCTGCTCGTCGCCGAAGGCACGAGCATCGTGACGGAGACCGTCTTCGAGAATCGCTTCATGCACGTGGAGGAGCTCGCCAAGATGGGCGCGGAGATCAAGGTCGACGGACGTACCGCGATCATAACGGGCGGCTCGAAGCTGTCCGGCGCCAGCGTGTGCGCGACCGATCTTCGGGCGGGCGCGGCGTTGATCTGCGCGGCGCTCGTCGCCGACGGAAGCACCGAGGTCGGCGGCATTCACCACATCGAGCGCGGTTATATGGACCTCGTCAGCAAGCTTGCCGGGATCGGGGCGGATATCTATCGCGCGCCGTCGCCGGAAGAAGTGCTGGAGGAAGCGGAGCTGGAGTCGTTGCAGCCGGATAAGCTGCTGCAGCAGTTGGAGCAGCGTGCCGTTGCGCCAGTGCAGACACCTGCGCCGACGCACGCTTCGGCCGAACTCGGCCGCGCGATGAAGATTCAGCCTACGTTAGCGTAATAAGAGCAAGCGAGTACATTGTCCTTATATTATCCCTCTGCCTTCGGGCAGGGGGATTTTTCGTTGTTGTTGGGCATTCGTGCCGCTGTAACGTTACGAGGCACGGTTGGAGCAACCATGTTTGCATTCGCGCCGCTGTAGCGTTGCGAGGCACGGTTGGAGTAACCCGTTGGTCTTTCGCGCCGCTGTAGCGTTGCGAGGCGCGGTTGGAGTAACCCGTTGCTCTTTCGCGCCGCTGTAACGTTACGAGGCACGGCTGGAGTAACCAGTTTGTCTTTCACGCCGCTGCAGCGTTGCGAGGCGCGGTTGGAGTAACCAGTTGGTTTTTCGCGCCGCTGTAGCGTTGCGAGGCACGGTTGGAGTAACCAGTTGGTCGTTCGCGCCGCTGTAGCGTTGCGAGGCACGGTTGGAGTAACCAGTTGGTTTTCGCGCCGTTGTAACGTTACGAGGCACGGTTGGAGTATCCAGTTGGTTTTTCGCGCCGCTGTAACGTTGCGAGGCACGGTTGGAGTAACCAGTTGGTCGTTCGCGCCGCCGTAACGTTGCGAGGCGCGGTTGGAGTAACCAGTTGGTCGTTCGCGCCGCTGTAGCGTTGCGAGGCGCGGTTGGAGTAACCAGTTGGTCGTTCGCGTCGCTGTAGCGTTGCGAGGCGCGGTTGGAGTAATCCGTTGCTCTTTCGCGCCGCTGTAACGTTACGAGGCACGGTTGGAGCAACTAGAAATTATAGAAGGTTGGGGAAAGCAGATGCTTTCAGCCGATAGCGATGAATACGCTGGCGTTCTCCGTCATAAGCCGGCTCAAGGATTTCATTAACGATAAGCTCTTGCAACTGTGCCCGGGTAAACGTTTCTCCCTTGCCCAAGGCTAGACGAATATCCTCTTGCGCGAAGGGAACGGGCGAACGCAGCGCGATCCGAACGATCTCCCGCTGATAGATATTCAAGCCGGCCATCATTTCGTCTTCGCCCCCATACCAGCTAACGAACATCCGCTTAATCGTCTGTTGGCAGGCAGTCGGATTCTCTTTCAACTTGTCCGTCGAGAATCGTAGAATGTTCCAATTCGTCAATACGATTTCGTTCTGTCGGTCTAATCCGCGAGAGAATTCTTCGCGATCTATATCCCGTGCGTGCGAGCCGTAACTATCCGCTTCCATAGCGGTCGGCTTAGGCAGCTGTAAGTAAGCGTAGTCCATGAAATAATGTTTGCCGTCAAAGCCTATGAATTCAAACTCCGGGACAAGATGGTCTAGATTCCCGACCGCCGGCCACCAAGCTTGTTGCAACAATAGCTTCTCGCCGTAACCGAGCTTCTTGACCAGTCGCCGCAATCGCTCGCCTTTTGCCTCGGACTTGTGCTTCTCGAACCACCCCATGTACGCCTTCTCGAAATTCGCCATCTCCGAATCCTCCCGGACAAAAAAATAACCGCCCGACGCCCCGGAGGGGGAGTGGACGGTGTGCTTCACGCGTGTACGGATAGCATATCGCAGTTGCGGAGCATTCGCAATATAGCATAAAAATGAACTTACCCTCATCTCGTTCTAGCGCTTCTATTTGTCGCATAATTTGAGAGCATTGGAGAATGGAGCGAGGTGAGCGGGATGGAAGGAAGATTGAGAGAGAGATGGGGTTTGCCATCCGGCGAGCTGAAGTGGAGCGTGCTCAGGACCGGATTCGCGGTCGGGGCGGTCATGGCGGCGGCGTGTTGGATGGTCGTGCATGCGGGACAGGATACGGGGGGGAAAGAGAGCGCGCGATATAGCGTCGACTCTGAACTGCAACGGACGGCGGTGTTAGCGAAGAGAGAGTCGGCGTCAGACGAAGGTAGTTCGAGCACCGCCGCGAGAGACGTTGCGCAGCGACAGCCGGCGCAACCGCAATCGGCGGTAACGGCGGCCAAGCAACAACCGGAGAACAAGAAGCAGGCCGCCGAAGCCGAAGCGGTCGCGCCGGCCGACAGCCTCGATCCCAACGTTAGCGTCTACTTGAAGGACAAGCAGAGCGTGGAGACTGTGCCGCTAGAGACATACGTGCTCGGCGTCGTCGCGGCGGAAATGCCGCTGGATTTCGAACCGGCGGCGCTCGAAGCGCAGGCGCTGGCAGCGCGAACCTATATCGTGCGCAGGCTGCTCGCAGATAACCGAGACGGCGTGCCTGGAGCCAAGGCGCTCGTAACCGACCAAGTGACGCATCAAGCTTATCTCTCTCTAGCGAACATCGCCGAGCTACAAGAGATGAATGCGTCCGGTCTGCGCAAAGCGCGCAATGCAGTCGAGCGAACGAAAGACAGCATCATCTCCTATAGCGGCGAGCCGATCGAAGCGCTGTTCTTCTCCGCGAGCAACGGCTATACGGAAAATTCCGAGGAAGTGTTCCCGAACAAGCTGCCCTATCTGCGAGCGGTTCCTAGTCCATGGGATAAGGAAAGCGTGCATGCGTCGGAGGAGACGGTGACGATGCCGCTACAACGATTTTACGAGAAGCTGGACGTAGATTCGCTCCCCGCGATCGGCCGCGGCAAGAGCAAGCCGAACGTCCGGGTGCTCGAATGGACGCAAGGGCGCCGGGTGAAGCTTCTGCTGGTCGGCTCCGTCAAAATAACGGGAGAAGAGGCTCGCGCCAAGCTTGGCCTGCGTTCCGCCTCGTTCGACGTGAACGTAGCTAACGGCGAGGTTAAGATTAAGACGCACGGAAACGGCCACGGAGTCGGCATGAGCCAGTGGGGGGCGGAAGGCATGGCGAAAGCCGGAAGCGACGCCGACGATATCGTCGAGCACTACTATACCGGGGCGCGGGTTACCGAAGCTTCGAAGATTCTAAAAGACGCCGTAGACCATACCTGACTATAAAAATTGCAATCTTCCAACGCGGATACGTATAAAACGTCCTCACCTGGTAACAATGGCTTACTGAGGTGATGATAACAATGAATGATGGAAACAACAAAACGCCACGCAAGATCGAAGAGTCTTCCAAGTCGGTAGTAGGATCGTCTTCCGCTGTCAGGCCTTCCGGTTTCAAAAAGCTGCTCTCCAAACGCTGGGTTTTCCCTGCAGCTTACATGGCCGCCGCAGCAATCATCGTAGCGATTCTCTGGGTGTATTCGGGAACGGACAAGGATGAATCCGCGCAAACCGTAACCGAAGTCTCAGAAGTCGACGGCGATACGACGAACAGTCCGACGGGCTCGGATGCCGCCCCTGCAGCAGCGAATAATGAGACGCTGCGCTGGCCGGTAAGCAAGATCGAAGACATGACGCCGACTATGCCGTACTATGATCAAGCGGCATCGGTGGAGCAACGCGAAGCGGCCATGGTCGAGTACAACGGTACCTTCACGCCGCACACCGGAGTCGATCTGGCCCGCAAAGACGCGAAAGCGTTCGACGTGCTGGCCGCGATGAGCGGCGAAGTCACGGTAGCGGAGCAAACGCCGGGCAACAACTACGAGGTGGAAATCAAGCATGCGGACGGCCTCGTAACGGTGTACCAAAGCTTATCGAACATCGAAGTGAAAGTCGGCGACCAAATCGAGCAAGGCGACAAGATCGGCGCTGCCGGTCAAAGCCAAACCGAGCCTGGCGAAGGGTACCACGTACACTTCGAGGTTCGCAGCAACGGCGAGTCGATCAACCCGTCATCCAAGATTGCCGCAGCTGAATAATAGGCGCTAACGCGCGCGACCGCTCCGCTTGCCGAAAGGCAGGCGGGCGGTTTTTATTGTGAGGATGTAGCAATTTAGTCCTATTAATGTTACAATTAGTATCATAGAATCAGTGAGACTTTCGTCGACAAGTTACTAGGCCCTATGGCATAATTTGTTACATAAGAATACGGCGATCTGGACGGACGCAGGCAGGAAGGGTGTGACTAATGAGACTAGTAGGGGTTTCCGAGTTGGAGAGAGGCGACGTGCTTGCCAAAGCGGTGCATAACCACAGCGGCGTCGTGATGCTGGAAGCGGGCACGGTGTTAACGGAACAATATATTAGCCGGCTGCGGAATCTTCGCATCAATGCCGTCCACCTTCAAGCGTTGCCGAATCAACCCGGCGCTATCTTGGACCGCGGCGGCCGTCCGATCTACTCGGACGCGGAGTGGCTCCACCCGGATATCGATAGAATGAAGAACGACGATAAGGCCCGCGAGAACGCGGTCAAGCTCGTGACGGAATTCGCTTCCACGGGATTAATGCAGGATCGGATTATTCTGCCGGTTCCGGAAGAGGCGTTCCGCAACAGCTTCCGCGAAGTTTTGCACGAGATCGCTTCCAACCGCGCGTTCGCGGAGGAGCTCGGCGTCATGATGCTGAGCGACCCGATGCAGTTCCAGCATGCGATGAACGTAACCTTATGCGCCGACGTGATCGCCGCCGCCAAGCAATTCGATAGCGCCAAGCTGTATGAATTGACCGTCGGCGCGTTGTTCTGCGACATCGGCATGACTCGGCTGCCGATGGCGCTGACGAAGGTCAATCGGGAGCTTAGCGAAACCGAAATGAAGATGATGAAGCAGCATACGACCGAAGGCTATCGGGTACTCAAGGCGATGAAGGACGTCCCGACGGCAGCGGCGCAGGTCGCGCTCTTGCACCACGAACGTTATCGCGGAGAAGGGTATCCGCTCGGCGTCAAGCAAGAGGCGATACCGGAATTCGCGCAGATCGTCGGCTTGGCCGACGTCTACAACGCGCTTATCTCCCCTCGGCATCATCGGAAGCCGTTCGCGCCGGGCGAAGCGACGGAGTATCTGTTCGCCTCCGGCAACTACGATTTCGATCTGTCGCTCGTGAAGACGTTCCTGAAATTTCTCACCATCTATCCGGTCGGAACGGTCGTGAAGCTAAGCACCGGACAGATCGGCGTCGTACTGGAGACGGCAGGTCGTCCCATGAACCGTCCGGTCGTGCAAATTTTCTGCGAAGCGAACGGCGCCGTCGCGAAGGTTCCTTACGCGCTGGATTTGCAGGAGATTAACAACGTCGTAATCGCCGGCAAGCAAGGCAATTAAACGAATCGAATAACGGCTCGCAGGCGGAAGGGACCCCCCTTCCGCTTTTTGACGTAGGGCTTAAGTTGCAGGAAATGGGACTTTCCTAGCTTGTCAGGCTTGGCAACAAAGAATAAGTGAACGCGCCCCTCATATACTGTACCAATCAATCACAGCAGGGAGGCGGGAGCGTGCACGATTATATCAAGGAACGCACGATCAAGATCGGCCGATGCATTGTGGAGACGCGCCATACGGTGCGCACGATAGCCAAGGAATTCGGCGTCTCCAAAAGCACGGTGCATAAAGATTTGACGGAGAGGCTGCCGGAAATCAACCCCGATTTAGCGGACCAGGTGAAACACATTTTGGAGTACCATAAGTCGATTCGGCACTTGCGCGGCGGAGAAGCAACCAAGATCAAATACAAGAAGACGACGATCAAGAAACGGGAGGTTATGACGGCGGGCAAAGCATAATTTTTGGAATTTTGTCGAACGAAAAGAGGGTTTGCTCTAATCGTGGCGAATAATGTACTATTACGATGTCGTTTCAAACGCAGACGCAGTCGCAGACATTCCAAACGTGGTGAGGGATCCCAAACGCATGTTTAGCAAAGATATCGGAATCGATCTAGGTACGGCTAACGTATCCATACATGTGAAAGGCAAGGGCGTCGTACTCGACGAGCCTTCGGTCGTCGCGATCGAGAGCGACACGAAGAGGGTTCTCGCGGTCGGCGAGGAAGCACGGCGCATGGTCGGGCGTACGCCCGGCAACATCATCGCGATTCGTCCACTGAGAGACGGCGTCATTGCCGACTTCGAAGTGACCGATATGATGTTGAAAGCGTTCATCCAGCGCGTCGGAGGACGGAACTGGTATAGCCGGCCGCGCATTCTGATCTGCGCGCCGTCGAACATTACGTCCGTCGAGCAGAAGGCGATCCGCGAAGCGGCGGAGCGCAGCGGGGCGAAAGAAGTATTCTTAGAGGAAGAAGCGAAAGCGGCCGCGATCGGTGCGGGCATGGATATTTTCCAACCGAGCGGCAATATGGTCGTCGATATAGGCGGAGGTACAACGGATGTCGCCGTGCTGTCCATGGGCGACGTTGTGACCGCCTCTTCTCTTAAAGTCGCAGGGGACAAGTTCGACGCCGCGATCATGAAATACATAAAGAACAAATACAAGCTGCTCATCGGCGAACGCACGAGCGAAGATATCAAGATCAAGATCGGAACGGTCCATCTCGGAGGACGCCGCGAAGAGATGGACATTCGCGGACGGGACATGGTATCGGGCTTGCCGCTTACCGTCACGATCCACTCGGACGAAGTTCGCGAAGCGCTGTGGGAGCCGGTCATGTCGATCGTCTCTTCCGCCAAAACCGTACTCGAGCGCACGCCGCCGGAGCTGTCCGCGGACATTATCGACCGCGGGGTCATTCTGACCGGCGGCGGCGCGCTTCTTGACGGGTTGGACGCGCTCTTGGCCGACGAGATCAAGGTTCCGGTGCTCATCGCCGAAGACCCGATGCATTGCGTCGTCAAAGGCACGGGCATCATGCTCGACCACTTGGATAAAATGACCCGCAAAATGGGCTAATCGCAGCGAGTCTTACTCGCGCGACTTCACCGATAAGACATAAGGAGGCATCCGCATGCTTAGAGGCTTGTATACCGCGGCATCTGGAATGGCGGCGCAGCAGCGCAGGCACGATACGGTTACGAACAACATCGCCAACATCAACACCCCGGGCTTTAAGAGCTCGAACGCGGTCACCCGTTCTTTTCCCGATATGCTGCTCTCCGCGCTCGGCGGGCCCGATCCGTCGAACGGGACGATCGGCAAGGTGAGCACGGGCGTATTCGCGGAAGAGAACCTGTTATCGATGGGACAAGGCGATCTGCAGCAGACGTATCGTCCGCAGGACTTGGCGCTCGTCGCCGACATTCTCGTGCCCGGCATGGCATTCGACGCATCGGGCAAGGCGATCGATGCGAACGGCAACGTCACGTATCAGCCGCAAGCGTACTTCAGCGTCTTGACGCCGGAGGGCGAACGCTATTCGCGCAACGGCAGCTTCAAGACGGCTCCGGACGGCACGCTGGTCAATGCCGACGGCATGCAGATTCTAGGCGCGGATGGACAGCCTATCCAAGTGAACGTTCCGTGGGATCAGATCCAAGTGACGCCGATCGGCGCGCTCATCGACGGCAGGACGGGCTTGCCGCTCCAAGGCGATCCGCAATTGCGCATCATGCGGGTGGACAACCCTAACCAGCTCATTCGCGAAGGCGACGGCAACTTCCGCTACGAAGGCGAGCCTGGAGGCATGCGCCAGATCGAAGCGGACGAGCGGGTAGAAGTACGCCAAGGCTTCTTGGAACGCTCGAACGTGGACACGGCGCAATCGGCGGTCGACATCATGTCGGCGCTTCGCGCTTACGAAGCGAACCAGAAGGTCATCCAATTCTATGACAAGAGCCTAGATAAAGCGGTTAACGAAGTCGGTCGCGTATAAGAGGAGGAACGATAACGTGAATAGCTCCATGATCTCGGCATCCGTCTCGATGGGTGCCCTGCAACAGAAGCTGGATATGCTGGCGGACAATATCTCCAACTCCAATACGGTCGGTTACAAACGCAAGACGGCCGTATTCGAGGATATATTGACCAGCGTCAACCCGCAGGAGAAAGACTTCGAGCTGTCCGGCCGACGTACGCCGCTCGGCTTCGCTCAAGGCTGGGGCGCGCGGATCGCGAGCATGCAGCTCGACCTGTCCCAAGGCATGCTGCAGCAGACCGGCAACATGACGGACGTGGCGATCGAAGGCAACGGCTTGTTCGAAGTGCGGACGGGCGGCACGCTCGACAGCTCGCGCGCGTTCACGCGGCACGGTTCGTTCCAACTCGTCTCGACGGGCGGAGGAGACCGGACGCTCTATACGAACACCGGATATCCCGTCGTCGCCGAAGTCGGAGGCGCGGACAGCTTCATCGTCGTTCCCGAGGGGTATAACCTAAGCATTAACGCGGACGGTACGCTCGTGGGCGTCGGACCGCAAGGTTCGACGCCGATCGAGTTGGGCAAGCTGAAGATGATGCAGGCTTCCAAGCCGGAGCTGCTTCAATCGATCGCGGACAACTTGTACGGAGTACCGGAAGATATTAATATAGAAGACGTCGTCACGAACGTGACGCAGTTGCCGGCGGACACGCTCGGCATCGCTGTCCGTCAAGGATACGTGGAGAACTCCAACGTCAGCATGACGGACGAGATGACCGATCTGATGATCGTTCAGCGGGCCTATCAGCTGAGCGCGCGGGCGCTGAGTTCGAGCGAACAAATGATGGGAATGGCGAACAACTTGCGAGCGTAAGACCTTCGTTGTTGCCGGCAAGAGGAGAGAAGCCTACATGACAGTAAGTACCCGTTCGACGGATCCAAGAAAACGTTCATCTAAATCATCGGGTTCTTCAGGTCCTTCGGGACGGACGTTACTACGCATCGTATGGACGAGCGTCAAAATACTCATTATTCCGATCGTATGCATCGCAGCGCTCATCGTCGGCCTCGCGATCGGCTACGTCGTCTTGGGCGACAAGCCGTTATCCGAGGTGTTCGACGCGGGGACGTGGAGACATATGTACGATCTCGTGTTCTCGGAGGGCGGTTAACGCCCTGCCTGCCGCCCTCTCGAGGGGACGGTGAACTCCCCGGCTTTCGCCCGGGGAGTTTTCATTTGTAGGGGTGAGCGGTTATAATGATGTGGAACTTCGGAGAAAAGAGGGGGATGCCATGAACTTGCCGAATACGCTGACGATGTCGCGATTTGTGCTGATCCCCCTCTTCCTGGCGTTGTACCTGTACGATTATACGATTACGGCTTTGTTCGTCGTCCTGCTCGCCGGTTTAACGGACGTCTTGGACGGCTATCTCGCCCGTCGCAACGGCCAGATTACGGTTACGGGCATCATGCTGGATCCGCTCGCGGACAAGTTGATGATGCTGGCCGTCATCGTCGCGCTGCTGATCGGCGATCACCTCTCTTGGGAGGCGTTCGGGGTCATGGCGTTCCGGGAAGTCGGCATGATCATCACGTCCGCTTACTTCCACTTCCGTGGGTTTAAGACGGTTCCCGCGAACAATCTGGGCAAAGCGACGACGGTCGTATACTATCTCGCGATCGTGCTGTTGTTCCTGGACCAGCAAGGCGGTACCGCCGTCTTGTGGTGCGGCATTGCGCTGTCCTATGTCGCGTCCGCGATCTATCTCGTTAAATTCAGAATGCTCAATCGGGCGTCCTGAGCTAACGATACATATGTGCAAGACAAAAGAGCTCGCCTAAGGGCTGAACGACAGGGGCAGACCGGGCGAGCTCTCTTATAGTCAACCTTCGCGACTGCAGTTTCGCCAAAGGGATAATGCTAGTATTGCCGCCACAATGCGGCTTATGCGCGCCTATGCGCGAAAATTCAAGCTGTCGACCCGCGCCGCGGGAATTAAGGAGGAAACCGAAATGTTGGATATCGTGCAAATTCAAGAGATTATTCCCCACCGTCCGCCGTTCCTGCTCGTGGACCGGATTCTGGAGGTAGAGCCGGGCAAACGCGCCGTCGGCATCAAGAACGTGACGATGAACGAACCTTATTTCGTCGGACATTTTCCGGGATACCCGGTCATGCCCGGCGTATTGATCGTCGAAGCGCTCGCGCAGGTCGGCACGGTCGCCATGCTGTCGCTGGAAGAGAACAAAGGCAAACTGGGCTTCTTCGCGGGCATCGACGAATTCCGGTTCCGCGGACAAGTGAAGCCGGGCGACACGCTCATCCTGGAGCTGGAAGTGACGCGGCTGAAAGGTCCGATCGGCAAAGGCCGCGCGACCGCGAAGGTAGGAGATACGGTCGTCGCCGAGGGAGAGTTGATGTTCGCGTTGTCCGACCCCAACAAGGGTTAATGATAACAATAGAGAGATAAGGGAGAGAAGAAACGATGCCGATAACACCGCAAGAGCTATACGAAGCATGGTTGAACGATTCGAACATCGATGAAGCGACGAAGAACGAGCTTCGCGCGATCACGGGGCAGCCGGGCGATATCGAGGATCGCTTCTATCGGGAGCTGGAATTCGGAACCGGGGGGCTGCGCGGCGTCATGGGCGCGGGCACGAACCGGATGAACCGGTACGTCATCGGAAAGGCGACGCAAGGCTTCGCCAACTTCCTGCTCGGCGAATCGGCGGCGCCTTCGGTCGTCATCGCGCACGATTCCCGCAACAACTCGGATACGTTCTCGCTGGAAGCCGCTTGCGTGCTGGCCGCGAACGGGATCCGCACCTACTTGTTCCGTTCGCTCCGTCCGACGCCGCAGCTTAGCTTCGCGGTGCGCGACTTGAAGGCGACCGGCGGCATCGTCGTGACGGCGAGTCACAACCCTCCCGAATATAACGGATATAAAGTATACGGCTCGGACGGCGGACAGCTCGTTCCCCACCAAGCCGAGCAAGTAATCGGCCGCATTCGCGACATTGCTTCGTTCGACGAGGTGAAGCGGTTGACGCCGGAAGAGGCCGAGGCTCAGGGATTGCTAGTATGGCTCGGTGACGCGGACGACCAGCGGTTCGTCGACGCGGTCGTGGCGCAGTCGGTGCGGCCCGACGTCCTCAAGGGCGGAGCGGGAGCCGCGCTGAGCGTCGTGTTCACGCCGCTGCACGGCGCAGGCAACTTGCCGATCCGGGCGGTGCTGGCGCAAGCGGGCTTCACTAACGTGAACGTCGTCGCCGCGCAGGAGCAGCCGGACGGCATGTTCAGCACGGTGAAGTCGCCGAACCCGGAGGAGCAGGAAGCGTTCACGCTGGCGATCAAGCAAGCGGACGAGATCGGCGCGGACATCATCGTCGGCACCGACCCGGACTGCGACCGGATGGGCGCCGTCGTCAAGAACGACAAAGGCGAATACGTGGTACTGACGGGCAACCAATCGGGCGCGCTCATGGTCCATTATTTGCTATCGAATTTGCAAGCGCAGGGCAAACTACCGGCGAACGGCGCGGTCATCAAGACGATCGTGACGAGCGAGATGGGGGCGGACATCGCCGCTTCCTACGGCTGCACGGTTATCAACACGTTGACGGGCTTCAAGTATATCGGCGAGAAAATGACGCAGTTCGAAGCGGACGGCTCCCATGAGTTCTTGTTCGGTTATGAGGAGAGCTACGGCTACCTGACCGGCACGTACGCTCGCGACAAAGACGCCGTCGTCGCGTCGCTACTAATCTGCGAGGCGGCCGCTTATTACAAATCGCAAGGCAAGACGTTGTACGACGTGTTGCTCGAGCTGTACGAGAAGTATGGAACGTACTTGGAGAAGCTCGAATCGCGCACGCTCAAGGGCAAGGACGGCGTCGCGCAGATCGGCGCGATCATGGAAGACTGGCGGAACGCTCCGCCGGAGGAGATCGCGGGCGTCGCGGTAACGCAGGTGCTGGACTACGCGCAAGGGCTGGACGGTCTTCCGGCCGAGAACGTGCTGAAGTACGGGCTGGCGGACGGTTCGTGGTTCTGCTTGCGTCCTTCGGGAACGGAGCCGAAGATCAAAGTATACTTCGCCGTCAGGGGAAGCGGGCTGGAAGGCGCGTCCGACGCGCTAGGACGGCTCGTGGGCGCCGTTATGGCGCGTGTCGATGGCTAGGCTTGGAACGATCGGGGAGCAGCGGAGGGTGAAGACCAGCCGCTGCTTTTTGCGGGTGATGCGGCGAAAAATGGCGGAATCGGCCGCGGCGATACATAATGGAAGTACCGAATCGTGGAAAATGAGAGTAGCGATGCGCTACGAAAGCGGGATTGGCTGAAGAAGCCCGCACGGGTATTCCGGATGCTGTAACTCAATCGGTGAAAAGTCGGCGTCTTGCGTCCTTATCATATTTATCTATATCGCCCGGCGGAAGAAGCCGGAACCATTAAAAAAGTAATGGAGTGAAACGTTGTGCCCCATTGGCTGAGCGCATGGAATAGAAGGTTGTCGAAGTGGTTATGGTGGGTCGTGCTGGTCGGGATCGTCGCCGCGCTGCCGGTCATGTACGCGAGGGAGCAAACCGAGACTTCCGCGGATCAAGTCGCCGTCGTCATGGATTATCGCGACTTGCTGCAGGTGAGCTCGTCGCAGGCGGTTCCGCGGCAATTCCTGCAGGAGCAATTAACGAAGCTGAAGGATGCCGGTGTGAACGGCATGGCCGTGTTCGAGAGCACGCTGGAGGAGCTTGGCTGGGCCGGCGAGGTGAACGTCTATAACGCGTCGCAAGCCGCGCTGCTGGAAGGGCGCGTATCGCGTCCGGGCGATAACCGCACGTACGTCGTCTTCCAAGACGCCGAGCACGAGAAGGCGCTTCGTCCGATCATCGAGTGGGCGTTCGCGCATTACGGGGCCGACGTGAAGAGCTGGACCGCGGACGGATTGCCCGGCCTTAGCATCGGCATGGGCTACGATGATGCCATCATCCATCCGATGCAGCCGAATCCGATCGCGATGCAGGAGCTGAAGGATCTAGGGTTCCAGGTGTACCCGCGGCTGTCGAACCGCATCTTGCCGTTCGACGCGCCGGAAGTAAGCAAGTGGCTGGACGCGTTCCAAGCGCTCGGGGTGAACCGCGTGCTGTTCGACGGAGACGCCGTTACCGGTTACGGAGACGGGGAAAGCCTGAACGGCGTGAAGCAGTTCGCTCGTATGCTGGACGAGCACGGCATCGGCGTCGCGATGTTCGAGAACTTGAAGGTTCCAATGAAGGGGCTCTCCAAGGTTGCCAATCTGCTGGAGTTCGACGCGATCCGCGCGCACTCGGTCGGGGAAGCGGAGATGTCGATTCTGAAGCCCGCCCAGCTGGAAGATCGGCTCGTGCTCGCGGTGAAGGACCGCAACATCCGGTTGCTGTATCTGAACGCCGTGGCGGCGAAAGATCTGGTTAAAGGCCAAGTGTATCATCCGCTTAATAAAATCGCCGACGTACTCGCCGGGGATGAAGATAAAAAGGGCGTCATCGGACAAATCGAGGATTTCGGCTTCGAGACGGGCACGCCGAGAGCGTTCGAAGTGCATTCGGCGCCGCAGGCTTCTTTATTGAAGGGCGTGGCCGCTCTCGGCGCGATCGCGCTATGCGCGATCATGATCGGACTGTTCCTGCCGGGCGTGCAAGTGCTTGCGTTCATCGTGGGCGCGATCGGCTCGGCGGCATTGTACGTGCTCAGCTCGAGCTTGATGCTGCAGGCGTTGTCGCTGTTCGTGGGCATCGCCGCTCCGACGACGGCGGTTATTCTGCTCGTGAAGCGGCTTCGGGAGCTTCGGGAGGGCCGCGATGGCGGGGGACAGCTTTCCGCGGCCAGAAGGCTCGGTGGTTCGCTGTTGCTGTTCGCTCGCACGACGGTGCTGTCGCTCGCGGCCGTTCCGTTCATCGTCGCGATGCTGAACGATATTACGTACGCGCTCGTGCTCGAGCAATATCGCGGCGTCAGCCTGCTTCACCTCGGTCCGATCGCGCTCGTCGCGCTGTACGTGTTCCTGTACGGCTCGGGCGACACGGTGATCGGCAACGCGCGCCGCATTCTCGCGATGCCGCTGACGGTGCTGTGGATCGTGGCCATCGGCGTGCTGGCCGTGGCGGGGATGTACTACTTGACGAGAACGGGCAACGAAGGCCAAGTGTCCGGCCTGGAGCTGCAGTTCCGCTCGCTGCTCGAGAATACGTTCGGCGTGCGTCCGCGCACGAAGGAGTTCATGCTGGGCCATCCGATCTTCCTGGTCGGCATCTTCCTGGCGCTGCGTTACCGCTGGGCGATGGCGCTGATCATCGCGGGCACGATCGCGCAATTGTCGATGGTCGACACGTTCGCGCACATTCATACGCCGCTTATACTCTCGATCATCCGCGTGCTGCTCGGTCTGGGGCTCGGCGCGATTATCGGGCTGGTGGGTATGGCGGTATGGCAAGTACTCGAGTACGCGTATAAGCGCTGGTTGAAGAAGCTGGCTTGAGGGTAGATAAACATTGAATGAAGGTCAGGGATCGCGGCTATGGCGAATAAGGGAATAAATCGAGCGTCGAACGTTCGTCGTATCGTATTGTCCGGTTATTACGGATTTCACAACAGCGGCGACGAAGCGGTGCTGAAGAGCATACTAACGGCGCTGGACGAAGCGGGAACGGCGGCCGGCTTGAAGATTGAACCGATCGTGCTGTCAGGCGATCCCGAGTGGACGCGCCGTCATTACGGCGTGGAAGCCGTGCCGAGGATGGATCTGAGGGAAGTGCGCCGCGCGCTCAAGAACAGCGACGGCCTCATCAGCGGCGGCGGCAGCCTGCTGCAGGACGCGACGGGGATGGGCTCGATTCCGTATTATCTCGGTATCATGGCTATCGCGCGCTGGTGCGGCAAGCCGACGTTCGTGTACGCGCAAGGAATCGGGCCGGTCAACCGGAAGCTGTTCCAGCCGTTCATTGCGCGCGCGTTCAAGAAGGCGGCGTACGTGTCGGTGCGCGACGAGGAGTCGGCCTTGCTGCTGCGGCGGTATGGCGTGCCGGAGGCGAAGGTGGAGGTTGTGCCGGACCCGGTGATGGGGTTGCCGGCGGGGAGTGCGGGGGTGGAAGAGCAGGAAGCGCGTGGTGCGGTAGGGCAGGAGCATGGGATGATGGCAGGTGCTGCGGAAGGGCAAGAGCATGGGGCGATAGCCGGTGCTGAGCCTGCTGCCATCGGCGGAGGCGTGGCCGGACGTGATGAGCCGCCGATCGTCGAAGCTGGCGTTGCGGGGGGGCAAGAGCAATGGGCATCAGCCGTTGCTGAGCCCTCCGCCGCCGGCGGAGGCGTAGCCGGACGTGACGAGCCGCCGATCGTCGGCGTGTCCGTCCGGTTCTGGCGCAGCGACCGCGCGGACTTGGACCGCGCGGCTGCGGCGCTTGAAGCGCTGGCCGCCCGGGCGCCTCGCGGCGTGCGGCTGCGCTTCTTGCCGTTCCATCAGGGGGGCGACGAGGGTGCGTCGCGCTACGTGATGGAACGGCTCTCGTGCGCGGCTGAGCTGGCGCCGGCGCACGAAGACCCGCAGCGCATGCTGCGGGAGGTAGGCCGATGCGCGCTGCTCATCGGCATGCGGCTCCATTCGCTCATCTACGCGGCGAATCGCGAGGTGCCTCTCCTTGGGATCTCTTACGATCCCAAGATCGATCAGTTCCTCGCGCGGCTGAGCCAGCGCGCCATCGGAACGACCGAGGCGCTCGATCCGGATAACGCCGCCGACCGCGCCTTAGAAATTATTAATAATCCAGCCCAATGGCTTGCCGCGTGCGGGCCGGCGGTCTCTCGCCTGAAGCGAGAGGCGATCAAGCCGGCGCAACAAATTGTCGATTACCTGCGTATTTAACATAGGGTTTGGAGGCTGAAGGCGTTGAACACAGGCGTTAGACCGTTTCCGACGGTATCGCTCTACGGCGTGCCGTTCTCCAAGATGAACATGGAAGAAACCGTCGCTTACCTTGCGGAAGCGATCGAATCCAGACGTCCGAACCGCGTCATCACGGGCAATCCGATCATGCTTATGGTCGGTCTCGAGAATCCCGCCTTCCATCGGGCGCTCGCGACCGCCGATCTCGTCGTGCCGGACGGCGCGGGCGTCGTATGGGCGGCCGGCAAGCTGAAGCAGCCGGTGAAGGAACGCGTCGCGGGCTTCGATCTCATGCACGAATTGCTGCGCGAGGGAGAACGGAAGAGCTGGAGCGCGTATTTGCTCGGCGCGAGCCCGGACATTATTCGGACGGCTCACGATAACTTGAAGAGCAAATTTCGCGGCGTGCGCTTCGTCGGCTACCGCGATGGGTATTTTACCGATAACGAAGACGAAGTGGTGATTGCCGAGATCCGTGCCGCTAATCCGGATATGCTGTTCGTCGCGCGAGCTACGATGAACCAGGAGCCGTGGATCGAGAAATACGCGAAAACCCTTGGCGTACCGGTCATTATGGGGGTCGGAGGCAGCTTCGACGTCGTCGCCGGGAAGCTGAAACGGGCTCCCGCGATTTTCCGCAAGTTGAGCTTGGAATGGTTCTACCGCTTATTGCAGGAGCCGTCCCGCTACAAGAGAATGTTGGTACTGCCCAAGTTTGCGCTTAAAGTGATTAAAGACGGAGATAAAGTTCTGAAACCGATCAAACCGTCGTGAAAACTTTTATGAAAATGATCTAAATCGGTGAAAACGGCTGAAAACGGCAAAATGTTCGCCTTGTTGTAATCCGCATCTCGGGAGTATAATTCATTCCGGTATACAAAAAGGGGAGAGTTGCAGATGCTGTCTGGCTGGATGGTAGGAATCGGATTATCCGGATTTGCTATTGCATTGGCGCTAGCGCTTGTCTTGACGCCGCTCGTTAAAAAATTCGCCGTTCGGGTCGGGGCGGTCGACGTGCCGAACCAACGTAAAGTTCATACACGCATTATGCCGCGCATGGGCGGCCTCGCTATTTATGCATCTTTTACCGTAGGATTATTGCTCTTATTGCCATGGTTGCCTAGCGATCTCTTGAGCCACCACGACAAGAACCTGATCGGCGGGTTGTTAACCGGAGGCACGCTCATCGTGCTCCTCGGCTCGCTCGACGACAAGTTCGATTTGTCTGCCAAGCTGAAGCTGCTCGTGCAGATCGCGGCGGCGTGCATCGTCGTATTCGGCTTCGACGTCAAGATCAACCTGCTCAACATTCCGTTCGGCGACGCGATGCAGCCGCTGGGCGAATGGATCAGCGTGCCGCTCACGATCTTCTGGATCGTCGGCGTCACTAACGCGATCAACCTGATCGACGGTCTTGACGGCCTCGCCGCGGGCGTGTCCGCCATCGCGATCGGCACGATCCTCGTGATGGGCATCATCATGGGCAACTTCGCGGTCATCATGTTGGCTGCTGTGCTGCTCGGCAGCATTATTGGATTCTTGTTCTTCAACTTCCATCCCGCGAAGATCTTCATGGGAGACTCGGGCTCGTTGTTCCTCGGCTTCGCCCTGGCAACTCTGTCGATGCTAGGATTTAAGCAAATTACCGTCGTGTCGTTCGTCACGCCGCTTCTCATCATCGGCGTTCCGCTGTCCGATACGTTCTTCGCGATCGTCCGCCGCTGGATCCAGAAGAAACCGATCTTCGCGCCGGATAAGGGCCATCTGCATCACTGCTTGCAGCAACTCGGATTCAGCCATCGCAAGACCGTGCTCATCATCTGGGGCATCGCCGCGTTCTTCGGTACGTGCGCGGTCATCCAGTCGAGCATCTCCAACACGGGTCTCGGCAACTGGATTACGTTCATCGTCATCTGCGCGCTCGTGTTCCTGCTCCAGATCGGCGCCGAGCTCATCGGCATCGTCGACAAGTCGCGCCGCCCGGTGCTCGATTTCCTGGCCCGCCTGCGCTTGAAGCCGCAAACCGATTCCCGCGGCAAATAACGGTTATCCACTAAGATTCGCTAAGACCAAAGACTCAATTGCTTCTCCTTTCTCGGAAAGGACAAGCCGTTGAGTCTTTTTTTTCGCGCGTACGCCTAAACATTTTCCGTGAAAATCCGATAACTACTGTACAGAACTTTTGCGGGAAACGTTCGTCTAATGGAATATCCTGCCGAAAATTAGGGATTTCTCAGCAAGGGGGAGCGAACAGTCAAGCTTGATCCAAGATTCGACCGAAAGGTCGCTGTCTCTCATCAGAATGCTTCCCGAAGAACGGACACACATTAAGGAGGATCTACAGTGAGAAAATTGCTATCGACATTATTAGCGTTGGTCTTGGCGATCGGTCTGATCCCATACGGCCTCGTTCAGACGGTAAGCGCAGCCAGTAACGCGACTTACTTTATTCCCGATATCTCGGGCGTTCGTGATACGGCTATCTTGCAGATCAGTAATCCGACTCCCGCTCCAACTGAGCCGCAGCTTTTGACGCAAACGAATTCTTATCGAACGAATCAGGGAACGCTGACGATAAACGGTACATTTTCCTATGTGACGGCGTCATCCATGAGCTACCGAATTGACCAGCTCAACTTGCAATCCAATGGAACTTGGCTGCCCGATAATACGCATTTCACGACAGGCGCGCTAGAGGAAGTTACCGGTTCGACGAATCGGTTCGCCGGCAAGAACTTGACGTTGTTCAGCGGCATGAACCGAATCACGTTTACAGGGACGCAGGGCTCGACCTTGAGATCCGACGTCTTCTATGTACTGTATGATCAAATTCCTTATATCCAAAGCTTGAAGGTAATGAGCGGCTCGACGATCGTTAACTTGAACGAAGGCGCGCAAGCCGTCGTTCCTGCCAAGACAATTACGCTACAAGGCGTTGCTATTAACGCGAATAACGCGACGGTTAGCGTAAACGGCGGCGTGGCGATCAAAACCTCAGTTCTGCCCGACGGAACGTTCTTCTCTCCGGCCGTAACGCTCATTCCGGGTTTGAATGAACTCAAGATGAGTATCACGAACGGCACAAACACCATTAATATCAAGCGGGAGCTCTATTATTTCGATATCAACAATCCCTTTACGGACGTAAAAGTAAAGCAAGGGGCGACAAACGAGTTTTCCATACTTAATAATATTCCTTCCATTACAGACGTCGGCGTAACGGCGGTCGGCTATAAGGTGAAGATGTTGCTCCCCTACACGTCTACTCCTTTCGCCGGTTCGGGTACGTATACCGCGAGAAACAGCGTAACCTCGGCCGTATATGATGGTATTTCGGGGACGGTTGCGACTGCTACCGAAATTATTATTCCGGGTAGCGACGGCATTACACCGCAATATCGGTTGGTCGATTTCACGCTACCTAATTTGAATCTGCATCAGACGTCCGGAGTTTACGATAAAGACCAATTCGTAAACATGGTCATCACTTATGGTAACTTCAGTTCCACTTTCAATGGCAATTTCAAATATTTGCCTGGCGAGACGATCATTAAGAATATTCAACTTCTTCCCGGTTACAATGGGTCTGCTAACGTAACGACAGTCGCCAAAGAACCTTTGAATGGAGCAGAGGTCAACGATTCGACGTTCTATATCTTGGTGGATGCGGACAAACCGCTGACGGCCGACTCGCTTAGCGGAACCTACTTACCTTTAAGTACATTGAGTCTTACGTTGGATGACCTAGGGGCAGTTGCCGGACTAGGGGGCAATCAAGCCGTTTACCGCGTTGATAACTTCACGAACGGTCAACAGAAGGTTCAATTTAAAATCGGAAGCTCTACGGCTACGTACAACGCAGATATTACTTACGTACAGAAGAGCTATATCTATATCGCCAACTTGTACGATGGGCAGCGCTATGAGTTCGATTCCCGGAATAGCAACTCGATTACGATATCGGGTAAATATATGGGCTTCAAGAACTTGAGCGGTGCGCAGTATTTCGTTAACGGCAAGGAAATGACGGCGCCGGCGAATCCGGCACTTACCGATGCTATCGCCTTGTCAGGCTTTAGTTTAGCTCTGAACGTCGATACGACTGGGCCGCTTGTATTCGGCGAAAACCGCATCGTATTCAAAGGGGTCAATACGAGCGTCTCCGGCATTACTCAGGAAATTATCAAAGAGATAAGAATATACTTGGTCGACACAAACGTATCTAAGATTGATCGGTTCCAGCCGACGCTTAGCGTTGCGACTAGACAATCGTTCCCTAGTACGACTCCGGGAACTTACACGGACGATGTTAGAGGAAGGATCTTTGCTGTATCTCCTGAATTCGTGTTCACGAAAGACAAGTACGTGACTAGCGAGCTTGGGTATGACTTGGTGATGCAAGGCAGCGGGGCGTCCACTTTGAACGTAAAATTGGGCTCGGATCTGTTCTTCTCCAAGCCGATTCCGGCTCGAGGCACTCCTGTGCTTGAACAAGCGCAAACCTTCACTTACAAGAGCGTGACTTATTACTACGATTTCGCCGGCGACGAGACGAACTTTATATTCCGGATTCGCGATATCAAGTTCGAAGCGCCGGGCTCGCACGTTTATAATCTTGAGTTGATCAATCGAACGGGTGCGATCACGAAGCAAACGTTGGATATTACGAGAGAATTGTCGTCGTTCAGATTGCTGTCTCCGCAGCCTACGGTAGGCGACCAAATCATCGTCAACAAGAATTTCGTAAGATTCGATATCGAAGCGGAAGGCGCAACGGAAGTGTTGGTTGACGGGGAGCAAGCAACCAAGCGCGCCGACTTGAACAACCGGTTCGTGTACGATTTCGTCGGATTAAAAGCAGGCAAGATGACCGAAATCGACATCGATATCATTCGGGTTGATTCGAAGCTAAGCCAATCCGTAAACGTGTTCTACTCGGACACGGTGCAAGTCGACACTCAGTTCATGCAGAAGATGGGCACTAAATTCGACATGTTCAACAAGACGTTGCAGTTGACGTTCCCTAAAGGGACGGTTCTCAAAGCAGCGAATGAAAATACGCTCGGAATTACGAAACTGTATAACGACACGAACGTGTTGTTCGGCATCGCCAATCCGGAAGACGGTATCGTCGAACGCCGTAACGACTATGGCAACATTATCAATCGAACGGTGGACGCAAGAACGTATCAGGGAGCAAGTCCGATCGTCATTCCCGACTTTTTCCTAATCCGTTTCGCTAATAACACGAACACGTTCAACTTTAACAACGTATCTCCGACTTACTGGATTAGCGCAGGGGTCGGCGAACTCGGTAATCGAGGAGATATCGGCTATAAGCCGGCTACGAACGGCTTGGCGCCATACTCCGTCGAAGGCAGATTTACGGAGTACGAGCTCGAGCGCAAAGTAATACCATCCAATCGCGGTCAATTGACCTTGAAATACGACAGCAGCGTCGTCGATGAAGCCGGCTATATCATAACCGTTTTCCGATATACGGATAGAGGCGAATGGGAGAACATCGGAGGCGAAGTGAACACGAGTAGCCACACGGTCACCGTTCCATTCGATGATTTCGGATATTACAAGGTCATGAAGATGAGAAAAGGCTTCGCGGACGTTACGAACCATACCTGGGCGCGTAATATCCTGAATGCCTTGTATTCCAAAGGGATTATGAACAACGTGCGCTTCGACGAGTTCGGCGCCAACGATCTGACGACGCGCGGAGAATTCGCGACGTTGCTCGTGAAGGGTCTCAACCTCCCGCTGAATTACGAAGGCAACGCATCGTTCTTCGACATTACGCCGGGCACGAAAACGACGACCTGGGATTATGAGCATATCGAGACAGCCGCAAGAGCGGGTATCATCTCCGGTCTTGAAGAAGGGTTCTTCGGAGCCGGAATACCGGTAACGCGGCAAGATGCCGCGGTCATGATTGCTCGAGGCCTTAAGCTGAAGATGGCGATCAATAACGACAAGCTCGAAACGAGCATCGCCAAATCGTTCGCGGATTCCGGCACCATTCAATTCTATGCGAGACCTGCAGTCGATGCCGTCAATAAAGCGAAGATCATGACGGGAGCGGCCGTGACGATTCCGGGAGTGAAGAAGCCAGTGTACAACTTCAACGCGCGTAGCAACATGACGCGTGCCGAAGCCGGTAAAATCACGGTCGAGCTGTTGAAGAAGAGCACCAAGATATTCCCGAAAAACTTAAGCTAGTCTTGCGTCAGACCGAGGGAGTTGCCGAACTGGCAACTCCCTCACTTCTTACTCTTTCTTGGCGCATTAGGTAAAGTTTATACAATGACGGTTAGGCCTATCCTCGCTATACTAGAGAAGTGTTAGCCCTTACATATTTAATCTGGTGCCAACAACGTATTATTGGGTAAAAAAAGTTACGGCAATTCGATTTCATCCGCAACTTTTCCGTTTCCCCTGCGTTTAACATGATGAGTCTTGCGAGAAGGGCTTTAGCCCTAATCCCTATACTTCACTATCAAAATCTTCTTTACGCTAGGCAAGGCGCTCATGTATAATGGGGAAAGTGGCATATTTTACCCTGCCCATTTTGCGTCTCTTTCTAAGTTTACGAGTTTCTGCGACATGTATCTACTACATAGACATGCAGCAGACATCAATTATAGACAATGCTCTACTCAAGGAAGGGGGTGAAACACCGATGAGAGATTCGAGCTATAATTCTTCCCACCAAACAAAACAGATATTTTCTCGAGGAGGAGAAAAAAAGGTTATGAAAAAAAGTTTATCCTTTTTGCTAGCGATCGCCCTGGTCTTCGGAATGTTCTCCGCCATGGCATCCGCTGCAACACCAAGCACGCCGGCTGAAGCTGGCGCTGTACTGAAAGAACTCGGCGTCCTGAAGGGCGACGACGGCGATTTGCTCGAAGGCACTGTATGGAAACGTCAAGACATCGTAGTTCTGCTTGCTCGTCTTCTTGCTAAAGAAGAAGCAGCAGCTGCTACTGCGAAATCCCACACTTTCAAAGACGTACCTAAAGGCTACTACGACGGCTTCCTGTCGTGGGCTAAAGCTGAAGGCTACGTAAACGGCTACTCCGCTACGAAGTTCGGCTTCAACGACGAGTTGACGGTTAAAGACTTCGCAGCTGTAGTCCTTCGCGCTCTTGGCATCAAGAACGACGAAACGATCGCTGCAGACGCAGTTAAAGCTGGAATCTTCGCTGAAGGTACCGACTTCGCTGCTAAAGCTAAGCGCGGCGACACTTTCGTAGCTCTGGTAGCTGCACTGAACGCTGAAGTTGCTGGCACTGGCAAAACGCTGGGCGAAGTTCTGGGCCTTCCAGGCTTCAACGTTGCGCTTGCTGTAAAAGGCGCTAAGCAAACTGGCGCTAAAAAGATCACGGTTGAACTTAGCCGCGCTCTGAAAGCCGACGAAGAAACTGCACTGAAAGCATCCGTTAAAAACGGCCTTGTTCCTTACCCAGTAACGATCAAAGCTTCCGAAGACAAGAAATCCGTTGTTCTCGAAGCTACGTTCCTTCCTGCTGCTGAATACGACGTAGTAATCAACGAGTTCGCTGCTGTTAAAGTAACGGTAGCTGCTGAAGTTATTACGAAAATCGACATCGGCGCAGTTGCTCTGCAAAACATCAACGGTCAAGACCTTCTTGTCAAGCCTTACAACCAGTTCGGCGAAGTAGTTGCATCTGCTTACACGGACATTAACGTATCTGCATACACGAGCGAAGCTGTTACTGCTAACAACTTGGCAAACGTACTCAGAGGTACGAACAACTTCAAAGTAGATCTTGCTGCTTACAAAGTTGACGGTACTGTCGTTGTAACTGCAAGCCACAGCAAATCCGGCGTTGTTGCTTCGAAAACGTTCAAAATCGTTTCCGCTAGCTCCGCGACGAACATCACGCTTGGCGCAGTAGTTCCAAAAACGGATGAAACTCGCATCTTCACGGGCAGATCCGGTGCAAATGCTTATACTCTTCCAATTACGCTGAAAGACCAATACGGTGCAGAGTTCAAGCTTCCTGCAAGCGTAACGGCTAATGTGTACAACCAAATCGGCGGTATCACGTTCGCTTCCAGCAACACTGCAATCATCGATCCAGCTTCGTTCAACACGAACGGCGACAGCGTTCTGAAATTCAACACTGGCGCTACTGCAGGCGTTGTAGTAGTTACGGCTTTCAACTCCGCAACGGGTGCATCTGCATCTGTATCGGTTAACGTTGAAGCTCCAGCTTCCCTGAAATCGTTCCAGCTTAACAACCCAGCTGCAATCGTTGTTGACGGCGAAGAAGTTACGATTCCTTATGTAGCTGCTGATACTTTCGGTTCTCCAATCGCTAACAAAGACGTCCCTGCTTCTGCTAAAGTACAAGTTAACGGCGCTGACACGCTGACGTTCACGGCTAACAGTGTTCCTGTCACTCCTAAATGGAAAGCTAATGGCGATCTCGTATTGTCCTTCACGGGTACAGGTACGAAAGTCGTAACCGCTCTGGTTAAAGGCATTCCAGTTTCGACTATCACAGTTGATGTTAAAGACGCTGCTTACCCTGTAAGCATCACGGGTACGAAAGATCTGAAAACGACTCTGGCTGTTTACGGCGCTCAAACGATCGCTGGAAGCAACACGGATATCGGCAAACTGGTTGTAGTTGATAACTACGGCCGTGCAATGGGCTCCCTGCCAACTGGTTGGACGTTGGCTGTAGCTGAAGACGGCGCTAACGCTGCATTGTCCCTGACGGGCTTCGCTGCAACTGCTGGCTCTGCTGCTGGTTCCGAGAAAGTCACTGCTACCCTGTCCAAAACTGGTGCAACGTCCGTATCTTACGACATCGCATTCACGGTTGTTAAGATCGAAGACGTTAAATCGGTAACGATCGGCGCTGTTGGTACGGTATACGGACACGCTAGCAACACTATCTCTGGCGCTAACGTTAAGCACTCTGTTGAACTGTCCCTGACAGGTAAAACGGCTGCGGGCGTAGAAGTTGCGGTTCGTGCAACCGACTTCTTCGACCTCGTAACTTCGAGTGATTCTGCAATTCTTGCTACCGACGCTGACCCGACGACTTCCCTGAAGATCGTAGGTAAAGCTGAAGGTACAGCTACTGTAACGGTTTGGAAGAACGGTGCTAAGTTGAACGAACAAACTGTAACGGTTGCTAAAGCTGCTCCTGCAATCGCTACTGTTAAGTTCACGGCTTCCGAGTATACGTTCGTTCCTGCAACTCCAGCTGGCATCGTGAGCAAGCTTGAGATCAAGGACCAATATGGCGTAGCGTTTGATGGTGCTGATAACTCTTGGATCACTGCTGATGTAAACGGCAAATGGTTCTCTTCCGATCCTTCGGTTGCAACTATCAGCAATTCTGGTACGATCGCTAAGCAAAAATCTGGTATCGTAACGATCACTTACGTATCCGGTAACGGCGTATCCGCTAGCATCACGGTTAATGTTGACTAATTGATCTAAATTGAACAAAAGAGCTTGGCAGCTGCCAAGCTCTTTTGTTTTGTATAAATAATTCATAAATTGGGTTGTGTCGAGAAACTATTTGATGCTAATAAACGTTATATTAAGCAGAGAATATTTTCTGAGGAGGAAATGGGTTGTTACATGTACCTAAGGTTCGAAAAGCCGTTGTGTATTCCCTTTGTTTCTTGTTGATGCTAAGCATTACGCTAATGAATAATGTAAAACCTTCTATGGCCGCTACAACTACCGCCAAGGCACCTGCAAAGATATCTTTAGGAAACGCGGCAACAGTTCAAGTGAAAAGCGCTGACGTGTTCTCGCAGGACAAAGGAACGTACCTCATCTATACGCTAACATACACGAACAATGGATCGAATACAGTGCAGCTTGGCGACTACTGGTCTAAAGTAAAGAATACGTCGGGTAAAACCTATACGACAAGCGTAATCGAGAAAGACAAAAAAATAACGACCTTAAACGCCAAGTCTAGCGTAGACGTGACCTATTATGTATCCGTGGATGAATCAACTTTGCTATCCAAGCTAATCATAACCATTGTAAAATGGGATTTCTCAGCTCCGAGCTACACACGTACGTTGGGCAGTTTCAAACTAGCGAACTATAATACGATTCCGGTGGCTGCATTTCAACCGAAGTACTTAACGGCAAAAGAATGGAAAATTAAAACGGCGATTAAAAGCGTGAAATCGAAACTAGCCTCTGCATCCACAGAGAATGATGTCGATCTTCGAACGTTAGAGATTTCGTTCTTGTTCGAAAATCAAAATACGAGAGAATACAAACCGAGTTCAACACAGTTCTTCTTAATCGCCAAAGATGGATCGTTATTCAAAGTAAACAGCGATAGTCTAAAGGATCTAATCGTCCAACCTAAAGAACGTAAGATCGTAACCATTAAGGTAAAGATGCCCGCAATAGTTAAAGAGGATGGTTTGAAGCTCGTAATGGGTACCGCAAGCGAGACCGAAGGGCTATTCATCCCCCTTGCCACTTATCAAGTGCCTAAGAGCAGCACAAGCACTACGACCACCGCTGTTTCCAAGTTAACTTATAATGATTACGAAATTGAAATAATAGGGTATAGTCGATTGCCGGCAGGCGCGCAAGATACATTAACGGCTATGTTCAAAGTTACGAATAAAGCCAAGACCGCGGTCAAGGTGCCGGATCTTAAAGCTTCATGGACTTTAAATGGAATAGATCAAAACAACAGCGAAGGTAAAGCAGTCGCGTATGATCAACGAGTGCAGTTAACAACTAATCAATCCATCTTAATGCTTGCAAGCATCCAAGTGCCATATACGGCTACATTGGACGATATTCGAGTAAATCTAAAAGAAGTAGAAGACGCTCAGACTACGAATACTATCGGACAATTCAAGAATCTGAATGTCAATAAGTTTATAGCTGCAGCAGATCAGATTGCACAGTTCGATCGGCTTGCTGCCAAAGCCAGCATTGAAGTATTGCGTGTTCGTTCATCGGTTGAGGGTAAACAACTAAATGTGAGCGGAGATCTCGCAATTACGAATTTAGAGCCTAGAGTTAATAATCTGCAAAAGTATGCGATTTATTTGAGAGACAAAGATGGACAGATGTATACGCTGACGCTAGGGGAATATACCAAGCCGATTCTTGCCAATGGCCGCATCTTGGTGCCGTTCAGCGGTAAAGTCCCATTGACGACTTCTACTGCCGATATGAATCTTGTGATTGCCGACCTTGTTCAGCAACAGGCGGAAGGCGGAACTGCTGCCGGATCCTTAATAGGGAATGCCATTAGCATGACGACTCCGTGGCCAGCCACGACGGTTCAAGACAAGTTCACGAACCTTACTATCGGTCAGAACCTGATTAGCATGGATAAGTTCTATGCCTATGCTGAATACGCAGGAAGCATGGGTAGCGCGCTAGGCTTGAACTTGGAACTGGAATACAGTTTGTTGAAGGATGCAACGTTCGATGATGTGGCGGGGCCCTATAAGCTTCGAATCGAAATTGAAGATCAACAAGCGGATAAGACCGTTCTTTCGAAGGAAATCAATCTCGATGATGCCGAACAAGGATTTAAAGAAGGTCAGAACATCAAGAAGATCATCTTGTTGGAAGACAACAAACTTTTAGATAAGATCACGGAGTTTAGGAATTATAAACTGTCGATATATTGTGTAGTGAACGATCAGAAAGTGCTGCTTGCACAACGGGTTATGCCATACTTCCTGATTAATTGGCTCGTGAATCAATAGCGAGAGTAAGTGAGTATGTAGTTGTTTTTCATCTTGCGAATATAGACTAGTTATTGATAGCAGCCACTTGAATTGACGGTGAATTCGGAACCGCTCATTTAAGTGGCTGTTTATTATCATAGCCGATATGGAAATGAACGAAAGTACATAGGTTACAATCGCTGAGATGAATCTACAGGTCTAAAAATGTAATATTTTAACAAATAAGCACGAATTGCTAAGAAATATAGATTGTACTGGGGACTCCAAATCCGATACAATGATAGACGACGAGTGCCTTACGGTATGGAATCGACCCGCAATCTAAAATTGAGACGTGCCTGACGAGGAGACCTAACATGAACGATGAAATTCTGATAAGAGATTTGATAGCGGCCATTTGGAATGGACGCAAAAAGATCTCTATTTTTACCGTCGCGATTATAGTCCTTACGTTTGCCTTGCTATATTTTACAATGACGACCAAATATGAAACGACATCATCGATTATGTCAAATCACAAAAACCTTCAATCGTTCGCTCAACAAATCGTAATGGACAAAAATATACATGATGTCGTTTCTCACTTGAAGTTCGATTCATCGATCTATCATCGTATTAAAGACAATATTAAAGTAACCTCTAAAGAAGAATCAAATATGGTATCCATAATGATTAAGGGAATCGACCCTGATCGGATTACAAAAGTGAATAACATGCTTGCATATCGCCTTGCAAGACAAATCGAAAGAGTCGACCTATTAGACCAGATTCAAGAATATAAGTCGGTCGTCTCAACTCTAGATACTGAAATAAAAAAGGCATCTTCCGAAGTATTAGAACTGGAAGAGCGAATCTCGAACACGCCTAAGACGATTCTGTTATCAAAATCGCTATCTGACGAACAAATAATTGCTTCGTCAAATAATGCAATGAAATTGATTACCGAAGAGATCAATGAGGAGTACATCGAATTAAAGAATTTGTATAACATCGCAGTAGCAGAAACAAGCAAGTTGGAATCCGAACAAAGAAATTATAATGAACTCATTACTCAAAAGCAGAACAAAGCTGAGCAACTAACAAACGAACAGGATTGGAGTGATTCTAATACCGTTGTGAATACGGATACAACTTCTATAGTAATCACGCCTGCTATCGTTCCAACCATTCCATTAGCTACTCATATATTGGTTAAGGTGGCCATGGCAGGATTAATCGCATTTATTATGAGCTCGATCTACTTTATATTAAAACACTATGTCAAAGAGGGCATAGTGAACGGTAAAACTACTAATAAAAGCAATTAATACATTTGGATGATTGGCTGGTAGTTTAGAAGGAGGCACTAATGGGTCAACTAAGCAGAACAAGGTTGTTAATGCTTGTAGATGCAATAACGATAGCTTGTTCGATAATTATTGCGTTTCTTTTAAGGTTTGACTTACATATTCCCAAAGAATACTTTAATACGTTATCGATTGTAATTCCGATACAAGCCATATTGACGATATCCTTAATGACGTACTTCCGTATCTATAAGAGACTGTGGCAGTATGCGAGTACGAGTGACGTAGTATCAATATGCAAGGCAACCGTATTGTCATCGGGCATGCTGTATATTATTCACCATTTAGTATTGCATCCTGCATGGGACAATCTAATAATTCCACGCAGTATTCACTTGTTGTCTTGCATTCTTATCATCTTGTGCATTGTTGCATCCAGGTTCTTCTGGAAAATAATTCGTGACGACTTCATTAAGCTGCAGCCCCATCACAAACGAGTATTAGTGATCGGAGCGGGAAATACGGGCGTCAAGCTGATTAGGGACTTGAAGCAATCGGATAAGTCGGATCTATTTCCTGTTGTTTGCATCGATGATGACGTGTACAAGCGCAATCTTGAAGTACATGGCGTCCCGGTCGTCGGGGGAAGGAAGGATATCGCTAAAATCGTCGATAATTACGAAATCGATGTCATTGTCATAGCCATTCCCTCGGCAACTAAGGAAGACATGTCCGAGTTGGTGAAAATCTGCAAAAAAACCGGGAAAGACACTAAGATCGTTCCTCGCTTTCATGATTTCATTTCATCCGCTACAATAATTCCTAAAATCAGAGAAGTTCGGCTAGAAGATCTGCTTGGTAGAGAGCAAATTCGAACTGATCTGGACGAGATTATGCACTATATTCAAGATAGAACGGTTCTTGTCACAGGAGCTGGCGGTTCGATCGGGAGCGAATTGTGCAGGCAAATCTTGAACTATTCTCCGAGAAGACTAATTCTACTAGGTCACGGTGAAAATAGTATTTATGAAATAGAATTGGAGCTTAGAAAGTCGTATCCTGGTATTGACTTGGTGCCTGTCATCGCGGACATTCAAGATAAAAAAAGGCTAGAGTACGTATTTAAAGAATACGAGCCCAAAATTGTATTTCATGCGGCTGCGCACAAGCATGTGCCTTTAATGGAAAAAAACCCGATTGAAGCGGTCAAGAATAACGTGTTCGGTACGATGAATCTGGCGGAAACCGCACATCAATACAATGCCCACAAATTCGTTATGATATCGACGGATAAAGCAGTCAATCCAACGAATGTGATGGGGGCGACGAAAAGGATTGCTGAAATGATTATTCAGGGTCTTAGTCAGATCAGCAATACGAAATTCGTAGCTGTTCGTTTCGGGAACGTACTGGGCAGTCGGGGGAGCGTAGTACCGATTTTTAAGAAGCAAATCGAAGAAGGCGGACCGGTTACGGTCACGCATCCGGAGATGGTCAGATACTTCATGACGATTCCAGAAGCGGTGCAACTAGTCTTGCAATCAGGTAGTATGGCTGAATCTGGCGAAATCTATATTCTAGATATGGGCAAACCGATGAAGATCGTTGATCTAGCTACCGACTTGATTCGATTGTACGGAATTGAACCAGGGATTGACATCGAAATCAAATTTACCGGCATTCGCCCGGGAGAAAAGTTGTATGAGGAAATTTTATCCAGCGAAGAAGGGGCAAGGGCATCCAAGCACAATCGAATATTTATTAGTAAGCCGGAAAACATCGCTATCGACGGTCTGAAAAGGAAGTTGGATATTCTAGATAGAATATCGAGCAAATGGAACGAGGATCCCGACGGTGTATTGGTCAGGCAAATCATTAAAGAGATTGTTATTAGTTATCAATACAACGACGAGTACGGCGATTCCAAACAACTCGTTCTTGATGCGATTAGAGCTGCAGAGGAACTTGCCTCATCCGTAGAAAGTAAAAGCAATAGACAGGGGTAGGATCAATCAATGATCTATAAACGGTTTCTGAACGTTAAGTCGATAGCAACCTTGTTCTTCTTCATATTCATTATTGTTATGCCTTACTTTAGAGGCTTATTCAATGGGAATTTTCCGCTTTTTGATCTACCCATATATTATAGTTTTACATGTGCTTCGTTACTGATGATGACGATTGGAATTTATGCTATTAAAGAGAGAAAGTACAGCCAAATTCATACTTCTATATGGGTCGCAATGGCGATTGTACTTTGTTATTACATGGCGTCCTTCGGAGCAGCTTCACAATTTACGGCTTCTAAATCCGTTTATATTCAATTGGTGTTTGTGACTTTATTTATCTATGGAACGTTGACGACCTCCTTCCAAAGCAAGATTAATACGACTCTTGCAGGGCTCGTTGGATCAACATATCTGATTGTTCTATTTGGGTTGTTCAACTGGCTTGGCGTAATCCAATATCGGGATGCGGTATTGCATGAGCGCCTTGGGGGAGCATTTCAATATGCGAATTCCAACGGCGCACTACTGAGTTGCGCATTGATTGCATGCTTATTGTTGAATTTGACGATTCAAAAGAGACCCTATCTTATTGCAAACTCACTGATGCTAGTTCCGATCTTCACATCTCTTATTTTGACATATTCTCGGGGCGCTTACTTGGTATTCGGGATCGTGTGGCTGATCACCTTGTGTTTCTTATCGGTTAAACAACAGGTGGCATTCATTATACATTCGATTATAGCGGTGATGGCTTCTGTCTCGATAATTGAAACATTAATTGAAATCCGAGTGTCCATGAACGATGAAATATTAATATCGTATAAAGGCTTCGCGTTCTTGCTTATCGCATCGGCGATTGCTTCACTGCTAGTAGTAGGTATGAACTATCTTCTTGAAAGGAAGTTATTGAATCTATCGAGTTGGTCGGTAAAAAGTTCTATTCTACCTTCGATTATGATCTTAATATTGAGCCTTGGAGCTTGGGTTTCGTTAACGCTTCTCATTGAATACTTGCCGGAAAGGCTTCAGCTTCGGCTGAAATCGACCGACGTATTCTCAATCTTCTCCGAAAGAGGCACATATTATAAGGATGCAATCGACATAATAAAACACAAATGGTTGCTTGGATCCGGCGGTGGTGGTTGGGCGGCGCTATTCGAAACGTACCAGTCAGTTCCATATATCAGTCGTCAAGCGCATAGCTCTGTATTGCAGGTAGCGTCCGAGATTGGATTAATAGGTCTTGGGTTATTTCTATTTTTAATTATTTATGCCACGATTAGTTTTGTGAAGGACTATAAGCAATCGGATCGTATTGGGCTGCATCGAATGATTTTCTTCGTATTCGTCATAGCTTTGTTTTTACATAGCTTGATTGATTTTGATCTGAGTTATGTTTGGATCGGAGCTGTATTTTATCTAAGTCTAGGCGTACTCTTCTCGAATAGTGAGCAACGTCAAAGCAGAATGAGAAGTTGGAAATTACATCAACTGGTTTCCAAGCATAAAGCGAAAGTGTATATTGCAGCGTTGCTTCTACTAGGCGGAGTACTATTCATAAAATCCCTGACAGCAATTCAAGCTAATAATGTATTTGAAGATGCCAATAAAGTACTGAACACAACAAGAAATGCGAATGATCTATCCCGATTACTTAATAAAGCATTAAGTTTAGATTCAAAAAATACGAACTACGGAATGTTGAACGCAGCAGTACTTAAGAGCACCTACGAACAAACGCAAGATGTAAAGCTGTTGAGTAAATACGAAGATCAAATTAACGAGTTAACCAAGAATGAGCCTTACAATCGGGGCTTGATAGAACACCAATACAATTTAGCGCAGATGCAGGGGTATAACGAAACCGTTGCTCTTCTGTCAGATAGTATCGCTAAGCACCCTTGGGATATTTCGATTTATGATCTAATGATTAAATTGACGTACGGGCAAGGTTTAAACGACCGGAATAACGGTAAATCCAACGATCAGAATGAAGCATGGAAAATGGCGCAAGATGTACTTGAGAAAGCCATTGCGAAACGAGAATACTTACGATCCTTGCAAGCGGAGACGAGTGGATTTGAACCGACTAAGGATATGTTCTATAAGGCGGGACAAATATACTATTACACCGGCGAATACGATAAGGCTTCCAATACCTTCAAAGAAATTCTCCCGGCCGAGATTTCCGAGGAAGAAGACAAGGAATACGTACGCTGGTACCTCGCTTCTATTCATTACACGAGAGAAGCGGACACGGGCATAGGCAATAAACTGTTAGAGCAGTTCCCAGCAGAGCAACAGCGGGTAGATTTCATAATTAACTTGAAATAATTGTGGGGGGTACGACCAATGTCTTATAAAGGTTCTCGAATATTAGTCACCGGTGCCGACGGATTTATAGGATCGCATTTGACGGAAGAATTGGTGCGCAGAGGTTACGATGTTAGAGCGTTCGCAATGTACAATTCGTTCAACTCGTGGGGGTGGTTAGATCAATCGCCTAAAGAAATCAAGCCCTCGTTGGATGTATTCATGGGAGATATCAGAGATCCGCATGGCGTGAAACAAGCAATGAAGGGCTGCGATGTCGTGCTTCATCTGGCTGCTCTTATCGCTATTCCGTATTCCTATCATTCGCCTGACACCTATGTCGACACCAATATCAAGGGAACGCTCCATTTGCTTCAAGCGGCGCGAGAACTTGGCGTGTCGAAGTTCGTGCATACGTCAACGAGCGAAGTGTACGGTACGGCGCGTTTCGTGCCAATTACCGAAGCGCATCCGTTGCAGGGCCAATCCCCGTATTCCGCAAGTAAGATCGGCGCTGACCAGATGGCAATGGCGTTTTACGATTCGTTCCAAACGCCGGTGGCTACTATCCGTCCATTCAATACCTACGGACCTCGTCAATCTGCACGCGCAGTTATCCCGACGGTAATTACTCAAATAGCCAATGGGAAAAAGGCGATTCAACTGGGGGCGCTACACCCGACGCGAGATTTCAACTTTGTCGAGGATACGGTGAACGGATTTATTAGCGTAATGGAATCCGAGCGCTCAGTAGGAGAAATTATTAATATTGGAAGCAATTATGAGATTTCTATTGGAGATACGGTGAAGATGATCTCCGAAGTGATGAACTCGGAAGTGGAGGTCGTTACGGATTCAAACCGAATGAGACCTGAGAAAAGCGAAGTCGAGCGTCTCTGGGCGGATAATCAGAAGGCGAAAGAGCTTCTAGGATGGGAACCTGCATATGGCGGTAAAGACGGATTGAAGAGGGGACTAGAGAAAACGGCTGAATGGTTTACGAATCCAGAGAACCTAAAAAACTATAAAGCCGATTTCTACAACATATGAGTACGTCTATCGATTTACCTAAGCTTGTCGCGGCAATTAGGGAAGCAACCTGCTCGGACAAAGACTTCGTCGGTTTGCATGAACCAATCTTCGTAGGCAAAGAAAAGGATTATGTCGTTGATTGTCTAGAAACCGGTTGGGTATCTTCCGTTGGCAGATATGTTGATCAGTTCGAACAGATGATGGCGGATATTACAGGATCCGTGCGCGCGGTCGCAGTAATTAACGGGACCGCTGCCTTGCATATGTGCTTGCTGCTATCCGAAGTGAGAGCAAATGACGAAGTCATTTGTCCTGCGCTTTCTTTCATTGCTACGGCCAACCCTATCGCTTATATCGGTGCTATTCCGCATTTTGCCGATGTCGGCAGAGATACGCTCGGCTTAGATCCGGATAAGCTAGAGTGCTATCTGCAATCAATCTCCACGATTCAAGGCGATGAGTGTTTTAATAAAGTCACGGGTAGACGCATAAAAGCGGTCATTGCGATGCATACCTTCGGTCATCCTGTTAAGCTTGACCGTTTGCAGGAGGTTTGTCTGAAGTACAAACTCGAATTGGTCGAGGATGCGGCTGAATCGCTTGGCTCGCATTACAAGGGGCGACACACAGGCACTTGGAGCAAGCTTGCAGCAGTCAGCTTCAACGGGAATAAAATCGTGACCACAGGCGGCGGCGGCGTTATTCTAGTTCAGGACGAAGAACTTGGGAAATTAGCCAAACATCTTACGACGACGGCAAAGGTGCCGCACAAATGGGAATTCGTTCACGATCACGTTGGATACAATTATCGCCTCCCTAACCTTAACGCCGCATTGGGATGTGCTCAGTTGGAGCAGTTGCCTGCGTTCCTGGCAAGCAAACGCACACTGGCCGAGCGTTATCGCGGCATTCTGGCAGAGGTAGAAGGCGTTACTTTCTTTGACGAGCCGAAGGACAGCATCAGCAACTACTGGTTGAATACGATCCTGTTGAATGAAGTGGATAAGGGACAGCGGGACGAGGTTCTCAAGTACTTGAACGATAACGGGTTAATGGCGAGACCGGCATGGACGTTGTTGCACAAGCTGAATATGTACGAGGGTTGCCCGCGAATGGATCTGGAAGCATCCGAAGATCTTGCTCAAAGAATCATTAACATTCCGAGCAGCACTTTCCTTGGAGGCAATCATGAGTAAAAAGAAAGTATGCGTCGTTACGGGGACGAGGGCGGAGTACGGACTGTTATATTACCTGCTGAAGGGGATTGAGCAGGAACCGGATTTGGAATTGCAACTCGTCGTGACGGGCATGCATTTATCCCCGGAATTCGGATTAACCTATCGAGGCATCGTTGAAGACGGTTTTCGGATCGACGAGAAGATAGAGATGCTGCTATCGAGCGATACGCCGGTCGGCATTACGAAATCGATCGGTCTTGCCGTTCTGAGCTTTGCAGAATGCTTAGAGCGGTTAACGCCGGATATATTGCTGCTTGCGGGCGATCGTTATGAGATATTAGCCGCAGCTCAAGCCGCGCTTATCTTCAAGATTCCTGTAGCGCATGTATTCGGAGGCGATACGTCTGAAGGCGCTTTTGACGAAGCGATTCGTCATAGCGTTACGAAGATGTCTCATCTTCACTTCGTTACGAACGCGCAAGCGGCCAAACGAATTAGACAAATGGGGGAGAACCCGAACCATATACATCTTGTCGGCAGCACGGGTTTGGACTTCATTCGCAATGCGTCGTTGCTAAGCCGTGATCAGTTAGAAGAGAGTCTGGATTTGAAATTCAGGTCTAGAAATATCGCGGTAACTTTTCATCCCGCGACGCTTGACTTTCAAAAGCCGGAAGAGCAATTCGAACAACTACTTCTCGCGCTAGCTCAATTCGAAGATCTTGGCATTATTATTACGAAGCCCAACTCGGATACGTACGGCAGGAAGTTAATAGACATGATCGATACGTTCGTACGGCATCATTCGAACGCCAAATCCTTTACTTCGTTGGGCCAATTAAGATATATAAGCCTGCTTTCGCAAGTGGATGCTGTAGTAGGCAACTCGTCGAGCGGTCTCTATGAAGCACCCTCGTTCAGAATTCCAACCGTAAACATCGGAAACCGTCAAAAAGGTCGGCTGCAAGCAGCCTCCATCATTAACTGCGATCCGAAGCGAGAGGACATTATACAAGCAATGAACACTGCGTTCGACATGGAGTGTTCTAACGTAGTCAATCCTTATGGGGACGGGTTTGCGTCTGAAAAGATCTTGCGAATTCTTAAAAACTTGTCCGACACGAAAGCGGTAATACAAAAATCATTTTACGAGGTTGATTTTGATGAATAATGCCGTTCGTCAAGTATATATCATTGCAGAAGCCGGCGTTAATCACAATGGGTCTCTGGATATAGCGCTTCAATTAATCGATGCCGCGAAGGCTGCCGGCGTTGATGCCGTAAAGTTTCAAACCTTTAAGGCGGACAAGCTGGTAAGTAAATCAGCACCTAAAGCTGATTATCAATTGGCAACGACTGAAGCCACCGAATCTCAATACGAGATGCTTAAGAAGCTTGAGCTTTCCGAAGAAGATCATATCGTTCTAGATAAATATTGTCGAGAGACGGGGGTTCAGTTCTTATCGACGCCATTCGATCTTGATAGCTTAGACTGGCTTTGCGATCATTTACAGCTCGATACGGTGAAAATATCGTCGGGCGATTTGACTAACGCGACCTTGCTGCTTGCGGCCGCGAGAAAAAGAGTGATGATGATCCTTTCTACGGGGATGAGCAGCTTAGGAGAAATCGAGAGCGCGATGGGTGTTCTGGCATTCGGCTACCTGCATCCGAATGAAGAGCCCCAATCGGAAAGCGACTTCATAAATGCTTATCGTTCGGAACAAGGTCAACAGGAACTGAAAAAGCATGTTCGGATATTACACTGCACGACGGAATATCCCGCGCCGCTTAGCGAAGTCAATCTGAAGGCGATGGCCACCTTACATGCTGCTTTCCAATTGCCTATCGGTTATTCGGATCATACGGAAGGCATTGTTATCCCGATTGCAGCGGTCGCACAGGGAGCGACGGTCATAGAGAAACACTTTACTCTGGATCGGAACATGCCTGGACCGGACCACAAAGCGTCACTAGAGCCGGAAGAGCTCAAGCAAATGGTACAGGGAATCAGACAAGTAGAACAGGCGCTAGGAATCGGTTTGAAAGTGCCTAGCGATTCCGAAATGAAAAACGCGGCGGTGGCAAGAAAAAGCTTGGTCGCGGCTAAAGATATCGAAATCGGTGAAACGTTTACTTCCACTAATCTCACCGTAAAACGCCCGGGCACGGGGGTGGAGCCGATTAAGTATTGGGACCTATTAGGCACAACGGCTACTAGATCTTACAAGAAAGACGATGTGATCTAATCATGGCCGATAAGTGCATTGTATTCGGAGGCGGCGGGCATGCCAAAGTCCTGATTGATGTTTTGGAGAGCCAAAAAATTGAATTGATCGGCTATACCGCGTTGCAGCCCTCAAGCGACGAATTATTCAAGAACCTAAAATTCTGGAACGAGAACGAACTGGCGGTTAGTGACTTGGAGAAGATGACTGTTCGATTAGTGAATGGTATCGGCGCCATCGGGGACCCGAGTTTGCGAAAGAAAATATTCGAACGCTGGACAGCAGACGGGTATACGTTTGTAAGTCTGATTCACCCCGGTTCGATCGTGTCGAAGCATGTAGAAATCGAAGACGGCGTGCAAATTATGGCGGGCGCGGTCGTTCAACCGGGATGCCGAATCGGCGCGAATAGCATCGTCAACACTAGAGCGAGCATCGACCATGATTGCGTGATCGGAAGACATGTTCATCTTTCTCCAGGCGCGGTGCTTTGTGGCAGCGTCATAGTCGAAGACGAGGCACATATCGGAGCCGGCGCGACGATCAAGCAGAACGTACACATTGGAAAAGGAAGCATTGTCGGAGCAGGTGCTGTCGTGATCAAGGACGTTCCCTCAGGCAAGACTGTAGTGGGAGTTCCCGCGAAGGAGGCGAGCACATGAATAACTGGAAAAAGTCGCTTGTTATGCATACTGCAAGCATTCGCGAAGTCATACATGCGATCGACACGAACTCCATGCAAATTGCTTTAGTCGTGGACGGATCAAGCAAGTTGTTAGGTACCGTGACCGATGGCGATATAAGAAGAGCGATCTTGAACGGATATTCGTTGGAAGACATAATCACGAATGTCATGAATAAATATCCGACGGTCGTCAAAAGCACGCACGATCACAGCGAAGTCGTTGCGATCATGCGAAAAAAACAAATCAACCATGTTCCCGTCGTGGACGCTTTCGGCGTCGTTGTCGGTCTCGAGACGATTCAGAAGATCGTAAGGCCGGAATTAAGAGACAATTGGGTCGTATTGATGGCGGGGGGGCTGGGGAGCCGACTTAGACCGTTGACAGACGACTGCCCCAAGCCTTTGCTGAAAGTTGGGGGCAAACCTGTACTGGAGACGATATTGGAAAATTTGATCTCTTATGGTCTGAATAAGTTCATACTCACCGTGAATTATAAAGCCGAGATGCTAGAAGAATTCTTCGGAGATGGATCTAAGTGGGGCGTAGAAATCAGATATGTTAACGAAGAGAAGCGCATGGGTACCGCCGGGGCATTGAGCTTGCTTCAGGAAAAACCGGATTTGCCGTTTATCGTCATGAACGGAGATTTACTGACTAAAGTAAATGCGGGTAATCTACTGGATCATCATGCCGCCCAAAGAGCATTTGCCACGATGTGCGTTCGGGATTATGAGATTCAAATCCCTTACGGAGTTATTCATGCAGAGCATGATCGATTGACGAGTATCGAAGAGAAACCGATCTTGAGATACTTCGTAAACGCGGGAATTTATGTACTGAGTCCGGACGCCCTTCAAATCATACCTAATAATGAATTTTACGATATGACAACGCTCTTCGAGGATTTGATTAAAGCCAAGAAAGAAACTTCGGTATTCCCGATCAGGGAGTACTGGCTGGATATCGGGAAAATCGAGGATTACGAAAGAGCGAACGGTGAATATACGAAGGTGTTCGGATGAACGTATTGATCGTTGGTTACGGGTCGATCGGTCAAAGACATGCTGAGCTATTCGAGCAGCTTGATTGCAAAGTAGGTATCGTCAGTCGTCGAGACTCGGAACTATCCAGGGATTGCTATCATTCGGTTGCCTACGCTCTGGCTGCATCGACATGGGATATCATTGTCATTGCAAACCGCACGGCGGAACATTTTTTTACATTGAATGATATAATTCGATTAAAGTATACTGGAATCGTACTTGTAGAAAAACCGATTTTTGACGAATTGAAGGAGTTGGGGGAGCTTCCGTTTCGCAAGGTGCTTGTCTCCTATAATTTAAGATTCCATCCTGGCGTGCAAAAATTGCGTCATCTCTTAATCGGAGAAAAGACCATCTCCGCACACTTTTACGTCGGTCAATATTTGCCTGGTTGGAGACCGGGCCAAGACTACCGCGACAGCTACTCTGCTTCCAAAGAGATGGGGGGCGGCGTCCTTCGCGATTTAAGTCATGAACTTGATTTATTGCAATATTTAACCGGACGATGGACAAGGCTATCGGCAATCGGCGGCACGTACAGTCATTTGCAAATAGACAGCGACGATATCTTTTCGATACTTCTGCAAACTGATAGGTGTCCCGTCGCGACCGTTCAACTTAACTATCTCGATCGCATTACCCAGAGGCAAATCATTGTGAATACGGACCGACACACATTTTCTCTCGATCTTATTAAAGGGACGTTGAATGTCGACGGTGTAGTTGAAAGCTTCGATCTTGAACGAAATGCCACGTATCTTGTCCAACATCGTCAATTGCTCAACGAAGACTTCACGCAAATTTGCTCTCTTGAAGAAGGAATGAACGTACTTAGAATGATCGAGGCGATTGAATCGGCGTCGATCCGGGAAGTGTGGATGCAAAATGAAGTTGTGCACGATATGCGCTAGAGGCGGATCAAAAGGAGTCAAAAATAAAAATATCCGACTATTGGCTGGGAAGCCGCTAATCGGATACAGCATCGAACAAGCCAAGAAATCCGGGTTGTTTAAATATATTGCGGTGAGCAGCGATTCGAAAGATATTTTGAAGATCGCAGCGGAGTTCGGTGCCGATTTTTGCATTCATAGACCCGATGAGCTTGCATCCGACACGGCGGCCAAGTTGCCGGCTATTCGTCATTGCGTATCTTCAACGGAAGAACTGACAGGGGAAACGTTCGAAATCATCGTGGATTTGGACGCTACCTCTCCGCTGAGAATCCCCGATGAGATTGTCGGGGCCGTTCGGTTGCTGGAGAGTAAAAACTGCGGAAACGTTATTACGGGCATTACGTCGCGGCGCTCGCCCTATTTCAATTTAGTAGAGCTTAACGAATCAGGAGCAGTCCAACTAAGCAAGAAGCTTGAAAAACCGGTTGTAAGAAGACAGGATTCACCTAAAACGTTCGATATGAATGCGTCGATCTATGTCTGGCGCAGAGACGTGTTGATGGAGACGGAGGGACTATTCCAACTGGATACGTCGCTCTACGAAATGCCGGAAGAGCATTCATGGGATATCGACTCCGAACTGGATTTTGAATTTGTTGAATTGCTAATGAAAAAGAGGGCAAATTCATGAGCGAAAGATTCGACTATCGCAACTTGTATTCCTTAAACAACAAAACCGCGATCGTCACCGGCGGCGGTGGGATACTAGGCAAGCATTTTTGCTCGGCGCTCTGCGACTTCGGCGCTAACGTTGCCGTCGTAGACATCAACGAAGATGCCGTGCATAACGTAGCGCACGAACTCGTCAATAAGTACGGCGTGAAGGCAGACGGATTTATTTGCGACGTCGCTTCGCCGGACTCCGTTGCAAAATTGATCGCAGATGTTGTTGCGCATTTCGGAAGCATTGATATTTTACACAATAACGCCGCAAGTAAGTCAAAGGACTTAAATCAGTTTTTTGCACCTTTCGAGGAATACTCGCTTGAGCAATGGCGCGAAGTTATGTCCGTGAATATCGATGGCATGTTCTTGATGGCGCAGGCCGTTGGAAAACAAATGATAAAACAAGGTACCGGGGGATCTATTATTCAAACCGCTTCAATCTACGGCATTATGGCTCCCGATCAAAGGATTTATGAAGGTTCGAGTTATATGGGCGTTACGATTAACACTCCTGCCGTCTATTCCGCATCTAAAGCAGCGGTTGTTGGATTGACGAAATACTTGGCCACATACTGGGCCGATCAGAATATCAGAGTCAATACATTGACGCCCGGCGGCAACGAAAGCGGCCAGAACGAAGAATTCATTCGTAAATACTCCAATCGCATTCCGCTAGGCAGAATGGGGTACCCGCACGAGATGACTGGGGCGTTGATCTATCTCGCCTCGGACGCATCAAGTTATATGACGGGGCAAAACTTGATTGTCGACGGTGGGTTACATGCTTGGTAAATCATATCGCAATTAAAATGGAGGGTTAAACGTGATTGAGGTCAAGAAAAGAATCGATGAAAGTTTGTTCGGTTTGTCAGAAGACCAATTGGATGCCAAATACGGATTGCCGCGAGAAGTGAAGTTTTGCAAGATGTGCGTCATATCCAACCAACGACCGAACTCGGCAGTTGAATACGAGCACACGAAAGACAGTAAGAAGAAAACCATTCATTTTGACGAAGACCATATTTGCGATGCATGTAAATTAAGCATTGAAAAACACCACAAGATCAATTGGGCCGATCGAGAGAAGCAACTAATGGAGCTTTGCGACCGTTATCGCAGTAAAGACGGATCTTATGATTGCTTGGTTCCGGGCTCCGGCGGTAAGGACAGTTTCTATGCCGCACATATCTTGAAAACCAAATACGGCATGCATCCGCTAACAGTTACTTGGGCGCCTCATGTATATACGGACTGGGGGTTTAAAAACTTTCAGTCGTGGATACATGCGGGTTTCGATAACTATTTGTGTACGCCTAACGGACGAGCGCATCGCCTCCTGACCCGGTTGGCCGTAGAAAATATATTCCATCCGTTCCAAGCCTTTATTTTCGGTCAAAAAGCGTTAGCGCCTAAAATGGCTGCATTGTTCAATATTCCTCTTGTGTTCTACGGAGAAAACGAAGCGGAGTACGGCAATCCGATTGCGGATACGCAAAGCGCAAAAAGAGACTGGTCATATTTCACTGCCGAGGATCAAAGCAAAATTTATTTGGGCGGTACTTCCGTTCAGCAGTTAAAAGAAGATTACGGAATGGATCAGAGCGATCTTACGCCTTACTTGCCGGCTAACCCGGAGGAAATCGAAAAGAAAAAAATCGAAGTGCATTACCTCGGCTACTACTTGAAATGGCATCCGCAAAGCTGCTATTACTACTCGGTCGAGCACGGAGGGTTTCAAGCCTCGCCTGAGAGAACGCCAGGCACCTATAGCAAATACAACAGCATAGACGACCGGATTGACGATTTCCACTACTACACAACCTATATCAAGTTCGGTATCGGACGCGCCACATACGATGCCGCTCAAGAAATCCGTTCACGCGATATAACGCGCGACGAGGGAGTGGCGCTTGTCAAACGTTATGACGGGGAGTTCCCGGAGCGGTTCGCTGATGAAATCTTCAACTATCTTAGCATCAACGATAAAGAATTCCCGCAAGCTTCGAAAATGTTCGAGCAGCCAATTATGGATAAGGACTACTTCATGAATTTGGCGGATCAGTTCCGCTCGCCGCACCTGTGGAAAAAAGAAGACGGGGTATGGAAGCTACGTCATACCGTGTGGTCCTAATAGAGAGGATTGGCTTGAGATGGCGAATGTTAGGCTCATTGCTAGGCTAGATATTAAAGGGCCGAATTTGATTAAAGGCATCCATCTTGAGGGCCTCAGAGTTATGGGAGATCCTCAAGAATTCGCCTCTAAATATTATGCGGCAGGTATTGATGAACTTATCTATATGGATGCGGTCGCAAGTCTCTACGAACGGAACAATTTGTCCGATATCGTCAAGCACACCGCCCAGAACCTATTTATTCCATTAACTGTAGGAGGCGGTATTCGCTCGATTGATGATGTCAAAAACTTGCTCCGATCGGGTGCGGACAAAATCGCGATCAATACGGCAGCCGTCAGAAATCCCGAACTGATCCGTCAAGTTGCTCGCAGATTCGGCTCCCAGTGCATGGTACTGTCGATCGAAGCGAAGAAAGTAGCAGACGGCAAGTGGGAAGCATATACGGACAATGGCCGCGAACATACGGGATTAGACGTTGTGGAGTGGGCGATCAGGGGGGCTGATCTAGGGGCAGGGGAAATTTTACTGACATCCGTAGACCAAGAGGGAACGCGCAAAGGTTTTGATATTGATCTCGTTCGACGAGTCAGTCAAGCCGTACCGATTCCTGTAATCGCAAGCGGCGGAATGGGCAATGTCGATCATTTAGTTGACGTGATTGAAAACGGCAAGGCGGATGCTGTGGCTATGGCCGATGTATTGCACTACAACCGGCTTAGTGTACAAGAAATCAAGCAACAAGCTCTCCTCAATCACATCTCAGTTAGGAGAACTTGATATGGAAAACCGACCGTCAGTATCTATCATTGACTATGGCATGTGCAATATGCACAGCGTTATTCATGCATTCGAAGCGATCGGGGCGCAAATAGCGATCGCAAACAAACCGGAAGACATTCTGACAGCGGATCATGTCGTACTGCCTGGCGTAGGTGCGTTCGAAGACGGCATGAAGGGCTTGGCGGAGCTCGGCTTTATCGAACCGTTAAAGCAGTTTGCCGCAACGGGCAAACCTCTGCTCGGAATTTGTCTAGGCATGCAAATGCTGATGGATACGAGCGAGGAGTTCGGCGAGCATCGCGGACTGGGGTTGATCGAGGGGACGGTAACGGCGATTCCGGATACAGGGAACAACGGCGAACGTCACAAAATTCCGCATATCGGATGGAATGAACTTGTCAAACCCAATTTGAAGCAATGGGACGGAACGATCATGAACGATACCGAAGAGCATTCTTCGGTTTACTTTGTGCATTCGTTCACGTGCAAACCAGAAAGTTCGGAGAATCGATTGGCAGATGCGTACTATAACGGCAGACTGATTTCGGCCGCAATAAAAAAACAAAATATTTACGGATGTCAATTCCATCCGGAAAAAAGCGGCAAGGTCGGTCTCGAGATCATTAGCAACTTCCTTCGAATCCGTTAGATTGGAAATGGGAATTGCAATACGATTATTAGGAGTAAATCAATGAAGACGGTATATGTTTTTAATCGTCCGTTCACGAACGGTTTTAACAAAGTTTATAAGGATATTCTAGGTTCTGAACAATATCGTTTACTTTATATTAGCGACTTCAAATATAGGGATGACGTAGGACTCGTTACTAAACTCTATAAGCACCTGAATAATAAGTTCGATGCGCTTCCTGAGTTGTCTTCGGATTATGAGGCCGTCATTCGCAGATGCCGGTATCTTCGCTTTCAAAGCAAAGATCTGGCGAATCGGTTGATTAATTCAGTTTGGAAGGCATTACAAGAAATTTTCGCGATCACTCCTCCTGATTATGTGATCGGTCTGCCGATTGATAATTATGTATTGGATTTGCTTCACCTCTATTGCCAGAAAAACAACATCGCCTGTATCTTCCCGGTACAATCGTTCTTGCCGAACCTAACCAGAATGACTTGCCGAGGCGAATGGCGCAAGGCTAGGGATGTTTCAGACGACGAAGTAACGGAATATTTAGCCGTCATCAATAAAAAGAATTTCCGTCCGACATGGCTTTCGCCAAAGCGCAACAACTATAAGTTGTTGAAGCTTTATGTTCGGGAAAGAATGAAGAAGGTATTCTTCGAGTCAATGAAGATCTTGAAAAATGATAAATACAGTTTCCATTATAATTGTATTTTCCCGATGCCTGGAGCGATTACGGTTAAATCGATCGATGTATTGGAAGCCAGAAAGATGTTCGTAGCGGATCCTGGATCGATTGAGCAAAAGGCGGCTAAGTTCAAGAAAGTGGTCTTCTTCCCGTTGCAATTCTCTCCCGAAACCTCCTTGGACTATTACATTGAAGATAGCCGGTTTTCACAGTACGAAGACATGCTAAGAACGGTTTTGAATAGCATCCCTTCAGATACGTTGCTTATTATCAAGGAGCACCCGGACTTGTTCGGCTTTAGGGAGAAGCGGTTTTACGAGAAGTTTCTACATAAAGACAATGTCGTATTGGCGGACGTCGATATTACCGTTCAAGAGATATTTAATTACGCGCAATATCTTCTCGTGACGGGAGCGGCATCGACGGGAGCGGAAGCGGTAGTCAAAGGAAAGACCGTCATCTCCTTGGGCGGAGCATTCTATAGCTTAGACGGCATGATTCATGAGATCAAGAACTTTTCCGATGCGGGGAATTGGGGCCAATATTTGACGCCGATTCACAACGATGAGGATCAGATTTTTCGTTATATGCGCAATATATTGGGAAATACGGTTAAGGGACCTTATGATTTCGTTCGTACGAGTCCTGACAAACAACCGATTACCGAGGCGAATCTCAGAGCTGTCATGAATTATTTAGAAAACCCGAAGAATTAGCAACGGAATCGGAGAAATGCAAATGATTGATTCTTCCCTCACTTCGACTCGGAGTCCCTTGCTTCGCGTCCATCAGGCCGTAATTGCGTTTTATGCTGTTGCGCCCTTCTTATATTTACTCAAACCGATGCAGGGGTCTACTGCCGTCTCCGTTCTGCTTCGAATGATGGAGCCGTTATTGATTGTAATCGCCGGCGGAATTCTGTTGGTGCAGATCGTTCGAAGCGGGAAGATCAAAATCGATATATATATCGTTATCTTTCTTTTTCTGATGATGTACGGATTTTTTACGGGCATCTTTATGGGGAATGAAATCTCATCGGTATTCTCAGGTTTCAGCCACTTATTGGCGGGGATATTGCTTTACTGGTACAACAAGAATTGCAACTTAGAACAAGGCGATATCGAATATTTCGTCGTGAAGTTGATCAAATATGCGGTATATGCCAACACAATCGTGATCTTGCTCATGTACGCCGTAAATAAACTCATCGGGCCAACGTACTATATCGGTTTAGATGCATCTATTTATTTGCTTGCACTATATTGGTGGTTGGATCGGAAAAAGCTGCTCATGATGCCTTTTGTGCTTGCGATGATATTCTTGTCCGGAAAGCGCGGAGTACTTGTGGTCAGTATGTTCGGTTATTGGTTATCCTGGCTCACGTTGTCGGTCTCAAGAGCGCGATTGTACGTCAAGCTTATTCTCGTTGGCATTGTTCTTCTGATTGGATTGCAAGTCTCCGGCGTCGATCTGTCTCAAACGAAGGCATATCAGAAGATTGAAGCGATTCGTTCCTTAAGCATTGCCGAATATTCCTCAGAGAGAATCGCCGAAGTGAAGTCCGCTTGGAAGGGGTGGGTAGAGAGTCCGACCGAAGTGCTGTTTGGCTCGGGATTGGGTTTTTCTTATACGTTCTATTACGACGACCCGAAAATTACGCCGGAAGAAAACTACCATAATATCCACTTCAGCCCGCTAAATGTCCTCGTCATCTGGGGACTCCCGTTGTCGATCGTAGCGTTTCTTCTTCTGGCTTACCAAATGTGGCGCATAAGAGGTCGGTTTACAGGGCTTGATGGCGTTATGCGGTTAACTGCCTATTCGTATTTCCTCTATTCGATATTCGTTTTCAATTTATTTAATGAACCTGTCCTATGGACTTTTGTCGGCTTGCTGTTAAATCCGGCCAGTCGCAAAGAGTTTGTACGGCGAGTAGGGTAGTGTGATATGGAACGTATTCGAAAGGGAATTATCCACAGCTTGTCAGGAGATTTTCTGTCCAAAATACCGATGTATTTAGCCGAGTTAATATTAGCAAGCGCCTTGAATACTCGAACTTACGGGTTATGGACTTCCTTGCAAGCGGGTTTACGGTTTTTGTTATATGCGCACTTGGGGTTGCTTTCCGCTTACAATAAAGTGGCTCCGTTGCAGCATCAAAGCCACAAAAAAGAGGGCGAAAAGTTAAACAACGTCGTGCAGAGCTATATGCTGATTCTCGGCGGAACTTTCCTGCTTATCATTGCGTTGATTGCATTAATTAGTGTTCGGAAGCCTGTAGGCAGCTTTGGGTGGGAGCAGTGGTTGGCTTTTGGCGTCATCGGTTTTCTCATTCAGAGCTATTCTTACCATCAAGCCCGGTTAAAGAATGAGACGAATTACTTCAGAATGAGCATGGGCCTCCTTATCTACTCGTTCTCCTATTTGATCTTCGTCTATTTGCTGGCTTCAAAATGGCAATTGACGGGAGCATTAGTTGCAATATTGATCGCCTACTTGCTATCGACGTTATACTACCAATTCAGACGAAAAATTCAGCTAGACTTCGATATTACGGTACTTAAGCGTTTACTCGTTTCAGGGGCTCTACCGTTCTTCTTCACTATCGTTAACTTCCTCCTTCAAATGACAGATCGTATTGTCATAATGATCGGAGCCAACATAGAGATGCTTGCGCTGTATGGTTTTGCTTATTTGGCTAATCAAGTCGTATTGCTAATGGTTAACGCGATTGATCGCGTATTTTCAACGTTTTCCTTACGGATGCAAGGATCCGGCGATTACGACCAGGCCGCGAGTTTGTCGCTGCACTCGATGTGGATTACGGCAATCGGAGCCGCTATAGCCTTCGGCGGTTATTACTTTTTCGGGGATCTGCTGATCCATTCCTATTTCAGTAAGTACGCAGAAGCAATTCAACCAATTTTTTATATGATGATCGGAGTTTATTTCTTCTCGTCGGTTCAACCGACCTTCAGCTTCATCATGGGTCATAACGGCGAGAAGCGTCTTATCGCCATACATATCATAATGATCATTGTCATGGCCGGATTTACCGGGAGTGCGCTCCTTATCGATCACGCATTCCTTTCCTTCTCGAAAGCGGTTTTTGCCGCCCAGCTCCTCTATTACTTTGCGTTATTATATTTATTCATAAGTTACTATCTAAAGCATTCGTCATTTAAGCAAAAAGCAAAACACTGGCTCCGATTGGCTACAATGATATCAAGTCCGCTTGTGGTAACATTGATATTGACTGCAGGTTTTAATTCGGTACGAATTAGCGGTCACGAGATCGTGATATCTATCATATCGTTTCTACTCTATGCTGTATTGTTTGGTTTTTTCATTTGGAAAGGTTATAGATTATTCCATAGGATCGTAAACGTCAAATATGAAAATAGGTGAACCTAATGTGCGGGATTGCTGGAATTACGGGGAATGATCGAAACGCATTGCGGAATATGCTGAAAGTGTTGAACCATAGAGGTCCCGATGCATGCGTAGAGATGGATCTTCCCGATCATTCGGTTGCTCTCGGACATGTGCGTCTAAGCATTATCGACTTGGATGAAAGGAGCAATCAACCGTTCGTTTCCTCCTGCGGTAGATATGTTCTGACGTACAATGGCGAAATATACAATTATCTTGAATTGCGTTCGGCCTTGGAAAGGAAAGGGTATCCGTTCCGAACAACATCGGATACGGAAGTACTATTGTACTGGATAATCGAGAACGGTCCGCAAGGTATCGTTGCGCTTGACGGAATGTTCTCGTTCGCATTCCTTGATAAATCCAAGAGAAAGCTGTTGCTGGCGAGAGATCACATCGGCGAGAAACCGCTCTATTATTCGGTGTATAAATCCGCATTGAAGAGCAATGCTTTCGCCTTCGCATCGGAAATAAAAGCATTGAGAGAAATCGAAGGGATCGACTTATCTCTTGACGAGGACGGACTATCAGATTATATCCGATTCCTTTATACCGCGGCGCCGAACACGCTTTATAAAGGCATTAGAGAACTGCCGCCGGGCCATTGCGTGGAGGTCGATATCGACGAGGCCGACATACAAGCTTCTCGATACTATAACATAGAGGATTATTTAGCGCGTGAGGGCGAGCTAAGCTTCCAAGAAGCGACGGATATATTCCGCGAAAAGTTTTTCGGCAGTATTTCGATGCGATTACGGAGCGACGTACCGATCGGCGTATACCTAAGCGGAGGTTTGGATTCCAATGCGATATTGGGAGCCGTTCGCTCCTTGCAACCAGACAATGATCTAGAAACATTCACCGTCAAATACGCGGGTTCGAAGGTTTCGACGCAAGTTGATGAAAGCGAGCTTGCCGCGCAAGCTTCCGAGTTCCATCGGGTACGTAATCAGCAATGGATATTTACGGAGAACGATAACTTTATGGATGCCGTGAATCGAGTAACCCATCTGTTCAGTCAGCCTTTCGGGAATGGGACGGCGATCGTTGCGGATCATATTGCATCTTTGGTTTCGAAGCGATGCAAAGTCGGTATGGTGGGAGACGGCGGAGATGAAATATTGGCCGGATATCCCCGATACAAAGCGCTTAACTTATACAAGAACCTGCAGCATATCCCAGGCTTCTTGAAATCGGGAATCGCCTCGTGCCTGTCCATCGTTCCGGAAAGCGGCAGGTTTTCAACGAAAATCAGACGCTTGAAGCAATTTTCCATGGGCTTAAAGCAGCCGATGGCCGCAAGCTTCATGGATTGGTCCACTTATTGCAGTACAGATACTTTGGTCAAAGAGATCGGACTGAATGGTTTAACGCCGTATTATGAGGACAAATTGGCGTTATTCCAACGCCATCAGAACGATCCGATTAAAGCGGCAGCGCTCGTGGACCTGACGTCGTTCGTTCCATACAACTTGATGCAATCGGCTGACCGCACGAGCATGGCGCACGCATTGGAGCTAAGATGTCCGTTCCTGTCAACGGAATTGATTCATAGTGCGTTGAATATACCGAGCGAACATAAAGTTAAAAAGGGCCAAACGAAGCCGTTGTTAGCGGGAGCATTGCCTCAAGAATTACCTGATTTCATCAAGAGCCAACCGAAGCGACCGTTTAATCCGCCAATGCAAATGTTTATGCAGCGCAACCTTGCGTCTTTAGAAGCGTTATTAACTAGTGGTGATTCACAGATTAATCAGATTATTCCAGAGAAGTTTGTCAAAGGTCAGATCGACCAATTCAAATCCGGACAAAGGGATAATTCGACGTTCCTTTTTGGTCTTGCAACGCTTGAAGCATGGTTGAGTCAATAAACATAGCAAATCATTCGAGGAAGGTGACGGCAATGAAAATATGCGTAATCGGACTTGGCTACATCGGGTTGCCGACCGCTGCAATGTTCGCGAATCACGGGAATGAAGTCATCGGAGTAGACATCAATAAGAATATCGTAGATGCCCTGAACAAAGGGGAAATTTCGATCGAGGAACCCGGACTGCAAGGTTTCGTGAAATCGGCGGTAGAGAAAAACAAGTTGAGCGCCTCAACGGAAATCGTGCCGGCGGACGTCTTTATTATCGCGGTTCCGACTCCAATTACGGCAGATCATAAAGCGGATCTTTCCTACGTCGTTTCGGCGACGAAGGCCATAGTTCCTTATCTTCGAAAAGATAATATCCTAATCGTGGAATCGACAATTCCGCCTCGGACCGTTCAGGACGTCGTGTGTCCTATTCTGATTGAAGCCGGTTTCCCGCCGGGAGAAGATCTATACGTTTCTCACTGCCCTGAACGCGTACTTCCAGGACAAATACTAATCGAGTTGGTTCACAACAACCGAATCGTCGGAGGAATCAATTCGATTTCGGCGCAGAAGGCGAAAGAAGTATATGAATGCTTCGTTAAAGGCGAAATCTATTTGACGGATGCAACTTCGGCCGAAATGGCAAAATTGATGGAAAATACGTTTAGAGACGTTAATATTGCCCTCGCGAACGAGCTTGCGATGATTTGCGAGAGACTCGGGATGAACGCATTGGAAGTCATCAGGATGGCCAATAAGCATCCGCGCGTCAATATTCATCAACCAGGTCCGGGCGTTGGAGGACATTGTTTGGCGGTCGATCCGTACTTTATTATCGAAAAGGCTCCTGAAGAATCCAAAATCATTGCTCTTTCCAGACAAGTCAATTCGCATATGCCTCATTTCGTCGTCGATCAAATTCATAAATTGAGCGGTATGAAACCGCGGAAAGTCGCAGTTCTCGGCGTCACGTATAAAGGAAATATCGATGATTACCGCGAGAGCCCTGCGACCGAAGTCATTGACCTTCTGATTGAACAAGGAATCGCTGTTAGTATTTTCGACCCGCACGTTAAACATTATACGCAGCCGTTGGCCAAGGACTTGGAAACCGCGCTGACCGGAGCGGATTTTGCGGTTGTCTTGGCGGATCATAATGAATTCAAGCAGCTTGACTTTGACCGCTACGCATCGCTTATGAACGCTGCGATCCTGTTAGATACGAAAAACTGCGTAAAAAGCGGCCGAAAGATGAAAGTCTACACGATTGGAGACTACATGAATCGGGGCGTAACCTATGAAACGGTTATTTGATGTCATTATTTCATTCATCGCATTGATCGCTTTCTCGCCATTATTCATTGTAATCGGATTAATGATCAAGCTGGATTCGAAAGGTCCGGTGTTTTTCAGGCAGCAACGTTCGGGAAAGGGCAATATGCTTTTCACCATTTACAAGTTCAGAACAATGCGCATTGATTCTCCGAACTTGCCGACCCACTTGTTAGCGAGCCCGGAAGCATACATTACGAGGGTAGGAAGAATACTCAGGAAGACAAGTTTGGACGAACTGCCGCAATTGCTCAACATCATCAATGGTGACATGAGCATCGTAGGTCCAAGACCGGCCTTATATAATCAAGTAGAACTGATCCATATGCGCAATGAAATGAACATTCAACAGCTCCGGCCAGGCTTGACGGGATGGGCTCAAGTCAACGGCCGAGATGAAATTACGGATGAGCAGAAGGCGCAATACGACTTGTATTATTTGCAAAACCAAGGACTGTTCATGGACATCAAAATTATTGTCAGAACAGTTACGAACGTCGTGCAATCCAAGGGTATCAAAGCCTAATGAAATAGCGGGAAGAGGCTCTCATGAATATTATCGGACGATTGAACAAAACATGGTCTACCGTCAAGTATATGAAACCGAGTCAGATCTTCCATCGAATCGTTTTTATGGGTAAGCGAAAATTCGCTTACCCGTTTCGCATTATCACGGCGAATCGCTATGATTCAAAGGCCGGATCGCGCCTAGGGCTCGAAATGCCGGGTCACTCGATCACTTATGCGGACCAGAATCCGCACCAAAACTGGAATTCCTCGCGAATGGACAATTTTATGCGCAACGTCAAGTCCGTTCAACAATATCGGTTTGCTTTCCTAAATAATGAATATCGGTTCGACGGGGACATTGATTGGCACGTTAAGTCTCAATCGCATTTATGGAGATACAACCTTCATTACTTCGAATACGGGATCGAGCTGGGGTACGCTTCGAAGATTGAACCGCATAACGAATCTTATTACGAGACTTTCAAAGCGCTAGTAGATAGCTGGATCAAAGGGAACCCCAGATTGGGGATCGGCGACGGGTGGCATCCGTATACGATTTCCTTGCGATTGGTGCATTGGGCATATGCGTACGACCTGTTCAGAAGCCGTATCGATCAAGACCCTGCATTCAAGTCGAGATTCATTCAAAGCTATGCCAAACAAGGCTTGTTTTTATACGACAACGTGGAATGGGACGTACTGGGCAACCATGTGATCGAGAACGGAAGAGGATTGGTATTCGCGGGTCTGCTGCTGGATATCCCATTGTCTGCCAAGCTGTTGAACAAAGGATGCCGCATTCTATGGTGGCAGCTGGAGGCGCAAGTACTGCCAGATGGCGGTCATTATGAACGGTCTCCGATGTATCATCAGATCGTCTTGAAGGACTATTTGGAAGTTATTCGCTTGCTCCGGATTTACAATCGTCCGATCCCAAGCGAAGTGAATAGGAAAGTGCAGGAGATGCTCCTATTTCACGATCGTACGCTTCATCCGGATGGGGATATCGCGTTGTTCAACGATTCCGCATTCGGTATCGCGCCTTCAGCGTCAAGCATACGGTTATTAGCGGAAGAGGCAGGCTTCAAAGAGGCATATGCAACGGACTTGCGTAGCACTTTGCTGGACGATCTATTAGTTAGCGGGAAGCTGCTCGGTAATAGGGACACTGAGCAATCGGGAATAGTGCCTTTTGCTGCCAAGGAGACCGGTTATTTTACGGCAGTGAAGGATGATTTGTTCATCATTGCGGACGCAGGGGCTTCGTGTCCCGACTTTTTGCCTGCCCATGCGCATGCGGATTTCGGCAGCTTCGAGCTGTCGGTCGGAACGAGACGATGGATTGTAGATTCGGGAGTCTATCATTATCAAGGGGAATATCGCAACGTCTTCCGGGGAACGGCTGCTCATAACTGCTTGATGATCAACCAGACCAATCAATCCGACGTCTGGGGTAACTTCCGGCTGGCGAGCAGGGCAAAGCCTACCTACGTGCAATGGGAAGACAAGCCGGACATTTGGTCGATTTCGGCTGTCCATAATGGTTATCGTCGATTTGGCGTAACTCCGATTAGAAAGATGTTTTTGCTGAATCGGAATATCTTGATCGTTCTGGACGAGATCACCGGGAAGAAAGGCTTTGAGGCGAACAGTCTTGTACATTTTCATTCGGGTATTGAAGTCGTCCCGTCGGGATCGTTCTTTCAATCAGTGGCAGACGATCGAACGATGTTCATATACCCGTTCGGAAGCGACCGGTTGAATGCTAAGCTGCAGACCGGGATGTATTCGCCTCAATTCGGGAAAAAAGCGGACAACGCGGTATTGAATATCGAGGCTAAGGGGGATGCCGGGCGTCAAGTCGTCGGGTATGTTCTCTCTGCGGAACAGGTTAACGTACGTTTCGCGAAATCCAAGACGGATCATTATTCGCTCGAAATCGGCAACTCCCTGCTAAAGATCAAATTCGGACCGCGGCTCGACTACCGTATTCAAGAATAATGAGGGGTTATCCAATGAAGATCGTCGTGATTTGCCATTATTTTTATCCCGAGATCGGCGCGCCTTCGGCAAGATTGTTCGAGATGGCTAAGAGATGGGTAGATCAGGGCCATGAGGTGCAAGTCGTGACGTGTTTTCCTAACCACCCTACGGGGATAATTCCCGAGAACTATCGAGGAAACCGATATATGGCGGAAGTGGTCGAAGGGATAAAGATTCATCGCAACTACGTGTATGCAACGCCGAATGAAGGGTTTTTCAAAAAAACGCTCGGTCATGTCTCGTTCATGATTTCTTCCATATGCCTGAGTCTGTTCCGCATATCCAAACCGGATGTAATCATCGTTAGCTCGCCGACTTTGTTCTCGGTGATTTCGGGTTATATATTCAGTTTGTTTAAAAGAAAGCCTTACATCTTCGAGGTGCGCGACCTATGGCCGGACGCGATAATTAAGCTTGGCGTGCTTAAAAATAAAATGATCATTAAAACGCTCACGGTCATGGAAATGTTCCTATACAAGAGGAGCAAGAAGGTCGTCGTCGTGACGAATAGCTTCAAGGAAGATCTAGTATCGCGCGGTGTACCGCCCGGCAAAGTCGATGTCATCACCAATGGCGTGGACACCACGATCTTCAATCGAGACGACATGCCGGCGGTAGAGCCATTGCGTCAGGAATTCGGATGGGGCGACAAGAAAGTGCTCTTGTACGTCGGCGCTCACGGAATATCGCAAGGGCTCGGCACGATTATCGAAGCCGCGAAAGAGATGCTCAACGATTCCGATGTTCTATTCGTCTTTGTAGGCGAAGGAGCCGAGAAGAAGAAGCTGATCGATCTTGCGGCCGGTTACGGACTTTCTAACGTCCAGTTCATCTCTCCCCAGGACAAGCATCGTATCCCGCTGTTTTATAAGGCCTCCTATCTGAGCTTCGTGCCCTTGCGGAATTTGCCTATGTTCGATGCCTACATTCCATCTAAAATGTTCGAAATACTCGGTAGCGGATGCCCGATCGTGGCGTCGATTTCCGGTGAATCGGCAGAGATCCTCGAACGCTCCGGCGGTGCGCTGGTCGTGGAGCCGGAGAACGTGTCAGCGATCGTCCAATCGGTTCGAAAGCTGTTAAGCGATTCCGAGCTGAGAGAGAAACTAAGCCATCAAGGCTCGGAATTCGTTAACGGTCATTATTCGCGCATGGCATTAGCGGATAAGTATATCGGTATCATGAAAGAAGTCACGGAGGTGAACAGCCGATGATTCTTGTCACCGGTGCAACGGGTTTCACGGGCAGCCACTTTATTCGCAAATTAGTCGAAACGGATGCAGAGATTCGGTGTTTGGTTCGGAAAGACAGCGATATCTCCCAGTTGGATCCCAAACGCGTCGAAATCGTGTATGGATCGTTCGAGGATAAGGATTCTTACCGCAAAGCGTTAGTCGGAGCGGACAAGCTCGTGAATATCGCCTCGCTTGGATTCGGACATGCGGAAACGATCGTGAACGGTGCCGTGGATGCAGGCGTGAACCGCGCGATATTTGTGAGTACGACGGCGATTTTCACGAATTTGCCTGCTAAAACGAAAGCGGTAAGAATGGCAGCGGAAAAAGCGGTTACCGATAGCCGATTGAATTATACGATATTGCGGCCAACGATGATTTTCGGAACGGAAAAGGACCGCAATATGACAAGGCTGGTTCGATTCTTGAATCGATTTCCCGCGATGCCGATCGTTGGCGACGGGAATTCCAAGCAACAGCCGATTTACGTCGAGGATTTGGCGCAGGGGATATTGAACAGCTTATTGTCGGACCAATGCAACAGAAAGTCTTTCAATTTATCCGGCAAGGAGCCGCTAACGTTTAACGAAGTTATCGATACGATTGCGGGCTTGTTGGGTAAAAGAGTGTTTAAGCTCCACTTTCCACTCGGTATGACGCTTCCGATCGTGAGTTTCTACAATCGCCTTTCGAAGAACCCGAAGATCAAAACGGAGCAGTTGCTTCGTCTGAACGAGGATAAGGTGTTCGATCACTCCGAGGCGGCGCAAACCTTCCAGTTTAACCCTGTCACGTTCAAGCAAGGCATCGCGAAACAAATTGAGCGAATGAGATCGTTACGGATGATTTGATAGGCTGGTGGAAAAAAGTCGTTGTTTTGTTGCCTAATGCAACAAAACAACGACTTTTTTTGTTTTTCCTTTTTAAGCTGTGGGTTTTAGATCCTGAATCATTTTTACGATTCCTACGTTTTGCTCATTCCAAGAAAGCTGCAGTTGACGGATCGTCTGAAGGTGAGTTTCCATAGTAGATTCATTTTCAATCCAAACCCCGAAGTCATTATGCAATCGTTCATCATTGATCGCAAGCATTCTTTCTAAAACCATTTTCCCGACGTTTTTGCGGTAATGCGTGGAATCCCAATAATTTTGCATTTGATTCGTTATGGGTTCGCTGGTAATGCTGTTGTATCCCGAAAAGTCCCACAAAGGCGTGATTTCCACCAGCTTGCGTTTCCATTGTTCATAATTGTCCCATTGTCCGGCTACGCGGATCGATTCCACTAAGGAAGCATGGGAGGGGGAAACGAAGACGAGCAGTTTAATGCGCTTATCTTTGCAAAGCTCGACAATAGCTTTAAAGTCATCTAAATACTGTTCGGATAGCTCGTAAGTTTTATAGGTCTCGGTACTGTTCATAGAGGCAGACCAGTAACCGGCGAATATATCAATCATATTGCGGCCGCCGTTCTCCGCTTGCAATGATTGTTCTGTTCTCTTTCCGTTTCGGTTGAACACATTCTCTGGATAATTGCTGTCTTTATTGGCTTTTATCGTGTTGATGCTTTCCTTGATGGCGTCTAAAGTAATCGTTGTTTTAAAGAAGTCCGGAGATAACAACAACGACGGAATTTGCAGCCTTGCTTCGTCATAGTCGGGAGTTACGGGCCGAAAACGGTTAAAGGAGCGGAAGTCGAGTCCTATGACGACCGTATTCAAGCTTGGTTGATTGTAAAGAGCATGCTTTAAATAAGCCAGCTGCTCGGACATGACCGCACCGCCCATCCCTAAATTGTATGCGGGCTTGCCCGTTAAGCGAAAATAGTCGTCCGGTTCGAGACCGTTTTGCACTTTGGATGATCCAAGAAAGACGACCTTAGGCTTATCATGAATGATATCGGCGGCTTTCAGCATTCTTTGATGCGTAAACAGATTGGGCTTTTTAAGGTTTAGGTTTCGATCGACAGGACTTCTCCAAACCCCGTAAGGATCGACCAGCAGGTTAAGTAGGATAATCACTAGCAGAACGCTGGCGCATCCAACTATAAAAATCCTATTAAAGGATCGATAACGTCTTTTCATCGGGATGCACCCCTTAGAATTGAAAGTATAAAAACTCCGAAACTTTGTTCATTTGAAGCATGCTTATTACCGCCAAGACGATTAACAGCACGGCTCCCCACCTACTGGAGCTTATTCTCTTCACGACTTGCTGCGTATTTGGAACATACACAACCCCAATAAGAAGAACGACAATCAGCAGCAATTCCGTCGGAAACTTTTGCGGCCAAGCCGAACCGTGCATCCCAACCAGAGCCTGAACGATATGCCAGGCTTCGGCAACGGAGTGAGCGCGGAAGAAAATCCAAGCCAGCATGACGGAACCGAAGGTAAGAAGCCACGCGATTATTTTAGGCAGCCGAATATTGAATTTCTTCCAGGTGTGGTTAATAACTAAGTATACCCCGTGCAACGTTCCCCAGATGATAAAGGTCCAGCCGGCTCCGTGCCATAATCCGCCGATCATCATCGTGATGAGCAAATTGCGCATGCGCTTGGCATGGCCTTTGCGATTGCCGCCTAAAGGAATATATAAATAATCTTTTAAGAAAGTCGACAACGTGATATGCCACCTTCTCCAAAAATCGATGATCGAAAGAGATTGATAAGGAGAATTGAAGTTAATCGGAAGCTTGATATTCAATAACAGCCCGAGTCCGATTGCCATGTCGCAGTAGCCGGAGAAATCAAAATAGATTTGCAAGGTATAAGCCAATGCGCCGATCCAAGATTCTATTAGCTGCACGGAAGCGGCATTATCAAAAACCGGCGAGACGGATTGGGCTACGGTGTCGGCAATGATAACCTTTTTGAACAAACCCAGCGCAAAGAACGTCAAGCCCATCGCGAAGTTTTTATGACGGAACAAATAGCTTCTAAGCCGCCTGAATTGCGGGATTACATTCTTGTGCTGCAAGAGGGGGCCGGCGATTAAATGCGGGAAAAAGGTGACGAACAAGCTATAAGAAAGCAGACTGTATTTTTTGGTTTCTCCCCTGTACGCATCTGCTAAATAGGCGATTTGCGTGAACGTAAAAAACGAAATTCCCAGCGGCAGGATGATGCTCGGATTGAGTATTTGCGCATGAAGCGCGGAGTTAAGGTTATCGATAAAGAAGTTATAATACTTAAAATAGCCGAGCAGCAGCAGATCCGTACCGATTCCTAGGAGTAAGACGTATTCAGCGCGCTTATCCGTTCGGCGATCGATCGACCGGGTAGACTCCAAATATCGTCCAACCCCGTAATTGAATAAGATGGAAGCGATCAGCAGCGGAACGTACTTCAAGCTCCAGTACCCGTAGAAGGCTAAGGACGCTGCGACTAGGGACAGCGTGGCTATATCGAATAAACGAAACTTAGCGAGCGAATAATATACGATTAGCACTATCGGCATAAAGATGAATAGGAAAGGATAGGAGTTGAATAACAAAAATAGCATCTCCTTATATTGAATAAATGATGCGACGGCACATTGTAAACGTCTTAAGCCGATAGAAAAACTGTCACATGCAGTGACAGTTCTCTACCTTCTATATTGGGTTAACCATCTAATCGATCATATATCTAACTGTGTAGGGTGGTCTTTATAAAACTTTTTGATATCATCTGCCGTTGGGACGAATGCGTCCTCCCAACCCGTAGCTTCGTTTGGCAACGCGAGGATAAGCTCCTTGGCCGGGACATAGAACAGATACGCGCTAATACCGTGGGACGACCAACTTAAGTTTTTAATGTGAGGGATAGATGCACCTTTGCTATCTACAATTTGCGATGCTTACTCGTGTATTGCTAATGTCCGCTCGGGGGCAGTGCGAGCTGATCGAAAGATATCTTCACGTATTTGATACCCGAAGCTGATAAATCGAGACGCCAATCTAATTCTTCATTCAAAGTTTGGCGAGCGATACCGCTATTATTCTCATCAGGAGTTGCGGAACTGAAGTAGATTTTATTCAAGCAGCTTATTTTCGGATGCTTATCGTCATGAAAATCTTCCGGAAGACATCCGACTTTCTTAGGGTCGAAAGAGCCATAATAAGGGATGTTGAATTTTAGGGCGGTATCGATGATCAAAGTTTCTTCGATTCGTATATGATCTTTTATGGAAGCGGGCTCGTTTTCATCGGAAAAAATAATCGGTTGATAAGGTGTCATGACGATAAAGGATTCGATCCCAAGAGATTTCAACGTGCTAACCATTTTCCCGAACGCTTTGATCGTATCCGGATCTGCATGCTTGTCGGAAATTTTATAAATAACGTTGAAAAATGATGGGGAATCATCATAGGAATCGGGATAAATAAACGATCCGTCATTCAATAGGACGGCGGTAGAAGTGCCCTTTCCACCAACTATAAAAGAAGAGAGAGCAAGCGACGAGAGAGAGTCTGGCTGCTCTAGGCTGTTTAAATTTGTTTAATATGAAGTAAATGGCGAAAGTGACCGGTAAAAACAGAAAAATAAAAGGCAACGTATTGAACAGCAAGCAGTTTTACTTAAATGTCGTTTAGACAATATACAGATTTATTCTTCTAAGACCGTTGGGACATTATCGAGTGAATTTCCTGTGGCAATTCTAAACTGTTCCATCGCGTTATCTTCTGAGATGTTGCCTAGGAGCTTATTATTAATACCATGAACTAATATTCCCCTGCTTTCGTTCTCGTAGACGCTATTATTCCGTACCATGTTACGGTCTGCACCAAAGTCTAAGAATATACCGTTTCCACTGTTATATCTGGCAACGTTATTTTCTATAATATTGTTTTTGGCGTCCGTCAAATAAACTCCGCTTGTTATTCCCGCTATGAATTGATTGTTTGAAATCGTATTTCGTTCGGCTCCGCCCAGCAACCAAATGCCATAACAATTGGGCCGTAGAATCGTGTTGTACGAAATTAGATTTTCGATTCCTCCATCCACGGTTATAGCATCATTGTTCGTTGGTCCGGTATCATTGGCATAATTATTTATGACCTTAGTATACTGATTATTCGTTATATTAATGGGGCCGCTTTGCGTAATGGTATTATCCATGATCTTAGCCGCGAAATTTGCTTGGCTTCCGATCGCGTAATCGCCTTTTTCAACCCTGCCGCTTTGAATGAAAGAATTTCCTGTAATCGATGGAGTTAGAGACTGATCGATAAAGATCGGGGTCGCAGTCACTTTGGTGAAATTGACGTTCTCGATTTTCAAGCGATCCGTATACATGCCTCGAATGGCTGCATGCTGGGGCTCTCCGCTGACTTTGGCTAATGATGTAAAACTCATATCTTGGATGGTTACATCAGGCAATAGAGACACTTTAATGAGCTTAAGCTTTTTAGCCGCCTCGTACTTCTCCGTAATATTGTCCACTAGCGTAACATTATTACCGTCAATGGATCGGATGTAATTATAGCTGAATTTTTTTGAAGTTCCCTGAACGATCTTGACTTGATCGCCGACGCGTAGATTGCGGCTATCCGCGACTTGCAAAACCGGATTCTGATAGTCTAATCCGCCGCCGGGTTTTAGATCGTTTAATATTGTCGTCGCCGTTGATTCGCTGCCCTTCACAACAATAATGCTTGTGTCTGATTTTGCGCCAACCAATACGGTGCTGTTGCCTTGGCCCTTTAAAATCACGTTAGGCTTCGTTATTACGATAGACTTGGAGATATTGTACGTGCCCGACGGGATTTCTACGGTGCCTCCGTTTTTTCCTAGCGAATCAATGGTTTTTTGTATATCGAATTTGGTTTCGGCATTCGAAACGATTGAGAGCAGCGGAAAAAGCAATAGGAACGATAGGATTAGTTTTTTCAACATTAGCACCTCGAAGTTGTTTATTCCATTCGACAAATTATAGCATACAAACTAAACATGAATTTACACAAATGATACATTCAAAGCGCAACAATACTGTCTTAGGCTGCGTATCAATTGAGTAGAATATGTCGAACGGGAGAGATGAAATTGCCTATATCGAGAAAATGGGCCACATGGGGAATGACGGCAGTCTTCGCGATCGGAGTAGGGGCGGCAGGGATATGGACAACTGTACAAGCGGATAGCCCAGGATCGACCCCTGGTTCAGCAGACGATCCAATCGTCACCAAGGGCTATGTGGATAGCTCGGTAGCAAAGTTAGTTCAACAAGAACTTGAGAAGCTCGGACCGATTTCCGGCGGCGGGGAATCCAGCAAGTTGGAAGTCGTCACGGTACCGTTCGGTTCCAAATTGATCGTATCCGACGGTGGGGAGATGATCGTACGGACGGGAAAAGCGATTGCCGTAAGCTCCGACGCGAACGGCTTGTCAGACTTGACGGACGGACTAGACATTAAGCCAGGCAAGCCGATTACGAACAATCACCTGATTCTGAATCCTCGCGATAAGAGGGGAATCGAACCTGACCCGAAGCAGACGAAGGGATTAATCGTTCTCGTTCGCGGCGCTTATACTATTCAATAGATTCGTTACTCGCGGAAGCCTCTTTGCAGGCTTCTTTTTTATGCCCATGGCATCTCTTCGGCTCCGGGAATATACATATAGGATGCCGAATCGTTCGGTAAATGTGGCGTTAAGGTGATTCGTATGAAGATGTATGAAACGAAACTGCAAGGAATATTCCTGATCGAACCGACAGTGTTCGGCGACAACCGCGGGTTCTTCATGGAGAGCTATAACGCGGAGAGATTTAACCGGCATGGCATATCCATGACGTTCGTGCAAGATAACCACTCCCTATCCGTCGAGAAGGGAGTAATCAGAGGCATGCACTACCAGCTTGCTCCGATGGCCCAGACGAAGTTGGTCAGAGTCACGGTCGGTGCGATCTACGACGTCGTCGTAGACATCCGGGTCGACTCTCCCACTTTCGGGCAGTGGGAAGGCTTCGAGTTATCTGTGGACAATAAGCTGCAGTTGCTTGTGCCCGCGGGCTTCGCGCACGGCTTCTGCACGCTCGTTCCGAATACGGAAGTTCAATACAAAGTAGACTGCCGCTACTCGTTGGAACATGATCGCGGGATTGCATGGGACGACCCGGCGATCGGAATCGAATGGCCAACGGATAGTCCAATTCTATCGGCGAAGGATTCAAGACATCCATTGCTCGCGGATGCGGATAATAACTTCGCCTACGAAGAGAGGAGACCGACTTGAGACTACTCATAACCGGCGGAGCGGGATTCATTGGCAGCAACTTCATACGTTATATGCTGGGACGACACCCGGACTATCAATTGGTCAATGTCGATCTATTGACTTACGCCGGCAACCTAGATAACTTGGCGGGATTGGAGAATCATCGGCAGTACCGCTTCGTTCATGCCGATATCGCGGATAGCGCCGCGCTTGAGCCGTTGTTCCAAGAGGGTATCGACGCAATATTAAACTTCGCCGCGGAATCGCATGTCGATAACAGTATTAAGAATCCGGGGGTTTTTGTTCGCAGCAATGTGCTCGGAACGCAAGTGCTTCTGGATCTGGCCTTGAAATATAAGTTTTCCAAGTATGTACAGGTGTCCACCGACGAAGTCTACGGAACGCTTGGCGCGGATGGATTTTTCACCGAGGAAACGCCGCTGGCGCCAAACAGCCCTTACTCGGCAAGCAAAGCGGGAGCCGATCTGCTCGCGAGGGCCTATCATGAAACCTTCGGTCTGCCGGTCTCTATTACGCGATGCTCTAATAACTACGGACCCTATCAATTTCCGGAAAAACTGATACCGCTCATGATCCGCAACGCTCTAGCCGACCAACCGTTGCCCGTATACGGCGATGGACAGAACGTCAGGGATTGGTTGTACGTCGAAGACCATTGCAACGCGATCGATCTCGTGCTTCATAAGGGACGTAATGGGGAAGTATATAATGTAGGCGGCAACAACGAACGCACCAATCTGCATGTCGTGCGTACGATCCTTCGACGGTTAGGGAAACCCGATAACCTGATTCAATTCGTGGAAGACCGTCTCGGACATGACCGCAGGTACGCGATCGACGCGACGAAAATTACGAACGAGCTGGGGTGGTCGCCGAAGTATCGGTACGAAACCGGCATCGAAGCAACGATCGATTGGTACCTGTCGCACGGCAAATGGATGGAACGAATCCTGTCGGGAGCTTATCGCCGATGATTGTCGAATCGAGAACCGATTATACGATTGCGGTGACTGGGGCGGGAGGGCAACTGGGGCAAGAACTGACGCGATTGTCGATGCCGAACGCGCGTATTATCGGGTTTGATCGCTATCAGCTGGATATTACTGATGCCGATCAATGCAAACGAGTCATTGCGGGGATCAAACCCGACGCGATCATACATGCGGCGGCCTACACGGCCGTCGACCGAGCGGAATCAGATCCGGACGGGGCGTATCTCGTGAACGTCGTAGGAACGCGCAACGTCGCCAATGCCGCCGAATCCGTCGGAGCTAAGTTGTGCTATGTAAGCACGGATTATGTATTCGATGGCCAAGGGACTAAGCCATACGGTGAAATGGATATAACGGCACCGCAATCCGTATACGGCAAGACGAAGCTCGAAGGTGAAAGACAGGCGGTTATGCATTGCTCGAGAGCGTTTATCGCACGAACTTCCTGGGTGTATGGCCAATACGGCAATAACTTCGTTCGGACGATGCTGCAATTCGCGAGCAAAAATACAGTGCTGAAAGTCGTTAACGATCAGACCGGAAGTCCGACGTATACATTAGATTTAGCAATGTTGCTCGTACGACTTGTCGAGACGGACTACTTCGGCACCTATCATGCGACGAATACCGGGCAGTGCACCTGGTACGAGTTCGCTAAGGCTATCTTCGAAGAAGCGGGGTTAACCGAGATAGTTGTCCTACCATGCACCACGGAGGAATTCCCGCGCCCTGCGCCAAGACCGTCGTATTCCGTGCTAGGGCAACAAGCCCTCGCGAACGCCGGGTTGCATCCGTTGCGTCATTGGCGCGAAGCGTTAAGCGAATATATTAGCAACGCTCGGACGGATTAGAACATTTTCCCCGATCGACCATTAACTCATACGCCTTGAGCGTGAGGATGCCGCACATACTATGTCCATCACACATCAAGGAGGCACATTGACATCATGGCGAATCGCAGCAAGCTTGTACCGGAGTGCGCGAACGCGCTGAATCAAATGAAATACGAAGTCGCATCGGAACTTGGCGTATCGATGAGCCAGGGTTCGTCAGGATTGGACACGGAATTCGCGGGCGAATTGGGAAGCGTAGGCGGGGTAAGTTATCAGAAGCAATACTTTGGTAACCTAACCTCCAGGGAGACGGGTTCGATCGGCGGAGAAATTACGAAGCGTCTCGTGAGGCAAGCTCAAAATACGGTCGTTTAAAGGCTGAGAGGATCAACGTTCGCACATTGACACCCTTCGACAAACACGGTATCATTTATCCGAAGGTTACACTTAACAGCCTTTTCCAGTCGGAAAAGGTTCATTTTTTGTATATGGAGGTTGAAGACTGTGTCGATTAAAGGACGGCATCTCTTCACATCCGAATCGGTCACCGAAGGCCATCCGGATAAAATTTGCGACCAGATCTCCGATGCGGTTCTCGATGCATTCTTGGAAGCGGACCCGAACGCGCGCGTTGCGTGCGAAGTCTCCGTAGCGACTGGTCTTGTACTAGTTATTGGCGAAATTTCGAGCAAAGCGGATTATGTCGATATCTCGGCGATCGCGCGTCGTACGATCAAAGAAATCGGCTACACGCGCGCGAAGTACGGCTTCGACTCCAGCACGTGTGCCGTGCTTACATCCCTGAACGAACAGTCCGCGGATATCGCGCAAGGCGTTAACGCCGCGCTCGAGTCGCGCGACGGCAAAGATATGAAGCAAGAGAACGAAGACATCGGAGCGGGCGATCAAGGCTTGATGTTCGGTTTCGCGACGAACGAGACGCCGGAGTACATGCCGCTGCCGATCGCGCTTGCGCACCGTCTGTCCCGCCGCCTGTCCGAAGTTCGCAAGAACGATACGCTGGCGTATCTTCGTCCGGACGGCAAGACGCAAGTCACGATCGAGTACGTGGATGGCAAGCCGGTTCGCGTCGATACGATCGTCATCTCCACGCAGCACTCGGAGGACGTATCGCTCGAGCAAATTCAGCACGATATCCGCGAGCATGTTATATCTTCCGTCGTTCCCCAAGAATGGCTTGACGGCGAGACGAAGTTCTTCATTAACCCGACCGGCCGCTTTGTTATCGGCGGTCCGCAAGGCGATGCCGGCCTGACCGGCCGCAAGATCATTGTCGACACGTACGGCGGCTACGCTCGCCATGGCGGAGGCGCGTTCTCCGGCAAGGACCCGACGAAAGTCGACCGTTCCGCGGCATACGCGGCTCGCTATGTAGCGAAGAACATCGTCGCTGCCGGCCTGGCCGACAAGTGCGAGATCCAGCTTGCTTACGCGATCGGCGTAGCGAAGCCGGTATCCGTCAACGTCGATACGTACGGCACGGGCAAAGTGAGCGAAGAGAAGTTGGTCGAATTGATCAACAACAACTTCGATCTTCGTCCGGCAGGCATTATCAAGATGCTGGACCTTCGCCGTCCGATCTATCGCCAGACCGCTGCATACGGCCACTTCGGCCGTACCGATCTCGACCTCCCTTGGGAGCGTCTGGATCGCGTGGACGGGTTGAAGCAAGGTGCGTTGGCTTAACGAGTTCGAATATTTACAATCAGACTCTCGCGATAGCGAGGGTCTTTTTTCGCCATAAATCGTGGAAATGAGTCGCAACTCCCTAAAATTCTCCATCACGGAAGCCGACATATAAGGTACCAGTGTGACTTTCTCGGGAGGTAATACGATTGCAGCTACGAAGAACTCTGATGCTTGCCCTTATCCTGTCCCTTATTGCCCAGCTGTGGGTGTCGGCAGGGATAACGAATGCGGCCGCCGGCGGGCCGGTTAAAGTTTCTACTTATCCCGCGGATAACGATATGACGGTGCCCGCTAACGTTAAGCTTACGCTTACGTTCGACGAGAACGTCGCGAAGGCTAGCGGCGGCACGGTCGCGATCAAAGACGCGAGCACGAACGTTGCCGTGGCCAGTTACAACGTCACGGACTCTCGCGTAAGCCTATTAAGTTCGAAGACGGTTCAGATCGATCCGAACGGCACGCTCGTAGCTGGCAGAAGCTATTACGTAGAGATCAGTCCGAACGCCTTCTTGAACGGAGCCGGTCTAGGATTCGAAGGCGTTAGCAATGCAACCGCATGGAACTTCGGGGTCATCGCGAGCGATGGAACGGCTCCGACCGCAACGCTGACGCCCGCCTATAACGGGAGCATGTTATCGACGGACGCGCTTACCTTGACGTTCAACGAGAAGGTGTTCGCCGCTGCGGGGAGCATCCGCATTATGAGGGTCGATACGGGGGATACGCAGGTGATCTCCGTATTATCTTCCGCCGTGTCGGGCAGCGGCATCGTCAACGGTTCTAACCAGACGGTCATTACGATTCAACCGCCGACCCGCCTCGTCTCGGGCAAGACTTATCAAGTTCTGATCGAGAACAACGCATTCGTGGACGTCGTCGGCAATGCTTATGCGCCTCCCGGTTGGCAATTCACGACCTCTGCGTCTCCGGTTGCCGCTCCGGCGTTCTCGCCAGCGGACAATGCTTCCGGCATCGCTGCAGGCGCTCTGACGGCACAATTAACTTTCGGAGCGAATATGCAGAAAGGGACCTCCGGATTGATTCTGCTGAAGAGAATCGTCGACAACGTTACCGTGGATACGATCGATATGGCGGTAAACTCCTCTAGGGTAACCGTTAGCGGTACGACGGTTTCCATTGCTTTTGCTTCTCTGGCGGCGAGCACGGGCTATTACGTCCTTATGGATCCCGGCACGTTGAAGGACGCTTCGAATAACGCGTACGAAGGGATCGTCGACGCAGTAACGTGGAATTTCGCGACGCAAGCATCGGCGGACTCGACGAACCCAACGGCGATCGTCATAACGCCGGCTAACGGCGGATCGACGACGGCGGTTAACGGCGCGCTGACGATCAAGTTCAGCGAGCCGGTTAAGCCGGGCAGCGGCACGATCGTTATCCGGCATACGGCATCGCCGCAAACCGTCTTCTGTTCGATTCCGATTACGTCTAGTGCGGTCGTCGGGGGAGGAACGGACACGCTTACGATCACTCCTTCGGCTCAACCGGGGTGCGGCAACTTCGTGCAAAATACTTCTTATGCCGTCCAAATCAGCAATCTGGCGATTACCGACATGGCAGGACTTCCGTACGGCGGCATAGCGGCGACGGATTTCACGAGCTGGTGGTTCAAGGTAACTTCCGATTCGGTCGCGCCGGAATTGTTGTCCACGACGCCGGCATCCGGAACGCAGACTGTCAAGACGACGGCAACATTCGCGATGCTATTCAGCGAAGAGATTGCCGTACCCGTCGGTTCGGCGACATTAATTCCCGTCGGCGGCGGCACGACGGTGACGGCCGCGCTTTCCAGGGATGGATCGGATGCGCGCAAGGCGGTATTCACCGCGTCGGGGTTGGTCGGATCGACGACGTACGTCGTTCGCATTCCGAACAACGCGATTACCGACTTGGCCTTGAATCCGTTCCCCGGCATTCTGAACGATTATCGCTGGACGTTCAAGACGATCGGTTCCGATACGACGGCTCCGTTAATCTCGAGCGCTTCTATGGATGGCAGCGCGGTTGTGTTAACGTATGACGAAGAGTTGGATCCGGGCTTCGTTCCATACCCGGGGAACTATTACGTGACCGTTAACGATGTCCCGAGACAAGTCAACGGAGTTGCGGTTATCGGCAATTCCGTTAGACTGACGTTGCAATCCGGCGTGGCGGTCGGACAAGCCGTTAAAGTGTCATATACGCCCGATAGCAATACAGCGCATCAATTAAAAGATTTGACCGGGAATGCGGCAGCTTACTTAAACGCCCAAGCGGTTACGAACACTTCGGATACGACGTTGCCTCGTCCCGTGAGCGGCACATTGAACGGTTCGACGCTCGTCTTGACGTTCAATAAGTCGTTACAGGCGCTCGCAAGCGGCGCTTCGACCCAATTCATCGTCAAGTTGAACGGCTCGTCGCAAGGCATCAGCCAGGCAAGCGCGAGCGGCTCGACGCTGACTCTCTCTCTATATGGCAGCGGTTCGGCGATGCAATCGGTTTCCGTATCTTACGTGCCTGGCAGTGCGCCGTTAAGAGATCAGAGCGGCAACGCGGCCGCCGCATTTACCGACTTCTACGTGCAGAACATTAATGATTCGACGCCGCCGCAGCTCGTCTCGGCTGTCGCTTCGGGAACAAGCGTGAGGCTGAACTATAACGAAGGATTGCTGGCGTCACCTGCGCCGCTCAAGTCAAGCTTCTCCGTCGTAAGCAACGGCCAGCCGGTCGCCATATCGGCGGTGACGGTAACGAACAACACGGTCGACATTACGTTAGCGCAAGCGCCCAGCGCGAACGCGCTCATCTATATCTCGTACATTCCGGGAACGCCGGGAATCGTGGACTTGTCCGGCAATCCGGCGCCGGCGATTAATGCATATAACGCGACCGTCGGCACGTCCGCGGCGACCCAGTTGGTCTCCGCGACGGTCAATAACAACGTATTGATTCTTACTTATGCGGGGTTGTTGAATACCGCTACGGTTCCTTACGCAACGCAGTATTACGTCAAGGCGGACAACGTGTATATCGGCGTGACGAGCGTATCCGTTCAAGCTAACCAAGTATACCTTGGGCTGGCGACGCCGGTATCGGCTAGTCAGAACGTGACGGTCACCTACAGCATCTCGGGTAATCCTCTGAAAGACTATAGCAACATGAACGTCGACGCGTTCTCGGAGCGAACCGCGACGAATACGGTTAACGGCGGCGGCACGGTAACTACGCCGTTGCCGGATTATCTCGAAGCCGACGGCAGCGGCGGCCTGCGCCTCGTCGTCTCCAAGGCGGCTACGACCGAGTGGATTACGCTGGCTTCCGGCCGCTCGACTAACCGTTATAACGTCGACGGCGACAAGCTGCTCGCGGCGTACGACAGAATTCGCACGGGCTCGAATGGAATCTCGAAGCCGATCTTAACGATTAAATTGCCTGCGCTCGATCAGGCAGGACAAGTGAGTATTCCGTTCCGCGCACTGATGGATGCGTCCGCCAAAGCATCCAACTCATCGTTCAGAATGGAATCCGGAGACATGCAATTCACGATCCCGCTTACGGCGATCAACTACAGCAAGGAACTCTATCTCGCGGGCGCCAACGTCGCGAACGCCAAGTTGCTTCTAACGATCGAGAAGACGCAGGACGCGAACCTATCGTCCGCGATCAACTTCCAGACGGCGCAGCTGCTCGCCTCGCCGGCCGACTTCTCGGCGAGCTTGCTTCACGCCGGCGGCACGCGAACGATCGACGCATACGACATGTACGTGACTCGTACGTTCACGATTCAGCCCTTCTCGGGCAGCATGAATGACGTAGCCGTCGTTCGTTACGATACCGATTCGGGCAAGCTGGTCTACGTGCCCACGAATATTAGCGTATCCGGCGGCTCCGCAACCGTTGACTTCAAGCGCAAGAGCAACAGCATCTATACCGTCGTGCGGAAGTCGATGAGCTATACCGACATGGCGAACCATTGGGCGAACCCTAACGTCACGCTGCTCGCCTCCAAGTTCATCGTGAGCGGCACGAGCGCGAAGCTGTTCTCGCCGAACAAGAACATTACGCGCGCGGAATTCGCGGAATACCTGGCTCGCGGTCTCGGGTTAACCGGAGACAAGGCGACGGCGGCACGCTTCATGGATGTAGGCACGGGCCATGCGGCTGCCGCGTACATCGGCGCGGTAAGCAAGGCCGGCATCGTAGAAGGCGGATCCGACGGCAACTTCCGTCCGAACGCCTCGGTAACACGCGAAGAGATGGCGACGATGCTCGTCCGCGCGATGACCTACGCGGGCGTCTCGACGACATCGACGTCCACGGCGCTGAATGCGTTCAAGGATAAATCGAAGGTAAGCAGTTGGGCCAAGGAAGGCATGCAGATTTGCGTCGTGGCCGGCTTCATCAAGGGGGCGTCCGCAACCGAGCTGAAGCCGCAGAACAACGCGACCCGCGCCGAAGCGACCGTTATGCTCGAGAGATTCCTGAAATACGCGGATCTGCTATGAACCACGCCCGTCTCATCGCCGCCGGCCTAAACAAGCCCGGTACCAGCCTTCGCTATCCGTTCGACCCGGACCTGCCGGTGCTGTTCGTCGGCAGCAAGATGTTCGCCCTGTTCGGCAGAACGGGGCCGGACGAGAGCGTGAACCTGAAGGCGGAGCCGGAGGAGGCATGGATGCTGCGGCAGCAGTATCCGGGTACCGTCCTTCCCGGTTACCATATGAACAAGAAGCACTGGAACACCGTCGTGCTTAGCGGAGATGTTCCCGAGACGGAGCTGTTGGCGATGCTGGAGCAATCGTACTTGCTCGTCCGCGGGAAGCTGACGAAGGCGGAACGGGATGCGCTAGCATAATCGAATAGGAACAACCAAAGAGGGGCGCTTGCGCATGCGGGCGCCTCTTTGGTGTATTTCGATCGTCGTTATTCGGATCGGAATTACGCGCGATGGACTTATCAATAGTAATTCTTTTTCGCGGGGCGGTCGGTGATTGGAATCTCTTATCGCATGTAACTTTTGGGCTATGGAAGAGTCTATTACTAATAGAGATAGAGACGGCTTCGACGCCGCCTCTCAAAAAAATGCAGATTTACAGGAGACCATACATATGAAATTACTAAAACCTAGCAAAACCGCTTCCAAGCTCGTGCTCCCGATTCTGGCGGGCATGCTCGTCCTATCGGCGCCAGTGTCGAATTTCGTCTTCGTTCCGACGGTCGCGCACGCGGCGACCGCGGAGGCGAAAGCAGCCGTCACGTATAAGCTCGTCAAGCAATCCGAATCCATGGTCGCTTCCGGCGTTAAGCAAGTCACCTATGCATGGGTGCCTTCCGTAAAGACGCAGGCGACCGAGATTATGCACGTGCTCGAGGCTGATCTGACGAACCCGTACGTCCGACTGGACGCGATGGGCGGCAAGGGCGGCTCCGTTACGGCGCGGCAATCCGTCACGGCAATGGCGAAGGAGACGGGGGCCATCGCCGGCATTAACGGCGACGTGTTCCAGACCGCGTCCACGAGCGAAGGCGCGCCGATGGGCGCGCAGATTACGTCCGGCAAGCTGCTCGTGAGCACGAACAAGCTCGACGGCATGTACGCGTTCGGGGTAACGAAGGACAAGAAGGCGCTCATCGACGCCTTCACGTTCACCGGCAGCGTAACCGCGGCGGACGGTACCGCGTTCGCGTTGACCGGCATTAACAAGTCCGCCTACCGGACCGAGCCGGACAAGGCTTACAGCCACAACAACGCTCTGTACATTTACACGAGCGCATGGACCGGCGCGGAGCGCCCGAAGTCTAGCAGCATCTCGCCGGCCGAAGCGCTCGTCGTGGATGGCATCGTGACGCAGGTATCGGGGGACAAGGCGCTGGACGTGAAGACGATTCCGGCGAACGGCTACATCCTGCGCGGACATAAGAACTTCGATTCGGGCAAGTTCATCGCGAACAACCTGAAGGTCGGCGAACCGGTCGCGACGCAGTACCAGCTGGAGTCGCTGACGAACAAGCAAGTCTACGCGGAGACGGATTTCCAGATGATGGTGAGCGGCCATACGCTGCTCATGGATAACGGCCAGCCGTCGAAGTTCACCCGCGACATCGCGGGCGTCAGCGGCTCCGCGGACCGCGCGCGCACGGCGGTCGGCTACTCCCAAGACGGCAACACCGCCTATCTGATCACGGTCGAGGAGAACGGCGGACGCGAGGGCGTCTCGCTGAAGGAGCTCCAGCAGATGATGAAGGAGATCGGCGTCTGGAAAGCCGTCAACATGGACGGCGGCGGCTCCACGACGATGGTCGCCCGTCCGCTCGGCGAATTCCAAGTTACGCTCGCGCATCCGACGTTCTACGGCACGACGCAGCGGCTCGTCACGAACGGCATCGGCATCTACTCGTCCGCGCCGCAAGGGGAGATCAAGGGCATCGTCGCTAGCGGGCCGAAGACGCTGTTCATCGGTCAGCAAGCTACGTACTCGCTGAAGGCTTACGATACCTACTACAATCCGATGGACCCGAAAGGATTGCAGCCGGAATGGAGCCTGAGCGACGCGCTCGGCCAATTCCAAGACGGCATCCTGCAGGTCGCCAAGGCCGGCAAAACGACGCTGAACGTGCAAGCCGGCGGCGCCAGCTCGACGGTGCCGCTCGAGATCGTGGGCGAAGCGCAGATCGCGAAGCTGATCGTGGAGCCGGGCTCGACGGTGTTGAAGCCGGGCGGCGTCATCTCGCTGCCGGTCAAGGCGCAGCTGACGGACGGACGCGAGCTGTCGGTGCCGGCGTCTTCGATCGATTGGGAGTTCCGCGGATTCACGGGCAAGGCGGAAGCCGGCAAGCTGACCGTGGAGAAGGTGGAGAAGGACATTCTTGCCGGCTACGCGATCGCGCGTTACGACGGTTTCGGAGCGATGGCTGTGCTTACGCCGGGGACAGAGAAGACGGTCGAGGACTTCGAGAAGGTCGGCTACGGCATCGCCTTCTCCGGCAAGCCGGCGGAGACGGCCGGAACGGCTTCGGTCTCGACCGGTATCCCGGGACGGGAAACTTCGAACGTGCTACTCTTGGACTACGACTTCCAGATCGGCTCCGGTTCCCGTTACGCATACGCGAACTTGAACGACGGCAAGGGCGTCGCCATCGCGGGCTCGCCGACTTCGCTCACGCTCGACGTGCTCGGCGATCACAGCATGAACTGGCTGCGCGCGGAAGCGACGGACGCCAGCGGCAAGGCCGTGCTCCTTACCATCGCCGACAAGATCGATTGGTCCGGCTGGAAGAGCGTCCGCGTCGACTTGTCGGCCGCCGGGCTTAAGGGACCGGCCAAGCTGACGAAGCTGTACGTCGTCAACTTGGAGGAAGACCAAGACGAACGGGCGCTCCAGGGCGAGCTGGCGTTCGATAACCTGATGGTACAATACCCGCCGGAGCCGATCGAAGTGTACCATCCGACGATCGTCCTGAAGGTCGGCAAGACGAAGGCGACGGTCGACGGCAAGACGGTTACGCTGCCGGGAGCGCCGTTCACGCTGAAGGGCACGTACACGAACTACTTGCCGCTGCGCTTCGTGGCGGACCGTCTCGGCGCTAACGTGAAGTGGGACCAGAAGCGGCAACGAGTGACGGTCGTCCGCGGCGACACGATGCTCGAGCTGTGGCTCGGCAAGAACGAGATGACGGTGAACGGCGTGCGTACGCCGATCAAAGTGCCGCCGATCATGGTGAAGAACAGCGTGTACGTCCCGGTTCGGGTCATCTCCGAGCAGCTCGGCCAGAAGGTGGACTGGGACGCGAAGACCAAGACGATCACGATTCATTAATATATTTTTATCTCGAAATACCTATAACGTTCTCTCATCGGGATGACGAAATATGGTATGATAAAGGCGATCGCCTTACTGCGATGAGGTATTACGACGGGGAGATCAGGGAATTGCGCGCGTCTGATAAGCAGGGGAGAAGGTAAGATGGATTACCGGGTAGACCAGATCGATCGCATTATTCAGAACGCGATCGGCGTCATGGAAGATAGCAAGATGCAAGTGTTCGAGATTTGCGAGGCAGCGCGCCGCGAATTAATATCCCTGAATCAAGAGCTGGAGACCGTACTGACGGAGACGACCGCGACGATCGACAAGGTCGATCGGCTGGAGCGGGACTACCGGCTCGCGAGAATCCGCCTCACGGAAGTAAGCCGCGACTTCGTACGCTATTCCGAACAAGATATTAAATCCGCCTATGAGAAGGCGACGCAGTTGCAGCTGGATCTGATGGTCTACCGGGAGAAGGAGCATTACCTGAAATCCCGGCGGGACGAGCTGCAGAAGCGCGCGAAGAACGTGGAGCTGTCGATCGAGCGGGCGGATACGATCAACCTGCAGATGAGCATCGTGCTCGATTATTTGGCCGGGGACCTCAATCAGGTCACGCGCATTCTCGAATCCGCGAAAAACCGGCAGATGATCGGATTGAAGATCATTCTCGCGCAGGAGGACGAACGCAAGCGCATCGCCAGGGAAATCCACGACGGTCCGGCGCAGTCTCTGGCCAATCTGGTGCTTCGCACCGAGATAGCCGAACGGCTGCTAGATACGAAGGACTTGCAGATCGTGCGCAACGAGCTCATCGATCTGAAGTCGCAAATCCGCTACGGACTCGAAGAAATCCGCAAAATTATTTTCAACCTTAGACCGATGGCGCTCGACGATCTCGGACTCGTGCCGACGCTTCGCAAGTTCGTGCAGGACTTCGAGGAGCGGACGCGCATTCGCGCCGTATTCGATACGGCGGGCAAGGAGAAGCGGTTGCCGTCCGCGATGGAAGCCGCGTTGTTCCGGCTCGTGCAGGAGGCGTTCAACAACGCCCTCAAGCACGCGCAGTCGACGTTCGTCTCGCTCGAGATCGCCTTCAAGGAGAATACGGTGGAGCTGCGAGTGGAAGACAACGGCGTCGGCTTCAACCTCGAAGCCGTCATGGCGAGGGCGCGGTACGATTCGCACTTTGGCCTGATCGGCATGAAGGAACGGGTGGAGCTGCTGCAAGGCAAGATCGAATTCATCTCCGCGGTCGGCCAAGGCACTAAGTTGAACATAGAAGTACCGATCAAATCAGATCCAGGAAAGGAGCTAATCGCAAGTGGAGACTAAAACAGCGACCCGCCTTATTAAAGTACTTCTAGCGGACGACCACCAGCTCTTTCGCGAGGGACTGAAGCGCATCCTTAACATGGAGAGCGACTTGGAAGTGATCGGCGAATGCGGAGACGGCATTCAAGTGCTCGAGTTCTGCAATAAGCAGAAGCCCGACGTCGTCCTGCTCGACATCAACATGCCGACGGAGAACGGCGTCGTGGCGACCGAGCGGCTGCGCGATATTTTCCCCGAGATTAAGGTGATCATCCTCTCGATACACGACGATGAGAGCTACGTATTCGAAACCCTTCGCAAGGGCGCGACGGGTTACTTGCTTAAAGACATGGAAGCGGAATCGCTAATCAACGCGATCCGTACCGTCGCCGACGGCCATGCGTACATCCATCCGAAGGTGACGGGCAAGCTGATCAACCAGCTCCGCCGGATGACGTACCTCGACGAGATCGGCGCGACTTCGGGCGCGGCGGCGAGCCGGGAGACGATCACGAAGTTCATCCCTCGCGGCAACAACCCGCTGACGAGGCGGGAAGCCGAAGTGCTTCGCCTGATGGCGGAAGGCAAGAGCAACAAGACGATCGGCGAGAACCTGTTCATCAGCGAGAAGACGGTCAAGAACCACGTCAGCAGCATTCTGCAGAAGATGGAAGTGGACGACCGCACGCAGGCGGTTATCAACTCGATCAAGTACGGGTGGGTAACGCTGTAGGGCATCATACATAACGGATTTAGGGAATCGAAGCTCCTTGGGGGCTTCGATTTTTTTGTGCGTTGCGGTGGGCGGATGTCCGGGTCGATCGCCGGAACTCCTGCATAAGCCGCGGCATATATTGATGCACAACCTTAAGAAGTCGAGGGAGGTGGCCGCGGTGATTCCCGAGCTGTTATGGATCATCGGCTGTTACGCGGCGGCTGCGTTGGTCGCGCATTGGGTGTACAAGAGAAGCGTCGCCGGCGGAATTCGCCGTCACTACGTGCTTGTCGCTGGCAATCACGAGTCGGAGATCGAGGGCTGCGTCAGGGCGCTGCAGCGCTATTCCCGGCGCACGGGCACGGACGTCGGCATTACGGTCGTGCTGGACGGCTCGAGCGACGAGACCGGAGCGATCGTGGAGCGCTTCACCCGCGATGGAAGCGGGATCGGCTGGATCCGGTGGGAGGACGAGGAAGCGAAGCTGAAGCTGCATCGTTGGGAGCGCTCTCGCGAGGTGGCGGCGGCGGGCTCGGAGCAGGGTCTGGGCCAGGAGCTAGGGCAAGAGCTGGGGCAGTATGGCGGGCAAGGGCAGGAGCATGCAATAGGGCAAGGGCAAGAGCAAGAGCATGGAGCTGGGCAGGAACATGAAAAAGAGCAGGTCGTGTGGATTGACCTTGGGGTTAGGGAGCATGTTACGAGATTGCCGATGTGGCGGCGTTGGTGAGCATGGATAAGGGATAGATATTGCGCGATCCGAACAACTGGAATACACTGTAAACATAGCGAGAGATTACGGGTGAAGCACACCTCGATTGCCGGAAGGCGATGGGGGTGTGCTTTTTTTGGCGTTGTAATGTTGCGTTAGGAGGGGATGCTCGTGAGAGCAGCGGTGTATGGCTTGCAACCAGAGGGTGCTGTTGGAGCTTGGGAGTTCCGATTCTCGATCGCTTGGAAGGTCGATCGGCATTATTGGCAGGAGCGGGGCGCGGCTGGACTGATTCGGCTGGCTGAGGAAGTTCCGCTTGGCGTGGCGGAGCAGATTTGCGACAGGCTGAAGGTAGAGCAAGCTATTGATAGGTTGAAAGTCGAGCAGGAGGGGGGATGGGGTGAAAAGCGGGCGCGCGATGAGTTGAGTCGCGTTGCAAGAGAGGTCTGGGCGGAAGGGAATGCGCGTTTTGTTGAGATAATGACGCTGTTCGGGAAGTTTGGAAAAGGTTCGGAATCCTTGGATGAACGAGTCATTCGGCTTGCAAGAGAGATCGGCGAGCGATTGTCCGGGCGCTCGTTGCTTGAGGATGAGGCTTTGCAGTTGCTTGGGGAGGTAAGGGAAGTTGGTGGGAGTGCGGTGAGTGCAGGGAGCGCAGGGAGTGTAGGGAATGTTGGCGATGACTATTTGGCGGCGCTGCAGCTCGCCGCCCTCGAGGGCGCGGTGCGGCTAACCGCCGCCGTCGCGCCCGCAGGCGCAGCCCCGCCCCGCCGCCGAAGCGGCTGGGGCCGGCTGCGCGCTTCCCGCCGCCGATCGGCGGCGGAAGAGCTGCGTTGCCGCCGTTGCGGCAGCGGCAACGAGAGCTTGCGGCGCACGCCTTGCGCCGCTTGCGGGGGGCATGCCTGCGCGTATTGCGAGGCATGCGTCACGATGGGGCGCAGCCGCGCGTGCGGGCTGCTCGTCATAGGCGCGGCGCCCCTCGAGGCCGGCGCGCCGGCATGGGCTCCGGCGGCCGCGCACCCTCTCGGCCGCTGGAGCCTGAGCCCCGCGCAGCGAGAGGCGGCTGCCGCCGCGCTGCGGTTCCTCGGCGGCGACCGCGGCGAACCAGCCGCCCGCCGCCATAACAACAAGTTCCTGCTCTGGGCAGTCACGGGCGCCGGCAAAACAGAGATGATCTTCCCGCTGCTCGAAGCTATCCTGTCGCGAGGCGGGCGCGCGCTCGTCGCGACGCCAAGGCGGGACGTCGTGCTCGAGCTTGCGCCGCGCCTAGCCGCCGCGTTCCCCGGATATTCGCGCGCCGTCCTGTACGGCGGCAGCGCCGACCGCTGGGAGAACGCCGCGCTTACGCTCGCCACGACCCATCAGCTCATTCGCTTCCAGGAAGCGTTCGATCTCGTGCTGATCGACGAGATGGACGCGTTCCCGTACCGCGACGACGAGATGCTCCAATTCGCCGCGGCCAAGTGCTGCCGCCCGGACGGCGTTACGCTCTATCTAAGCGCTACGCCGCCGCCCGACATGCAACGCGCCGTCAAGCGCGGACGTCTGCCTTGCGCGCGGGTTCCCGTGCGCTTCCATGGCCATCCGCTGCCGGTACCGAAGCGGATTACCTTGCCTCCCATATCCCGTTGGCTTAGGAGCGGCAAGCTCCCGAAACAGCTGCTTAAGCCTTTCCGAGCTTCCGTCCTGCGAGGCGCGCAGCTATTCGTCTTCGTTCCGATGATCCGTTACGTCGATCCCCTGGTTCGGTTGCTGCGCAAAGCCGGCCCATCCCTCGGCATCGACGAAGAAGCGCAGATTGAAGGCACTTCCTCTAAGGATGCGCTCCGTGCGGATAAAGTATCCGGTTTCCGCGAGAGATCGATCCGCGTGCTGATCACGACGACGATACTGGAGCGGGGCGTCACGATTCCGAAGAGCGACGTGATCGTCTTGGATGCCGACGACGCGCTGTTCGATGCCGCGGCGCTCGTGCAGATGGCTGGCCGAGCGGGGCGGTCGGCCGCGGATCCGAACGGCGCCGTCACGTTCGCAGGGCGAAACTTAACCCAACCTCAACGCGGGGCGATTCGGCAAATCCGCGGCATGAACAAGATCGCGGCAAAGCAAGGGTATCTTCAAACTCCCGCCGAGGAGGCGAGCATACGATGAATCGTCTCGCTGCATGGTTCTCCCGCTTGAATCAAGCTTGCGCGATGTGCGGTCAACCTGGTCGTCCGAAGACTCGGGCTCGTCAACTCCCGGTGCGCCATCCTGCCCCGCGCAAGCATCTTGAATCGTTATGCGGGGCATGCAGAGAGGCGATGCCTTGGATCGTCTATCCGCATTGCCGCGTCTGCGGTCGCGGAGAAACGTGCGGGGACTGCGCGAGAAGAACGGTACGCCATTACGAAGCTTGCCGTTGCGCGGTTCGGTACGACGACGCGATGAAGGATTGGCTCGCCTTGTACAAGTATCGAGGGCAAGAACGGCTTGGCGCGGTGCTGGCCGCGATGGCGGCTTTTGCGTTGGAGCGGCTGGAGGATTCTCTTCTCGCGGATGCGCCTGCTGACCCCACCCCATTAACGTCCGCCCACCCTATTTTCCAAGCGATAACCAGCGTCCCCCTCTCTCGAGAGAGGCTTGCCGAGAGGGGCTTCAATCAAGCCGAGCGGATCGCGCGGCACCTCTCCGAATGGTATCGGATCCCCTACCGACCGCTGCTTCGCCGAGTTCGGCACACCGAGAAGCAAAGCCTCAAAAGCAGACGTAGCCGGGTGACGGACATGAGAGGGATTTTCGCATTGGAAGATACGAATGCCATCGCTCCCCCTGCCGGCAACATCTTGCTCCTCGACGACGTCTATACGACGGGCAGCACGATGAACGAATGCTCGCGGGTGCTCCGCGAAGCTTCCTCGCTTTCGACAGTTTACGGAATTACTTGGGCGCGATAAGAAGGCATCTCTGCCGAATTTGTCAATGGATTGTCCTTCACGCCGCAATTCTCTCTATGTTATGATGTGTGGATGACAGAAAGCGTCGAAGTCTGCGAGATTCGCAGCCATTCGAGAAGGAGGCGCAATTGGAACGTCGCGCGAAGTTAAACGAACTGGATCTCGTCCGGGCGATCGCCATTATCGGCGTGCTGCTGGTGCATTCGACTTCTTTTGCCACGTTGGATATGAAGGAGACGAGCGTATACGGCGTTTATAACTTCTTGAACATCTTCTTCAAAATCGGAACGACGTCGTTCATTCTTCTGAGCAGCTTCGTCTTGTTCTATAACTATTATCCGCAATCGATGACGCTCGACCGTTTTAAGAAATTTTACAGCAAGCGGTTTGCTTATATCGTCATTCCGTACATCCTGTTCTCGGCGCTGTATTTCGCGATCCGGTGGTACGAGAACGACAAGGCATGGGATATTACCGCGATGTTCCCGAGACTATGGGACGATATCCTGCATGGCAAGGCGTATACGCACTTATACTTCGTCTTCATCAACATTCAGCTATACTTGCTGTTCCCGGTATTGCTGTTCCTGTTCCAAAGGTTCCGCTGGTTGGCGGCGATCGCGGTCTTGCTGGGCGTCGGGCTGCAATGGGCGTTCTTCCTGTACAACCGCGAATACTGGCAAGTGACGAACCGCGGAAGTTGGTCGCCGTCGTATTTCGGGCACTACTTCCTGGGGGCGTGGCTCGGCATTTACTTCGATCGGATCAAAGGGTGGCTGATGGTCACGAAGGCGAACGCGACGCCCGCGCGCATCGCCGGATGGATCGTGCTATGGGGTACTTGGATCGGATTCGCGGCTTCGTACGTAACGATCTGGTACAACGCTCGCATGCACGGCACGCCATATAAGCAACTGACGTACGACATCCTATGGGACGGCCACACGATGCTGACCCCGATCATTCTGATGCAAATCGCGTTCTTGATCGGGAATCGAATGAACACGTCGTGGCTCGTCGGACGTATTCGCCATCTAGGTATCGTTTCGTTCGGCGTGTACCTATTCCATCCGCTCGTCTTGATGGTCTACCGGAAGTTCCCGTTAGAGGGCGGCGGCTCGATGGTACACCACCTGTGGTACGCCGGAGGCTTCGTGCTCGCGCTGGGCATTTCGTGGATCGTCGTTACGGCCGTCTGCCGCATGACCGGACTGTCCTGGCTTATCTTCGGCAGCGTGCCGGCGCAGCTTCAGGCAACGTACGGCAAGAAGACGGACAAGGCAACGAAACCGACTGCGCCTTCCGCCTCGGCCTAGTTCTAATTGCGCATGCACAAACTTGTAAAATTTACTATAATGGACTTTAGTAGCAGTCGAAACCTGTCGTATGGGAGGAGGACGAGGCATGAATCTAGTCTATTGTCCCCGTTGCAATAAGTTGTTCTCCAAGCATTTTCGCGAAGTGTGCAACCAATGCCACCAAGAACTCGAGCAAGATTACGAGCGCTGCATCGAGTACCTTCGGAAGAATAAAGGATTGAACATTCAGCAGTTGGCGGACGACACGGAGATCAGCGTCAAGCAGATCACGCGCTGGGTCAGGGAAGGTCGGATTTCGCTCATGGACGCGCCGAACCTGACGTACCCTTGCGAGGTGTGCGGCACGCTCATTCGCGAGAGCAACATGTGCGATCCGTGCAGGACCAGGCTGAAGAAGGACATCCGGAATTCGCAAGCCGGGCCGTCATCCGCTACGCAGGATTACCGCAACGGCGCGGCGTACCAGATCACCGACCGATATAAGGACAGGAAATAATAAGCCTCTAAACAATTCATAAGCATCGACCGATAATAGGAATATATATTATCGGTCTTTTTTATTTGTCGAGGTGATCTCACGTGAAAATCAACGATACCCAGCGCATTGGCGCTTATCGTACGTATCAACAGCAATCCGAGGCTCGCACGAGCCAGGCGGAGGGCAAGAAGCGCAAGGACGAGGTGCAATTTTCGCCGGAGGCGATGCAGCTGTTGGGAGCGCAGCGGTCGGACGAACCTAGCCGCGCGAAGCGCATAGAGGAATTGAAGCAGGAAGTGTCCACCGGCACGTACAACGTAGACGCGGGCAAGCTCGCGGAGAAATTGCTTCCGTTCGTACGCGAATAGCTTAAGATCTCAAGCAGACAGAGGTGACGGCATGTCGTTCCAAGAGTTGACTGACTCGCTGGAGACGTTGCTGCGGCAACACGAGCAAATGATCGAACTCGGATCGAAGAAGAAAGAAGCGTTGATCGTCAACAACGTCGATCTATTGAACGAGACGGTGAACAAGGAAGCGCGCTTGCTCAAGCTGATCGTCGAAGCCGATGCCAGAAGGGTAAAGGCTGCGAACGAAATGCTCAGGGAACGCGGATTCATGCCTACGCCTTCGCTGAAGGTGGCGCAGTTGGTCCGCATGATGACGAATCCCGCGGATAAGCTTGCGCTTTCCGAGATTGCCGACCGGCTGAGCGCCGCGATGGAGAAGCTGAGAGTGCTCAACGACTTGAACATGAATCTCGCGAAGCATTCGATCGAATTCAACGACTACTCCTTGAGCTTGCTCACCGGAGGCTACGACGATCAGGATTACGTATACAAGAAACCTTCCGACTCCTCGTACGGGAAGTCTAATCTTAAAATTTTCGATTCCCGCGCATGACGGCATCTAACTAGAACGAAACGGGGTAAATGACATGCGATCTACCTTCCACGGCTTGGAAACCGCCAGAAGAAGCTTGGTTACGCAACAAGTCGCGCTGCAGACGACCGGTCATAACGTTGCGAACGCGAATACGGTCGGCTATTCTCGCCAGACGGTTAATATGGTCGCTTCCAAACCGATGGAAGCCATCGGCATGACGAAGTCGACGGCGCCGGGCCAACTCGGCACGGGCGTTGAGTTCAGCTCGATCACTCGCATTCGGGAGAACTTCTTGGACGGCCAGTACCGGAACGAGAACCAAAGCTTGGGCAGTTATTCGATACAATTGGATACGTTGACGAAGCTGGAGACGATCGTTAACGAGCCGTCGGATTCCGGATTGCGTTCCGTGCTCGACAAGTTCTGGAACTCCTGGCACGATCTCAGCGAGAACCCCGAAGACTTGACCGCACGCAAGCTCGTACGGGAAACCGCCCGCGCGCTGACCGACGCTTTCAACCAGACGAGCCGTCAGCTCGAGGATCTTCGGTCCGATCTGTCCGAGAATATCGGAGTCAAGGTGGCGCAGATGAATACGTCCGTTCAGACGATCGCGGAGCTGACGCAGCAAATCCGCCGAATCGAAGCCTACGGCGATAACGCGAACGATTTGCGGGACCAACGGGACGTGCTCGTGGACGAGCTGTCCAAGATGGCGAACGTCAAGGTGTTGGAGACTTCCGATTCTTATCAGATCACGATGGGCAATCAGACGTTGGTCGATAACGATACCCCCGCCGTTCTTACGGAAGACGGCGTCATCGGCAGCTTCGGGACGGACCTGACAGGCGGCGAAATATACGGGATGATTCGCTCCCGCGATCAGTTCGTCGTCGATTACCAGAACCAATTGAATACGCTCGTCAACGGCATGGTCAACGGCGACATTACGGTTACGATTCCCGCAGGGTCCGTGTTGCCAGAAGGGACCGTGCTTGGCGGCGTTCCGTATAACGGCGCCAATCGAACGCTAGCTACCGATCTTACCGTCACCGTGAAGGGACTTAACGGCCTGCATCAACTCGGCTATACGGCTCAGGAGCCGTTGAAAGCCGGCGGACCGTTCTTCGTGTCCAGCGACGGCGGCGCTCTTACGGCGGGTAACATCAGACTTAGCGCCGACATCGAAGCCGACGCTTCCAACATCACGTCTTCGCTGCGTACCGTCGTCAACGGCACGACGGAATCGGTCGTCAAAGGCAACAAAGACATCGCGATGTTGATCGCCCAATTCAACGATATGAAGATCGACTTCAGTTCCGTCAGCGCGACGGCCATTACGGGAGAAGGAACGGTCAGCGACTTCTTCCGCTCCATCGTCGGACAGCTCGGCATCCAGACGCAAGAGGCGCAACGCCAGACGGACAATTATCAGATCGTCGTCGATCAAGTCGACTCCCGTCGCCAATCCGTCAGCGGCGTCTCGCTCGACGAAGAGATGGCCAACATGATCAAGTTCCAGCACGCCTACAACGCGGCTGCCCGGTTCATGACGACATTGGACGAGACGCTCGACAAAATCATTAACGGCATGGGCACGGTAGGCAGATAATAGTCCGTAGAGAGCGAGGGTAACCGCCATGATGGGTCGCGTAACGCAAGGAACCATAACCGCGCAATTGCTGCGCAATATAAGCTCGAACTTGGGTCAATCCGCAGGCTTACAGGAGAAATTGTCGACGGGCCGCACCATTAATCGTCCTTCGGACGATCCGGTCGGGATCACTTACGCCCTGCGTTACCGCAGCGACTTGGCGGTGAACGATCGCTATCAATCCAACGTCGATTCGGCGACTTCGTGGCTCGACTTCAACGATACGATGCTGTCGCAGGTCGGAGACGTTATTAAGCGGGCGAAAGAACTGGGCGTGCAAGGCTCGAACGGCACGAACCCCGACGTAGCGCTAGAGAACGTGGCCAATGAGTTGAGCCAGCTGAAAGCGCAACTTCTCGATATCGCGAATAGCCAATTCAAGGGCAAATACATCTTTAACGGACAATTCACCGACAAGGTGCCGTATGATTCGTCGACCAATCCTGCGGAAGCCATTACGGATAACGGCGATATTAACTTCATCGTGAATGCCGGCGTACAGCTTGACGTCAACTTGATCGGCAACGACGTGTTCGGTTATCCGCCTCCCGGGGTTACCGCGCCTAAGAACGAGGACGACAACTTGTTCGACGTTCTCGATAAGATGATCGCGGGGCTGAGAGCGAACGATCATTCGGCCGTTAGCGGTCAACTTGGACATCTAGAAAGCCGCTACAGCAAGGTGCTGACGCAGCAAGCGGAAGTCGGCGCGCGCATTAATCGCATCGAGCTGATGGAAGACCGGTTGAAGGATTTGAACGTCAACCTTCAGACGTTGCAGTCCAAGACCGAGGACGCGGACATGGAAGAACTCATTATTAAAGCGAAGGTGAACGAGAGCGTCTATCAGGCATCGCTGTCTGTCGGCTCTAAGGTCATACAACCGTCGCTCGTCGATTTCCTAAGATAACTTCCGGGATGAGGTGGGATTGAAGTGGTACCATTCATATCGGTTCAATCCCAGCGCGGGAAGATCGGCATTCAATCCGAACGAGGCCAATTCGAGATCCGGAGGCCGCAGCCAACGCTTCATGTTACATCCAGCAAGCCGGAGATTATCGCGCATAATCGACCGGGACAGCTCAACATCGATAACTCCCGAACGTGGGAGGCGCTGGACGGCGGGAACATGGAAGTGTTCTGGAACCGGATTTACTCGCAGTATAAGCAGGTTGCTATTGAGAATCTTAATCGTATCGTGGATGAGGGTAATCGAATGGGCGATCTGCGAATCAAGGGGAATCCGATTCCGGAGTTGGCGTTGAACGAGTTCGTCGAAGGCGCGCCGGATTTGCAGGTGTATGGACCGGCGTCGTTGGACAACACTAGCTTCGATTATATTCCGAACGATCCGGATATTCAGTTCATCCCCGGCGAGCTTAATATCCAAGCGCAGATTCAACGCCCAGAGATCAATTTCCATAGAGGTTCCGTTAATATTTACATGGAACAGTATCCTAAGGTTACAATAACGCCGCCGGTGATCGATATCTCGGCATAAAATCAGCTATAGGCGAGAGTTCCGAGCGCGCTATAGCTGTTTATTTATTTTAAACCATTCGGGGGAACGATATGAACGTACATACCGCAAGGTTCGGCGAGTTGGACATTCGAGAGCAGGACATTGTTCGGTTCGAACAGGGGATTCCCGGGTTTGAGGAATTAAAACGATTTACCTTGATAGAAGTAGAAGAACACGCTCCGTTTTCGTATCTCCAAAGCATCGATGACGGAGAAGTCTCTTTTGTCATCACCGATCCGTTCGAGTTTTATTCGGAGTATGAATGCGAACTTCCCGATCAGGTCGTCGAGGGATTGAAAATAAACTCCGCCGATCAGGTGGCGGTCCGCGTAATCGTGTCAATTAATGGTCAATTGGAAACGGCTACCGCCAACTTATTGGCGCCCGTAATCGTTAATCTCGGTAGCCGACTAGGCAAGCAAGTCGTTCTGGCCAAGACGAGCTATACGACGAGACATTCATTATTCCAAACGAGCGATCCGAAATAGGAAGAGGTGATGGTAGGATGCTGGTGCTATCCCGACGTAAAGGCGAATCGATCGTCATTCAAGATCATATTGAGATCACGGTGCTCGAAGTGGACGGAGACACCGTCAAGATCGGCATTGCCGCACCGCGAGAAATTGAAATTCTGCGTAAAGAGTTGATCGTCGCCGTAAAGGAAACGAACCGCGAATCGGCGACACAACAGTCGGATATAGCGATTCTCGCGCAAAAACTTAAAAAAATTAAAAAAAGTTCCGAAAAGCTATAAAGCATAGACTTCCGAAGCCGATATACATAATATAGCCAGTTCCGGGCGGCCGACCTGACGCTGGCATATCCACAAGGATGTGGACTTACTTAACCATTCAAGGAGGAAATTACAAATGCGTATTAACCACAACATTACCGCACTGAACAACCACCGCAACATGAGCTTGAACAACGTTGCAACGGGCAAGAACATGGAGAAGCTCTCTTCGGGTCTTCGCATCAACCGTGCAGGCGACGACGCTGCTGGCCTTGCTGTATCCGAGAAAATGCGCGGTCAAATCCGCGGTCTCGAACAAGCGCAACGTAACGTTCAAGACGGTATCTCCTTCGTACAAACGGCAGAGGGCGCAATGAACGAAATCAGCTCCATGCTTGGCCGTATGAAAGAGCTGCAAGTTCAAAGAGCGAACGGCACGTACACCACGAGCCAAAAAGCAAACATCGACGTCGAGCTTAACGCGCTGTCCAGCCAAATCGACAGCATCATGGACAACACGACGTTCAACGGCATCAACATCACGAGCACGATCAGCATTCAAGCTGACGACAACTCCGTAACGATCAGCATTACGGGTATTGCAACGACTAGCTTCTACGGCCTGGCAACTTCTGCCGGCATCAGCGGCATCGAATCGGCTATCGAAGCCGTATCCACGCAACGCGCTCAACTCGGTGCAATGCAAAACCGTTTGGAATACACTTCCAACAACCTGGGTACGACGATCGAGAACCTTACGGCATCCGAGTCCCGTATTCGCGATACGGACATGGCGAAGGAAATGGTCGAGCTTTCCAAGAACCAAATCTTGCTTCAATCCTCGCAAGCTATGCTTGCGCAAGCGAACTCCGCGCCACAAGGCGTATTGTCGCTCCTGCGTTAATCATCGCTCGTACCGAAGACCTTGGGATCTCCCAAGGTCTTTTTTATTTTTCGCTAAATAATGTCTTGCTATCCGTCGATATAATAGATAACACTATTCTTTCGGACGGAGTGATAAGATGAAGATACAATCCTCGCCTATTACGAACATCTCGCCTGCTAACAATACCGCAACCGCTAATAAAGCCGCAACGGAGAACGTCTCCACGAAACATGCAGGTTCTGGGTTCGATGCTGAACTCGTTCGCAACGGAAAACAGATGCACAACGCCGAGCTGCAGGGCGTTAAACTGTCCGTAGGAGAAGAACAGCTGATTAAAGCGATCGATCGTGCGATTAAGGCTCTGGAAGGACCTTCTACGACGTTCGAGATGAAAGTGCACGAGCAGACAAGAGCAGTAACCGTTAAAGTGTTTAATAAAGAAACCGGTGAACTCATTCGTGAGATTCCGCCGGAGAAGACGTTAGACTTGGTCGCGAAAATGATGGAATTCGCCGGCATCTTGGTCGACGAGAAAGTATAGGAGGCGAATACAATGGTAATGAGAATAACAGGGATATCTTCCGGTCTGGACGTCGACACGATCGTTAAAAATTTAATGAAGGCGCAGCGCGCGCCGCTCGATAAACTAAATCAACAAAAGACGATGCTAGAATGGCAGCGTGAACAATATCGGGACGTTAACATCAAGATGGTTGACTTCCGCAACAATAAATTGTTTAATTACGGCTTGCAAGGCATGGTAAGCGCCAAGCAAGTTAACGCCTCTGGCAATACGTCTGCCGTGAGCGCCAAAGCCGATTCTTCGGCGATCGCGGGATCGATGTCTATCGAAGTCAAACAGTTGGCTACTTCCTCTTCGGTGGTCAGTACGACCGGCGTCGGTACTGTCGATAAGACTAAAAAGCTGAACCAATTGAACGGCAGTACCTTGAATTATACGGCAGTCGGCGGCAAAGTGGATGTCACCATTAACGGTAAGACGATTCAATTAGACGAAACGGTCGATACGTTAAATTCCATGGTCGCTAAGATCAATGCGGATAAAGACATGAACGTTACGGCATTTATCGATGGGACTACCGGGAAGTTGTCGCTCACTTCCAAAACGGGTGGAGCAACGTCCATCACGACCGGGGGAACCTTATTGGATGATTTTCAACTTGGGGGATTATCTAGCTCCAGTGGAATCGGTGCAGTAACGACGAGTTCCGATACATTGGCTTCCTTGAAAGCAGATGGTAAACTATCGTATACGCCTGTCGGCGGCAATGTTAGTTTTACAATCAACGGGAGCACGATAACGGTTGGAGAGAACGCCACACTGGATGACTTGCTGAATACCATTAACGCCGATGCAGGTGCCGGCGTTACGGCGGCCATTGATGCTGCTACAGGCAAGCTTACGATCAAATCCGACGGTTCGGGGTCCGTTGCCATAAGCGGAGATTTATTCGCTAAATTCAACTTGATCGGCGAGACGATCGGTCAGAACGCCAAAGTCGTCATTAATGGTATCGAGACGGAGCGCTCAAGCAACTCGTTCACGGAGAACGGCGTCACCGTCACGTTGAATGCTCTGTCTGCGGGCTCCGTAACGACGCTTACCGTTAAATCCGATACGGATAAGGTCGTAGATTCGATCAAGACATTCATTAAAGAGTATAACGATCTGCTTGAGACTGCAAATAACAAGATCAACGAAGAACGTTATCGTAAGTTTTCGCCGCTAAGTTCGGAGCAGAAAGCCGAAATGAGCGAAGATGAAATCAAAATGTGGGAAGAGAAGGCCAAGAGCGGACTTATTCGCCGTGATCCAACGCTTACCTCTATGGTAGATAGCATGCGACTTGCCGCTATTACAGACGTTACGATCGATGGAGTCAAGGTTAACTTAACTTCTTTAGGCATAGAAACCGGAGAATGGTCGCAACGAGGCAAGCTGGTTATAAAAGACGAGGCGAAGTTGCGCAAAGCGATCGAAAGCAACCCGGATCAAATCGAAAAGTTCTTCACGCAACAAACGAGTCAGACAGACGCGAAGTTGAAGACTTCGCCGAGCAATCCGGATAACGGTCTGTTTAATCGGTTGTCGAATACGCTGATGTCAGCGATTGAAGAATTGTCTGCTAAAGCAGGCACGTCGAAATCGAGTATCAGCAAGGACGCAACGTTCTTGGAGTCAAGCACGATCAGCGAGCTATTGCGAAGTTTGGATTCCAGAATCGTTAGCGCGAACGATCGGCTGAATCGTCTTGAAGTGAACTATTACAAGCAATTTACCGCGATGGAAACGGCGATGAACCGCTATCAATCTCAGTCTAGCGCCCTGTTCGGATCGAACTAATTCGCTATGGAAGAGCTGATGATACAAGTATTGGCGGTAACATTGCGACTGGCGGATCCCGAACAGGATCCAGGATATGAAGAATACGTTTCGTTAACGGACCTTCGGCAAACGCTAGTAGACGAAGTGCAACGTCGAGGTTCATTAACCGAGAACGAGAAATTATTGTTGAAAGAGCTCGCCAAATATGATAAAGCTGTTTATAGCAGGATGTCGGCATTAAAGCAGGAGGCTGAGGACGGCATGCAACGTATGAACGCAACGAAGAGACAACAAAACGCATACGGTCAAAACGGCCTCGGCGAAAGCATTATGTTCGATAAAGGGGTATGAGATGATTAACAATCCATATCAGAAATATCAGCAAGCAGCCGTGCAAACTTCCGGTCCGCAGCTTATCCTCATGCTATATGACGGAGCAATCAAGTTCGTTCGGGCGGGGATTGAGGGTATTGAGGGACGGAACGCGGAGAAGGCGAACGCGAACTTGCAGAAGGCGCAGAGAATCATAAACGAGCTTATTGCATCGTTAAACTTCGACTACGAGGTTTCAAGCAATCTCGTACTGGTGTATGAGTATTGGATTCACCAACTCATTCAAGCAAATTCGCGCAAAGTCGTGGAACCTGCTCGCGAGGTGTTGAATTATCTCGTCGACGTACGAGAAACTTGGGCTACGGCGATGAAGAAGCCGACGGTGGAAAGCATGCAATAACAGGCTCGAGAACGACAAACCGCTAAAGGGAAAATCCTTTAGCGGTTTGTTAATTTTTATAAGGCTTTCAGAAGAGACAAGTCGGCATATTCGGGATAGCGTTCGGTCAGTGCCTCTTTTATTGGAGCGCGGCGCTCCGAATCCGGACAATGAGTTAAATATTGAATGTAGAATCTTGGGACGGCAGGCTTTAGCTCAATCGCATGCGACCAGAAGGACAAGGCGTCTTCCGGATCTCCTTCGATGCTCTGGAGGTGTCCCAACTGGTCGCAGCTTTCAGCGGTCAACTCGTCATTGTCCAGTAGGTGCTGGTAGTATTGCAAGGCAGGCTCTTTGTAATGTTTGAGAAGAAAGAAGCTAGCAAGTTGATTAATCAGGGCCGGAGAGCCATAGGTTTCGATTAATCGATCGTAGGCATCCCATTGCTTTAACACATAGAGTTGGCTTAACGTTTCAAACGCAGCGTGATCGAATCGAGCAACATCCACAGGCGGATTCTGGACCTCTAGAACAGTGTTCGCGAATTGCAGGTAACCTTGCGCTTCTTCATTCGTGGAGTGAGCATAACGTTGGAGCCAATCGGGACGGGACCAGACAATTCCGCCCATGACAACGATTTTGATGACCGTCAGATCCTCGAGTTCTTGCTGCGAACGGCTCAGTAAGGCAAGTTCGAAGTCATGCTGACTCTGCGTTAATAGAGCATACTTCAACTGGTCGGCAATGCCGAATCGGTTAATAGGCGTTGCAACATAGTGTCGAGCAAGCTCTTTGTTGCCGATGGATATTGCGATTTTTCTTATTATCGTCGTTTGGGTCTCATCGTCATCGATATGCAGCAGTTTGTTAAGGAAACCGGCAATATTGGTCGCGCCATCCCTCAAGGATAGAATCTCTATCAGTTTGATCAGGGCGCTTAGATCTTTGCCGTTAGCCACGAGAAGGCGGGTTAAATAGGCGACCGATTCATTCAGTTGGTTCTCTCTTTCGTAACCTATTGCCAATTGCCAGAGCGGCATCCTCATCCCATAATCCGGATTGGCGATGGCGATCTCTTGGTTGGTCGCTGATCGTTTCTCCGCCTCTTGATAAGCTGCAAGAAACTCTCGCTTGCTCAGCTTGCGGAAGCCTAGTTCAAGCATAATTACGCCGCGCAGGCACTTGATGTCGGGGTATTGATGATAAGGCTGGAGATATTGTTCCACCAGATTAAAGGCCTCGACGAATCTTCTGTGTCGCATGTGGATTTCAATCATGGCGAACACCGTGTTTTTGTACCATACGGCTTTGGTATCGCCGGATTCGAGAGCGATCCGAAGATGCGGCATCGCTTCGTCATCGTTCTTCATCATAGCCAGTTGGAGACCGATCATGCAATGATCGTATGCGTTGAATTCTCCTTGCTCTTTCATATCGTTGAAAATGTTCAAGTTGCGATCATGTTTGTTCTTAGCTGTCATTACATGGTTTAAATAGCCGGAGTGCAATATCTGATAAGGGATCGCGACGACTCGCGGAGCGACACCTTTCGCGGTCCGCGGTTGTTCATGTAAGGCGCGATGATAATGAATCTTCATTCGGTTTGCAAATACGCGCGCAACCTGCGACTCTACGACGGTAGGGTTCTTCTGATCCCCCTGAAAGTTTCGGACGCCCAATTGATAGAGCTTGCTGTTTGTCGGTCGTTCCTTGGTTAGAAAATCGCGCAATCCGCGGATTTCTATCTCTTCCATATACTCGTCGGCATCCATGACCAAGATCCACTTGCCAGTCGCATGCTTGAGCGATTCGTTGCGCGCGGCGGAAAAATCGTTGATCCATGCGAAATCGTAAATTTTATCAGTAAATGACTTGGCGATTTCTTTCGTTCGGTCGGTGGAGCCGGTATCCACGATGACGATTTCGTCTACGAACGCGCGTACGCTCTGCAAACAGCGTTCTAGGAATGCTTCTTCATTTTTAACGATCATGCATAAGGAAATGAGCTTATTCATAGCGCCTCCGCCAAGCAGTGTTGGAAAGTCTATTCCTAGCTTATTATAAATAGCCGAAAAGGCCAAGCAGTATTGAAGATGCGCGAAAAATAAAGGATTTTGTCGATTGGCTGACGAATTAATTACAATACTTCAGTAAGGCAATTAGCAAATATTTCAACTCGCATTACCGCCTTCATTACTACAGGTTTTTCGCAAATAACCGATATAAGTAGTAACCCTATCATTGAACGGATGGAGGTACTCATGAACGATTCATACAAACGAATGCCTCCGGAAGATTTGCGACGGCTTCAGATGATTCAGCTCGAGATGTTGTTGGAAGTGGATCGCGTTTGCAAGAAAAACGACATTAAATACTGCATTATCGCGGGAACGACTTTAGGCGCTGTACGCCACAAAGGATATATTCCATGGGATGACGATGCCGACGTAGCCATGATGCGCCCGGAGTACGAGCGTTTTCGAGAGGCTTGCATGAACGATCTTGATCAGTCTAAATTTTACTTCCAAGATCATAAGTGCACGCCCGGTTACCGATGGGGTTACGGGAAGGTCAGGCGAGTCGGTACGGAGTTCGTTCGCAAAGGTCAAGAACATATGCCGTATCCAACCGGTGTATTTATCGATATTTTCCCGATGGACAATGTTCCGGACAATTTGTTCCTCCGTCGCATTCACAATTTCGCATGTACCGTCGTGAGGAAGTTGTTGTGGTCGGCCGTGGGTGCGAAGTCCGATCGCAACCCGTGGATGAGGGCGGTCTATGGCAGCGTCGCATGGATCCCGCGAGACTTCATTTTCGCGATGTATGACGGACTCAAGCGTATCTGCAATCGTAAGGAAACGCGAATGGTGAGGAAGCTAACCTTCCCGACGCCTAACAACGGACAGTACGGTTACTATCGGCAATGGTACGTCGACTTTGCGGATATCCAGTTCGAAGGGCATCTATTCCCGGCGGCTAGAGAGTACGATGAATATTTGACTTTCAAGTTCGGCGATTATATGAAGTTTCCGCCCGAGGAACAGCGGAAGGGTCATCCGGCTACGCGTTATCATTTATTGCAGGAGGGGACATGCGAATGAAAAAAGTCATCACATACGGCTCATTCGATCTGTTCCACGAAGGGCATTATAAGCTGCTCGAACGTGCGAAAGCGCTTGGCGATTATTTGATTGTTGGCGTCACGACGCAGCAATATGACGAATATCGCGGCAAAATGAATGTTGTCCATTCGCTGATGGAGAGAATCGAGAATATTAAGCGGACAGGTTTTGCCGACGAGATCATTATCGAAGATCATGAAGGGCAGAAGGTCGAAGATATTCAGCGGCTGGGGATTAATGTCTTTACCGTCGGGTCGGATTGGAGAGGGAAGTTTGACTTCCTGAAACAATATTGCGATGTCGTTTATCTTGAACGTACCAAGGGGATTTCCAGCACGATGATCCGCGAGCAGGATTATAGCATCGTTAAACTCGGTGTAATCGGTACTGGGCGAATCGCCAAACGGTTTGCACCGGAGGTGAAGTTCGTAAGCGGCACGAACCTGGAGGGCGTCTATAATCCTCGAATTGAGAGTGCAAATGCTTATGCGCAGCAGTTCGAGTTGAAGTTTGCTACGAATGACCTTGACGACTTCTTTAAACGAATCGATGCGGTGTACATTGCTTCTCCTCATATTACGCACTACGAATATATTAAGCGTGCGCTGAATGCTGGCAAACATGTGCTATGCGAGAAGCCGATGGTATTGGAGGCAAGACAAGCTACGGAAATGTTCTCGCTAGCGAAGGGAAAAGGGCTTGTTTTAATGGAAGCGATCAAGACTGCTTATGCACCGGGTTTCCTGCAACTGCTGGCGATTGCACGCAGCGGGAGGATCGGTCAGATTCGCGACGTCGAAGCGACGTTCACGAAGCTGGTCGAAGGCGATGTTCGCGAGCTTCGACCGGAGGAGTGCGGCGGCAGCGTAACCGAGCTGGCGAGTTACCCGCTGCTTGCGATCGTGAAGCTGCTCGGAACGAACTATAAGGAGATACGTTTTGAGCGCTTCGACGATGAAAGCGGCGTTGATGTATATTCGAAGATTCATTTAAAATATAACGGGGCAGTGGCTACCGCCAAGGTAGGCTTGGGCGTCAAGTCGGAAGGACAGATGGTTATTTCCGGCACGCAAGGTTACATCTATGTCGAAGCCCCGTGGTGGAAGACCCAGCATTTCGAAGTGCGTCACGAGAATCCGGAGCATAACGAGAAGTTTTTCTCCAAGTTTGCAACAGAAGGGATCCGGTATGAACTTGGTGACTTTATCTCGCGGATATACGGGCATGAGAATAAGGGGTTTAAACTGACGGAACAGGAGTCGGTGGCAATCGTACGAATTATCGAGCAGTTTTTGGCTGGTAAGTCCAAGGCGGTCGTAAGAGCGTAGAGCGAGGTAACGAGATGGATAAGATCAAAGTCTTGCATATGCCGCTTACCAATTCAGGAAGCGGCGTTACGCAATATGTACTGCAAAACTGGCGATTCATTGACCGTGATCGGTTTCGGTTCGACATTGCGACGCGAAGTCCATCTTTGGATTTTGCGGACGAGATCAATTCCCAGGGTGGAAAAATTCATTATCTGAGTTGTTCTTCGGATGAGAATGAAGAGCAGTTTATTCAGGAAATGAAAGCGATTTTGGATGAGGGATACGATGCGATACACTTACATACTTCCTATTGGAAAAGCTTCATTGTTGAAGAATTGGCGATCGAGCGCGGTGTTCCTAAAATCATAGTGCATTCTCACAGTACGATGGTAGACGTTGCGGACCCGGTTAAAAGGGAAGCTTTAGTAGAGGGACACTATACCCAACGATCCAAGTTCAGTCGCGATTTGGCAACGGACTTCTGGGCATGCTCGAATCTGGCGGCAGAATGGTTGTTTGGTACTCAAATCCCTCGCGACCGAATTCGAATATTGAACAACGCAATCGATGTTCAAAGTTACAGCTATAACCCGCAAGTCCGTGAACAATACAGACGAGAATTGGGATTGAATGATTGCGTCGTGCTCGGTCATGCGGGCAGATTCGTTTATCAGAAAAATCACGAATTGCTCGTTGATATATTTCACGCAACCTACCGACATCTTCCGAACGCCAGACTCATGTTAGTAGGTAACGGGCCGTTAGAGGATAACATCCGTCAGCGCGTGAGCGATTACGGATTATCGGATGCGGTGTTATTTATGGGGAGACGCGAAGATGTTCCTGAACTGATGCAAGCGATGGACATGTTTTTGCTGCCATCGCGATTTGAAGGTTTAGGTTTGGTACTAATTGAGGCACAAGCAGCGGGGCTCAAATGTCTAACAAGTTCGGCGGTGCCAATTGAGGCGCAAGTAACTTCGAATCTTGATTTCATTTCAGGAGGCATCTCTGATTGGGTGAAACAGGTGTTGACATACGCCAACGGTTACGAGCGTATTCGTTACGATAGGCAACTCGAATTAGCGGGCTACGATCTAAGAAAACAGATTAAAGTAATAGAGAGGTTGTACGTTACGAAATAATGCTAGAGTTAGGGGGGGCCTCGGTGTTTGACAATAAAGTGCTTCTGATTACGGGCGGAACGGGGTCGTTCGGCAATGCAGTACTGGATAGATTCATTGATTCTGGTGTTAGGGAGATTCGGATCTTCTCTCGCGATGAAAAAAAGCAGGATGATATGCGCCGTCACTATCGCAACGATAAAATAAAATTTTACATCGGTGATGTTCGAGATCTGCACAGCGTTCGCAATGCGATGTTCGGGGTTGATTACATATTTCATGCCGCAGCGCTAAAGCAGGTCCCCTCGTGTGAGTTTTTCCCGATGGAAGCGGTCAAGACAAACGTTATCGGGATGGATAACGTATTGACCGCAGCGATCGAAGCGGGCGTGGAGAAGGTTATCGGGTTGTCAACCGACAAAGCTGCGTATCCGATCAATGCGATGGGGATAAGTAAAGCAATGATGGAGCGGGTACTTGTCGCGAAATCTCGAACCACGGATAAGACGATTATTAGCGGCACGCGTTATGGAAATGTCATGTGCTCGAGAGGCTCAGTAATCCCATTATTCATTGAGCAGATCAAGGCGGGCAAGCCGTTGACGATTACCGACCCGAGCATGACACGGTTTATCATGAGTTTAGAAGAAGCCGTAGAACTTGTGCTGTTCGCCTTCGAGTACGCAAAACCTGGCGACATAATGGTACAGAAGGCACCGGCCTGTACAATAGGCGTTCTTGCGCAGGCAATTATGGAGTTGTTCCCGTCGAATTGCGAGATTCAATACATCGGGATTAGACACGGAGAGAAGTCCTTTGAAACGTTGTTGACGCAAGAAGAATGCCTTCACGCGCATGACTTAGGCAACTTTTATCAAGTTCCATCGGATAACCGTGATTTGAACTATGAACAATATTTCGAAGAAGGTAAGACAACTGCTCCGCGCTTGCAGGAGTTCAACTCGAATACCACTACCGTTTTGAATGTGGAGCAGGTGAAGGACAAGCTGCTAAGCCTAGATTATATTCAAAGAGAGCTGAAATCATGGAGGTTTTAGTCCTCGGTGCAAGCGGGATGGCAGGTCATATGATTACCATGCACTTGCAAGAGCAAGGTCATAATGTCACCGGGTTTGCCAGATCATCGTTGCCGTATTGCGATACGATTGTCGGTAATGCCTTGAGCCAAGAGAGCGTGCGAAACGCACTCACAAGCAAGCCGTTCGACATTGTCATTAATGGCATTGGCGTTCTGAATAAGGATGTGGATCGGAACGTTGCGGATGGAATATATCTCAATAGCTATTTCCCGCATTATATTGTGAATTGTTTGCGAGAAACACCCGTTCGTGTCATTCATCTGAGTACGGACTGTGTATTCTCCGGGAAGACCGGTAACTATCACGAGCATAGTATAAAAGATGGAAAGACGCTATACGACCAGACAAAGGCGCTAGGCGAGATTGTCGACGACAAAAATTTAACCTTTCGAGCGTCGATTATCGGACCTGACATCAGAGCGCATGGCGTAGGGTTACTGAATTGGTTTCTTCAACAAAAGTCCTTGGTTAACGGTTACACGGGAGCCGTTTGGACAGGGGTATCCACATTCACATTAGCGCAAGCGATTCATTATGCCATGAAGGAAAAATTGACCGGCCTTTACCATCTTGTGAACAATCGAAAAATTACGAAATACGATCTTCTTCTGCTGTTCAATCGGATCATCAGAAGGGAACCGATTGAAATAATGCCTAGCGACACGGTTCAAATTGACAAGTCACTCATCAATAATCGTACGGATTTCAGTTTCCAAGTTCCAACCTACGAAAAAATGGTGAACGATATGAAGACATGGATCGATGATCATCGTGAACTATATCCGCATTATGAATAAGGAGATTGTCGGATATGCAGAAGCTTAAAGTTATGACTATCGTTGGTACCCGACCGGAGATGATCAGGCTTTCTGAATTCATTAAGAAGGCTGATGTCTATTTCGACCATATATTCGTTCATACGGGTCAGAATTATGACTACAATTTGAATGAGATTTTTTACGATGATCTGAGCCTCCGCAAGCCAGATCATTTTCTTAATGTGGTAGGGGATCATCTTGGAGCCACGATGGGGAATATAATCGCCAAGTCATATGAATTAATGGAGGCAACGCAACCGGATGCGCTGCTCATTCTTGGCGATACGAACTCCGCATTATCAGCGATTTCTGCGAAAAGGTTGAAGATTCCGATATTCCACATGGAGGCGGGCAATCGATGCTTTGACGAGAACCTTCCCGAGGAAACTAATCGGAGAATCGTGGATCACATTTCGGATGTGAATTTGCCATATACGGAGCATGCGCGCCGGTATTTGCTCGCTGAGGGCGTACGCAAGGAGCATATTTATGTAACCGGCTCGCCGATTGCTGAGGTTCTTCATGTACATAAGGATCGCATTCATAATAGTCGAGTGCTGGATACATTGTCTCTGCAGAAAGGCAAATATATCATTCTCTCCGCTCATCGCGAGGAAAACATTGATATAGAGGCGAACTTTTTCAGTCTGATGGATGCGGTCAATACTATGGCCGAGAGATATCAAATGCCGGTCATTTACTCGATGCATCCTCGAAGCGCACGAATGATCGAACGGCGCCAGTTTAAGTTTCATCCGTTAGTGCGGAAATTTCCACCGTTTTCTTTTACGGATTATAACTGTTTGCAAAAAAATGCATTTTGCGTGTTATCCGACAGCGGGACGCTTCCCGAAGAAAGCTCAATCTGTCGGTTTGCCGGTGTGAGCATACGTACCTCCACGGAGCGTCCGGAAGCTCTTGATAAGGGCTGCGTTGTTGTTGGCGGCATACTCGGAGAGCAAATCATGCAAGCGGTTGAGATCGCGACCGGGATGGCGAAGTCAGGGGACGTTGGATCCATTGTGCCAGACTACGCGGAACTTAATGTGTCGTCGAAAGTTGTGCGTATTATTCAAAGTTATACGAGGATTATCGATAAGAAAGTATGGGGGAAGTAAGGAGCGGTGGAAATGGCTCATCATGAATTTCCGTTGGTATCGATTGTCATTCCTGTGTATAACGGTTCCAACTATCTTCGCGAAGCGATTAACAGCGCTTTAGCGCAAACATACGAGAATATCGAAGTTCTTGTCGTTAATGATGGTTCCCGTGACGACGGTGCTACGGAGAATATTGCGCGGTCTTACGGTGATCGTATTCGTTATCTATATAAGGAGAATGGTGGCGTTGCAACCGCTCTTAATCTCGGGATTCAGCTGATGCAAGGTGAGTACTTCTCCTGGCTGTCTCATGATGATATATATGTGCCGAATAAAATCGAGATGGCTATTGCGGCGTTGCTGCGGGATGGAGATGTGACACGCCTTGTCTTTAGCGAATATGAATTGCTGAATGTAGATTCGGGAGTTTCGTCTCCGGTTCGATTGGGCGCTACTTATTCGGAACAACAACTAACGAATGGTGTATTCCCTGTAATACAGCATTTAATTCACGGTTGCGATGTGCTCGTTCATCGCTCGCATTTCACAAGAGTAGGAATCTTCAATGAGGAACTTAGAACCACGCAGGATTATGACCTGTGGTTTCGCATGTTTAGATTTCAGAAGGCGCTATTCATTCCAGAGCCGTTGGTCATTTCACGTCTTCATCCAGAGCAGGGCAGCAAGACCATTAACCGCTTTGAATTGGAGCGGAGCGAATTGCATATCGGGTTCATGAATCGTCTAACGGAACAAGAGATGGTGTCTATGTATGGCAGCCCGTACAACTATTATTATCAGCTTAGCTGCTTTTTCAAAGGGAGCGGCCTTCAAATGGCTTATGAATTGGCGAATGAGAGATTTCAGGCAGCGGTGATTCCCGATATTCTGGATGTACAGCTTGAACAGTTTCGTGAGAAAATTGAACGGTTTTCGGAGGGCAAGGCAAGACGATTATGTATTTTCGGCACAGGCAACTACGGACTGCGCTTGTTGCAAGAGTTACAGGGCAGACGGGTACAAGTAGATTGTTTCTCGGACAATAACCCCAATAAATGGGGACAAAAGTATGATGAAGTTGAATGCGTGGCTCCAAAGGTATTGGAAGAGCAAAAGGAGACCACATTGATCCTAGTTGCGGCACGAACTCCGGCTGAGATGATTGAGCAACTAACATCGGCTGGATTCCCTTATGTTCATACGAAACAAGAGCTAGATGAGATATTCATTCAGACTCCACCGGATCGGCGGTAAGACGAATGAACATTGTTCATGTTAATAACACTGATTTGAGCGGTCGCCGATTTAATGGTCATGATCTGCAACTGTCACTTAACGAACAAGGACATCGTGCGCACCAGCTCGTGGTTGAGAAGCAAGGGAATGAAGTAACCACGGTTTCTTTGCTGTCACCGCATGAACTGTTCGTAAGAAGTAGTGTTAGGGGGCTTGAGCAGCAGTTAAGCCTGAATAATTTACTGTTTCCTTTCGGAAAGAAAATCGCCGAGCATCCGATTATAACAGAAGCAGATATTGTGCACTATCACCTCATTCATAACCACTTTATCTCTTTATTCGATTATCCCGAATTGTTTGGAAGAAGGCCTTCCGTATGGACTGTTCATGATCCTTGGACAGTTACGGGGCATTGCGTGCATCCACGCGAATGTACAGGATGGCAAAACGGTTGCCATCATTGCCCGCAGTTAGATGATTCGGCGTTTCCGATGCAAGTGGACAAAGCTTCCCAAATGTGGGAGATTAAACGGCGTGTATATCAAAATATGGATGTCCATGTTGTCGTAGCTTCTCGATTCATGGAGTCATATATTCGTACAAGTCCTCTAACGTCGCACTTAACGAATATCTATCGCATTCCGTTTGGAATAGACGTCGACGTTTTTTCAAATCGAGATCGTGAAGCTGCGAGACAACGTTGGGCGATCCCAATCGAGAACTTTGTTATTGCCTTCCGAGCCGAAACAAATGAGAATAAGGGACTTCATTATATACTCGAAATGTTGGAGAAGTTGTCTGCCGTCCACCCCGTTACGCTCTTGGTTATTGGCAATGCTCATCTTCCTTCCGAGTTAATGGGTAAATACCATGTAATCGAGCTGGGATGGAGCAATGATCAATTCATTTTGTATGATTTTTATGCGGCTTGCACAGTATTTCTTATGCCGTCAATTGCGGAATCTTTCGGATTAATGGCGATTGAAGCAATGGCATCAGGACGCCCGATTATCGTATTCGAGAATACGGTATTAGAGGAAATTACATTTGCTCCCGAATGCGGATTTGCCGTGCCTTACAAAAATAGCGACATGCTAAGGGATGCAGTAGAGTGGTTAATGCATCATCCGGAAGAATGCGATCGGCGTGGCACCCAGGGACGGGAGCTTGCCGCGAAATACTATCGATATGAAGATTATGTAAGGCGACATATTACTTTGTATGAAGATATACAGGATAAACGTCGAGAATCCGATTCATTAAGGGAGGGGAGATAATGGAGGAGCTTCGATACGCAGATTTTTCAGAACAGCTTCAACTGTTTAAAGAGCATATTCGTCATGTGTGTGGAGATCAAGTCGATCGACTTTGTATATTTGGAGCAGGGGAATTCGGTTTGAGGTTATATCAAGAGTTGCGTAATAAGCTTATACCCGTAGCCTGGTTTTCGGATAATAATCCGGATAAGTGGGGGTATCTGGTGGACAATATTTATTGTGTCTCCCCTTCCGAAATCGAAAAGGAAAAGGAACGTACGCTTGTCATTGTTGCAAATCGTACTCCGGACGGAATTGTGAAGCAGTTGAAAACGCAAGGATTTCCGCATGTGATGACGAAACAGGAGATAGACGGAAGGTTAGCCGACATTCCTTCAGTGGCTTTGATTGCGGGAATGGATCGGGTAGAGAATGTGGATTATTCATCTGAAGATGTTCAGATGTTAGCGAAGAGATTTACGCAGATCATATACGAAATTTGCAGTTATTACGAGAGCCGGTACAGTAGATAGCGCCAAGTAGTATAGGAAGGGGAGCAAGTCAATGCGAAACAACCTGAAGAAACGATTAATAGAATTGCTGGATACGGTAATGGAAATGGTTTCTGAAATGAAGAAAATGAGTAGTCCCCAGGCTGCGGCGAATGATTGCGTAGATGCGTTGAATGCAATCTTGTATCAACTAGATCAAGATGGGGATTATCCAAAGTCGAAAGAACAGTTAGAGGGTGCTAGAGATGACTTTATTCACTTTACTAATGGCGACATCGTCATTCATCAATCTTCTTTAAGTCTGGTTTATAACAAGGTTAAAGCTGCGCAATCCGTAATGAAGCATGAAGTTAAAGGCAAGCTCAACGTACTGTTTCTACCCTATAAGGCTTCTATGTGGGATAGTCTAGAGTCAATATATAAAGCCGCCTCCCAGGATTCTGATTGCGAGGCGACTGTCGTTCCGATCCCATACTATCAGTTGACACAAACCGAGGCTATTCCTACATACGAAGGTCACCTGTTGCCTCCGGATGTTCCCGTCACGCATTATAGCAAATATGACTTAGAATATGAGCGGCCCGATATCATTTTCGTTCATAATATCTACGATCAATATAATACGATTACACGTGTTCAGGAAACTTACTTCTCAAGCAATTTGAAGTCGTTTACCGATATGCTCGTGTATGTTCCGTATCATGTTTCTTCATTTATCTTGCCGGAAGACAACAAAGGCGATCGTTCCTACGATTTGCTTTCGATTCAAAACGTGGATCGTGTCGTCGTGATGAATGAAGCGTTAAAAAACGCAGCAATTAAGTTTGGAGTACCTCGAGACAAAATACTTGCATTAGGTTCTCCTAAACTGGATGCTATGGTTAACACTTTGAAACAAAAAAATGAAATTCCGATCGAATGGCAAGAAAAAGTGAAAGATAAAAGGGTCTATTTAATTAATACCGAATGCTTATTTTTCGCAACTGAAACCCATTTAAGAGTAGAGCGACTAACGGACTTCTTGAATATTCCGCGCATTGATGAGAATAGCGTGGTTATTTGGCGGCCGCATCCGCTTACGACGAGCACCATAATGAAGTATTCTCCAAGCTTTTTGCCGTATTACTTGAATCTTGTTAACTATATCAAAGAGGGGGATAATCCGTTTTATAAACATATTATTTTCGATGATAGTCCTGATTATTTCCCGGCTTTGCAACTTGCAGACGTGTTGGTTACGGCAGATGGTTCATTGCTTCGCTCGTACCTGCTAACTGAAAGAAAGGTGCTTTATTGGAGCAATACGCTGCCCAAGACGTCGCTAGTTCCCGAGAATGCCTTTTACTATATATTCGATGAAACAACGCCATGGTTCGAAAGCGTAAGGATGTTTGCGAAAGGCTTGGATCCGTTATCCGAGAATCGCAAGGGTCTGGCAGAGAAGATTTATACCAACGCAGACGGAACAAGCGGGGAGAAGATTTATCGTAGCGTGAAGGAAAGCTTGCCAAATAAATGATTCATAAATGGAGGAAGTAGAATAATGGCCTACGATAATAAGCTGAATGAAGATCAATGGGGCGAAATATTCAATATCGAAAAGTACGCGAAGACCCTAATAAATTCCATTGAGCAGAAGAAATATTATACGCAAACAAAAGAGATGTTGAAGATTGCTACACCCGGAAGCAAAACGTTGGAGATTGGTTCAGGCAGCGGGCAAACGTCTCTTTGTTTGGCGCAATTGGGGTGCGAAGTAACCCTGTTGGATTACTCAAAGGAAACGCTAGCTCTTGCAGAATATGCCGCGGATAAGCTCGGCCTGAAAATTAAAACAGTGTGTATGGATGCGACCAAAGATCTCCCATTTGGGGAGAAGGAGTTCGATTTTGTATTTCATTCGGGGTTGCTTGAACACTTCGAACCATCCGAACGGGTAGATATGCTGACAAATTGGAAACGGTACGGTAAAAAGCATGTCTCAATGATCCCTAATGCAGCTTCCCTGTGCTACCGCATAGGCAAAGAGCGCCAGGAGCATGATGGAACTTGGCAATGGGGCAGGGAGTTGCCGGATTATACGCAGATACGCGAGTTTATGTTGTCGGGTTTTGAGATAGAGAAAGAATACACAGCAGGCGAGATCCAATCGCTGGATTTCTTGGAGAGAGACCACCCGCTGAAGGCATTGCTTCGGGATTTTTGGGAACAACGGCAACAACAAGGTATAACTGAGAACTTTAATCAAGGATATCTATTAATTACCGTCGGGAATAACCCAAATTAAGGATGGGAACTGAACTATGCCTAGCGTTTCAATCATATTACCGACTCATAATGGGTCTAAATACTTGGCATCTGCCGTCGACAGCGTTTTGGCCCAAACCTATCGAGATTTCGAGTTAATTATTGTAGATGACGGTTCAACTGACGATACATGGGGCATTATTTCACATTATGCAGGAATCGACGAACGAGTTAAACCGATTCGGCATCTAGTAAATAAAAATCTTCCTGCGGCATTGAATACGGGATTTCAAGCTGCTAAGGGGGAATGGTATACCTGGACAAGCGATGATAATCTGCTTAATCCTGATATGATCGAAAAGCTAATGGTGGTTTTCGAAACCAACCCCGAAGTCGATATTGTTTATTCCGATTTTGACAAAATACGCGAAGACGGAACATTGATCGCAACGACGAAGACCGGTCCTGCAAATGAACTACCTATCATGTGCAATATCGGCGCGAGTTTCATGTATCGTCGCAAGGTTGATCAAGAGTGCGGAGGATATGAAGAAGACAGATTCTGCGCGGAGGATTACGCTTTTTGGCTCAAAGCGTATCATAATCGATTTTGCTTTTATAAGCTGGATCACAGTCTCTATCAATACCGCGTACACCCGAATACTCTGACAGGGCAGAAGCTTCGGACCGTGTTTCAAGAAACGTTGCGTTTATTGATGGAGAATAATGTAAAACATGCGGATGAGATCCCTGAACTGATTCGGATGCGTTCCTACTTAAGGTGCATCAAATTGGCTCAGGATGTGGACAATCCGCAACTAGCCCGCGAATGTTTATATCAAGCTCGATCCATTCGCGCGAATGCGGACGATTGGACACGTCCTGAACTCATTCGATATGCTTCCAATGAAGTCAAAACACCAAGGCGCTTGATTTTATTTGGTGCCGGTGTTGCAGGTATTGCAGCGCTAAAGTGGATGCAAGAAGAGGGTATATCCGTATCGGCATTTTCTGACAACAATCCTGCTAGGTGGTATCAAGAAGTCGAAGGATTGCCGGTGCTGAAACCCAGTATGTTAACTGGCATGGACTCTCCGTTGGTTATCGTAACGACGGCTTATTCTGCGATTTCTTCGCAACTTCAAACCCTAAATGTTAACGACTATCATGCTTTTTATTTGTACCGTTCCAAGTTTCTACGCGACAAGTACGGAGCGGAAGCGCAACGAATTCCAACCACGCAGCGGGCTTTAAATTGGATATTAGCGAACCGCCTTAACGGCGGGCTAAGGGTAAGTGCGCAAGATGATTTGCCATATCCCGAAGTAACCGGCTATACGATTCCTACACTGCTGGACTATGGTTATGTGGCTGAAGCCGTTAGAATGGCGGAGTATCTAGTGTCCGTACAAAGCGAAGAAGGTGCATTCAGCGGGCCGGGAAGCGATATGCAACTTTATTTCGATACAGCACAGGTATTGCGCGGTTTTCTTGCAATCGAGAAAAAGGAGCCCCGGTTTCATGAAAATGCCGTTAGAGCTGCAGAGTGGCTTTTTTCGGCGCTTCGCGACAACAATGGTTGTTTCCCGAACCAGTACCCAGATTCGCCTCTAATTCCGGAGGCCGTCAATTTGTTTGCATTACCGCCAATGCTTGAATATGCGAGGCTAATTGGTAACGACGATTATATTACGCTTGTTTCTATATGCGCAACTCGTTTGTTAGAGACTCCCGACGCGTTATCTACAACTAAGATTACCCATTTCCTGGCTTATCAAATTGATGGACTGATTGATATCGGGATGGAGGATGCGGTGAGATTAGTTATGCAGGAACTCGCTGAATCGCAGAACGAAGATGGATCGATCCCTGCGGTAAATGGTGCACCGTGGGTAATCCTGACTGGATGTGCGCAGCTTGCGATCAGCTACTATAAGCTTGGTCAGCATACGATCGCTAATCGATTAATGGATTATTTAGATACAGTGCAGGAGGTAGGGGGAGGATTTTTCGGGAGTCGAGGTCCGGACGCACATTACTTCCCGGATAAAGAAATCTCTTGGGGAGTCAAATTTTATCTGGATGCTCAGAGAGAACGAGTTAAAGCTTTCTTTCAGGACAACGTAGCGATATTTCCCGAGCGCGTAGATCCGAGCGACGGTCGACTGCGCGCTATTGCGGATTTAATTAAAGACGGAGATGCTGTTCTGGACGCAGGAAGCGGAAAGGGACGTATGATTCGTTGCCTAGCGGAAGAATTTCCGAGAAGTACTTTTACCGCTTTGGATATTTCCCGTGCGATGCTTGCGTTTGTCCCAAATGGCACAGTTGTTATTGAAGGGTTTTTGGAAGATATTCCGCTGCCGAATGACGCCTATGATGTTACTTATTGCGTGGAGGCAATCGAGCATTCAGCAAACGCAGCGGCTGTGGTACGTGAACTTGCACGGGTAACGAAAGCAGGCGGTCATATTATCATTATTGATAAGCACGCCGCTGAATGGGGCCGTATGGAATGTCCGCCATGGGAGTCGTGGTTGGAACGGAAAGAACTGGAGGCCCTGCTGAACGAACATTGCGAGCGAGTGATGTCCGAACCCGTAACATACGAATTAAGCGATAAGAATGACGATTTGATTATCAAATGGGTCGGAGTAAAACGCGGGTCTTGAGAGGGGATCAACATGAAGTATATTATTTTCGGCGCGGGGAAGTATGCGGAGAAAACGATTCAAGCCATGAGTTCGCGGGACTTCTTAATAGAGTGCGTGGTTGATAATAATCAGGCTAGATGGGGATCTTCTTTATTTGGACTTCAGATTAAGTCGCCTGCCCTCTTGAATGAGTGGCAGAAACAGAATATGGTGGTCTTCGTCTCCGTAGCGGGAGCCGTGCCTTATAGGGAGATTGCAAATCAGCTTGCGGAGCTTGGGATGGCGGAAGATCGCGATTTCTTCAGCGCGGTGAAGATGTTTAACTTGGCAGACGTACCTAACGGTTGGGTTTCCGGGCATGTTAGCCTTCCTGAAGAGTTCGAATCGATTAAAACATTCGACAACCAATCGCGTTTAATTGTTCGAAAAGATGAAAAGAAAATTTATCGTGCAGTGAATACGAAACATGCGGATCTATACCAAAAGGTGTACGAGAAATGTTTCGAGTACGGCTTGCTTCAGGAGTTTGTCGTTGATACGAAAGTAGCGGATCGTATAACCGGTATTCCGTTCGATTACGTATTGGAACATCAATTCGTTGAGCCGATCTCTTATTGCTCTGAGTGGTCTCCGCAAACATTCAGAGCCTATGTTAACTTCATGATCCGCTTTATTAAGAAGCTCGATGAGGCTTCATTAGCGTTAAAAGACGGTCACACATTAAATGCCACCTTCTATAAAGGGAAATTTGTATTTCTAGATTTCGGAGCTTTAGACGAAGGGAAAACCACTTATCCAAGCATGATGGATTTTATCAACACGCATATTACTCCATTATTACTAATAAATAAAAACCAGATTGCCAAGGCATATCTATTCCTCAAGAATCCCGGTTTGACTTATACGTTGACTGACATTATCGGATATCTGGACCAAGAGGAAATCGAAGAATACAATAAGTTAATAGGCGACTGCTTTACATTAGTCACGGCCGGTCGCATTGCGGAGTTTTGTGATCGTTTACTGCACTATTGCACGGGGTTGCCGTTTAATCTGTTATCTAGTAAATGGGCTGGATATCAGGATGAGGAATGGGGGAGTTTGCATAACGAAGACGGATGGGTCGAGAAATCGAGAAATACCGTTGAACTTGTGCGGCAGGTTCGTCCAAGGACGTTGATCGATCTTGCAGGAAACATGGGATGGTATGGCGCTGTATTGAGCGATCAACTGGAATATTCGATTATAGCTGATTTAGATTATAGCTGTATCGACTATTTGTTCAATAAAATTGTAAGCTCGAATGGCGAGTTTTCCAATATTATACCGACCAACCTTAACATCATAACGCCTACACCCAATTATTACAGAGATGATGTAATTGGGAGTACAGGAATTATTCCGTGGCGTAAGAGCGCCTTCGAGCGTTTCCGCTGCGAGATGGCGATGGCGATCAGCGTTGTCCATCACTTGGCTTTCTCTCAACAGCTAACGTTCATGGAAATTATACAGCAATTCAAACTGTTCACGTCTAGGTATTTGATTGTCGAGTTTATCAAGCAGGAAGATGAATATATATCGGACTTCTTAAAGGCTGGATTTGATTGGTATACTGAGGATGCGTTCTTACAAGCGCTGGAAACTGAATTTACGATTCTGACAACACGGCCATCGACCCCAAGTATCACCAGAACATTGTATCTATGCGAAATTAAGCTTCAATCTTAATACCGTAGAGGAATAGAAAAGACACACCGGATCACGGACTAGCGATGATCTGGTGTGTCTTTCTGTTCAATTAGAAGATTTACGTCTGAAACTAATGGATAATATGCGTTACTTGTAACATCATTATTTAAAATATCCGAAAGCAATCTGTTGAATTTTAGTATAATGGATATCTTTGATCGTACCATAGTGTCTTTCAATATGCTTAATAAATGCACCTTTACTGAATCCTCGCAAATGGGTTGGATCTGGCATAAATCCAATCGGTGTAGAAACGATAAAGCAACTACCAGGTAAGCTTAAATTTCCACGTATATTATTCAAAAAGGCGACTTCTTTACTCAATGGAATATGTTCGATAATCTCAGATAGCATTACAGTATCGAGAGTTATGTCATTTGCAAATGATAATTCGGCTATATCGCTTTGAATGACCTTGATCCGATTTTCATCGTAGAATTCGCTATTCTCCATTATTTCTAGCGGTCCTCTAAATAAATCAGATGCGTAAATGGTATGTACATTATTGTCTTCAACAAGAAATTTAGTTATATTGCCGCAACCGCAACCTACTTCTAATATATTCCCTTTGGCATATGCAATGGTATGCGTTAGGCGCTCCCAATAGTGAGGATAATTCGCAATTAACTCATCTTTATTCATTCTCATCAAATCATTATATATTTTGTGATTGATCTCGTTACTCTCCGCTTCACTCCATTGATCAGGGCCAACATAATCGGTGGGAATAGGATTTCCTATATCCAAAATCATAGAAATAGCTTTTGGATCGGAATAGACTAATTGTTCTTCATCATTTAAATGTTTTATTCGCCAGAAGCCTAGTTCATCGCACTGCGCCAGAATTTCTATGTACTTGTAACTCGCGATAAGAATCTTCGTGCTGTTTCTGTTAAGAGCATTCAACTCGTCTAATGGAATGACGCGAGTACCCTCAATATACGTATTCCAAATCGATTTATCGTTATCGTAAAAGCAAACTTCATCAATTTGATACAGTTCGTTTGCACCTTCAAAAGAGTTTGTGATCTGCAGTCTTTTCAAAAGATTGATGCCCCTGGCCCTGGCTCCAAAAATAACTAAGACATTCTTATTCATATCCTTATTCAAATTGCGCTCCTCCTAATTGTATATGGACGTTTAATATCATCATTATACTCCAAATAGTGATAATGTACGTCTTACTTACGGACAAATAGAGTGTGCTTCTTTTCAAATATAGCGTGAATTGACATCCGACGTGAATGTGTTCAAAATTGCAGTTGAGGCAAAGTGTATCCGCTTACAAAAAACCGTTGACACCAAACTTTCCCTGATGTTATATTCGAATTGTGAGGCAGGCCGAATCGCCTATGTCTAACGTCATTTGAATATGAAGGGAATGTTTAGTAGATGCAAGGTAAAGTTAAATGGTTCAACGCAGAGAAGGGTTATGGCTTCATCGAGACAGAACAAGGCGGCGACGTGTTCGTTCACTTCTCCGCAATTCAAATGGACGGTTACAAGGCGCTTGAAGAAGGCCAAAGCGTTGAGTTCGACATCGTGCAAGGCGCACGCGGTCCTCAAGCTGCGAACGTAACTAAAGTGTAATCATTCCGGCGCATCGGCGCTGAGGAATTATAAAAAGCAGTTTTCTGCTGACACGGTAATCTTAGCGCAAACCCTGGAGAAATCCAGGGTTTTTTGTTGTCCGCTTTTGATGTACTCTGAGTAGTAGAATACACTTCAAGGAACCGGGGCGAATATCATTGATCTCCTTAGCCATGATCGTCAAGAACGAAGAGAAATACTTGGATCGATGCCTGAAAAGCGTCGCTCATGCGGTGGATGAAATCATCGTCGTAGATACGGGTTCGACGGATCGTACCGTCGAAATCGCAGCGGGATACGGCGCGAAAATTTTTCATTTCGAATGGATCGACGACTTCGCGGCCGCGCGTAATTACTCATTGGAACACGTAACCGGAGATTGGGTGCTCGTACTCGATGCGGATCAGTACTTTACCGAAGATCCTACGTCAGCGATTAAAGAATTCATCAAGCCCAATGCCAAGCGAGCCGGCTTAATCGAGATCATCTCGAAATACGAGCAGGACGGTCAAACGCTCCACTCCATCGACTATATGGCCAGGCTATTTCCTCGGGGCGCGTGGTTCGAAGGACGCATTCACGAGCAACTGATGCCGCTGATGCCTACTACGGTAGTAACCGGAATGCAGTTATTGCACGATGGGTATTTTCAGACGGACAAAGGCACTCGGAACATCCCGTTATTGCTGAAGGCGTTGGAGGAAGAACCCGATGACGCTTATTTGAATTTCCAACTCGGGAGACAGTACCGGGGGGCCGACGAATACGATCTCGCGCAAAGGCATACGGAGAAAGCATACAGGCTAGTGCAGGCCTCCAACCCTCCGTTCAAACTAGAGACGATTATCGAGTTGCTCGAAATCTATACGAAACGCCAAGAATACGAGAAGGCGCTCGAGCTAGCGGGCAACGAGGTCGAATGGTTGGAACGATCGCCAGACTTCAGCTTCTCCGTCGCGCAATTCCTGCTGGATTACGCGATCGCCACGCAGGACTATTCGGTCATCGGCAATATCGAGAACGGTTATCTGAAATGCTTGGAGCTTGGTCGTGCGGGGGTAAAAGAAATCGTCATCGGGGTCTCGACTTATTTGGCGGCGTACAACCTTGCCGGGTTCTACGAAGCGACCGGCAACGGGGCGAAAGCCAAGGAGTACTACGAGTTATCGGCTTCTTACGGGTACCAACAGGCCATAGACAGGCTTGCGGCAACCATCTGAAACTCGAACGTTACTCTCTCTTTTGCCAAAGAATGAGAGTTTTCTAAAAATTCAAATTTATTTGGCGAATGTTATGCAAGGGCTAATGCGGATGTGGTATGATGGAGGTGTAATCAGCAAAGGAGGCCTGCCGCATGAAATACAACATTCGTGGTCAGCGTATGGAAGTTACCGATGCTCTTCGTGATTATGTCGAGAAGAAGCTCAGTAGGCTAGAACGCTACTTTGAAGCCCCTCCCCAATCTGATGTTAACGTAACCTTAAGCGTAACGAAGGGCCAACAGGCCGTCGAGGTTACGATTCCGTTGTCGGGTTTTCTGCTCCGGGCGGAAGAGAAACGCGAAGACATGTATGCTTCGATCGACTTCGTTGTGGACAAACTCGAACGCCAGATCCGCAAGCATAAGACGAAGATCAACCGTAACTTCCGTCATCCGGAATCCGCAAGGGCGCTCTTCAAGGATGACTACGGTAACGGCAACGGCGTATCGACGCTCGTTCGCGAGGAAGAAGACGAACTCGAGCTCGTGCGGACGAAGAAGTTCAATATGAAGCCGATGGACATCGAGGAAGCGATTCTGCAGATGAACCTGGTCGGTCATAACTTCTACGTATTCGCCAATTCGGCGACCAAGGAGATCAGCGTCGTCTATCGCCGTCACGACGGCAAATACGGCTTGATCGAAGCCGCGGAATAACCTACCTACACAAGCGACACCCCGGTTGCCCATGCGGCGATCGGGGTTTTTATTGGTTGCCAGTGTCTCAAGCCCCCCTTTCCTTGCCCCCTTTTCTCCAAACTGTTAAAATGAGAAGATGCTGTATTACCCGCAGGAGAGAGGGGTACTTCCTATATGCTCGGATTAGTCAAAAAAATATTCGGCGACGCCAACGAACGAGAAGTGAAGCGACTCGCCAAAATCGTAGAAACGGTCAACGGCCTTGAATCGAACATTCAAGCGTTGAGCGATGACGCGCTGCGCGGCAAGACGGAGGAATTCCGCGGCCGACTCGCGAAAGGCGATACGCTGGAAGACATTCTTCCGGAAGCGTTCGCCGTCGTGCGGGAAGCTTCCAAGCGTACGTTGAACAAGCGTCACTACGACGTGCAGCTCATCGGCGGCATGGTGCTGAACGGCGGCAAGATCGCCGAGATGAGAACCGGCGAAGGCAAGACGCTCGTCGGCACGCTGGCGGTATACTTGAACGCGCTCGAAGGCAAAGGCGTTCACGTCGTCACCGTCAACGATTACCTGGCCCAGCGCGATAGCGCGGAGATGGGACAAGTCTATACATTCCTCGGCATGACCGTAGGCTGCAACCTTCACGGCTTGACCCACGAAGAGAAGCAGCAAGCGTATGCCTGCGATATTACGTACGGCACGAACAACGAGTTCGGGTTCGATTACTTGCGCGACAATATGGTGCTGTACAAGGAGCAGATGGTCCAACGTCCGCTCCATTACGCGATTATCGACGAAGTGGACTCCATTCTCGTGGACGAAGCGCGTACGCCGCTCATCATTTCCGGGCAAGCGCAGAAGTCCACGGAGCTGTATTACGCCGCGGACCGTCTCGTCAGCAAGTTGAACGACACGGAAGACTATACCGTAGATATCAAAATGCGCAGCGTCTCCTTGACCGAAACCGGCGTAACGAAGGTAGAGCGCGCGTTCAACATCGACAACCTGTTCTCCCACGAGCATGTTACGCTGAACCATCACGTCAGCCAAGCGCTGCGCGCCCGCAACATCATGAAGCGCGACGTCGACTACGTCGTCCAAGAAGAAGAAGTCGTCATCGTCGACGAATTCACGGGCCGCCTCATGGCGGGCAGACGCTATAGCGACGGGCTTCACCAAGCGATCGAAGCGAAGGAACAGCTCAAGGTTCAGAACGAGAGCATGACGCTGGCGACGATTACGTTCCAGAACTACTTCCGGATGTACCGCAAGCTGGCCGGCATGACCGGTACGGCGAAGACCGAGGAAGAAGAGTTCAAGCGCATCTACGGGCTCGACGTCATCCAAGTGCCGACGAACCGCGCGATGATCCGTAACGACATGCCGGATATCGTGTATAAGTCCGAGAACGGCAAGTACAAGTGGGTCGTCGAAGAGATCGTGAAGCGCCATGCGACCGGTCAACCGGTGCTCGTCGGTACCGTCTCGATCGAGAACTCCGAGCGGATCTCGGACTTGCTGAAGAAGAAGGGCGTCAAGCACCAAGTGCTGAACGCCAAGTACCATGCGGAGGAAGCCGCGATCATCGCGCAAGCGGGTCAACGCGGCACCGTTACGATCGCGACGAACATGGCCGGCCGCGGTACGGACATCCTTCTCGGCGAAGGCGTTGCCGATGTCGGCGGCTTGCATATCATGGGCACCGAGCGCCATGAATCCCGCCGGATCGATAATCAGCTACGCGGACGCGCGGGACGTCAAGGCGACCCGGGCTCCTCGCAATTTTACTTGTCGATGCAAGACGAGTTGATGCGCCGCTTCGGCGCCGACAATATTATGGGCATGATGGAGCGTCTCGGCTTTGACGAGGATTCGCCGATCGAGAGCCGTCTCATTACCCGCGCGGTCGAATCCGCGCAGAAGCGCGTCGAAGGCAGCAACTTCGATGCCCGCCGGATCGTCCTGCAGTACGACGACGTCATTAACCTGCAGCGGGAGAAGATCTACGGCGACCGCCGCGAGATTCTGAACGCCGAGAACATCCGCGACATCGTTACGCCGATGGTGCAATCCGTCGTTACGCGTTCCGTCGATAACCATTGTTCCGACAGCGACGTGCCCGAGGATTGGGACTTCGACGGCTTGGTCAGCTACGCGCACAGCCACTACTTGCCCGAAGATCGCCTGACCAAGGACGACGTGTGGGGCAAGGAGAAGGAAGAGATCGTCGAATTCTTGATGGGTCTCGTCGACCAGCTCTATAACGAGCGCGAAGAGTCGATCGGCGAAGAGACGATGCGCGAATTCGAGAAGGTCGTCGTGCTGCGCGCCGTCGACAGCAAGTGGATGGACCACATCGACTCGATGGACCATCTCCGCCAAGGCATCCACCTTCGCGCGTACGGCGGCAACGATCCGCTCCGCGAATACCAGTTCGAAGGCCACAACATGTTCCTCGCCATGGTCGAGCGTATCGAAGAAGAGGTTACGCTCTACATCATGAAGGCGAACGTCGAGAAGAAGCCGCAACGCGAAGCGGTCGCGGAAGGCCAAGCGGTCGACTCGAAAGCCGAGGAAGGACCGAAGCGTCCCGTCAAGCGCGACGATGCCGCCCGCGTCGGACGCAACGATCCGTGCCCATGCGGCAGCGGGAAGAAATACAAATTGTGCCACGGCCGCATAGATTAAGTGAACGGCGCCGCGCGGCGCTTAAGATAGCCATGAGGTGATTGCTTCCATGTACGAAATCGACGTGAAAGACAAGCAAGATCTTCGCGAGAACGCGAAGCGACTACAGCAACTTAGGGGGTCTCTTTGACTTAGATCTGAAGAAAGAACAGATCGAGAACTACGAAGTCAAGATGGCCGATCCGAATTTCTGGGACGACAACGACAAGGCTCAAGCGGTCATCGGCGAGATGAACGCGATCAAGACGGTCGTCGAGCAATACGAAACGCTCGAGAGCGAAGCGCGGGACCTGCTCGATATGCTCGACATGTTGCAAGAAGAGATGGACGAAGAGATGGCGGTCGAATGGGCGGGCAGCGTCGCGTCGCTAACGACCAAGATCGATTCGTTCGAGCTGACGCTGTTGCTGAATCAGCCGTACGACAAGCTCGACGCTATCCTTGAACTGCATCCGGGCGCGGGCGGCACCGAGTCGCAGGACTGGGCGTCCATGCTATACCGGATGTATACCCGATGGGCGGAGAAGCGCGGCTTCAAGGTAGAGCTGCTCGACTACTTGCCCGGCGACGAAGCCGGCATCAAGAGCGTGACGATCCAGATCAGAGGGCATAACGCATACGGTTATCTGAAGGCGGAGAAAGGCGTTCACCGGCTCGTCCGGATTTCGCCGTTCGACGCTTCGGGCAGACGTCATACCTCGTTCGTGTCATGCGACGTCGTTCCGGAAATCAACGAGGACATTCAGATCGAGATTCGCGCGGAAGACTTGCGTGTCGATACCTATCGCGCCAGCGGCGCGGGCGGCCAGCATATCAACAAGACCGACTCCGCGATCCGGCTCACCCACATTCCGACCGGCATCGTCGTCGCGTGCCAGACGCAGCGCTCGCAGATCCAGAACCGCGATAAGGCGATGAAGATGCTCCAATCCAAGCTCTACGAGCTGAAGATCCAGGAGCAGCAACAAGAGCTTGCGGCTCTGCGCGGCGAGCAGATGGACATCGCGTGGGGCAGCCAGATCCGCTCCTACGTGTTCCACCCTTACAGCATGGTGAAGGACCACCGCACCTCGGTGGAGACAGGCAACGTCGGCGCCGTCATGGACGGCGATCTGGATGCCTTCATCGACGGCTATTTGCGGAGTCAGATCCGGCAGCAGGAGAATTAAACTTACGCGGTCGACGCGTAAGCCCAATAAAGGCAGGGCAACCCGATGGGACGCCCTGCTTTTTTGCATTCATTTTCCTGCGACGATTGTCGCAACCTGTCAATTTGTTCCGGCGTATATGATATAATCGCATCAGACGAGCGCCGTCGCATGCGAGGCGCATACCGGAGGGGTACATTCCGCCATGAACGACAACCACTTGTTGGAAGTCCGAGATTTGCTTCGCAAGAACGGCATTCTGATCACGTTCTCCGGGAAGCTGTCCCAACAGCTGATCGAGGAATACGGAGAAGCGGTGAAGACGTACTTGGAGAACGAAGACCAGTCCACGAAGGAAATCATACATACGTTCTCGATCTTCATCGAGCAAACCCAGAACATCAAGAATTATTGCGCGACACGCGCGGAGAGCGCGGCGAAGGATCGGATCGCCCAATCGAGCATCGTGACGATCGGCATGAACGAATCGGGCAATTTCATCTCCTCGGGCAACTTAATCGAGAATGCGGACCTGCCCGCCCTGAAGTCTAGGATCGACGCGATTCTGCAGTTGGACAAGGACGAACTGAAGAAGCTGTATAAGGAGCGGCTCAGACAAGGGCTTTCCGATAACCCGGCGGAAGCCGGCGCGGGCGTCGGTCTGATCGACATGGCGCGCAAGGCGTCTTTGCCGCTCGAATATACCGTTACGCCGCAGGGCGACGAGCTATCATTTTTCACGTTAAAGGCGGTCGTATAGGATATGGCAACGTTAAGCGAAATCCGCCTAGAGGCGACGAGAAGCACGCCGGAAGTGCGCTTCGATTCCGTCGGCAACCGGCTATCCGTCATCGGCCAATCGTATCCGGAGAACGCGTTCGCCTTCTACCAACCGCTGCTGCAATGGTTAGACGACTATTTCGCCCAGCTTGCGCCGGGTACCGAAGTGTCCGTGGAGCTGCAGCTTCCCTATATCAATACGACAAGCACGAAATGTTTGCTGATGTTTCTCGAGAAGCTGGAGGAAGCGCACGCGGACGGACATCGCGTCTCCGTACGGTGGCTGTACGACGAAGATAACGAGAGCGAGCTGGAGTGCGCGGAAGAGTTCAAGGAGGATCTAACGCTGCCGTTCGACATCATCGCGAAGTCGGCCGACCAATGAGCGGTGGCGGGCGCGCGAAGCTGAAGTACGATCGGAGCGTGTTCCGGGTCATCGTTCTCGCGGGTATCCTGCTGGTGTTCGCGACGAGCATAACCGGCATTCTGTCTTATCGCATCGCCGAGAGCGAAGTGCTCGAGAGGTTGAAGGCGAACGATCTCGTCCGCACCGCCAAGTCGATCTCGAACCAGGTCGAAGCGAGAATCGAGCGCGCCATCGAGACGTCCGTCATGTTGGCGCAGGATCCGGCCGTATCCGAATGGGTAAGCGAAGGAGAACGGGACGGTCGGTTAGGCGAGATCGTGCTGGAACAACTCGTCTCTCTTCCGAAGTCCTTCGACTATACTAACTCCTTCGTCGTGAGCGCCGTCACGAACCAATATTGGGCGGAGACCGGCCGCATGTTCAAGGTGATCGACCGGAACAAGGCGGACGACCAATGGTTCTTCCAGACGTTGGCCTCGGGGAAGCGGACGCACGTCGTCGTCGATACCGACGAGAGCAGACAGGATACGTTCGTGTTCGTCAACGTGCTAATCGGCGACTTGGCGAATCCGCTCGGCGTCGCCGGCGTAGGCATGAGCCTGAAGGCGCTGTCCGAGGAATTCGTGAATTACAAGTACGGTCCCGACAGCCATCTGTGGATGGTCGGTCCGGACGGCACCATTCATCTGTCCGATTCGTTCGCGCAGACGGGGGATAAGATCGGCGAACACTTGGCGTACGAGACGATCGATCGCTTGCAGCTCGCGAAGCCGGGCGAACAGCTCATTCTCGAAGCCGAGAACAAGGAAGGCAAGCGGGTCGACATGATCAGCTATCCGATCCAATCGGCGGACATGCGGCTGATCGCCCAAATTCCGCGCAGCGAGACGGTCGGGTTCCTGAATTCAATCAAGCTGAACACCGCGCTTGCCGTGCTCGTCTCGGTCGTGCTTATCGTATTCTTCTTCGTCTATATCTCTCGGAAGCTCGCCGACCCGTATAAGCAGGCATTGCTCATGAACGCGGAGCTGGAGCGTAACGTGCAAGCCCGCACGAAGGAACTGGCGGAGCGCAACAAGGAGATGACCGACAGCATCGTTTACGCGAAGCGGATTCAAGAGTCCGTATTGCCTCCTTCCGAGTCGATGGCCGGCAGTTTCGCCGATCATTTCGCTATATGGAAGCCAAGGGACGTCGTCGGGGGAGATTTCTATTGGGTCAAGCAAGTCGGCGACGTCCGATGGATCGCCGTAGGCGATTGTACCGGCCACGGCGTGCCGGGAGCGCTCATGACGATGCTGAGCGTCTCGTTGCTCGACCGCATCGCGGACCAGGGCGGCAACGCATCGCCTGCGGTCGTGCTTGGCAAGCTGAATGTGTTGTTGAAGGAGACGCTCAATCAGATGGATCGGGATCGGGACGGATTGTCCGACGACGGACTCGATCTCGGCTTGATGTTCCTCGCCGGCGATAGCGCCGTCTATGCGGGCACCGGCGTTACGCTGGCGGTTGCCGGTCGCGACGGGATGAGCAGCGTCAAAGGGGACAAGCGCAAGATCGGTTACCGCCGAACGCCGGTCGACATCGCGTATACCGATCACCGGTTCGAGGCGGCGCCCGGACAAGTATTCTATCTCTTCACCGACGGCATCGTAGACCAGAATACGATAGGCAGCACGTCTTCGCTAGGTAGAACGCGGCTGATGGAGTGGCTGTCGCGGCATCGCGACAAACCGCTCTCCGAGCAACGCGAACGGTTCGAGAGCGAGTTGGCCGCTTACATGGGCAGCGAGCCGCAACGAGACGACATGACGCTGGTGGCTTTCTTGCCTAAGCCGAAGGCATAACGCTGACACGGCAAGGGCAACGACAACCGAAATACGCAATGAGGCGGTGACGCATGGGAAAGCGGAAGAAAGAGCTGGAAGTATTCGCGGACGAGCGCCGGGCGATCGCCGCGGCTCGCAGAGAGCTGCAGGCGGACATTCACCAGTCGAACGAGCTGAAGGCCGGCTATGCGGCGCTGCTGGAGAGATACGAGAAGTTCATGCGGGAGACGGGCAAGATCTGGAACATCAGCGACTCGCAGAGCCTCGCGCTCATGCGGATGGAGACCGAGCTGAAGTCGATGCTAGACAGCGCCGGTCAAGGGTTCCTGACGATCGACGGCGACTTGAAGGTTCAGAAGCAATCCAGCGCCGAATGCAAACGGATTCTCGGTCGCAAGCTGGCGGGGCAACCGTTCGCCGAGCTGATCTGGCCGAACGATCCGGACCGGCGAGGGGAGGCTGAAGCCCTCCTCGCCCATATGCTGGAGAACGAGGCGGACGCGGAAGCTTACGCCAAGCAACTGCCTTGCGAGTTCGAGAGGAACGGGCTGCTCGTACGGATCGAATACAAACGAATCGTGAAGAAGGCGGGAGACGAAGACGACGCGCGGATCATGATCATTCTGACCGACGTGACCGAGCAGCAGCAATCCCGGGAGCGGCTTGAATATCTGAGTACGCACGATACGTTGACCGGCTTGTACAACCGCAGCTATATCGAGCGGCGAATGAACGAAGGGCGGGAGCCCGTCGACGCGCCGCTTAGCATGATCATGACCGACATGAACGGACTTAAGCTCGTGAACGACGTGTTCGGACATCTGCGCGGCGACGAGCTCTTAGTCCGCAGCGCCTCGTTGCTGAAACGATCGTTCGGCGCCGAAGCCGTCTGCGTCCGGTGGGGCGGCGACGAGTTCCTCGTATTGCTGCCGGGAGCGGACGCCAAGGCTTGCGCGGAGAAAGTGGCGCTCCTGAACGAAGCATGCGCGGCCACGGCGCCCGATCCGATCAAGATCAGCATGGCGATCGGAACGGCGACGGCGAGACCCGGCGCGCGCGATTACGCGCAGCTGTTCCAGCAAGCGGAGAAGGAGATGTACAAGAAGAAGCTCATCGAGAGCCGCAACGTCCGCAAGAAGCTTATCGAGGATATTTCCGAGACGATGTACGAGACGGGCATCGAGGATCCCGCCCACATCGAGCGGCTGACGACGATGGCGGTCGAGCTCGCGGAGCGCCTCGGCATCTCGCGCAATTCCGCCCAGATGAACACGCTGCAGCTTCTCGTCAAGCTTCACGACGTAGGCAAGATGGCGATTCCGCGAGAGGTGTTCCGGCACGATCGCGACTTGACGCCGCAGCAATGGGACATTATGCGCACGCACAGCGAGATCGGCTACCGGCTGGCGTTCTCTCTCGGAGAGCCCGCGCTGGCGGAAGCGATACTGTCTATGCACGAGCGATGGGACGGCAAAGGCTATCCGTACGGGCTTCAGCAGGAGCAAATCCCGGAGATGTCCAGGCTGCTCGCGCTCGTCGACGCGTACGATATCATGACGCACGCGCAGTCTTACCGCAAGCCGTTGACGAAGGAAGAAGCGATCGGCGAGATTATGGAGAAGAGCGGCACGCAGTTCGATCCGCTCGTCGTAGAGGTGTTCGTCAGCTGGATCGACAAGGCCATGTAAGCCTAACGAACGTCGGTATAGACGTTATAAACGAATAGGCACCGCATAACGGAAGATCTGCTCGCATCCGAGGCAGATCTTTCATATTTTGTACAATACGGGTACAAGCTGTACATGACGACACGAGGAGGTGCGCATCAGAAGCGATGACCCGACAATCATCCCATCCAAGCAATCAACGACACTCGCCGCAAGGGCCAAAAAGGGACCGGCGCAGACGAACGGCATCGCCGGCGCTCCGGACGATGTTCAACTATGCGGCGCTGCTGATCGGGGCTTTCCTGATCGCCGTCAGCTTCAATCTGTTCCTGTTGCCCAACAAGATCGCCTCGGGCGGCGTATCGGGTATTTCCGTCATCGTCAATTCGCTCTTCGATATTCCGCCCGCTTACGTGCAATGGACGCTCAATATTCCGCTGTTCATCGCGGGCATTCTCGTGCTCGGCAAGCAATTCGGCGTCAAGACGGCGGTCGGATCCGTGCTGTTGCCGCTGTTCGTCCTGCTCACTTCCCATTGGGAGCCGCCGACGCACGAGCCGCTGCTCGGCGCGCTGTACGGCGGTCTCGGCGTCGGACTCGGACTCGGGCTCGTGTTCCGCGGCCGGGGCTCGACGGGCGGTCTCGATACCGCGGCGCAAATCCTGCATCGCCTGACCGGTCTGCGCCTAGGCCTTGCCGTCGCCGTGTTCGACGGCTGCGTCATCCTGTCGGCGGGCTTATTCATCTCGCTAGAGAATGCCCTCTACGCGCTGATCGGATTGTTCGCGACGAGCAAGACGATCGACTTCGTGCAGACGGGCGCGCAATCCTCGAAGGCGGCATTCATTATCTCGAAGCAGCCGGATATCGTATCGAACGCGATTCTGCACGATTTGGACAGAGGCTTGACGAGGTTGCAGGGAGTCGGCGGGTATACGGGGGACGAACGGCCGGTGCTGCTCGTCGTCGTCGGGCAGAACGAGGTGACGCGTTTGAAGCTGCTCGTGCGCGACGCGGATCCGGACGCTTTCGTCATCATCAGCAATGCGGCCGAGGTGTTGGGCGAAGGATTCTACGACGACAAGCAACTCTAATAAGGTGGACGGCAATTCGTGAAAATGTTGTGAATATTGTTGTATAAATAATACTTCGAGTGTATAATAATTCATCATCAGTCCTTGCGAAATCGGCTTTCATTCCTTCCATTTATTCGGTACAATGAGTGTGGTTTTCTATGGACGGGACGGGGTTGCAGGCTGTTTATGGACACACGCTCGCGCGTCCGAATATCGCGAATCGGCATGGAGGAATGACAATGAATACTGCGCATATCCGCGCTGCGATCGTCGGTTCTACCGGCTATGGCGGCGTTGAACTCATTCGACTGCTTCAATCTCATCCTTACGTAACGGTAACGTCGGTCATCTCGTCGTCGGCTGCCGGCACGTCGCTTGCGGATTCGTTCCCGCATTTGACGGCCGTTCACACGGACCTGCTCGACGGCGTCGACGCGGAGCTCATCCGCGGCAAAGCCGACGTCGTGTTCCTCGCGACGCCGCACGGCGTCAGCATGAAGCTCGCGCCGGAATTCCTGGCCGCCGGCTTGAAGGTCATCGACCTGTCCGGCGACTACCGCTTGAAGGACGGCGAGACGTACCGCAAGTGGTATAAGCACGAGCCGGCGCAACAGGCCGATGTCGAGCGCGCCGTCTACGGTCTCTCGGAAGTGTACGGCGACCAAGTGGCGAAGACGGACTTCGTCTCCAACCCGGGTTGCTACACGACGACGTCGCTGCTCGGCCTGTATCCGGCGGTTCAAGCCGGCTGGATCGATCCGGACAGCATCATCATCGACGCGAAGTCCGGCGTATCCGGAGCGGGACGCGGCACCGGCCTCGGCACTCATTTTTCCGAACTGAACGAGAATTTCAAAGCTTACAAAGTCAACGCGCACCAGCATACGCCCGAGATCGAGCAAGTGCTGTCCGAAGCGGCGGGACGGCCGGTCATGGTTACGTTCACGCCCCATCTCGTGCCGATGACGCGCGGCATCCTATCGACGATGTACGCCAAGATGACGGAGAATCGCAGCGCGGAACAGTTCAACGAGCTGTACCGTCAATTCTACGAAGGCAGACGGTTCGTCCGGATTCGTCCGAACGGCCAATTGCCGGCGACCAAGGAAGTCTCGGGTACGAACTATTGCGATATCGGCTTCTCCGCGGACGAGCGGACGGGGCGCATCACGATCATTTCGGTTACCGACAACCTGGTCAAGGGCGCGGCGGGTCAAGCGATTCAGAACTTGAACCTGACGATGGGCTGGGACGAGACGCTCGGGCTGGCGTTCACGCCGGTCTATCCATAATTCACGGACGAGAGGGAAGACGGACATAATGGGACAACAGCTGTTTACGATCGTGCAGGACGGCGGCGTCACGACGCCCAAGGGCTTCAAGGCGGCCGGCTTGCACTGCGGATTGAAGAAGACCGATCGCAACGACCTCGGCGTCGTCGTCTGCGATGTTCCGGCGGCCGCGGCCGCGGTATATACGACGAACCTATTCCAAGCGGCTCCGCTGCTCGTGACGCGCGAGAGCTTGAACGAAGGCGGCACGCTCCGCGCGATGCTCGTCAACAGCGGCAACGCCAACGCTTGCACGGGTGCGCAGGGCGAGGCGGACGCTCGCGAGATGCAGTCCCGCATGGCCGAAGCGCTCGGCGTGAGCAAGCACGAAGTAGCCGTCGCTTCCACGGGCGTCATCGGCGTCCTGCTCAAGATGGATAAGGTGAACGCGGGCATCGCGCAGCTGCCGTCTAAGCTGCAGGGCGACGAGCAAGCCGCGGAAGAATTCTGCAAGGCGATCCTGACGACCGACTTGGTGAAAAAAGTAAGCTGCGTGCAGCTGACGATCGACGGAGAGTCCGTCACGATCGCAGGCGCGGCGAAGGGCTCGGGCATGATTCATCCGAATATGGCGACGATGCTCGGCTTCGTGACGACCGACGCCAAGATCGGCTCCGGCCTGCTGCAGCAAGCGCTTCGCGAAGTAACGAACCTGAGCTTTAACATGATCACGGTAGACGGCGACACGAGCACGAACGACATGCTCGTCGCGATGGCGAGCGGACTCGCGGGCAACCGCGAACTGACGCAAGACCATCCGGACTACGCGGCGTTCTTCGCGGGACTCACGCACGTATGCCAAGAGCTGGCGAAGATGATCGCCCGCGACGGCGAGGGCGCGACGAAGCTGATCGAGACGTCCGTCGTCGGCGCCGCGAGCGACGAGGACGCGCAGGCGATCGCGAAGACGATCATCGGATCGAGCCTCGTGAAGTCGGCCGTCTACGGCGCGGACGCGAACTGGGGGCGGATCATCGCAGCCGTAGGCCGCGCGGGCGTGCCGGTCGACGTGAACACGGTCGATATCCGTCTCGGCGACATTCTCGTTCTGGAGCAATCGAGCCCGGTCGTCTTCGATGAAGACGTCGCGCTGGAATACTTAAAAGGCGATACCGTCGAAATCCATGTGAACCTGAACATGGGCAGCGGTAAATCGCTCGCTTGGGGCTGCGACCTGACGTACGATTACGTGCGCATTAATGCCGCCTATCGGACGTAAGGGAGCGACGGACATGAGTACACAACGATTCGTGATGAAATGCGGCGGAAGCACGCTGGCCGCGCTACCCGACGCGTTCTTCGAAGATTTGCGCGAGCTGCAGGAGCGGGGCGTTCAGCCGGTCATCGTGCACGGCGGCGGCCCGGCGATCAACGAGACGCTCGGCAAGCTGGGCATCGAGAGCCGGTTCGTGAACGGCTTGCGCGTAACCGACGAGGCGACGCTCGACGTCGTGGAGATGGTGCTCGCCGGTCGCATTAATAAGGAGATCGTGCGCAAGCTTGGCAAGAACGGTGCGAAGGCGATCGGCCTGTCCGGCACGGACGGCAACCTGATCGAAGCGAAGCCCGTCGCCAATAGCGACGAAGTCGGCCTCGTCGGCGACGTGACCGGCGTGAACGCGGCGATTATCGAAGGGATCATCGCGCTCGGCTACTTGCCCGTCATCGCCCCGATCGGCATCGACGGTGCGAGCCAGCGCTATAACATTAACGCGGACACGGCGGCCGGCGCCGTCGCTTCGCATCTCGGCGTCGACACGATGATCGTCGTCACCGACGTACCGGGCATTATGCGGACGGTGAACGGCGAGAAGACGGTGCTGCCGGAAGTCACGTTCGCGGATATCGAAGAGATGATCGCCAGCGGCGAAATCTACGGCGGAATGATCCCGAAGGTGCGCGCCGCGATGAGCTGCTTGCACGGCAACGTTCAAGAAGTATTGATCGTGGACGGCTCGGCGGAACGCGTGTTGAGCCGGGCGGTAACGGAAGGCCGAATCGGAACGCGGATCAAACGCGGATAAGGGGAGATCGACATGAGCGAGAGCGCATTGTTTAACACGTATGCCAGCTATCCCATCACGCTGGTGAAAGGGAAGGGAACGCGCGTATGGGACGACCAAGGCAAGGAGTACCTCGACTTCATGAGCGGTCTGGCCGTGGCCAACCTCGGCCATGCCCCGGATAGCGTCAAGAACGCGGTCCAGGCCCAACTCGAAGAGCTGTGGCACGTTTCGAACCTGTTCGGCAACCCGAACAAGGAGAAGGCGGCGAAGCTGCTCGTCGAGAACAGCTGCGCCGACGCGGTGTTCTTCTGCAACAGCGGCGCCGAAGCGAACGAAGCGGCGATCAAGCTTGCTCGCCGCTATCAGCAGAAGGTCAGAGGCGTAGACCGTTACGAGATCATCACGTTCACGCAGTCGTTCCACGGACGTACGTTGGCGACGCTGACCGCGACCGGCCAAGACAAGGTCAAGGAAGGTTTCCAACCGCTGCCGCAGGGCTTCAACTACAACGTGCCGCTGCACGATATTCCCGCTCTGGAAGCGGCGATTAACGAACATACGGCGGCGATCATGCTCGAGCTCGTGCAAGCGGAAGGCGGCGTCATTCCGGTCGATCCGGACTTCTTGCGCCAAGTCCGCGCGCTGTGCGACAAGCACGGCCTGCTGCTCATCATCGACGAGATTCAAACCGGCATGGGACGCACGGGCAAGCTGTTCGCCCACGAGCACTACGACGTGCAACCGGATATTTTCACCCTTGCCAAGGGCATCGGCAGCGGCTTCCCGGTCGGCGCGATGCTGGCGAAGGGTGACGTCGTGAACGGCTTCGTGCCGGGCGCGCACGCGACGACGTTCGGCGGCACGCCGATCGCCATGGCGGCGGTCGTCGCGACGATCGAGACGTACTTGAAGGACAACGTCGTCGCTCGCGCGGCTGCCGCATCGGAGTATCTCCTCGCGCAGCTGCAAGAGAAGCTCGGGGGACTGCCGATCGTCGATCAAATTCGCGGCAAAGGGCTGCTGATCGGCATTCTGTGCAACGAACCGGTCGCGGATCTGGTATCGGAGCTGCACAAGCGCGGTTTGCTCGTCGTCACGGCGGGCCCGAACGTCATTCGCTTGCTGCCTAGCCTGATCATCACCAACGAAGACATTGATACCGCGGTGAACCTGATCGCGACCGTATTGACGGAGCACGTCGCGGCGACCGCCGCGCGTCCATAGGAAGAGAGGGATTTCCATTGCATACGACGCTTAATCAAGAAGAGATGGCTTTGCGCCTGAAGGGCAGAGACTTCCTCGGACTTAGCGATTATAGCCCCGAAGAGATCCGTTACCTGCTCGATCTCGCGATCGAGCTCAAGCGCAAGCGCAATGCCGGCGAAGTTTACCAACCTCTGCTCGGCAAGACGCTAGGGATGATTTTCGAGAAATCGTCTACGCGCACACGAGTGTCGTTCGAGGTCGGCATGTTCCAGCTCGGCGGCCACGCGCTGTTCCTAAGCAAGAACGACATTCAGATGGGCCGCGGCGAGACGATCAGCGACACGGCGCAGACGATGTCCCGCTACCTCGACGGCATCATCATCCGCACGTTCGGTCACCGCAACGTGATCGAGTTGGCGCGGGGAGCGACGATTCCGGTCATCAACGCGCTGTCCGATCAATCCCATCCTTGCCAAGCGCTCGCCGACTATCAGACGGTGCTCGAGAAGAAGGGACGTCTGGAAGGGCTCAAGATCGCCTACATCGGCGACGGCAACAACATGACGCACTCGCTCATGATGGGCGCCGCCAAGCTCGGCATGAACTTCGCTAGCGCTTCCCCCGAAGGGTACGACCCATCCGCGGAAGTCGTCCGTCAATCCCGCGAAGTCGCGGCGCAAACGGGCGGCCGCGTCGACATCGTGCGCGATCCGCGCGAAGCGGTCGAAGGTGCCGACATCGTCTACACCGACGTCTGGGCGAGCATGGGCTTCGAAGAGGAGCAGAAAGTCCGCGAGCAAGCGTTCAAGAGCTACCAAGTGAACGAGAACCTCGTCGGATCGGCGAAGTCCGACTACCTGTTCATGCACTGCCTGCCTGCCCATCGCGGCGAAGAAGTGAGCGAAGGCGTCATCGACGGCAAGCATTCCGTCGTCTTCGACGAAGCGGAGAACCGGCTGCACGCGCAGAAGGCCATCATGGCCGCGATCATGTAATCCAGAGATAAGCAATTATTTTAACGATACGAAGGAGCTTCAACGAACCCATGGCTAAAGAAAAAATCGTTCTCGCCTACTCCGGCGGTCTCGACACCTCGGTCATCCTGACGTGGCTGAAGGAAACGTACGACGCGGAGATCATCACCTTCACCGCGGACATCGGCCAGAAGGATGAGCTGGACGGCCTCGAGGAGAAAGCGATCAAGACCGGCGCGTCCAAAGTATACATCGACGACCTGCGCGAGGAATTCGCGAAAGACTTCATCTACCCGATGTTCCAAGCCGGCGCGCTGTACGAAGGCCAATACTTGCTCGGCACGTCCATCGCGCGTCCGCTCATCGCCAAGCGCATGGTCGAGATCGCCATCGCCGAAGGCGCGACCGCGATCGCGCACGGCGCGACGGGCAAAGGCAACGACCAAGTCCGCTTCGAGCTGACGGCAGCCGCGCTAACGCCGGACATCCGCGTTATCGCGCCGTGGCGCGACGAAGCGTTCCGCGAAGCGTTCCCGGGACGCGCGGAGATGATCGCCTACGCCGAGAAGCACGGCATCAACGTGCAAGCGTCCGCGGCGAAGTCCTATTCGATGGACCGCAACCTGCTGCACATAAGCTTCGAGAGCGGCGTGCTCGAGGATCCGTGGTTCGATTCCAGCGCGGACGACGTTCAGGACATGTACGTATTGAGCGTATCGCCTGAAAAAGCGCCCGACGTGGCAGAATACGTAGAGCTCGATTTCGAAGGCGGCAACTGCGTGGCGTTGAATGGCGAGGCGCTCAGCCCGCTGGACGTCATGGAGAAGCTGAACGAGCTGGGCGGCAAGCACGGCATCGGACGCGTCGACATGGTCGAGAACCGTTTCGTCGGCATGAAGAGCCGCGGGGTATACGAGACGCCGGGCGGCAGCATTCTGTTCGCCGCTCATCGCAAGATCGAATCGCTCACGATGGATCGCGAAGTGATGCACTTGCGCGACTCCCTCATCGCGAAATACAGCTCGCTCGTCTACAACGGGTTCTGGTTCGCGCCGGAGCGTCTGGCGATCCAAGCGCTCGTGAACGAGAGCCAGAAGAACGTGACGGGCACCGTCCGCCTGAAGCTGTACAAGGGCAACATCATGGCCGCAGGCCTGAAGAGTCCGGTCAGCTTGTACAATCCGCATATCGCGACGATGGAAGCGGATCCTACGAAGGCGTACGACCAAGGCGACGCTACCGGCTTCATCCGCTTGAACGCGCTGCGTCTGAAGGTATCTTCCGGCGTGAACGGCGCTTCGGGCATTAATCGATAAGCAACACCAAATTGGGAGAAAGGGCCGCGAGGCCTGCCGAACCATCCCCCGCCTCGGGCGGGGCTATGCGGGAGGCACCCTCGCGGTTCCGGCTCCCCTTTTGCCGTTATCGGCGAGTTTAACATTCCGAGGGGTAGGGGTAACGCAATGAGCAAGCTGTGGGGCGGAAGATTCACGAAGCAAACCGACCAACTGGTCGAAGAATATACGGCGTCGATCACGTTCGACAAGGAGCTGGCCGAGGAAGACATCCAAGGCAGCCTGGCTCACGTAACGATGCTCGGCAAGTGCGGCATTCTGCCGGCGGACGACGTCGAGAAGATCAAGGACGGCCTGCTCAAGGTTCGCCAGAGCATCCTGCGCGGCGATCACCAGTTCGTCGTGGCCGACGAAGACATTCACATGAGCATCGAGAAGGCGCTGATCGACGAGATCGGACCGGTCGGCGGCAAGTTGCACACCGGGCGCAGCCGCAACGACCAAGTCGCGACGGACATGCACCTGTACTTGCGCAAGCGCGTCGTGGAATTCGTCGAGCAGCTCCGCAAGCTGCAAGAAGCGCTCGTCGGACAAGCCAAGCAGAATCTCGACACGATCGTGCCGGGCTACACGCACTTGCAGCGCGCGCAGCCGATTCTGTTCGCGCATCATCTGATGGCGTACGTGTCCATGTTCGGACGCGACATCGAGCGCCTGCAGGACAGCTACAAGCGCATCGACGCGCTGCCGCTCGGAGCGGGGGCGCTCGCGGGCACGACGTTCGCGATCGACCGCCATTTCACGGCGCAGCAGCTGAACTTCGGCCGCGTGTACGAGAATAGCCTCGACGCCGTCAGCGACCGCGACTTCATCGTCGAGTTCCTCGCGAACGCGTCGCTGATCATGACGCACTTGTCGCGCTTGAGCGAAGAATTGATTCTCTGGTCGTCGACCGAGTTCCAATTCGTCGAACTGGACGATGCGTTCTGCACCGGCTCGAGCATTATGCCGCAGAAGAAGAACCCGGACGTGCCGGAGCTCGTGCGCGGCAAGACCGGCCGCGTGTACGGCAACCTCGTCGGCTTGCTGACGGTGCTGAAGTCGCTGCCGCTCGCTTACAACAAGGACATGCAGGAAGACAAGGAAGGCATGTTCGACACGGTGAAGACGCTGCAGGGCGCGCTTCAACTGTTCGCTTCGATGATCGAGACGATGAAGGTGCGCAAGGAGAACATGCGCCGCGCGGTCAACCAAGACTTCTCGAACGCGACCGACATCGCCGACTTCCTCGTGAACAAGGGGATGCCGTTCCGCCAAGCGCACGAAGTCATCGGCAAGACGGTGCTGTACTGCATCCAGCAGGGCAAGTTCCTGCTCGATCTGAAGCTGGAAGAGTTCAAGCAGTTCTCGTCGTTGTTCGACGAGCGCATCTACGACGTGCTCCAGCCGGAAGCGGTCGTCAACGCGCGCAACGTCTACGGCGGCACCGCGACTCCGCAAGTCGAAGCGGCCATCGGCCGCGCCGAGGCGGACCTCGCCGGCGTAGCGTCGTGGGTCGAGGCATACGCGGCGAAGGCGAAGTAAGGGTTAAAATGCGGAGAGGGTTAACGCATCGGAAGAATTTCCGGAGTGTTAACCCTCTTTTTGCATCGTAACTCGATATCATCGCGCTATTGCGAGACGCCGAGCCTAGGTTTCCCGAGTAACTCGGTACCACCGCGCTATCAGTAACCCGGAATACCCGTGCTAAATCGTCCCAAGCGGTGGATTCCTTCCCAGTAACCTGGAATACCCGTGCTAAATCGCCGCGAGCCGCGGAATCCCTCCCAGTAACCCGGAAATTCCGCGTTACTTCCGATTCCACCCCCGCACCAAATCAAAAAGACCCGGGCACATGCCACACATGCCCGGGTCTTTCCCGCAATTCCTCACACCGGCTCGATCGGCCCCGCGTCCGGCGTAGGCGCCGGCTTGCCGTCGTCCGCCGGCTGCAGCCGCTCGTCGGCCGGGTTGACCGCGACGAGCGCGTCGGTCGCGCGGTACGTGTCCTTGGACAGCCGCTTGCGTTCGGCGACGACGCCGTCGACGAGCTTGATCCGGTACGACTCGACGATGAAGCCGGGCTCGCCCTTCTGCACGGTGTTCGTTTTGCCGAGCGTAAGCTTGTCGTTGGCGACGTACACCGTCTTCGGCGGATTCATCTTGATCTCCACGGTCTCGGTCTTGTAGGTCACGTTCTCGGGCAGCGTGCCGAACAGCTTGACGGTCAGCTTCTTGTTCTCGACGACGGTGCGGATGAGCAGTTGCTTGCCGGTCGAGTTGCGAAACTTGAAGTTGATGTAGCCGTCCGCGTAAGTCGCGTCGAGCCCTGCCGGCAAGTAATGCACGGCGAGGGAATGGTTGCGGCGCTCCACGATATCGAGACCGGCGAGGAGCGCGGCGTTGTACAGCGTGCTGGACACTTGGCATATGCCGCCGCCGATGCCCGGCGTAAGCTTGCCCTTCAAGATGACGGGCGCTTCCTTCCAGCCGTACTTGTCCTCGGCCAGCTGCACGATCTTGCCGTAGTCGAACACCTCGTCCGGCATGAGCAACGTCTCGTTAAGCGCTTTGGCGGCCGCGGTGACGTTATGGGACCGTCCTTCGCCGCTCGTCGTGAACGACGTCGTGAACTCGGCGATTTTCCGCTCGAGGCCTTCCGCCTTGAGCTTCTCCACCGTCACTTCCGGATACGATTCGAAAATAGTCAGCTTCAGCTCGTGCGGCTCGATCGCCGGATCGCCCGCGAGAGACGAGGGAGCGAGCTCGCGCACCTGGTCCAGCATCCCGGCGACGTCCAGCGTTCGGCCGAGCGTCTCGGGCGTATAGACGACCTCGTCCCGCGCGTTGATCGTTCTCGTCGCGTCCTTCGGCTGTCCGATGACCAGCGGGCGCCAGGTCCGGTTCGCCGCGTCCCGGAACGCGGACTCGTCCCAATTCACCTTCATGCCGTAGGTTCCGCCGACATCCCCGCGGTACCTCGTCTTCGCTCTGTCCCACCAGCCCAGATCGCGGAACCTCTCGATCGCGGCGACCCCATCCGAGACGTCGATGCTCATTCCGAGCTCCTTGACCGTCAGCGAGGGCGCTCCTAAGCGCGAGCCGGCGGCATCCGATACGGCGACCGATTCGGCTTCCCATTCCGCCACGCGAGTGTGCACCCGGTCCAGCGCGATGCCGGCCGATACGCCTCCGAGATCCAATCCGGCCACCGCGAACCCTTCCGGCAACGCGTCTTCGCTTCCGTACGCCATCGCGCCTCCGATCGCGATGCCGAAGCCCGCGATCGCGAACGCCAATACCCCCGTTAAGATCCACCCTTTTCTCATCTGCATCCCTCTCCCGTTCCTTGCTATCCGCAGACTGAGCGCGCGCCATCGTACCGAAGTCCTCCCGTCGCCGGGACGAACGGACCCCTCGTACATTTCTCTACTCATATATACATAAGCGCCCGCGAATGGTTCTCCTCCAAGATTAAAAAATTTTTAAAAATTAGTTAAAGTCGTTGCCGGACTAAGGCGCTCGGGCTTTATATCGACAGATTTCCCTATCGATTCATCGACAAAGAGAGGAATATAGGTCATGATGTCGAAGTATCTAAGGTCTGAATCTTAACAGGAAGTGATCCTAACCGTGATAGATATGCAGGACATCTGGAAGACCTACCCCGATGGAACCACGGCCCTACAGGGCATTAACATCGTCATAGACCGCAACGAATTCGTATACGTCGTCGGACCGTCCGGCGCGGGCAAGTCTACCTTCATGAAGCTCATTTACCGCGAAGAAGTGCCGACCAAAGGACAGATTTCCGTCAACGGATTCAATATAGGCAAGCTTAAGCATCGTAAAATCCCGTTCGTACGGCGCAATATCGGCGTTATTTTCCAAGATTACAAGCTGCTTCCGAACTTGACCGCGTACGAGAACGTCGCCTTCGCGATGGAAGTCATCGAGACGCCTCGCCGCGTCATTCGCCGCCGCACGATGGAAGTGCTCGAGCTCGTCGGACTGAAGCACAAAGCCAACAGCCTGCCCGCCCAGCTGTCCGGCGGCGAACAGCAGCGCGTCGCGATCGCCCGCGCGATCGTCAACAGCCCCGCCGTAATCGTAGCGGACGAGCCGACCGGCAACCTGGACCCCGAGACGTCGTGGGGCATCATGAAGCTGCTCGAGGAGATCAACTTCCGCGGTACGACCATCGTCATGGCCACGCACAACAAGGAGATCGTGAACACGATGCGCAAGCGCGTCATCGCGATCGAGAGAGGCAATATCGTGCGCGACGAGATGAGGGGGGAATACGGCTATGAAATTTAGCACCGTAGCCCGCCACCTCCGGGAAGGCGTCAAGAACGTCGGCCGCAACGGCTGGATGTCCATCGCCTCGATCAGCTCGATCGCCGTCTCGCTGTTCATCCTCGGCATCTTCATGCTGCTCGCGCTGAACGTGAACAAGATCGCCGATCAAGTCGACAGCCAAGCGCAGATCAGCGTCTACCTCCAACTGGACATCAACAAGACGAAGACGGAGGAGATCGAACGATCGATCAAGCGCATTCCCGAAGTGAAGAGCGTCACGTTCGTCTCGAAGGTGGAAGGGCTCGAGCGGTTCCGCGAGAGCATGGGAGACGCGGGCAAAGCCGCGCTCGAAGGCTACGAGGACGAGAACAATCCGCTTCCGGACATGTTCGAGGTCGAAGCGTTCGATCCTCAGAAGATCGGGTTCGTCGCCAAGCAGATCGAGGCGCTGAACGAGACCGACCCGCAGAAGTCGATCATGGAAGTGAAGTACGGCAAGGACGCGATCGAACGGTTGTTCAAAATCACGAACGCGATCCGCAACATCGGCCTCTTCATCGTCGTCGGCTTGGCGGCCATGGCCATGTTCCTTATCTCCACCACGATCAAGATGACGATCATCGCCAGACGCCGCGAAATTTCGATTATGAAGCTCGTCGGCGCGACGAACAGCTTCATCCGCTGGCCGTTCTTCATCGAAGGCGCGATCATCGGCTTCATCGGCTCGTTCCTTACGACCGCCGTCCTGATGTTCGGCTACAGCAAGATGATGAGCGAGACGAGTTCGACGATCGGGCTGTATCAGATCGAATATTTGTCGCTGAACGAAGTGGGCTTCGTGGTCGGCGGTTCGATCCTCGCGCTGGGCACGTTGCTAGGCATATGGGGCAGCACGCTGTCCGTACGCAAGTATTTGAAGGTCTGACGTTAGGTCAGAAGGAGGATACACATACACGTGACAAGGAAAATCGCGCTGCTGCTCGCCATGCTGGTCGTAGCCGCCATCGTCGTCCGTCCCACCGAGGGTCAAGCCCTTACGCAGATTCAGAAGATCGACCAGGAGCTGAACGCGCTAAAGAAGGAGATGGAACGCGCCCAGAACAACCAGAAGGCCGCGGACAGCAAGGTCCACAAGCTGAACGGAGACAAGGCCGCGACCAAGGAAGACATCGACAAGCTGAACGCCGACATCCAACAGGTACAGAAGAAGCTGAATGACACGCAGGATAAGATCGACGCGGCGGAAGAGAGAGTTCGCCTGACCGGCCAGGAGCTGGAGAACGCGATCAAGCAGCGCGATCTGCGCCTCGAGCTGATGGACAACCGCGTCCGCATGGCGTACATGGCCGGGCCTGCCTCGTTCCTTGACGTGCTCATGGATTCGTCCGACCTGCCCGACTTCTTGACGCGGCTCGATTCGGTCGAGGCGATCGTCAAGCAAGATAACGATATCGCCGAGCAAGCGAAGGACTACAAGGAAGAAGTCGAGCTGAAGAAGCAACAGGTCGAGACCGAGCTTAAGAACGTCAAAGACCTGTACGCGGAGATGCAAGCGAATAAGTCCGAGCTCGAAGCGAACGAGCAGGCGAAGGAAGCGATGCTCGCGAACATCGCCGAGCAGATCCACGAGATGGAAGAGATCAGCGAGGAAGCGGAAGCCCAGCTGAAGGAATTCGCGAAGAAGTCCGCGCAGCTGCAGGCGAAGAAGAAGGCGCTCACGCAATACTACAAGGGCGGCAAGCTCGGCATGCCGCTGAAGACCGAATACCGTCTTACCTCGGCGTTCGGCTATCGGACCCACCCGATCTACAAGACGAAGCGTCTGCACACCGGCATGGACATGGCCGTCGCGAGGGGAACGCCGATCTACGCGGCGGAATCCGGACGCGTCATTACGGCCCGCTCGATGAGCGGCTACGGCAACTGCGTCATCATCGATCACGGCGGCGGCCTGTGGACCGTATACGGCCATATCATGAACGGAGGCATTCTCGTCAAGGAAGGCGAGGAAGTCAAGCGCGGCGAGAAGATCGCGTTAGTCGGCTCGACGGGCGATTCGACGGGCAACCACTTGCACTTCGAAGTCCGCAAAAACTCGGAGCCGGTCAATCCGGCGCCGTACTTGAAATAATCGCTCACGGAAGAAGACAGCCGATCCCCCGACGAAGTGGCCGGGTCGGCTGTTTTTTTATGGCAACCGTTCGCGCTTGGTCTTGATGGAATCGGCGTCGCTTGTCATAATCAATAAGAGGGCACAACACAGGGAGTGGGAACGACGTGTGGGTTCGAGGACGCACCGTATTGGCGTTAATGGTGCTTGCGGCCGTTGCGGCGGGCATGACCACTTACGCGGCCATGCGATATCCGGGGTTTCTGGCGATCGATACGCAGAACGGGGAAGAACCGGCGATCGCTTCGCCCGAACAAGGAATCAACGAGAAGGAACTAGAGAAGTTGAATAAAGCGTTCGGTCTCATCCGGGAGCGGTTCCTGTTGCCCGCCGACCGCGAACGGTTAATGGACGGGGCCATTCAAGGCATGGTCGAAGCGTTGAACGACCCGTATTCCGTCTACAAATCGGAGTCGGAGTCGGAGGCGTTCTCGGACGAACTCCAAGGCGCGTTCACGGGCATCGGAGCGAACTTGACGTTGGTGAAGGGAACCGTCGTCGTCGAGTCGACGATCAAGGGAACGCCGGCGGAGCGAGCGGGCTTGAAGTCGAAGGACGTGCTGCTGTCGGTCAACGGGGAGAGCCTGCAGGGGCTGACGCTGAGAGACGCGATCGCGAAGATCCGCGGCCCGAAAGGGACGAAGGCGAAGCTGGGCGTGAAGCGCGAGGGCATCGAAGGTACGCTCGACCTGGAGCTCGTGAGAGACCGAATCGACGCGGTTACGGTGAACTCGGAAATCGCCGAAGAAGGCATCGGTTATTTGGCTATTCATAAATTTACGTTCGATACCGCGAGAAGCGTGGCGGAGGAGTTGGCGCTGCTCGAGCAGAACGGCCTGAAGGCGCTCGTCATCGACGTGCGGGACAATCCCGGCGGCACGGTGCAGGCCGCGGGGGAAGTCGCTTCCCAGTTCGTCGTGAAGGGCAAGCCGATCATGCAGAATGAATATCGCGACGGCACGTTCCAAACCGATTACGCGGAACAGGGATTGGCTGAGGCGAAGCCGTATCCGATCATCGTCCTGATCAACAGGGAAAGCGCGAGCGCCGCGGAAATTCTCGCGGGCGCGCTGAAGCAGTCCGCGGGGGCGCTTCTCGTCGGCGAGACGACCTATGGCAAGGGAACGGTGCAAATCCCGTACGAAGAGGAACTCGGGGACGGCAGCATTATGAAGCTGACCGTGTACAAGTGGCTGCTGCCGGACGGCGCATGGGTGAACGGAACGGGCATCAAGCCGGACGTCAAGGTGTCCCAGCCGGATTACTATTACGCGTTGCAGTTGCCTAGAGGCGTCGTCATGAAGCAGGACGACGCGGGCGAGCAGGTGGCGAATCTGCAGACGGTGCTCGAAGGCGTCGGCTTCCCCGCCGACCGCCGCGACGGCTACTATAGCGAGGGCACGCGGGAAGCGCTGGAACGATTCCAACGGCAAGAAGGTCTTCAGGCGACGGGCGCCGTCGACGACGCGACCGCCGTCCGGCTGGAGGAAGTGCTGTATGAAAGGCTTCAGCACAAGGAATACGATAAGCAACGGCTCGCCGCGTTGAGCCAAGCCCGCGACCGGATCGGCGCCGGCGAATAACAGGAATCGGGCGGTCGCGGGTCGAATACGTATAGGCCGGCTTCGGCCGCACACAATGTAACGACAGAGGAGACGGGCGGATGGAGCCTTATCTGGATCTATTGCGCGAAGCGGGACAAGCCGCGATTCGGCTGTTCGCGCAACCTTATCTATATATCGCGGTACTGATCGTCTATTGGCACGCGAGGCAAGGGTCGCTGTTGCAACGAAGATTGTTCCACGTCCGGCTGTACGGGGCGCTCTACTTGTCGATGCTGCGCGTCTTGGCGGGCTTGGGCGTCGGCGTCGCGCTGTCGCTCGCGGGGCTTGCCGCCGGCGCGGAATTGACCGAGGGCACGCTGCTCTGCGTATGGATCGCGATGGGCGTGCTCGCCATCCTTCGATTGCGCTATATTTGCCTTGCTTACGCGGCGGGAGCGCTCGGAGTGCTGCAAGTCGCGCTCGATGCCGTCGGAACCGATTCGCTGTCGCAAGGATTCTGGCTGGACGTCGTTAACGAAGTGGACGCGATCAGCGTCCCGAGCCTGTTGTTCCTGGCCGGCGTCCTGCACGTCGGGGAAGGCGTGCTCGTGCGGCTGCAGGGCGCGAAGCAAGCGATTCCGCTATTCCTCGAAGGGAAGCGGGGCAAGCCGATGGGGGCGTTCGCGCTGTCCGGCGCCTGGCCGATTCCGCTGCTCTGGCTCGTGCCGTCCGGCAGCGGAATCGCGTTGCCGTGGACGCCTTTGTTCGGGCAAGCGGACGGCATCGCCGGCTGGAGCTTGATCGCGTTCCCGGTATTGATCGGCTTCAGCGACCGGACGTGGACGCAGTGGCCGGAGAAGAAGGCGAAGACGTCGGGCAATCTGCTCGTCGTCTATGGCGTCTTAATAGCGGGCTTGGCGGCCGGCGCCGAATTCTGGTCGCCTCTGACGATCGTCGCGGCCGTCGCCGCGTTCGCGCTTCATGAAGGGCTGCTTCTGTTCGGCAGAAAGCGCGAGGAAGGACGCGGTCCGATCTTCGGGCAGGACGGCTCGGGCGTGAGGGTATTGGCGGTATTGCCGGGTACGCCGGCGCAAGAGATGGGCTTCCAGTCGGGCGAGATCATCAAGAAGGTGAACGGCGCGTCCGTCCGGACGAAGGAAGAGCTTCACGCGGCGATCGGGAAGCAGGCCGCGTTCACGAAGCTGGAGGTCGTGAACCGCGAAGGGCATATCCGCTTCGTTCAACGCGCCAAGTACGAAGGCGAGCATTACCAGCTCGGCTTGATTCTGGCGCCGGACGAAGACGTCGATTACGTCGCCGCGCCGCGTTCCGCCTCGATCTGGCAGGGACTGAGGGAAGCGGGCGCCAAGCGGAGATTCGGACGCACCGAGGCGGCCAAAGCCCGAGCCCGGTACGACGCCGAGCGAGCGGCTGCCGAGCAGGCCGCCGCGATAGCCGCCGAAGCGGAAGCCGAAGCGCTGGCGAACGAATCCGCCGATTCGGGACTGCCGTCGCGCGTCGCCGCTTCCAAAAAGAAGTATTGACTTCGTCGCTCTCAGGAGCTATTTTATAATGAACCATTCACAAACGGCTCCCTAGGGTTCCACGCCATGCCCCGCGCATGGCGGTTCGGTCCGAGAGGGGGCGCGTCTTCCGCAGCGGCGGGGACGGACACGGAGGGACAAAAGCCCGGGAGTATCGTGATGACGAACGCGAAGGAAGCGCCAAGCTTCCCTTGCGATCGCCGATACTTCCGGGCTTCTCTGCGTTCAGGGGCCGTAATGGGACACAATGTATGACGTAAGGAGGCGCGAAGCGCATGGAAATGAATCGGTATTGGTTCGTCTTATTGTTCGGCGGATTGTGCGAGATCGGATGGGTATCGGGGTTGAAACACGCGGACGCGTTCGGAGAGTGGGCGTTGACGCTGGTCGCGATCGTCGTCAGCTTCGGCGCTATCGCTTACGCGATGAGCGCGCTGCCGGTCGGCACGGTATACGCCGTATTCACGGGAATCGGAGCCGCGGGGACGGTGTTCGCCGAAGCGATCTTCTTCGACTTGGAGTTGAAGCCGGACAAAGTCGCGCTCGTTATTCTGTTGATCATAGGAATCGCGGGCTTGAAGCTGACGACTCCGAAACCGCAGGAAGAGAAGGGGGAGTCGTAACATGGCATGGATTTCGTTAATCGTGGCGGGACTGTTCGAAGTCGTCGGCGTGCTCGGCATGAATCGCGTGAAGGCGAAGCGCAGCGCCGGCAACATCCTGCTTGTCATAGGAGGATTCATCTGCAGCTTTACGTTGTTGTCCGTGGCCATGAAGTCGATCTCGATGGGAACCGCGTACGCGATCTGGACCGCGATCGGCACGGTCGGCGGGACGCTCGTAGGCATGTTGTTCTACGGTGAATCCCGCCAACCGGTCCGCATCTTCTGTCTGGCGCTCGTCATCGCGTCCGTCGTCGGACTGAAGGTGATCGGGGATTAAGCCGGCGTCTGCTGGCCGATGAAGAACAACGCGATCGCGCCGGCAACCGCAAGGCATGCTAGCGTGAACAACGCAATTTTCCACGCGCTTCGCGGCACGTAGCCGGAGACGGTACCCGTCTGGCCGTTCACCATGTAGTGGTAAGACTTGCCTTGGTACGTATAGCTCGCGTTCCATACGGGCAGCAATAAGTGCTTGTAAGTAACGTCGCTGTAAGTCGTCCGAATGTCGAGGCTTCGAATCTCGTCTCCGCCTATACGCCCCCGGATCTCGCGTTCGAGCCGCTCCTCGGCTTCGTTCTGCGCGCGCTCCCAGCCTTCCTCGCACGTGACCGAATACTTCTCGGAGATGTAGCCGCTCAAGTACTCCGGCTTATACGGCAGCAACTGCCCGAGATCGAAGTCGCCGAGCTTCTGCAGCAGCTTCGCGTTATAGTGTCCGGAAGCGGGGACGAGCATGTCGTCGAACGCCCGGTCGTGGTCGCCGTTGACCCGCGTCCACACGGTATAGCGCTCCTGTTCCGTCGTCGTCTCCGTCTTGCCGTTCACGATTCTCGTCTTCTGCACCGTGCGGTAATGGTAGTCGCCGCGTTCGGCCGAATAGACGGAATACGTGTCCGTGTCGTACGTCCAGTACGGGATATAGATACTGCTTAGCTGGGAACTGACGTTCATCCGCTTGAATGCGCTCGGCAGGAACCACCGTTTTTTCTTCCAAGCCGCGAACGACGCGCGGGCCTCTTCCCCCGAGATTTGAAAAGGAACGAGCGTCTCCGGGCGAATCGTCTCGGTGTCCTCCTGCTCGAGCACTTTGGGCGAGCCGCAGAAGGCGCAGGAGCCCGTCGTCTGCCCGGCCGGAATGAGCGTCTCCCCGCCGCAGCTCTCGCAATGGATCGCCGTCTGCTTCGTGCCCCAATCGCGCAGCCCGGGAGAATCGCCCGCGCCGCCGAACGGATGCTCTCGCGGCTCGGCCAGCGCGTTCTCGATCGTCTTGTCCGCGCCGCAATACCGGCACTTCAGCCCTTGGGTTTCGGAATCGAACGCCATCGGTCCCCCGCACCCGTCGCAAGGGAAGCGGACGGCCTCGGCCGGCGCGTTCATCGTGTCCGCGCTCATCCGCTACGCCTTCGTTCCGCAGTCGGAACAGAACTTCGCCGTCGCCGCCAGCTCGCGGCCGCACTCCGAGCAGAACCGCTTCTGCGGCCGCGGAGAACCGCATTCCGCGCAGAACTTCTCGGCCGGCTGAAGGAGGTGGCCGCACGCGGCGTTGGAGCAGGCAACCCCGCCGGCCGCCGCCGCGGGAGCCGCCGTTTGCCCGGCCTGAGCTTGCTGCTGCGCTTGCGGAGCACCCGCGCCGGCGTTCGAGCCCGCGCCGATGTTCGGCTGGAACAGCTGTCCCATCGTTTGCCCGATCGCCATGCCCGCGCCCATGCCCGCTCCTAACCCGGCGCCTCCGCCGCCTTCGTTGTTCGCCGCGTCGCGGATCGCTTCGGCGGTCTGGAACTTCATGTAGTTGTCCATGTTGCCGAGCACGCCCATCGACGAGCGCTTGTCGATCATCTTCTCCACTTCCTCGGGGAGGGAGAGGTTCTCGATCGTCAGCGCCGTCAGCTTGAGGCCCATCGCTTCGAATTTCGGCTGCAGCCGAAGCGCCGCCTGCTCGCCGAGCTCCTCGTAGGAGCTGGCCAGATCGATCGCCGGAATTTTCGATTCCCCGATCAAGTCGCTGACGCCGGAGACGATGATCGATTTCAGGAAGCCGGCGATGCTCTCGGTCGAGAATTCTTTCCTCGTGCCGAAGATTTCGCGCAGGAACGCGGCCGGATCGCCGACCTTGACCGCGTAGCTGCCGAAGCCGCGCAGTCTCACGACGCCGAAGTCGGCGTCCCGCATCATGACCGGGTTCGTCGTGCCCCATTTGAGATCGGTGAAGTTCGCCGTGCTGACGTAGAAGACGTCCGCTTTGAACGGCGAGTTGAAGCTGTATTTCCATGATCTAAGCGCGGTGAGCACCGGCATGTTCTGCGTGCTGAGCGTGTACGTGCCCGGGCCGAACACGTCGGCGAGCTGGCCTTCGTTCACGAAGATCGCCGCCTGCGATTCGCGGACGACGAGCTTGGCGCCCATCTTGATCGCGTTGTCGTACGCCTCGAACCGGTGCACGAGCACGCCCTTGTCGTCCAGCCATTCGATGACCTCGATAAATTGCCCTTTAATGAAATCCATGAATCCCATCGCGCGTCTCTCCTTTTTCGGGTGGTCCTGTTCCTCTCTATTCAGTCTAAGCGATTCCGCGCATATTACAAGGTTTGCCACGTTCGTTTTGACGCGCTCCGCGCAAAAAGTTATAATAAAACGAGAACACACATTCGTGAAAAAACGACATCGGAGCGTTCATTCGAAGGGAGTTATGCCTAGCATGTCGGATACGGAAATAGTGAACCGCCCCTTTAAGCTCGTGTCGGAATATACGCCGCAGGGCGATCAGCCGGAGGCGATCCGCGAGCTCGCGGAAGGCATCGAGACGGGGAGAAGGCACCAGACGCTGCTCGGCGCGACCGGCACGGGCAAGACGTTCACGATCGCTCAGACGATCGCCAAGGTGAACAAGCCGACGCTCGTCATCGCGCACAACAAGACGCTCGCCGCGCAGCTGTGCAGCGAGTTCAAGGAGTTCTTCCCGGAGAACGCCGTGGAATACTTCGTCAGCTACTACGACTACTACCAACCGGAAGCGTACATTCCTTCGACGGATACGTATATCGAGAAAGACTCCAGCATCAACGACGAGATCGACAAGCTGCGCCACTCCTCGACGTCCTCGCTGTTCGAACGCCGCGACGTCATCATCGTGGCCAGCGTCTCGTGCATCTACGGCCTCGGTTCGCCGGAAGAGTACCGCGATCTGCGGCTCAGCTTGCGCGTCGGCATGGAGCGCTCCCGCAACGCGATCCTGCACAAGCTGGTCGACATTCAGTATCAACGGAACGATATCAACTTCACGCGCGGCACGTTCCGCGTACGCGGCGACGTCATCGAGATCTTCCCGGTGTCGCGCAGCGACCAGGCGATCCGCGTCGAGATGTTCGGCGACGAGATCGAGCGGATTACCGAGATCGACGTGCTGACGGGCGAGATTACCGGCACGCGCGATCACGTCGTCATCTTCCCGGGTTCCCACTTCGTGACCGGCGAAGAGAAGATGAAGCGCGCGCTCGTCAACATCGAGCGGGAGCTCGAGGAGCGGCTCGCCGAGCTGCGCGAGGACGGCAAGCTGCTGGAAGCGCAGCGGCTGGAGCAGCGTACCCGCTACGACCTGGAGATGATGGCCGAGATGGGCTTCTGCTCCGGCATCGAGAACTACTCGGGTCCGATGACGTTCCGAGAACGGGGCGCGACGCCGTATACGCTCATGGACTTCTTCCCGGACGACTATCTGATCGTCATCGACGAATCGCACGTAACGCTGCCGCAAGTGCGCGCGATGTACAACGGGGACCAAGCCCGCAAGACGGTGCTCGTCGACCACGGCTTCCGCCTTCCTTCCGCGAAGGATAACCGGCCGCTGCGGTTCGAGGAGTTCGAAGAGAAGGCGAAGCAACTCGTCTACGTGTCCGCGACGCCGGGGCCTTACGAGATGGAGCAGTGCCCGACGATGGTACAGCAGATCATCCGGCCGACAGGCCTCGTCGATCCGATCATCGAAGTTCGTCCGACGAAGGGACAGATCGACGATCTACTCGGCGAGATTCGCGTACGCATCGCGAACGACGAGCGCGTGCTCGTGACGACGCTGACGAAGAAGATGTCGGAGGACCTGACGGACTACTTGAAGGAAGTCGGCATCAAGGTCCGCTATTTGCACTCGGATATCAAGACGTTGGAGCGGATGGCCATCTTGCGGGATTTGCGGCTCGGCACGTTCGACGTGCTTATCGGCATCAACCTGCTGAGGGAAGGCTTGGACTTGCCGGAGGTTACGCTAGTCGCCATTCTCGATGCGGATAAGGAAGGCTTCCTGCGCTCGGAACGCTCGCTCATCCAGACGATCGGGCGCGCGGCGCGCAACTCCGAAGGTCGCGTCATTATGTACGGGGACAAGATCACCGAATCGATGGAGAAGGCGATCGGAGAGACGGAACGCCGCCGCGCGATCCAGACCGCGTACAACGAGAAGCACGGCATCACGCCTCAGACGATCCGCAAGAAGGTGCGCGACGTCATCGAGGCGACGAAGGTCGCCGAGCAGAAGAGCTCGTATTTGACGGGCAAGGACGACCTGGGCAAGTTGTCCAAGAAAGACCGTCTGTCCGTCATCGAGCGCCTCGAAGCCGAGATGAAGGAAGCGGCGAAGAGCTTGCAGTTCGAGCGGGCCGCCGAGCTTCGGGACGCCTTGCTGGAATTGAAGGCGGGACTGTAAAAGTTACGAATAGCGAACATCCGATGAATAAGGAAGCTGACAAGACGAATGTCTTGTCAGCTTTTGCTGTTAGATTAGCTATACATGTGGTCGAAATTTGTGATAAATATAGCAAAATGTTACAGTTCCATGGATTTTTCTACATAAAGTTTGTTCTTTTCCTGTAAAAAACGCTTTTTTCTCGGACTGTCATGAGTTAATATAGTAAAGGTATTGAAGCTCATGTCAGCTTTGTAGGATTTCAACGATTTTCTTCGTCACGGGCGACGGAATCGATGGATATAGCTAACAAATCAACGATGGAAAGGTACGTGGATTATGAGTGCTGAGCAAGTGAAAGTCGGTATCGTCGGTTACGGCAATCTCGGCCGCGGCGTCGAAGCCGCGATTCGCCAAAACCCGGATCTTGCGCTCGTGGGCATCTTCACGCGCAGAAGTCCGGAAGCGGCGGGCAACGGGTTGATCTCGATCTCCGAGATCGAGTCTTACAGAGGGAAAATCGACGTCTTGATTCTATGCGGCGGTTCTGCGACGGACTTGCCGGATCAAGGGCCGGCGCTGTCCAAGCTGTTCAACACGGTAGACAGCTTCGATACGCACGCGCGCATTCCGGAATACTTCGCGAAGGTCGACGAGTCCGCCCGTTCCGGCGGCAACGTCGCCGTTATCTCCACCGGCTGGGATCCGGGCCTGTTCTCGCTTAGCCGCCTGCTCGCGGAAGCGGTGCTTCCGGAAGGCAACGAGTACACGTTCTGGGGCAAAGGCGTCAGCCAAGGCCACTCCGACGCCATCCGCCGCGTGAAAGGCGTGAAGAACGGCATTCAGTACACGATTCCTCGCGAAGAAGCGGTCGCTCGCGTCCGCGGCGGAGAGAATCCGAAGCTGGAGACGCGCGAGAAGCATCTGCGCGAATGCTATATCGTGCTGGAAGAAGGCGCGAACGCGGACGCGATCGCGGAAGAGATCCGCAACATGCCGAACTACTTCGCCGATTACGACACGGTCGTTCACTTCGTCAGCGAAGAGACGCTGCGCGCCGAACACGGCACGATGCCGCACGGCGGCAACGTCATCCGCAGCGGCCGTACCGGTCAAGGCAGCAACCAGATCATCGAGTTCAGCTTGAAGCTCGACAGCAACCCGGAATTTACGGCAAGCGTGCTCGTGGCTTACGCCCGCGCCGTTTATCGCATGGCTAAAGACGGGCAGAAGGGCGCAAAGACGGTATTCGACGTACCGTTCGGCTTGCTCTCTCCGAAGTCGGCGGAAGAACTGCGTAAAGAGCTTCTCTAAGTGTTGTCGCAACGCCAAATTATATAAAGAAAGAAGACGAGAAACGAATGAGTATCGCTCAAGAGATCCGGTCTACAGACTTGCAGGCTGCTAAAGCTTACGTCAACGAAGTGTACGAAACGGTTAAGAAACGCAATCCCGGCGAGAACGAATTCCACCAAGCGGTCAAAGAAATTTTCGATTCCCTTGTTCCCGTCTTCGCGAAGCACCCGAAATACAAAGAGAACGCGATCCTCGAGCGCATCTCCGAGCCGGAAAGAATCGTCTCGTTCCGCGTGCCTTGGACGGATGACCAAGGCAAAGTGCAAGTGAACCGCGGCTTCCGCGTTCAGTTCAACAGCGCGATCGGACCATACAAGGGCGGCCTTCGTTTCCACCCGTCCGTTAACGCGAGCATCATCAAGTTCCTCGGCTTCGAGCAAATTTTCAAAAACTCGCTGACGGGACAATGGATCGGCGGCGGCAAAGGCGGATCGGACTTCGATCCGAAAGGCAAGTCCGACGCGGAAGTCATGCGCTTCACCCAAAGCTTCATGACCGAGCTTAACAAGTACATCGGTCCGGACGAAGACGTGCCGGCCGGCGACATCGGCGTAGGCGGACGCGAGATCGGCTTCATGTACGGCCAGTACAAGCGCATTCGCGGCGGCTACCCTGCCGGCGTATTGACGGGCAAAGGCGTCGGCTACGGCGGAAGCTTGGCTCGTACCGAAGCGACGGGCTACGGCTGCGTCTACTTCGTGGACGAAATGCTGAAGGATCAAGGCATGAGCTTCAAGGACAGCACGGTCGTCGTCTCCGGTTCCGGCAACGTATCGATCTACGCGATCAAGAAGGCGCAAGAGCTTGGCGCTACGGTCGTCGCTTGTTCCGACTCCAACGGCTACATCTACGACAAGAACGGCATCGACCTGAAGACGGTCGTTCAGTTGAAGGAAGTCGAGCGCAAGCGGATCAAGGAATACTTGGTCACGCATCCGAGCGCGGAGTACTTCGAAGGCTGCGAAGGCATCTGGTCGATTCCTTGCGACATCGCGCTTCCTTGCGCGACGCAGAACGAGATCAACGAGGAATCCGCGAAGGTTCTCGTCGCTAACGGCGTCAAAGCGGTCGGCGAAGGCGCGAACATGCCGTCCACGCTCGAAGCGATCGACGTGTTCCTGAACAACAAAGTGCTGTTCGGACCTGCCAAGGCGGCGAACGCCGGCGGCGTATCCGTATCCGCGCTGGAAATGTCCCAGAACAGCATGCGCCTCTCCTGGACGTTCGAGGAAGTCGACGCGAAGCTGCACGAGATCATGCGCAACATTTACCGCAACAGCATGAGAGCGGCGAACGAGTACGGCCACCCGGGCAACCTGGTCGTCGGCGCGAACATCGCGGGCTTTACCAGAGTCGCGGACGCGATGCTGGCTCACGGCGTTATCTAATAGCTATCCATAACGAATACCGCAATTTTTTCATAAGAAAGACGACCGTCGATTCAATGACGGTCGTCTTTTTCGATTTATGGGGAATATCCGGGTTACAGCCGCCCGAACCAATCGTACGCTTTCGCCCCGGATATTTCATGGCCGCGGTCGAAGACGTCGATGTCGAGATTGCCGTCCGCGCCGGCTACCCGGTACATCTCCTGCAGGCGAGGGTAGGAAGCGTTCACCGCCTCGATCGGGAAGATGTGGTCCTTCGTACCGGCTTCGATCAGCAGCGGACGCGGCGCGATCAGGCCGAATAGGTCGGGAAGCTCGGCGATCAGCGACAAGCCCGGCACGTAGTTATCGACGCAATGGTGCATGCCGAGGATGCTGGCCTCGAATGTATTGAAGAAGCCGCTGACGACCGCGGCGCGAAGACGATCGTCGATCGCCGTCGCGAACGTCGCGACGAGACCGCCTCCGGAGATGCCCATGCATCCGATCCGGTTGCCGGCGACGTAAGGGAGCGTCTGTAAATAGTCGATGCAACGCAGCGTCTCGAAGACGCGCGCGCCAGCCATCGTCTTGCCCACGGCGAGCAGGAACGTGGAGATCCGGTGGCAGGACGCGTAGTTGTTCGCGTCTTCGGCGAGCTTCCGATCGCCGAAGCCGAGCAGTTCGGGGACGAGCGCGACGTAACCCGCCAGCGCAAGACGCTCGGCGAACTTGCGGTGGTAGCCGCCGTCGCCCTCGTTCGGCGTGCCGTCCTCGTTCAGGCCGACGGCGTCCTTGCTTCCGAAGCCGTGTCCGTGCAGGGCGATTACCGCGGGACGAGGCTCGTCGATTCCTTTGGGGACGAGCAGGTAACACGGCATGCGCAGGCTGTCGAACGTGCCGAGTTCGACCCGGTGCCGTACGTATTCCCCGCAGTCGACGGACTCCAACGGTTTCGGGTCAAGGGGCGCGGGCTCGCCCGGCGCGCCGCCGAGAGCGGCCGCGAACCGCTCGCGAAGCCGGCTTTGCCAATCGGCGAGTTCCTCCTGCGACGCTGCCGCGAACGCAAACTCCGGCTTGGTCCGGGCAAGCAAGTCTTGCAAGTAACGGTCTGGATTCCACATATTCGATCGTCTCCAATAGATGAGGAATAGGTACTTATAACTCTTAGCGTAACGCACGATCGTCTTGTTGTGCAGTCCCCTCTTGGCAGAATGCGGCGCGAAAATCGATTTGCATGACCGTTCGCCGTCCGCTATAATGAATGGGAACGTACATTCTTATTCGGATCGACTGCGGTTGGCGACATCGAAGCCCCCCGCGCCGTCGCGAAAGGGGCTTTATTCGTTGGCCAACGAGAGTATCGTAATCAAGGGCGCCCGCGCCCATAATTTGAAAAATATCGACGTGACGATACCGCGCGACAAGTTCGTCGTGTTGACCGGGCTGTCCGGTTCCGGCAAGTCGTCGCTCGCATTCGATACGATTTACGCCGAGGGCCAGCGCAGATACGTGGAATCGTTGTCCGCGTACGCGCGCCAATTTCTCGGCCAGATGGACAAACCGGACGTCGACTCGATCGAAGGTCTGTCGCCGGCGATATCGATCGACCAGAAGACGACGAGCCGCAACCCCCGCTCGACCGTCGGCACCGTTACGGAAATTTACGACTACCTGCGTCTGATGTTCGCCCGCGTCGGCCGTCCGCATTGCCCGGAGCATGGCATCGAGATCACCTCGCAGACGGTCGAGCAGATGGTCGACCGGATTATGGAATATCCGGAGCGTACGCGCCTGCAGATTCTCGCTCCGATCGTCTCCGGACGCAAGGGCGAGCACAGCAAGCTGCTTCAGGACGCGCAGAAGCAAGGGTTCGTGCGCGTGCGCGTGAACGGCGAGATTCGCGACCTGTCCGAGAAGATCGAGCTGGAGAAGAACAAGAAGCACTCGATCGAGGTCGTCGTCGACCGGATCGTCGTGAAGGACGACGTCGCGACGCGTCTGGCAGATTCCCTCGAGACCGGACTCAAGCTGTCCGGCGGACAGATTATCGTGGACGTCATCGACAAGGAAGAGCTGCTGTTCAACTCCAATCTCGCTTGTCCGCAGTGCGGCTTCTCGATCGACGAGTTGGCGCCGCGCATGTTCTCCTTCAACTCGCCGTTCGGAGCTTGCCCGACGTGCGACGGATTAGGGGCGAAGATGGTTGTCGACCCGGACTTGCTCGTACCCGACCGCACCCGGAGCATCGACGACGGCGCGTTCGAAGCGTGGGCGGGCAGCACGTCCAACTACTACCCGCAGTTTCTGGCGGCGGTGTGCGCCCACTACGGCATTCCGACCGACAAACCGATCGAAGGATTGAGCGACAAGCATCTGAACGTCATTCTCTACGGTACCGGCGGCGAGAAGATCCGGTTCCGTTACGAGAACGAATTCGGACATACCCGGGACGCGCAGGTGCCGTTCGAAGGCGTCGTGCACAATCTCGAGCGCCGTTACCGGGAGACCGGCTCCGAAGGCATTCGCGAATTCATCGAAGCGTACATGAGCGCCCAGCCTTGCGCGTCCTGCAAAGGACAACGCCTGAAGAAGGAGTCGCTGGCCGTCACGATCGGCGGCGAGAACATGGGCTTCGTGACGTCGCTGTCTATCGGGGACGCGCAGAGGTTCTTCGACGGCTTGACGCTGACCGAGAAGGAACAGACGATCGCGAATCTCATCCTGAAGGAGATCAACAACCGGCTAGGTTTCCTGGTGAACGTCGGCCTAGACTACTTGACGCTGTCGCGTTCGGCCGGTTCGTTGTCGGGAGGCGAAGCGCAGCGCATTCGCTTGGCCACGCAGATCGGCTCGAGCCTGATGGGCGTCCTGTACATTCTCGACGAGCCGAGCATCGGTCTGCATCAACGGGATAACGACCGTCTCATTCAGACGCTCGAGCATATGCGCGATCTCGGCAATACGCTCATCGTCGTCGAGCATGACGAGGATACGATGATGGCGGCCGATTATATTATCGACATCGGGCCGGGCGCGGGCATCCACGGCGGGACGATCATCTCTCAAGGAACGCCGGCGCAAGTGATGGCGGACGAGAAGTCGCTTACCGGCGCGTACCTGAGCGGCCGCAAGTTCATCCCCGTTCCGCTTACTCGCCGCAAGCCGAACGGCAAGTGGCTCGAGATCAAGGGCGCCAAGGAGAACAACCTGAAGAACATCAGCGCGAAGATTCCGCTCGGCGTCTTCACGGCGGTGACCGGCGTGTCCGGCTCCGGCAAGTCGACGCTCGTCAACGAGATCCTGTACAAGACGCTGGCCCGCGATTTGAATAAAGCCAAGACGCGTCCCGGCGAGCATAAGGAGATCGCGGGCATCGACAACCTCGAGAAGGTCATCGATATCGATCAATCCCCGATCGGCCGAACGCCGCGATCCAACCCGGCGACGTATACCGGCGTATTCGACGACATCCGCGACGTATACGCGATGACCAACGAGTCGAAGGTGCGCGGGTATAAGAAGGGCCGCTTCAGCTTCAACGTGAAGGGCGGCCGCTGCGAAGCGTGCAAGGGCGACGGCATCATCAAGATCGAGATGCACTTCCTGCCTGACGTCTACGTTCCTTGCGAGGTGTGCAAGGGCAAGCGCTACAATCGCGAGACGCTCGAGGTGAAGTACAAGGGCAAGAGCATCTCCGAGCTGCTCGAGATGACGATCGAAGACGCGACGGAGTTCTTCGTCAATATCCCGCGCATTCACCGCAAGATGCAGACGCTTATGGACGTCGGACTCGGCTACATGAACCTCGGGCAGCCGGCGACGACGCTGTCCGGCGGCGAGGCGCAGCGGGTGAAGCTGGCGGCCGAGCTGTACCGGCGGAGCACGGGCAAGACGCTGTATATCCTCGACGAGCCGACGACCGGCCTCCATGTCGACGATATCGACCGTCTGCTGCAAGTGTTGCACCGTCTCGTCGATTCCGGCGAGAGCGTGCTCGTCATCGAGCACAATCTGGACGTCATCAAGACGGCCGACTACTTGGTCGACCTCGGACCGGAAGGCGGCAACGGCGGCGGCACGATCGTCGCGACCGGCACGCCGGAAGACGTGACGAAGGTCGAGAAGTCTTACACGGGCCGTTATCTCGGCCCGGTTCTCGAGCGCGATCGCGCGCGTACCGAAGCGGCTTTGGCGAACGTATAACGAACGATCGCACGAATGAACGCAAAACCGCCAAGGGCATCGCGAGATGCGCCTTGGCGGTTTTGTCTTCGTTATTGCTCCGCGTGGAAATGCGTGCTGGCGGAAGGCTTCATGAGCAGCAACAGCTGTTGCTGGAGCTTCAATATGCCCTTTTGGTTCTCGAGAATTTGCTGCTTCTTTTGCACGATCGTCTGAAGGTCGTTTTTCGCTTCGCTCCATTGCTTCTCCTTGGAGTGCGAATGGAAGCTGTCCCAGGATACGCGTTTTTGGTCGCGCAGCGTATGGATCGAATCCCGGGTCGACTTCATTTGCTCGATAATTTTCTGGGCATCCTTCTTCAGCGTTTTGCGCTGATTGTCGGATAGCGATTTGCGCGCGTCCCGGATTTGCCGGTGCTGGTCTTTCATTTGGACGAACAGCCCTTTTTGTTGGTCGCGAATATCGTCCAGTTGAACTTTCAGCGCTTGGATCTCGGCCGGGTACGCTTTCCAATCCAGCGAAGGCCGGGGCTCGGAATTGCGTTTGTCGCCGTCGGGCGTTGCGGCAGCGGCCATCAATGGGGCCGATACGGTCATCAGGACGACAACGAGGAGCATGAGCAGTCGTTTGTTCACGAGAGGTTCCTCCCAATTGTTGGATTCCCCTCTAGTATGGACATCTTATCCGGTTTCAATCAGTCTGCACGCGATTGTCGAGATCGTACGCGATCAACGCGATCGTATGGCCGGTCCGTTCGGAGAGTTGTTGCTCGATCCGTTGGATCTCGCCGAGCTCGTCCTGAGACAGACTGGCGATCGTCGGGCTGTCCTCGTTCATGGGTTATCCCTCCTGCGATTCAATCTAAGCGCGGCGATCGGATGATCCTATTCGTTCCCGCTTCGACTAAATTTCGCGAATGCCGCGAATAATATCCAAGCGGTTCTTCTTCCTTTTTACCGAACGGGAACGGATGTGTGACAAAGTTGTTACGGGGCTCAATTCGGACTTGCAACAAGGCTGTCCAGAAGCTAACATAGATAAAGATGGGTTCAGAAGGTCAGATAAAGGAGGTCACCCTTATGTTCCTTGCGGAAGCTGCGGAGAATAGCAGCACCTACACGCCGTTCGACGTGTTCATGATCATCTTCACGGTACTTATCGCGGCAGGGTTGGTTCGCCTGCTTATGCAACGCCCTCGCAAAAACATATTCGCGATCGGATTTGCCACGGTCTCGTTGCTCGTATTCCTTGCTGCGGATTTCAAGATGATCAGCGGCTGGTAACGACAAGAGAGCGACTTACATTCGATAACGAACGAACAGGCCCGGCTTGCGCCGCGGCTTGTTTTTTTTATGCGTTTTTTATCGTCAAAAAAATCTTGGAACGGTTCCTAACTTCCCTTAATTATGGTAAAGTATACCTGTTTGATTAACAATGTTAACGCGCGGTAGCGCTAGGGGAGTGGCGGATTGAAGAGCAGGGGACATCGGCTCGTATTGGCGGGCTTGGCGCTAGCCGTCATGCTGACGGGAGCGGGCACCGCGATCGCGGCGGGCACGGGGGGCAACAAAGTCGCGTTGGACGCGAAAGTCATCAACGGAGAAGTGTACGTCAAGGCTTCCTCGTTAACGGCGCAAGTCGGCGGGTCGGGAACCTACGACGCGAAGACGAAGAAGTATACATACGATACGACGGCCATCGTGCCGGACGTCATCAAGAAAGTATCCCCGTCGGTCGTCGCCATCATCGGCAAGCCGGACGACGAATACGCGGACAATCGCTTCTCGCTCGCGCACGGCACGGGAGTCATCGTGAAGAGCGACGGATGGATCGTGACGAACGCCCACGTCGTGAAGGATATGAAGAAGATCGTCGTCGTGACGGCGGACGGCAAGGAATATGCCGGCACGCGCAAGCAGATCGACGAGAAGAGCGATCTCGCGCTCGTGAAGATTAACAAGACGGGACTGAAGCCCGCGGCGTTCGCGAAGTCGCCGCTGCAGTTGCAGGTCGGGGAGACGGCGATCGCGATCGGGACGCCGGTGTCGTTCTCGTTGCGGAATACGGCGACGGTCGGCGTCGTTAGCGGCATGAACCGTTCGATCTCGTCCGATTACAACTTGATCCAGACGGACGCGGCGATCAACCCGGGCAACAGCGGCGGGCCGCTCGTCAACCTGAAGGGGGAAGTCGTCGGCATCAACTCGATGAAGTTCGTCGACGTCGATATCGACAGCATCGGCTTCGCGATTCCGGCCGACACGGTGCAATACGTGCTGAACCACTTCTATAAGTACGGCAAGGTGAAGCGCGCGTCGCTCGGCCTCGAGCTGGAGGAGAGCTGGTCGGCCGTCGTAGGCTTGCCTACCGAGGAGCCGATGACGGTCGTCTCGACGCGCACGGATGCCGCTAGGAAAGCAGGTTTCGCGGAAGGGGACCAAATCTTCGCGATCGGCGGCAAAACCGCGTATACGGAAGTCGAGCTGACGGAGCTGCTCAAGGCCTACTTGCCGGGCGATACCGTGAAGGTCGAAGTATTGTCGGACGGCGATCTGGTAACGCGCAGTCTTGTGTTGTCCGAAGGTTAACCAGCGTCATTTTTCCTATTCGAGAGGAGCACTTATTCCATGAATTTTAGCATTCGTTCGAAGCGTCCGTTCGCGATATTGCTCGCGTTCGTTCTGTTCTTCATCGCGGCGTTGCCCGTTCAAGCGGCCGAAACCGCAAGCAAACAAGTCGAGGTTCGCGTAAAGGTCGGCAGCGGCCAGATGAGCGTGAACGGGGAGACAATCAAAATTCAACCGCCGTACAATGCCGGCAAAATCGCGATGGTGCCGCTCAGCGTGTTCACGAACGCGAAAGGCTTCGGCGCAACGCTCAAGCCGTCGGGCAAAAATATCCAGCTCGCGTACCTGAAGCATAAGCTCGTTCTGACGAAGGGGAGCAAGGTCGCGACGTTCGACGGCAAGAAGGCTACGTTGCCGGTTGCGCCGGTCGACAAGGCGGGCGTCACGATGGTTCCGCTCGACGCGATCGCGAAGGCGCTCGGCTTGAAGCAGTCTACGGACGCGAAGACGAAGGAACTCGTCCTCAAAGGGGCGAGCGCGACGGCTGCTCCGGCGGGCAACGGCATCGATTCGGACGCGGGGAAGAACAAGATCGGTGACAGCTACTATAAGTGGTCGATGAATTATCCGACCGGACTCGTTCAGGATACGCAATCCGAGAACGGCGACTCGCTCGTGTTCCGCGACGTGAAGAAGGAGTACTACTTAGGGATATTCGTAGAAGAAGCGGAAGAAGACCTGACGACGACGGAGAAACGCGAGCGGCTGCAAGCGTACGTGCAGAAGGACGAAACCGTCATGGATAAGCGTACGGTGAACGTATCGCTTGGAGTCAGCTACGAGAAGATCGTGACGAAGAACAAGTCCGGTTTCTTCTACGAGCAACGCGGCATTCAAGCGAATAAACAGTTTTACGTCATTATTTTCGGTAAAAAAGCTTCGAGCATCGCCGAATTGAGCAAGGAGACCGGTATCCTGGACAGCTTCAAGACGTTGTTCAACGCCTCCGACAAGTCGTTGAAGGACATGACCAAGATCATCGGCGGCTTCAAGTCGCTTAAATACGAGGATTACGGACTGACGCTGCAGTTGCCTAAGGCATGGGCTTCGGATCCGGAGGTTACGTATCCGTACTATTCGAACGACGGCGCTTATTTATGGATGGACGTGTCGAGTCCGGAAGCCGGCATGACGACGGACGAGTGGATCGAGCGCAAGCTGAAGCGGTTTACCGATTATTTCAGCGCGGAGTACGGTCAAGTCGTCGAGCATATCGACGTCGTATGGAACGGCATTCCGGCGAAAGCGGTCAAGCTCAAGTACTCCTACGATACGTACGAGTGGTGGGAAGAGTACGAGATTTTCGCGCTGAACGGCAAATACAGATACTACACGGAATTCGCGTATACGGACGCGATGAAGGACAAGAAAGGCATTACTCTTGATCAGTTGCTGAAGACGATGAAGGTCGATTTCGCGACGGTCGAGGGGAACTTCGGAGAAATTCCGGACGAATACTTGACGTTGGACCGTACGAAAACGTCGGTGAAGACGAACGTTAAGTATAAGTATTCCATGACGCTTCCCGATCATTGGACGATGGATTCGAAAACGCTGGAAACGGACGATCTCGACTTCTCGTTCTTCGGCGGCAATTTCACCGTTAACGTCTATGAAGGCGTATCGGACGCTCGTCCGACTTACGAGGATGTTCGGAGGCAAATGAATGAATTAGCTGCCCAAGATAGCAAGTATCGTCTTCTGGAATCGACGCAGACGACTTTCGCCGGCCAGACCGCATACAAACTCGTCGTCGAAAATAAAAACAATAATGATGAAGTCACTCCGTATCATTCGATCAGCTACTTGTTCGTATATAACGGAAACTTCTATGTCGTCGAAGGTTCGTACTTCCTGGCCAACTCCTCGACGTTCATTGTGAAACAACTGGAAGACGCATTCGCCTCGTTCAAGGTTAACTAAGGATCGGTGGGCGATTCCCGAGAGGAGCACTTATACATGATCCGTACGATGAATGCAAAGACGCCTTATCTCCTCCTGCTTACGTTCATACTGCTCATCCTGTCCGCGCTGCCCGTCCATGCGGCCGCAACCCCGGCCCCCAAGGCGGTCGAGGTCCGCGTGAAGATCGGCAGCGGCCAGATGAGCGCGAACGGGGAGAAAATCAAAATTCAACCGCCGTACAATTCCGGCAAAATCGCCATGGTCCCGCTCAGCGTATTCACGAACGCGAAGGGCTTCGGCGCAACGCTTAAGCCAAGCGGCACGAGCTTGAAGTTAACGCATCTGAAGCATACGGTCGTCCTTACGAAGGGAAGCAAGGCCGCGACGGTCGACGGCAAGAAGACGACGCTTCCGGTAGCTCCGGCCGATAAGGCGGGCGTCACGATGGTGCCTCTCGACGCGATCTCGAAGGCTCTCGGTTTCAAGACCTCAACGGATGCAAAGACCAAAGAACTCGTCGTGAAGGGCACGAGCGCATCGCCGGGGGCATCGGGCAGCGGTATCGACTCGGATGCCGGCAAGAACAAGGTCGGCGACAGCTACTACAAGTGGTCGATGAACTTGCCGACGAATCTGGCGCAAGACGAGCAATGGAGCAAGGGCTCGAGAATTTCGTTCGCCGACGTGAAGGGCGAGTTCTACATGGCGGTTTACGTCGACGAGGCGAAGGAGCCTCTCGATGCGGAGGAACAGAGGGAGTTGCTGAAGAGGGGCGTGTACGGCAGAACGCTCGTCGACGTGTCGGCGGTTACGCGAGGAACGGATACGTTCCAACGCCTCGTCATGAAAGACGACAACGGCTTCTTTTACGAGTACCGCGGCATTCAGCGCAACGGTAACTTCTACACGGTCGTATTCGGCAAGAAGGCGAAGTCGAAAGCGGAGTTGGACGCTTACAAGACGCTTCTCGATAGCTTCAGGACGTCGTTCGATTCGGCGAACAAGTCGCTGAAGGATCTGACGATCGTCAACAACGGAAAGATTTCCTATGCGAACGCGACCTATGGATTGCAACTGAAGCTGCCGGTTTCCTGGAACGAGAATGTCTATTACGATGAGGACGAAGAGGCGGGCCCCTCCTACGAAGGCCCGGAAGACGAGACGCTGAAGATCATCGTTAACTCGGTTATGCCGGGCGATACGATCGACGCATGGGTAGAGCGGGACGTTCGGTATCTTGAGGATATGATACTCGAGCCGTATCGCAAAGTGGAAAAGATCGATTCGATCACGTGGAACGGCGTTCCCGCGAAGGCGGTGTACGTCTCCTTCTCCGAAGATGCGAAGAACTGGACCCATGCGGTATCGGTCTACGCGATGAAAGGCGACTACAAATACGATGTAACGTTGTCCTACCCGCAGGAGCGGAAGGCTGCGGTCGCGGATGTGTTGCAAGAGATGACTTCGGGCTTGAAAATCGATTTCGCGGCCGTCGAGAACAACTTCGGACAGGTGCCGGACGAGAACGATACTCGCGACGTGAACGTGCTTGTGACGAAGACGAGCAAGGCATACGGTTACAGCATCACTGTTCCGAAGCATTGGATCGGATCCGCTTCCGACATGGAAGAGAGCGAGGTCACCTTCGAAAGCTTCGGGAACGGTATCTATATTTCCATTGAAGAAGGGGCTTTGTCGAGCCAGTACGAGGACGGCATGGAGGAGATGTTCGCTTCCATGCTGAAGCTGAAGCTGGAGTCGAAGACGAAGGTGACGTTAGCCGGGGCTGAGGCGACGCGAATTCGGCTATCGTCGACGGAAGCATCGGAGGTAGCCGGTACGGTGGACGTTTACTTGTTCGAGAAGAACGGGAATACGTTCATGCTAATGTCGATCTCCAGTACGGTTTCCGCGACCCCATTGAACACGAAGCAACTCGAAGACGCGCTGAACTCGTTCAAGTTCAACTAATACCCGATTCGCCCAAGCTGCCCTTACGGTCGGAGTTTCTTCCACCGTAAGGGCAGTTTCGCGCTTGCAATACACTTCCATAGCCCCGTCTTGCGGACTTTGCTATACTAACAGTAGTACATTGCCGCCACGGAGCGGCTTGGAGGGTAACGAGATCATGATAGACAAAGCCGCGTTGCGGCGTGAAGATATCGAATTGTTGGCGCCGGCCGGAGATTGGGAGTGCATGCGGGCCGCGGTCGCGAACGGAGCGAACGCGATCTTCTTCGGCGTGGAGAAGTTCAACGCTCGCGCGCGGGCGCACAACTTCCAGACGAACGAGCTGCCGGAGATCATGAAGTTTCTGCATAAGTACGGCGTGAAGGGCTTCCTCACGTTCAATATTCTCGTATTCGAGGACGAGTTGCCGGAAGCGCGCAAGCTGATCGAAGCTTGTATCGACGCCGGCGTCGACGCTGTTATCGTGCAGGACCTCGGCCTCGTGAAGATGATCCGCGAGATCTCGCCGGACTTCCCGATTCACGGATCGACGCAGATGACGATCACTTCTCCGGAGGCGGTCGAGTTCGTTAAGCCTTGGAACCTGGAGCGGGTCGTATTGGGACGCGAGAATAACCTGAAGCAAATTCAGCAAATCGGCGTCCAGGCGAAGCTGCCGATGGAAGTGTTCGTGCATGGCGCGCTGTGCGTGTCGTACTCCGGACAATGCCTGACTTCCGAGATGTGGGGCGGCCGATCCGCGAACCGCGGGGAATGCGCGCAAGCTTGCCGCTTGCCGTACGACTTGATGGTCGACGGCGTGCATCAACCGATGGGCGATATCGCGTACTTGCTGTCCCCGAAGGACTTGGCTGCGATCGACATCGTGCCGGAGCTGATCGAAGCGGGCGTCACTTCGTTCAAGATCGAAGGACGGCTGAAGAGCCCCGAGTACGTCGCGAACGTCGTCAGCAAGTACAACAAGGAGATCGACAAGTACTTCGAAGGCGACGAGACCGGCCCTTCGAAGGAAGAGGTGCGCGAGCTGCAGCAGAGCTTCTCGCGCGGCTTCACGCACGGGTTCCTGGACGGCACGAACAACAAGCAGCTCGTCGAGGGCACGTTCCCGAAGAGCCGCGGCGTCTACTTGGGTAAGGTCGAGCAGATCCTGCGCGACGGAGTCGTCTGCAAGCTGGAAGCGCCGCTGAAGCGGGGCGACGGCATCGTGTTCGACGCGGGGGATCCGACGAAGAAGGAAGAAGGCGGCCGCGTGTACGACGTGCGCCGCAACGGGCTGAAGCTGGAGAGCGAAGCGCCTGAAGGCGACCGGATCGAGATCATTCCCGGGCGCAACGACATCGACCTGAATCGCGTTCGCGTCGGCGACCGTATCTGGAAGACGAGCGACCCGGCGCTGGATCGCCGGCTGCGTACGACGTTCGAGACGGAGAAGCCGCTGCGCACGCTGCCGGTTGCCGTATCCGTATTCGGACAAGAGGGTATTCCGCTTCGCACGATCTGGACGGACGTTCGGCTGGGCACGACGGTGGCGATCGAATCCGAGATGCCGCTCGAACGCGCGGAGAAGCGTCCGCTCGGTCACGAGGTGCTGAACGAGCAGCTTGGCCGCCTCGGCGGGACGATCTACCATCTGGAGCAGCTCGAGGTCGGGCTGAAAGGCGACGTCATCGTGCCCAAGAGCGAGCTGAACAGGATGCGCCGCGAAGCCGCCGAGCAGTTGGAGCTGCTCCGCGAGCAGCCGCCGAAGTATATCAAGCATGACATCGATACGTACGGGGATTCGCATGAAGAAGCCGACTCCGTGCCCGTCGGTTCCGCCGCGCTTACCGCGCTTTGCCGGACGCTCGAGCAAGTGGAGGCGGTCGTGGACACGGACGTTTCGCTCATCTACGCGGATTTTGAATTCATCAAGCAGTTCCCGGACGCGGTCAAGCTGTGCCGAGAGAAGGGCAAGCGCATCGCGCTCGTCACCCCGCGCATTCATATGCCGGGAGAGAACGGCTACCACCGCAACATTCTGAAGCTGCAGCCGGATGCCGTGCTCGTCCGCAATACCGGCGCGATGTACTTCTACTTGAAGGAACGGATGGAGAAACCGGACCAGAAGCATCCGATGCTGATCGGCGATTTCTCCCTGAACGTGGCGAACCACAAGACGGTCGATCTGTTCCGCGAAGCGGGCTGCGATTGGGTAACGCCGTCGTACGACCTGAACATTCAGCAGATGGTCGACATGCTGCGCCGGGCGGATACGACCCGCTTGGAGATCGTCCTTCACCAGCACATGCCGATGTTCCATACGGAGCATTGCGTCTACTGCACGTTCATGAGCGAAGGCACGAACTACACGAACTGCGGCCGTCCTTGCGAGGAGAAGCGGGCGTCGCTGCAGGACCGGATCGGCATGTCCCACCCGGTTCGCGTGGACGAAGGCTGCCGCAATACGGTGTACAACGCGGTCGAGCAATCGGGCGCGGAATACTTGAGCACGTTCATGGAACTGGGCGTTCGCTCGTACCGGGTTGAATTCTTGGAGGAGACCGCCGATAAAGTCAGAGAGGTGCTGTCGCTGTATCGCGCGGCGCTCGACGGCCGGATCGGCGGCGGGGAAGTGTGGCGCAAGCTGAAGGCGACGAACCAGCTCGGCGTCACTCGCGGACAATTGGTGAAGTAAGAAGGTAGTCTTGGCGCCCCGGGGGCTGCGACGACGGTCGCGGCAACCGGCACGCCTTACATAGGGAGAGGTGTCGTCGGTCATGAAAATCCGCAAAGCGATTATACCCGCGGCAGGTTTAGGCACAAGGTTCTTGCCGGCTACGAAAGCGATGCCGAAGGAGATGCTGCCGATCATCGACAAGCCGGGCATCCAGTATATCGTCGAAGAGGCGGTCGCGTCCGGCATCGAGGATATTCTGATCGTTACGGGCAAGGGAAAGCGCGCGATCGAGGACCACTTCGACAGCTATTACGAGCTCGAGCAGAACTTGCGCATGAAGGGCAAGCTCGACTTGTTGTCCGAGGTGCAGAAGGCGTCCGATCTGACGGACATTCACTACATCCGGCAGAAGGAAGCGCGGGGACTCGGCCACGCGATCTGGTGCGCGCGCAAGTTCATCGGCGACGAACCGTTCGCCGTATTGCTCGGGGACGACATCGTCCGGAACGAGGGAGGGACGCCGTGCCTGAAGCAAATGATGGACGTCTACGACAAAGTGAAGAGCTCCGTGCTGGCCGTGCAGAATGTGCCGGACGACGAAGTTTCCCGATACGGGATCGTCGATCCGGATCCGAAGGGCGGCGATGGCGACCGGATTATCAAAGTGCGCGGCGTCGTGGAGAAGCCTTCGAAGGAGAAGGCGCCGTCTAACGTCGCGATTATCGGCCGTTATATTTTAACTCCGGCTATCTTCGATATCCTGGAGACGCAGGACGTCGGAGCGGGCGGCGAGATTCAACTGACCGACGCGATCTTCCGGCTCATGCAGGACGAGTGGGTGTACGCCTATAACTTCCATGGCAAACGCTACGATACAGGCGAGAAGCTCGGCTATCTGAAGACGATCATCGACTTCGCGCTCGAGCGTCCGGATTTGAAGGACGAGATCAGAGAGTACCTTCAGAGCAAGCTGTAGCATTCATAGGAAATAACGAAGCCCGCATGCCAAATGCGGGCATTTTTGTCTACAACCTCTCATTTACGCCAGCCTTTTACCCGGCATATCATTAACGGTAGAAATGATTCGCTTGAGGCGTAAGGAGAACGGAAACCCAGTGGGACGTATCGGACTTTTTATCGTTATGATGTTCATTCTTGTATTCTCTCGCGGTATCGTCGTTGCGACGGAGGCGGAGACGGAAGCGGTCGTTCGGCCGGTTACCGGTTCTTCCGATCCGGTTCATGCGGACGTCGTCGTTATCGGTTCGGAGATCGAAGGCGTCTATCTAGCGAAGGCGGCTGCGGAGGCCGGGCTGTCCGTCGTCATACTCGACCCGAGAGACGAGCCGGGCGGCCAATTGCTTCAGGGCGAGATGCTGTTTCTGGACGAGCCGACGAACGATAACGGCCAATCGCTGCTTCAAGGCGGCATGAAAGAACTGTTCGACCGGTACAAGCAAGGCGACATTCGCAAGCCGGCCGAATTCCGCCTCTATTACGAATCGCTAATCGAAGGCATTCCTATCGAATCGGGTGTCGTTCTCCGGTCGATCGATATCCGGCCGGCAACGTCGAACCATTCGCGCAAGTCGGTCGGCACGATCGTCTATTCCACGAGAGACGGCGTGGAGAAGCGGATTACGGCAACGTATTATGTGGAAAATACCGATCACGCCGCATTGACCAGCCGTCTCGGGCTGCGGCGCATTCCGGGAATCGAGACGATTTTCGGAGGCGGTCCGAAAGATTATATGGCCGCGACATTGATGATGAATTTCAGGAACGTCGACTGGAATCGGTTCCGGCGCGAAGTGATGGTCTTGCCCGGCGAAGAGCGAGAACGGCGGTACGGGAGCTTGACGACGGTAACGGCTTCATCCACTTGGGGCTTCGGCAATGTCGGCAGAAGCTATGCGCCTAGCTCGGAGGAGTGGATGCTGCGCGGCCTGAACATCATCAACCAAGGCGATGGAGAAGCCGCGATTAACGCGCTGCTCGCCTATAACGTCGATTCGGCGGATCCGGACGACATCCGGCGCGCGATGGAAGAAGGCAGGCGGGAAACGCGGCGCGTGCTCCTCCATCTCCGGCAATCGTTGCCGGGCTGGGAGCAAGCGGAGATCAACGGTTATCCGAGTTACTTGTACGTCCGGGATTGCGACCGTTACGAGACGGAGTACGTCTTGAAGGGCACCGACGCGATGAGCGGCACGATGTTCTGGGATAACGTAAGCATCGCGGGTTACGCCATCGACCTGCAGGGCACGATGCACCGCAAATGGGGCTTGCACAAAGGCAAGCCCGACCGATACGGCATGCCGCTTCGCGCTTTTCTATCGAAGGGCTACGACAACGTCATCGTCGCCGGCAAAGCCATAGGCGCGTCCGCGGTCGCTTACGGAAGCGCGCGGATTCAGCCGAACACCGCGCTGGCCGCGGAAGTCATCGTCATCATGCTAGGAAAGCTGCAGGGCGATCGGAAGCTGATCGACCTGGACGAGGGGCAAATGGCGAGCCTGCGGCAATACGTTCGGCAGAAGCACGGCATCGCCCTGGACGAGGCTCCCGGCGCGAATAAAATCCTCGGGTTAAACGCTCGGCAAGTGCAATTATTCGATCAAGGTTTGCTTCAGGCATAATTGCGTATCGTCGCGAAAAAACGGATGGCGTTCGCTTGGAACGCCATCCGTTTTCCTGTACACTAGAAGGTAACATATGTTCTTATTTTCCGGAGGCGCAATGATTCATTCGATGGTTAAGCAGTGGAGGCATGTCTTCAAGCTGGACCCCGAGAGGGACATAAGCGAAGAATCGCTCGATCGGCTATGCTTGTCGGGCACGGACGCGATTCTCGTCGGCGGCTCGAGCGGCGTGACGTTCGACAACACGGTCGATTTGCTCGCCCGCATTCGCAGGTACGAGGTGCCTTGCGCGCTCGAGCTGTCGGACGCGTCGTGCGGCGTGCCGGGTTTCGACGGGTATTTCGTGCCGAGCGTGCTCAACGCCGGCAGCGCGGATTGGCTGATCGGCCGGCATGCGGCCGCCCTCGCGGATTTCGGCCATCTGCTTCCGTGGGAGGACGTCGTCGGCGAAGCTTATCTCGTGCTTAATCCGGATTCGACGGTGGCGCGGGTCACGAATGCGCGAACCGATCTCACCGCCGCGGAAGCAGTCGCTTACGCCCAAGTCGCGGACAGACTATGGAACGTCCCGGTGCTCTACGTCGAGTACAGCGGAACGTTCGGCGATATGGCGTTAGTCGCGCGCGTCCGCGATAGTTTGAAGCAAGCTCACTTGATCTACGGAGGCGGCATCGATTCCCCCGAACGCGCGCGCGCGGCGGCGGAAGTCGCGAACACCGTCGTCGTCGGCAATATCATCTATTCCAACCTCGAAGCCGCGCTGTCCACGGTGACCGCGGCGAACGAACCGATAAAGGAGCAAGGGCATGTTTTTTGAGAAGGGACCATCCGACGAACTCGATATGGAAGCGGCGATCAACAAGCTGAACCCGAAGCAGCGCGAAGCGGCGATTACGACGCAAGGGCCTTTGCTGATCATGGCCGGCGCAGGGTCGGGCAAGACGCGCGTGTTGACGCACCGCATCGCTTATATTATCGGGAAGCGGCTAGCCGCTCCGTGGAGCATTCTGGCCATCACCTTTACGAACAAAGCGGCTCGAGAGATGCAAGAGCGCGTGTCCAAGCTCGTCGGACCGTCCGGCCGGGACATCTGGGTGAGCACGTTCCACTCGATGTGCGTGCGCATTCTTCGCAAGGACATCGAGCGGATCGGCTTCAGCTCGAACTTCAGCATTCTCGATTCCGCCGATCAATTGTCCGTCGTCCGCAATATCATGAAGGACAACAATATCGACGTGAAGAAGATCGAGCCGAAGACGGTGCAGGCGGCGATCAGCGCCGCGAAGAACGAGCTCGTGGCTCCCGACAAGTACGAGCAGACGGCGGGAGACTATTTTCAGAAAATCGTCGCCAACGTCTATACCCAATACCAGAAACGACTGAAGGCGAACAACTCCTGCGACTTCGACGACCTGATCATGCTGACGATCCAGCTGTTCAAGGACGTGCCGGAAGTGCTCGACTTCTACCAGAACAAGTTCCGTTACATCCACGTGGACGAATATCAAGATACGAACCGCGCGCAGTACATGCTGTGCAAGCTGCTCGCGTCCAAGCACCATAACCTGTGCGTCGTCGGCGACAGCGACCAGTCGATCTACCGTTGGCGTGGCGCGGACATCACGAACATCCTCAACTTCGAGAAGGATTACCCGAACGCGACGACGGTTCTACTCGAGCAGAACTATCGTTCGACGTCCAACATTCTCGACGCCGCGAACTCGGTCATCAAGAACAATCTGGGACGCAGAGCCAAGAACCTGTGGACCGACCAGAGCGGCGGCGATAAGATCACCGTCTACCAAGGCGATTCCGAGCACGAGGAAGGCTACTTCGTCGCAGGCGAGATTCGCCGCAACCGTCAGAACGCCCGCCGTTTCGACGATCATGCGATTCTGTACCGCACGAACGCGCAGTCGCGGGTCATGGAGGAAATTCTGATCAAGTCGGAAATTCCGTACCAGATCGTCGGCGGCATCAAGTTCTACGATCGCAAGGAGATCAAGGACATTCTCGCTTATATGCGGCTTATCTCCAATCCGGACGACGACATCAGCTTGCTGCGGATCATCAACGAGCCGAAGCGTGGTCTCGGGGACACGACGATGGCGAAGGTGCAGGCGGAGGCGCAACAACTAGGCGTGTCGATCTTCCGGTTCTTGAACGAAGGGGACGGGCTGCTCGGCGACGGGCTGTACCACCTGGATATACAGGCCCGGGCGAAGGCTGCGCTAGGTTCGTTCCGAGACATGATGCGCGCGCTGACGTCCATGGTCGAGTATCTATCGGTAACCGAGCTGACGGAGAAAATGCTGGAGATGACCGATTTCCGCGCCGAATTCATTCGGGAGAACTCGCTCGAATCGAAGTCGCGGCTCGAGAATATCGAGGAGTTCCTGTCGGTTACGCAGGAGTTCGAGAACCGCAACGAGGACAAATCCCTCGTGTCGTTCCTGACGGACCTCGCGCTCATCGCCGATATCGATTCGATGAACAACGATGGGGAGGAAGCGGGCGACGCCGTCGTGCTCATGACGATGCACAGCGCCAAAGGGTTGGAGTTCCCGGTCGTGTTCATCGTCGGCATGGAGGAGGGCGTCTTCCCGGGCAACCGCGCGTATCAAGACAACGAGGAGATGGAGGAAGAACGGCGGCTCGCTTACGTCGGCATTACGCGGGCGGAGAAGAAGCTGTTCCTGACCTGCGCGCGCAGTCGGCTCCTGTACGGCCGAACGAACAACAACGCGCCGTCGCGGTTCCTTGAGGAAATTCCCGAATCGCTCAAGGAAGTATCGGGTTCCGCGGCCGGCAGATCGGGCGGTTCTTATGGCTCCTACGGCGGTTACTCGTCGCGCCTCGGCGGCAGCGGCAATGGGACGGGCGGCGGCGGATTCGGCGCTCGAGGCGGCACTTATGGCGGCGGGTCATCGGGCGCAAGTCCGTTCGGTAGCGGCGCGACGAGCGCGGGCGGCGGATTCGGCGCAAGGCCGGCCGCCGGTGCCGGAGCTTCGGCGCCTCGTCCGGCGGCGGCATCGCGGCCGGCCGTCGCTTCGCCGGCACCGTCTGCGGCGCGCCCTGCCGGGGAAGGCTTGAATGTAGCGGCGGGGGACAAGGTGCAGCACGCCAAGTGGGGCATCGGTACGGTCGTCGCGGTCAAAGGCGCCGGCAACGACATGGAGCTGCAGATTGCGTTCCCTGCACCGGTCGGCGTGAAGCGGTTGCTCGCTGCGTTCGCTCCGGTTACGAAAGTATAAGCAATCATTTATCGACGGGAAGAGGTTGAGGGCGGATGGCGATCACGGATGCCACGGCAAGAATGCGCGAGCTCGTAGAAGAGCTGAACGCGCACGGTCATCGCTACTATACGGAAGACGAACCGACGATCAGCGACAAGGAGTACGACGTGCTCTACGACGAGCTGGTCGCGCTGGAGCAATCGAGCGGTACGGTGCTGCCGAACTCTCCGACGCGCCGAGTGGGCGGAGAATTGCTCAAAGGCTTCGAGCCGCATCGCCATCTGTCCCGGCTGTGGAGCTTGGACAAGGCGCAGAACACGGAAGACTTGCTCGCCTGGGCGGCTCGAGCCAGCCGGTTGATTCAGGATTATAATGCGAAGAACCCCGATCAGCCGCTGCCTCCGCCGGAGTACGTCGTCGAGCTGAAGTTCGACGGTCTGTCGCTCAACTTGACCTATTCCGGGGGCGAGCTTACGCAAGCGGCGACGCGCGGCAACGGGGAAGTCGGCGAAGGCATTCTCGCGCAGTCGCGGACGATTCGCACGGTGCCGCTGACGATCGGGTTCGAAGGCGGTACGATCGAGGTGCAGGGAGAAGGCTTCATGCGGCTGTCCGTGCTCGAAGAGTACAACAAGACGGCGGCGGAGCCGTTGAAGAACGCGCGCAACGGCGCGGCCGGCGCCCTGCGCAACCAGGATCCGAAGCTGACGGCCGCGCGGAGATTGGATGCTTTCTTCTATAACGTCGGTTACGCGGATGGAGTTTCGTTCGGGAACCATCGCGAGATGCTGGATTTCCTTCGGGACAATCGCTTCCCGGTCAACCCTTACGTCGCTTATTTCTCTACGGTGGAGGAAGTCGTCGCCGAGCTCGAGCGCGTCGTGGCGCGCCGGGACCAGCTCGATTACTTGATCGACGGAGCGGTCGTCAAGCTGACGGACATGCGCACGCGCCAAGCGCTCGGTTATACGGACAAGTTCCCGCGCTGGGCGGTCGCGTTCAAGTTCGAGGCGGAAGAGACGACGACGGTGCTGGAGTCGGTATCTTGGGAAGTCGGCCGCACGGGCAAAATCACGCCGCTCGCTCGCGTCGAAGCCGTCGAGCTGGCAGGCGTAACGGTGCAAAACTGCACGCTCAACAACATCGGCGACATCGAACGGAAGAACCTGATGCACGCGCTCGGAACCCGTGTATTCATTCGGCGTTCCAACGACGTCATTCCCGAGATTCTCGGCAAAGCCGACGACGAGCCGGGCGCGACGATCGAAGTGCCGATCGTATGTCCGGGTTGCGGATCGCCGCTCGAGATGCGAGGGGCGCATCTGTTCTGCTTGAACCGGCTTGGCTGCAAGCCTCAGACGATCGGTCGCATTACGCACTTCGCTTCCCGCGATTGCATGGACATCGAGACGTTCAGCGGCAAGACGGCGGAGCAGCTGTACGACGAGCTGGAAGTACGCGATCCGGCCGATCTGTACGCGCTCGCGCTGGAGGATCTCGTGAAACTCCAGCGGTTCGGAGAGAAGAAGGCGACGAACCTGGTCGCCGCGCTGGAGAAGTCCAAGTCTCGAGAGCTGGGGCAGTTCTTGAACGCTCTCGGCATTCCGAATACGGGCAAGGCGACGGCCAAGATGCTAGCGGACCATTACGGAGACCTGGACCGATTGATGGCCGCGGAAGCCGAGGAACTGCAGGGACTGCCGGACGTGGGCGGCATCGTCGCGGAGAGCATCGCGAGCTTCTTCCGCGACCCGCTCATGGTCGAGAGCATTCGGCGTATGCGCGAAGCGGGAGTGAAGGCGGAAGCGTCGCGTCCGGCGGCGGCGACCGCGGACGCGAGTCATCCGTTGTTCGGCAAAACCGTCGTCCTGACGGGTACTTTGTCGGTGATGACCCGCGACGAGGCGGCCAAGAAGCTGGAGGCGCTCGGAGCGAAGATATCCGGCAGCGTGTCCAAGAAGACCGATCTCGTCATCGCCGGCGAGAGCGCGGGCAGCAAGCTGACCAAAGCGCGCGAGCTTGGCGTAGAGGTGCTCGAAGACGAGCAGGAGCTGCTGCGGTTGCTGGGCGAGGCGTAACGATTAGAAAGCCGAAAAACGCTCTCCGATTCATCGGAGAGCGTTTTTGCGTTGTCAGAGGACGGATTTGATTATCGCGCCGAGTTCTTCGTTTAAGTGGACATAACCGCCATGAATCGAGGAGATGACTTCGACCGTCGGTTTATCCGGCGTTGACCAAATGTTGTAAATACGGGGCTCGGCGGAAGCCGTAGGGGAATCGTTCACGATCTCGATGACATCATCCGGACCGCGCGACATCGAGACGAAGCTGTTGCTCTCATCCGACCGTCGCAATATCGCATATAGTTCATTCGCTTTCTGGGGGTCCTTGATTTCTTTGTACGTGTCGCCGGTCTGTCCGTCCACGACTTTGTGAAGACGCGCAATTAAGGGATCGTAAGCAGGGCCCTCCTCGGCGTGGCCGCCGCAGCCCGTAAGTACGATCGCGAGGATCAAGAGGATCAAGGCTTTCAAACGAATCAGCTCCTTTAGGTTTGGTAACGTTGGGAGGACGTATAAGGTTGCGAATAAAAAAGGAAGCGCATCCGACGGATGCGCTTCCTGGTTGGCTCGACTATGCGGTTGATCGATTAGGACTGCTTGATTCCTCTGCGAGCAAGCAATTGCTTGAATTGGAAGTAGAGCGTGCAGCCGATGCAGTAACCGAGCAGAGCGACGCCGGCGGCGATGAGCAGCATGGCGGCGAACGCGACGCCGGCGATCGTCCATCCGATAGCCCATGAGATCAGGGAGAACGTCAGGAACAAGATCGCGAGCGTGTTATTGAAGCGTTGCAAGACGACGGCTTGCATCTCGACGTTGCCTTGCGCGGGATAGAACCGTCTCGCGAGCGCGGCGAAAGGGTTGAGCCGTCCTTCCGTGGCGAGACCGACGACTTGAATGATCCATAACGCGGCCAGAACCCAAGGCTCGTGCAACGCCAGCGCGACGATAACGAAGAGGACGATTCCGGCTTGATTGGCTTTGACGTAACGCATAGGAACTTCCTTCATAGGGATGCACCTCTTAATCCGAGTAGTTTACTTAGTTTTAATATACGAGCAACCGCGACGATTATCAATAGGGAGTTCGTAGAGGGCGCGCAAGATGCGTATCGCATCGTGAATTCACTGTATTAAATTTCCTGCAGAAAAAGGGTTGCAATCCGCTTTCGATCCGTGATATATTCTTATAGCTGCTTCGCGAGACGCACGGCGGCAACGAAAGAGAAACACCGAGCTTGTTCTTTGAAAACTGAACATCGAGCGTAATTTACGGTAATAAATCGTTCACTTCGGTGAACAAACCAGCAATACAGATTGAGCCTTCATGGCTCTTCGATAAAAGTTTCACTTTTATGGAGAGTTTGATCCTGGCTCAGGACGAACGCTGGCGGCGTGCCTAATACATGCAAGTCGAGCGGAGTTATTCCTTCGGGGAT
>NZ_JBHTGV010000008.1:0-232686 GCF_042675445.1 Cohnella sp. GCM10027633 | reverse complement strand
TCTGGGGTTGAAACATGGTCTTCATCCTTCCGACGTAATGCTTTCATTATATCAAGAAAAAGGTACAGTCCCTCAAAATAAAGAGAGTCTGTACCTTTTCATTCACTTGGACTTTTTCAGTGGCCTCGACTATTTGCAGGCTTTTTGGCGTTTCATCCTCAATATCGCGTATCGTCGCTTATTAACTTTACGCCCCCGACCGCGCCCGTTGCCGGTACTCGCCCGGCGCCGCGTCCGTCCATCTGCGGAACGCCGAATGGAACGCGCTCGGTTCCGAGAAGTGGAGCAGGTACGCGATCTCCCCGATCGCGTACTCGGGCCGCGCCAAGTAGGCGATCGCCAGTTCCTTGCGCACCTCGTTCGCGAGCCGGTTGTACGAGGTGTCCTCCGCCTTGAGCTTATCTTGCAGCGTGCGCGCGCTCATCAACATCGCTTGCGCCGCTTGGGCGAGCGTCGGATAGTGCGAAGGCATGCACGACACGATCCAAGCTCGCAGCCGGTTCGTCAGCGCGGACTCGCCGGTCAGCTTCGCAAGCGCGTCGTCCGCCAGCTTGCCGAACACCTCGCGCAGCCTCGCGTCCGATCCGATGACCGGGTAATCCAGCACGCCGTTCTCGAATCGCAACGAATTAGCGGCGGCCCCGAAGGCGGGCATGACGCCGAAGACCTCCATGTACTCGCCAAGCGCCTCCGCGGAGGGCGGCTCGTGCGCGAAGCTAGCGGACTTGATCGGAACCGAGCGGCAGCTCAGCTCCCGCATCGTCTTATAGAACGAAGCCGACATGTCCTCGATGCAATGCCGGCTCGGATTCTCGGAGCCGTCCAGCGACATCGCGACGATGACGTCGTCTCCTTCCGTCTCGACGACGACGCGGAAGCCGCTGCAGACGATGTCGTTATATCTGCGGGTCGCTTCCATCGCGCCGCCAAGCGTCCCCGAATGCATCATGACGTAGCCGAGCATGCCGAGATCGGACATCGCGACCCGGTTCCCTTGACGCAAGCCGAACAGCTCGTCTCCCGTGCGCCGGACGGCCGTCGCGACGACCCTCTCGAACGTCATCGACGGCATGCGCGCTTCCGCGTCGAGCGCGATGTCCGGGTCGATCCCCGCCTCTTCGCAAAATGCGCGCCACTCGTACCCGTGCAGCGACATCGTCTTCATGATCGGATAGAGAAGCGATACCGATACGGTCTGTCCTTCCACTCGTTCTCACCTTCCGTTCGCGCGTACTCGCGCGTTCCATCCATTCGTTCGCGCCAATGATCATTCGTTCGTGCAATCATAGCCGTTACGATGAAGTCACAGCTATCTTATCACGAGACGACGCTCCCTGTGGAGCGCCGCGAGGAGGAACTTCCGAATGAAGAACAACCGTATCGCGATTATTATCGGCCATCCTTACCCGTACAGCTATTGCAACGCGCTCGCGCAAGCATACGCGGCGGGCGCCCGGCGCGGAGGCGCGGAGGTGCGCATCCTCGATCTGAGCCGAATGAGCTTCGATCCGAACCTGAAGCACGGCTATACGAAACGGTCCGAGTTGGAGCCCGATCTCGTTGCCGCGCAGGAGACGATTACGTGGGCCGAGCATCTCGTCATCGTCTATCCGAACTGGTGGGGATCGATGCCGGCCGTGTTGAAAGGCTTCCTGGACCGAACGCTGCTGCCCGGTTTCGCGTTCAAGACGAGACCGAACTCGCTGCTCGTCGACAAGCTGCTGAAAGGCCGGTCGGCGAGAGTCATCGTAACGATGGATTCGCCGATTTGGTACTACCGGCTCGCCATGGGCAACGCCGGGCACCGGCTCATGAAGAAGGCCGTCTTGAACTTCTGCGGCATCGCGCCGGTGAAGGTGACGGGCATCGGGCCGGTGAAAACGGCGAAGAGAGAGCGGCTCGAGCAGGAGCTGCGGAAAATCGAGGCTCTCGGCGAGCGGCGGGGGTGAGCGGGGTTTAGGGAAATATGGCGGGAGCGTCGTCTTGATGGTGCTCGGCGATCAGTATCGCAATAAATTTGATTTTTCATATACAATTTCGACGATCCGCCGGTTTCGAGACGATAGGCTCGATATTTCATACACATCCCACGAGCTTCGCCACTTCGCGCCGAATAACTTTGAAATTTCATATATAATGGCTGAATGGTCCCGCTGGGCCGATAATAATATGAAATTTCACATACATCCCGGATGGCGTCGGACTTTGAGTTACGAAGGTGCGAAGATGTACAACGAACGAATCGAAAACGAGCCGTCCCTTAATCAACCGAGAATGATTAAGGGACGGCTCTTGGCGTACGTTACACAGCCGCGATGTCGCGCAACACCGCCCGAAGCTCCGTCTCCGCTAACCGGAGCAGACGCTCGACGTCCGAAGCGTCCCCGCCGCCGTCCGCCGCCGACTGCAGCCGCGCCATCGCCTCCGCCAAGCGGACGGCGCCGATGTTGGCGGCGACTCCCTTCAGCGAGTGCGCATGATTCGCGGCTTCCGCCGCGTCTCCGGCCGCCAACGCTTCGCGTACGAGCGCGACGCCGTTCGCGTGCTCGGATACGAATAATGCTAGAATTCGGCCGTACAGCTCCGCATTCCCGCCAAGACGACGTAGCGCGGCTTCCCGATCGAGCGTATCCCCGATCGCCGCTTCTGCGACTTCCGCCTTCGGCGCCGGACGCACGAACCGTTGCAACGCGTTATACAGCTCGATGGGATCGAACGGTTTGGTCAAGTAAGCGACCATGCCGATGGCGAGCACTTGCTCTTCCACGCCCTTCATCGCGTCGGCAGTCATCGCGATGATCGGCACGTCGCGTCCCGTATCGAGTCGAAGGATCTCTCTGGTCGCTTCGTAGCCGTCCATCTCCGGCATCTGTAAGTCCATGAGAATCGCATCGTAGCGGATGCTGTTCGCCAACGCGACCGCGTCGATGCCGTTGCCCGCGACGTCGACTCGGGCGACGAAGTCCCTCAGCAGCTCCTTGGCGACGATCTGGTTAATCTCGTTATCCTCGACGAGGAGCACGACCGCGCCCTTCAGCGCAGCGTAAGGTCTCGCCCCTTCCGGGCCGGCGGTCGCAGGCGGCTTGAATATCGACTGCAACGCGACCAGCTCGATAATCTCGTTATAGAGCTGGGATTGGCTGATCGGATAGAGCAGCGCCTTGTCGATATGCGCCGCCGGCGCGAGCGCCTGCAATTCCGTCTCGTGATACGCGCTGATGATCGCGATCGCCGGCGATCCTGCGGATTTCCGCGAGCGGATCTCCTCGGCGAACCGTTCCGGATCGTCGCCCTGCAGCTTCCAATCGAGCAGGACGAGCGCGTACGTCCCTCCGTTATTCAGCTTGTCCCGCGCTTCCGCGGCGCTCGCCGCGACGTGAACGACGAGCTTGAACTGTCCGAGCTGCCTCCGGAGCACCCATTGCATCTCGAGATCCGCGCAGACGAGCAAGACGCGGACGACATGCGATTCCCGGTCGTTCCCCGCATCCGGCTCGGCCGAATCGGCGGAAAGGAACGGCAGTTCGATCGTGAACGTGCTGCCTTCGCCGATGCGGCTCCGGACGGTAATGCCGCCTCCCATCAGCTCGGCGAACTTCTTGCTGATGACCAGGCCGAGCCCCGTCCCGCCGTACGTGCGCGTCGTCGTCATGTCCGCCTGCGTGAATTCGCGGAATAGCCCTTCCATCTGCGGCTCCGTCATTCCGATGCCCGTATCGCGGATCGAGAAGACGACCCGGGCGCCTCCCGCTTCCCCTTCGCCCATGTTTACCGAGATTTCGAGTTCTCCTCGCGAGGTGAACTTGACCGCGTTGTTCGTTACGTTAAGCAAAATCTGCTGCAAGCGGAACGGATCGCCGACGAGCATCTGCGGCACGTCGCGGTGGATGGAGAAGCGGAATTTAAGCCCTTTCTCGTGAGCTTTGAAGCTGACGAGGTTCGATAGGTTGTGGAGCACTTCGTACAGGTCGAACTCGATATGCTCCAGCACGACCTTGTTCGCCTCGATCTTAGAGAAGTCGAGCACGTCGTTCACGATCGAGAGCAGGCTCTTCGCGGCCGTAATCGACTTGGCGATGTAGTCCTGCTGCCGAGCGTCAAGGTCCGTCTGCTGGAGTATGTAGTTCAGTCCGATGATCGCGTTGATCGGCGTCCGGATTTCGTGGCTCATCTGGGCAAGGAACCGGCTCTTCGCCCGATTCGACTCGTCCGCCTCTTGGCGCTTCTTCAAGTCGGTGATGTCGATCGCGGTGCCGACGACGTCGGATACGACGCCGTCCTGCTCGACCGGATGAAGCGTCACGAGGATCATGACTTCGCTGAACTGCTTCTCGTGGGACACCTGCTCGCCTTCCCAGGCGCGATCGTATTGCCCCTTCAGGAAGCTCGCGTATTCCGCGGGGAATAGGCGCACCTCCTCGAGCTGTTTGCCGATGAAATCGGACGGCTCCGCGCCGATCCGCGGCAGCAGCTGTCCTTCGATCAGCGTGTAATAATAGCTGCCGTTCCTTCGCTTGAACCTGAACGTGAATCCCGGTTGCATGCGCAGAATGAACGATGTCTCCCGTTCGGCGTGCAAGCGCATTCGCCTATCCTGCTCGTTGCGTATCAAGTAGAACAAGAGCGCCGCGATGAGCGCGGAGTAGGCTGCTTGATACAGGATGTAATCCCATACGGTGGCGATCGAGATTTGTCCGGCGAGCCATAGTCCGAAGTAGTAATAGTTCAACAAGAACGCGGTGCCTACAACCCACTTGGCGGCGTAGCTTCGCATCCAAGCGAACAGTATCCCGGTTCCGAGCGCGGCGGATACCCCGATCGCGCATTGCACCGGATCGAGCGAGCCTTCCTTGAGGAACCTCGCGACGTAGACGACGAACAGCTCCGACAACGCGCCGGCGGGACCGCCGAAATAGGCCGCGAGCATTAAGGCGACGCCCCGCATATTGAGCGGCGTATGGTCGCCGACGTTAATGCTGAAGAACAGCAGAATCGTGCCGAGCGCGCCGAACACGCCGCCTGCCGCAAGCCGATAGACGAGCTTGTTTCGTGACAGCGGTCCTTCCCGAATGAACAACGGAGATACGATGAACAAATAGACGCTCATGATAACAAAGTTGAGAATGAGCTCCTTCAGCATCCCGTCACCCGCCTTTTCGTATCCTAATACTTCTAATTTACCGTATTGGGGTCGGTCTGAATAGCGAATTCTGTCGATTGATGTCGCAGGTCGATTAGCAGGAATGGGCAGATTCCGCTGACGCATATTATATCTATCAGGTACATACGCAACCTATAATTCTGCGAAGGGTCGCTGCCGAAGAGGAGGACTGCCCCGATGAATACCCGCACCGCGCGAACGACCGCGATCCATGGCGCGACGATCGCCTACGACATAGCCGGACCTGCCGGCGCGGCGGCGATCGTGCTGCTGCATCCGGCGTTCGCCGACAAGCACGTCTTCGAGTTCCAGATTGCGGCGTTCGCGGAACGATACCGCGTCGTCTCGATCGATTTGCCCGGGCACGGAGATACGACGACGCGGCGGACCGGAGTCGCCATGAAGGACGCGCCGGATATCGTCGCCCGGGTGCTGCGCGAGAACGGCATCGACTCCGCGCACTTGATCGGCGTCTCGCTCGGCTCGTTGGTCGCCCAAGCGTTCGCCGACAAGTATCCGGAGTCGACGCGATCCGTCGCCGCCGTCGGCGGCTACTCGATCCATCGTCCGATCGCCCGCGTCATCAAGGCGCAACGCAAGGAAGCATTCAAATGGCTGCTGTACGTCGTCTTCTCCATGCGCAAATTCAGAAGCTACGTACTGAAGGTATCCTGCTTCACGGAGCAAGGTCGCGCGCTGTTCGAACGCGGCATCGCCCGTTTCGCGCGGAAGTCGTTCGCGTCGATGGCCGGTATGAACAAGCTGTTCCGGCGTTCGAACGCGCCCGTCCCCTACCCGCTGCTCATCGTCGTCGGCGAGCACGATATGCCGTTGGCGCGCGCAGCCGCCGCAGACTGGCATACCGCGGAGCCGGACGCCGAATACGCGCTGATCGCCGGGGCCGGGCATTGCGCCAACGCGGACGCTCCCGAAGCGTTCAACGCGATCGTCTATCGCTTCGTAAGCTCCGTCGATCATTGAACCGATCTCCGATCATGCCGGATTACCTGTCGATGGTAGTAGCCAATTAATTGTATATGATATATACTGTTTATATTGCATACAGTTATTATTCGATTATAAGGAGGCTACGCCCAATGAACCAACCCGCAATCGAGACGATCGGATTGCGCAAGCGTTACGGAGACGCCACGGTGCTAGGCGGCATCGATCTCGCCGTCCCCGCGGGCAAGGTGTTCGCCTTGCTCGGTCCGAACGGCGCGGGCAAGACGACGCTCATTCACATTCTGTCCACGCTGACGGCCGCGGACGCGGGCATCGCCAGAGTGGCGGGCTTCGATGTCTCGTCGGATCCGGCAAGCGTCAGGAGCGCGATCAGCCTGACCGGCCAATTCGCGGCGGTGGACGAGGCGTTGACCGGCCAAGAAAATTTACGCATGCTGTGCAGGTTGTCCGGACTGACAGCGACGGCGTCGCGGGAGCGGACGGTCGAATTGCTGGCGTACTTCGACCTCGAAGCCGCGGCCGGCAAGCTCGTCAGAACGTACTCGGGCGGCATGCGCAGACGGCTGGATCTCGCGCTCAGCCTCGCCGCGCCTCGCCCGGTGCTGTTCCTGGACGAACCGACGACCGGGTTGGACGCGATGAGCAGACGAGCGCTATGGGCCATCATCGAGAAGCTGAGGGAACAAGGCATCACGATCTTCCTGACGACGCAATACCTGGAAGAAGCAGACGAACTCGCCGATCTGATCTCCGTTCTCGTCGGCGGCCGCATCGTCGCGACGGGAACGGCCGAAGAGCTTAAATCTCGCGTAGGAGGCGAAGTGATCGAGCTGCGGGACGAGAACGACGCCGTCGTCCAGACGATCGCGACGGACGGCACGCTCCAAGACGTCGGCAGAGCGTTGCAGGAAGCGATGCGCTTCGCGTCGCCGCACGTCCGCGTCGGCATTCGCAAGCCGAGCATGGAAGACGTCTTCTTGGCGCTTACGGGGAAACAATCGGAGGTGGCGGTATGATCTCGAACGCTCCGCAAGCGCAGCCCGCGAACAACGCCGCCACGTTCGCCGTCACGAACGCCGTATTCATCGGAAGAAGCTTGAGACTCAGTCTTCGCAACGCCGAAGCTCTCGTCATGGCGATCGCGCTCCCGATCATGCTCATGCTGCTGTTCACCTACGTCATGGGCGGCGCGCTGGATCCGACCGGCAACTACGTCGACTACGTCGTGCCGGGCATCATCCTCCTCTGCGCGGGCTTCGGTTCATCGGGCACCGCGGTCGACGTGGCGCAGGACATGACGAACGGCATCATCGACCGGTTCCGCGCGATGCCGATCAGCAGCGCGAGCGTCGTAACGGGCCACGTCGTCGCCGGCGTCGTACGCAACCTGCTCGCGACCGGCGTCGTCATCGGCGTCGCGCTGCTCGTCGGCTTCCGTCCTACCGCCAGCGCAGGCGAATGGCTGGCGGCGCTCGGCCTGATCGCGTTGTTCATTCTGGCGTTCACTTGGTTGTTCGCCTCGATCGGCATCGTGACGAAGAGTCCCGCCGCCGCAAGCGCGTACGGTTTCGCCCTGCTCTTCCTTCCGTATCTGTCCAGCGCCTTCGTCCCGACCAGCACGATGCCGAGCTGGCTGCAAGGCGTCGCGAACCATCAGCCGATCACGCCGGTCATCGATACGATTCGCGGCTTGCTGACCGGAGGCGCCGAGCAGCACGGCTTAATCGCTGTAGGGTGGTGCTTGGCCATTCTGCTGGTCGCCGTCCTGTGGGGCGCGTACGCGTTCCGCAAGAAAACCGCGCGTCGGTAATCGCGCCTCGAACGAACAAAGTCCGCCTAACGCTGCGTTGTCGCAGGTTACGCGGACTTTTTTTATCATTCTATGTAGCGGACATGCCCTTGCGCTCGAGATAGGCGGCGATCCCGTCCAGTATGCGTTCGAGTCCGAATTCGAGATCGTTCGCGACCGGGTTATGCTGCTCCTGCTCGCCCGTGAAAATACCCGAAGCGACGACCGGGTGAAGCTCCGGATACAGGTCCGGCTTCACGAGCTTTCGCAGCGCCGGCCCGGCCATCATGCCGTTGAAGCCTTCCATCGTCCCGCCGGCTTGAATCATCCTCATCGCGTCCCGATGGATAATGCCGTACGACCTGGCATAGGAGCTGAGGAGCAGCAGGAACGACATTTTCTCGTAATCGTTCACCGGAAAATGTCGCATCGTCCTTAACGCCCAATCGACGAACCGAAGCGCGTTCGGCGTCGTCGGAATGCCGGCAATCGGAATATCGCCGTACCACGGATGCTTCACGAACACTTGAATGCACGCATGAACGTACCCCTTCATCTCTGCCCGCCAATCCGCGTCCTCGCGTTCCGGTGGAATGTCGGCGCCGCTTACCGCTTCCTGCATCAAGACGAGCAAATCTTCCTTGCTCGCGATATATCTATACAACGACATCGTCGTGAAACCGAGCGCGGAAGCGACCCGATTCATCGATAAGCCGGCAAGCCCTTCCCTGTCCGCGATCTCGACGGCCGCCTCCACGATTTTGGCGATGCTCAGTTCGCCCTTCGGTCCGCGGCGCGACGGCTTGACGATTCCCCAGCTCAGCTTCGCCCCGTTCGACAAGCCGGCCCAATCCTCGTCTTCCCGACCGTCATGGCCGTTGTTCGTGCGATTCGTGTGATCCATGCCGATCTTCCTTTTCCGTACGCTGGCGCGTCTGAATGTGTATACGATATAAACAGTATATCACTTCGCATGTCCGCGCAACCACGCCGCTATGCTATGATAGTGCCAAGCTTGACAACGCATAAGGGGGCTTATCCGTTGCGTCTACACGTTCGTTACGAGCACGACATTCCGATCAACGCGTTCAGATGGACGCCCAAGCCGTACAAGGAACCGCTGCACTACCATACGAGCCTCGAGATCGGCTGCTGCGTGTCGGGCCGCGGAACGTTCCATTTCGGCAACAAGAGCTTCGCCGTGCGTCCGGGCGACGGCTTCGTCGTGAACAACGCGGAACTGCATATCGCGCAATCCGATCCGGACGAGCCATGCACGTTCATCTTCTTGAACTTCGATCCGGAATGGCTGCAGAAGGAGGACGAGCAGCTGCTCTTGCCGTTCTGCTATCCGTCCGATCGATTCTTGAACCATATACCGGCAGAGTCTCCGCTGGCGGTCGAGCTGTCCGCGATCGCGGCGCGTATCGAAACGGAGCTGCAGGACCGATCGCCCGGTTATCGTTCGGCGGCCAAAGGCAGCCTGCTTCAGCTATGCGCGCTGCTGCTTCGCGAGCATGCCAGCCGGCTGACGGACGAAGACCGCGCCAGGCAAGGCGCGGCCTTCCGCGAAGTGCGCGAGCTGCTCTCTTACGTGGAATCCCATTATACGGAGCCGCTCGTGCTTGGCGACCTGGCCCGGCGCATGGGCGTAAGCCCCTCGCGCGCGAGCAGGCGGTTCCTCGAAGCGACCGGCCGCGCCTTCAAGGATTACGTGCTGCAGCTGCGCCTGAACGAAGCCCGGCGGCAATTGCTCGGTACATCGGTGCCGGTAACCGACGTTATTTTCGCCAGCGGATTTCAGAGCGTGCCCAGCTTCTATCGGTCGTTCGCAGCCGCGGAAGGGATGTCGCCGGCGGATTATCGCAAGCAATACGGATCGATCGCAATTAATGAGAATCCGGAGTAGGAAGATGAGAAGCGCCGCGTTGTCCGTACGTCTACAATGAGGAAAAAAGAAAAGGCGGCGAATAACGAGATGGCGGGTTGGGACGCATTGGATCAACTGGTGAAATTCGAGATTACGCAAAGAACCGAAGAGGGCTGCGACACGTCCGGCATGGCCGACAAGCTGGCGGCGATCGCTCCGGACGATCGCGAGAAGTTGATGGCCTTGTACGAGGAGCTCCGGGCGTTGCCGATTCGCCCGGACTTCCCTTATAGCGAACCGTCCGAGTTGGAGGACATTCGTGCCGCTCGGCCGCTCGGCTCGCGAACGTTAGCGTTGGCCGGCGAGGAGTCGGCTCTGAAGGACAAGTTCCATGGCGCGTGGCTCGGCCGCAGCGTCGGCTGCGCGCTCGGCAAGCCGCTCGAGTCGAAGCCGTATATGGCGGGTTCGGACGGACGTCCCGGCTGGCGCAACGTCCAGCTCTGGTTCGAAGGCGCCGACGCATGGCCGATTCAAGGCTATACGCCAGAGCATTCCCGCGCGGAGCAGGCGTACGGACTGGAAGTGAACGGCTGGTGCAAGAAGAGCACGCGCGAGCACATCCGCTTCATGGAGTCGGACGACGACATCCGCTATACTGTGCTCGGCATGCTGATGCTGGAGGAGAAAGGTCTTGACTGGGACAGCTGGGACATCGGGAAAATGTGGCATTCGCGGTTGACTTACGCGCAAGTATGCACGGCGGAGACGCAGGCGTACCTGAACTTCGCGCACGTCACGTCGCATATTACGGGCTGGACCGTCGGCAAGCCGAGCGATTGGCCGGAGCGGCGGAAGTGGGTTCGCGAGCATCTGAACCCGTATCGCGAATGGATCGGCGCGCAGATTCGCGCCGACGGCTTCGCATACGGCGCCGCCGGACGGCCGGAGCTCGCGGCCGAGCTGGCTTGGCGGGACGCGTCGTTCTCCCACGTCAAGAACGGCATCTACGGCGAGATGTTCGTCGCCGCCATGATTGCCGCGGCGTTCGCCGAGAGCGACCCGCTGAAGATCGTTCGCATCGGACTCGGCGAGATTCCGGCGAACTGCCGGCTCGCGAGCGATATCGGACGGGCGATCGACATTGCGCTCGGCGCAAGCACTCAGCTCGAGCTCGTCGAGCAAATCTGGGAGGCGTTCAAGCACTACGATCCGGTGCACACGAACAACAACGCCGCGCTCGTCGCCGCCGCCTTGATCTTCGGCCAAGGCGATTTCGAACGCTCGGTGACGACTGCCGTCCTCGGGGGATGGGATACCGATTGCAACGGCGCGACGATCGGCTCGATCGTCGGCGCGATGCTCGGCGCGAGGGCGTTGCCGGAATCGTGGACCGCGCCGCTTAACGACACGCTGTACGCCGAGGTGAACGGCTTCCACCCGATCTCGATTTCCGAGTGCGGCGAGCGCAGCTACCGGACGTACCTGAAGCTGCTCGAGGCGTCGCAGCCGGCAAAATAAGCACATGTGGTGGTACTAATTAGCTCGAGAATGCGCCGATAGGTGGATTAAGCACACGTGGAGACGCGAATGGGTTCGGGACTGCAGCGGTTGGTGGAATATACACTCGTGGTGGGGTTAATAGGCGCGGATGCATGTTGACGGCGGTTTAAGCACTTCTGGTAGCGTTAATTGGTGCAGCAGCTTCGAGACTGCGATTTAAGCATATGTGGTAGCGTTAATTGGTGCAGCAGCTTCGAGACTGCGATTTAAGCATATGTGGTAGCGTTAATTGGCGCAGCAGCTTCGAGACGGCGATTTAAGCACTTGTGGTAGCGTTAAATGGGGCGCAGTCTGGTCGAATATCGACTGGACTGCGCCCCTCTTCTGTTGTCACTCGATCTCGACCGGCCGCTTATAGCTCGTTACGCCGGTCTTCGCGGCATCCGCCATCAGCTCAGTCAGCGTGCGGCCTTGCTCCCTCAGCTCGTCGACCATGACGTCCGCGCGGACGGCGCCCCGGCTCAGAACGATCGCCCGGTCGATGACGTTCTCGATCTCGTCGATCAGATGCGTCGTGATGACGATGATCTCGTCCCCTTTCAGTTGGGCGATCATGAGCTTCAGGAAATCGCTTCTCGCGAAAATATCCTTGCCTTGGAACGGCTCATCCATCAGAATAACGCGAGCCCGCTTCGCCATGCCGGCGCAAATCTCGACTTTCGTCTTCTGCCCCTTGGACATCGTCCGAATCTTTTTATCCGTCGGCAGTTCGTAGAAGCGAAGCAGGTGCTCGTAATGCGCCCGATCGAACCGCGGATAGTAATCGGCGAGGAATTCCGCATACTGCATCGGCGTCATCCAGGGCAAGTAGCTGCCTTCTTCGGTAATGAACGCGACGTTATCGTATTGGCTCTTCAGCGGTTTGCCGTCCAGCAGCACGCCGCCGAGCTCGAGCTCCCCGATGCCCATGATGGCCTTCATCAGCGTCGTCTTACCGCTTCCGTTCGCCCCGAGCAGACCGACGATTTCGCCCGGCCGCAAGGTGAGATCGCCGACGTAGAGCGCCGTATTGCCCACGTATTTCTTCACGATGTCTCGCAGGATGAGCATGTTACAGCCCCTTTCCGTCCGGATTCTCGATGCGCAAGCTGCCGAACTGCCGGTTATCGTCGATGGAATAGCCGATATCCCGCTGAATCGGAGACAGCATCCGAATGCTGTCGTCGTTCACGTCGGTTCGCAATTCGCCGCGGTACAGTAGCGATCCTTCCCGATAGGCTTCCAGGAACAGATGCCGCGGCCATTCCAGCCGATACGTATACCCGCTCGCCTCGTCGATCTCCGTGACCGTCTTCGCGACGTACAGCTTCCCGTTGCGGAAGCTGACCGCCATAATGGACGGATTATAATAATCGCGATCCTCCATCCCGGCGACCTGATCCAGTTCGGTCCGGGCGAGCAGTTTCAGCCCTTCGTCCGTCTTCCCGATACTGTATACGATCGGCGCGGGCTTGGCATCGAATCTGACGTTCAATACATTCTCGTCCTCGTCGACGAACGCTCGGTATGCATCGTTCATGAGCGCCTTCGCCGGCAGCCCCTCACCGACGACTTCACCGATCGGTTCGCCGCTTAGACTGTCGTAGCCGCGGAACACGAGTTTGCCGTCCTCTTCTAACAGGAGCACGAGCGTATCTCCGACCGCTTCCAGGCCGAATACCTGAATACCGGTATTCGGTTCGTCCGCCTGCTCGTTCCGTTCGAGGCTGATCGGGACGAGCTCGCGCGCCTCGCCGCGGTAATTATTCTCTTTGTTGGCGCTGGCGTAATCGAGCTCATAGATAGCGCTCTTACCCGTGTAGTCTTTCGTCGTCGGCACGACGAAGAATACCCGCTCGCCGATATTCGCGATCCCGTACTCAAGCGAGTTCATATAGGAATGAGAATTCGCCGAACCGCCATGCTCGGTGATATTCGGATGAACAGTAACCGTCCCGCCCGCTGTGCCGTTATATCTGTTAATCTCGAACGGCGGAGCGCCATGCACTTCGTACCGCCACTCGCCGATCTGCTCGCCGAAGCCGGGTATGCGCCGATTGATATCGACGCTAGGCGCCGTCTCCAATACCGTATGAGTGCCGACCTTCCCGCCATCGACCGCGAACGTCGTATGATGCACCTTATCTCCGAGGTCCCCTCCGAAGACGACATCCTCGATCGCCGAACGGTCCCCTTGCATGTCGACAAGCTCGAACGTCCCCTTCTCCTTGTCCGCGAACAGATCCGTCCTGCCATACGCAACAACGAATATCGCGAACGCCAGCGCCGGAATCGCCGCGTGTCTCTTCACCCATCGCCATGCGAGCATGGTCAACCCTCCTTATGCGATCGCGCCTCTGCGATACATGCGAATGCTATGCCAGACGAAGAATGCGGCGAATGCCAGCAGGATGATACCGTTCCGATACAAGCTCGCCTCCGTCAAGTCGTACGCCCATGCCCAGTCCGTCATCCTGCGGTACGCCCGGAACATCATGTACACCGCGACGGCCGCGATTCCGATTAACCAATACCGACGCGCGCGTTCGCACGTGACGACGTACATCAATCCCGTCGTCCATGCCGCCAACATCCCGATCGCGGCGACGATTCCGCCCGCGCTGACCGGCATGAACAACCGCAGCTCCGCAGAACGGATGACCGCCAGGAACAAACCGTTGTGCATGACGAACCTTCCGTCTCCGTAGCTAGCGGTTTTGTCCGACACCAGATCGAATCCGAACCGAATGCATAACCATTGCATCGCTACTAACCCCGTCAAGCCAACGGCGAACGCCGCCAGCCTGGCCGCGTATAGCGCTTCGCGCTTCATCGGCAGCGCGAGCAACGTATAGATGCTCTTGCTCCCCCAATAATTCGAATACAGCCGGATGACGAAATACGCGCTGAACGCCGCGAAGACGAACAAGGCCAACGTCATGCCGCCGGATGCGGCGTATATATCCTCGTACCGCTCGTTGACCTTATGCTCGGAATAATCCGCGATCTCGTCTCCGACCAGCTTCCATGTCGCGATGAACATGACCGCGCACAGGATGAGCAGTACGCGCCCCATCGCGGCGAATTCGTAATTGAACAACCGATAGAAGCTCTTCATCCGTTCACCCCGATTGTATGATGATCCTAATACAGATAATGCGCGCCGAAGCGCGGTTACTCCCACATCTCGCTGATCAGATCGACGACCTTCTTGAACGGCAGGCGGATTTCCTTCGCGGACGAGATGAATTCCCCGACCAGCTCGCGCGTCAGCTCCGCTTCGATCCGGCCGTAAACCTCGTCGTCCACGTAGACGACGCTGCCGAGCGTGCTGCTCGTCTTCACGTAGCCTTCGTCCTCCATGAGCTTGAACGCCTTCTGCACCGTATTCGGATTCACTTCCAGCTGCATCGCGACTTCCCGCCTCGACGGCAAGCGATCGCCCGACGACGCCGTCCGCAGCAAGATGCGCCGCTTCACGTACAGAGCGATCTGCAGGTAGACGGGCGTCTTCTGATTCAATTGCAACTCGCGAAAATTCAGCAACGCAATCGTCCCTCCTGTCGCTTGACTGTATTATGACACTAATACAATAACCCCGTCAATCCGCTGCCGCACAAAAAACTTTTAAATATTCCTTTACAGGCATATTCCTGTTCGGGTATATTATTGGCAAGAACCATTCAAGGAACGAGCGGGTCGATGCGAATGGATACGACACTATTAGCGGCGCTTGCCGAGCCGAATCGGCTCAGGATCGTCGAGCTGCTGCGCGACGGCCCTCTCGCCGTCGGGGAGATCGCGATTCGGCTTCGCCTGCGCCAACCGCAAGTATCGAAGCATCTCCGCGTGCTGGGCGAAGTCGGCGTCGTCGAGGCGTATGCCGTCGCCAACCGGCGAATCTACCGGCTTCGGCCGGAGCCGTTCCTCGAGATGAACGCATGGCTCGCGGCTTGCAGGCACTTATGGGACGAACGGCTCGACCGGCTCGTCCGCTATCTGAAGCACATGCAAGGCGCGCAACACCCATCCCGCGCGACGGGCGATGAACGCCCCGAAGCCACTACCGAATCGGAGGAATGAAATCATGACCAACGCAACGAACGAAGCGAAGACGTCCGTTCAAGGGCGCGAGCTTACCGTGACCCGCAGCTTCCGCGCTCCCAAGGATCTCGTCTTCAAAGCTTGGACGGATCCGAAGCATCTGGCCCATTGGTGGGGGCCGCAAGGCTTCACGACGACGACCGAGGAGATCGACGTCCGATCCGGCGGCGTATGGCGTTACGTCATGCACGGCCCGGACGGAACCGATTACGTGAACGTCATCTCGTTCATCGACGTTACGAACGCCGAGAAGCTCGAGTATTCGCACGGCGACGGCGAAGTCGAGGAGCTGTTCCGGGTAACCGTAACGCTGGAGCAGCAAGGCGACGGGACGCGGCTGACGATGCGGTCGCTGTTCCGCTCCGAGGAAGAGCTGAAGCTGTCGGTCGAGAAGTACGGCGCGCTCGAAGGCGCGAATCAGACGCTCGATCGCCTCGAAGCCCGTCTGCCCGCCGTCACGTTCGCCGGCGCGGAAGCGCGCGTATTCACGCTGAAGCGGATATTCAACGCGCCGCGCTCCCTCGTGTTCCAAGCCTACTCCCAGCCCGAGCATCTGAAGCATTGGTGGGGTCCTCGCGGTTGGACGTTGACCGTCTGCAACATCGATTTTCGCGCCGGCGGCAGTTGGCATTACTGCATGAAGTGCATGGACGAGAGCCAAGGCGATTACTACGGCATGGAGTCGTGGGGCAAAGCGATCTACAAGGAAATCGTGCCGAACGAGAAGATCGTCCTCGTCGACTACTTCTCCGACGCCGAAGGAACCGAATCGGGGGATCTGCCCGCCAGCGAGAGCACGTGGCAATTCTTCGACCAAGGAGATCAGACGCTCATGGTCAGCACGAGCACGTACGCTTCCGAGGAAGCGCTGCGCCAAGTGGTGGAAATGGGCATGGAGCAGGGAATTACGGAAACGCTGGACCGTCTCGCCGAACGGTTGGCCGAGCTGCGCTAAGCACGGCGCACGCGACGATGCGCAAGAAGACCTTCCTTATCCGGAAGGTCTTCTTCTCTATTGTCCGTTCACAGCGAACCACTCCTATACATTCTAGGGGTTAATGCTATCGTTCTTGGGGTACCCATGCGCGGACGGTATGATAGGATTGGGGGGTGTAACCGCTTCGGCGGACGCGAGCGCACGCGAACCAAGGAGGAATCGGGATGTCAGAAGCAACGAAACGCAACGAACCGATCGTCAAGCACATGTACACCGCGGACCCTTCCGCCCACGTGTTCGAAGGCCGAATCTACATTTACCCTTCCCACGATCTCGATCACGAGCGAGAGTCGAACGACAACGGCGACCAATACGATATGGAAGACTATCACGTCCTGTCCATGGAAGGCGAAGGCGCGCCTTGCGTCGATCACGGAGAAGCGCTCCATCTGCGCGATATTCCGTGGGCGAGCCAGCAGCTGTGGGCGCCTGACGCCGCTTATAAGAACGGCAAGTACTACTTGTTCTTCCCCGCGCGGGACAAGGAAGGCGTCTTCCGCATCGGCGTCGCGACGGGCGAATCCCCATCGGGTCCGTTCTCGCCCGAACCGAATTATATCCCGGGAAGCTTCAGCATCGACCCGGCCGTGTTCGTCGACGAAGACGGCAAGTCGTACATGTATTTCGGGGGACTATGGGGCGGCCAGTTGGAAAAATGGCAGTCGGGCACGTTCGAGCCGAACAGCGAGGGACCTTCGGGCAACGAGCCGTCGCTCGGACCTAGAGTGGCGGAATTGAGCGAGGACATGCTGACGTTCAAGGAGACGCCGATCGAAATCTCGATCGTAGACGACAAGGGCAATCCGATTCCGGCCGGCGACGAAGATCGCCGGTATTTCGAAGGACCGTGGGTGCACAAGTATAACGGCTACTACTATCTGTCCTATTCCACCGGCTCGACGCACAAGCTCGTGTACGCGATTAGTCGCGATCCCAAGGGACCTTACGTCTATCAAGGCACGATCCTGACGCCCGTCATCGGCTGGACGACGCACCATTCCATCGTCGAATTCAAGAACAAATGGTACTTGTTCTACCACGACAGCTCGCTGTCCGGCGGCGCCGACAACAAGCGCTCCGTGAAATACACGGAGCTGCGTTACGACGCGGACGGCAAAATCTTGACGATCGATCCGTACGATAATTGATACGCGAAACGGCTAGGCAGATTCGTATCTGCTTAGCCGTTTTCTTTGGTACCGCGACTCGAGGCTATTGCGGAACTTTGCTCTTCCAGACGGTTTTGCCCTTCGTATCGACGTACGCATCGTATAGATTGCCTTTCGCATCCGGAATCGTAACGTGCGCCAGCCCGTAACGGAATTCGTCGACATGAAGGAAGATCGGTTTCGTGAGGTATTTCCCGTTGCGATCCATCAGCCCTCGAAGATGCTTTTTGTCGGACGTGTAAGAGTAGGTAGCGATTCCGTCTCGAAAATCCCCGTAGCGGACGCCTTTGCGCTTGAGGACGAACTTCCCCTTCGTATCGATATAAGCGCCTGTATTGTCCGACTTCCGATATACGTGCAGCAAGCCTCCGGCGAACCGGTCGCCGAGCTCCGAGAAGCCGTTGCCGACGATACGACCGGTTTGCGTGATGATGCCGTACGACTCGTAATCCGCATCGTTAGCGACTCGGAACATGCCGCCGTCCATCGGATCTATTTGCCGATAGATCGGTTTCGCGACGAATTTCCCCGACGTATCGATAATGCCCCATCTGTCTTTCAGCTTCGCCGGGGCGACGCCGTCCGAGAACGAACCGATATCTTGATATTGGGGTTTAATGACGACGGCGCCGGTTCGATCGATATAACCCCACTTGCCTCCCGCGGGAATGCCGATCGCTCCGACCGCCCCCTGCGTCGAAGGTTTACCTCCGACGTTGAAACCCGCGAACCCGTTAACGAACGAGAAGGCATAATCGAACTTCGCTTCGATCGCCATGCGACCCTTCGCGTCGAGATAGCCCCATTTGCCTCCCGTCGGTTGACCCCAGATGTTGCTCTTGCCTCCGATATTGACCGCGGCTAATCCTTCCGAGAACCCTAACGCGCCCGCGAAAGAAATGTCGCTTAAATAGGCGTTATCCTTATTGATGAAGTTAAACGTATGGATGGGATTGTAAGCTTCGTCGTAACCGACGAGATCGGCCGCGATCGCGAATCCTTCGCTTCCGAAACCGCCCATTACGTCGTGGCCGGCAATGACGACCTTGCCGGTCTCGTCGATCCAACGTTCGCCGCTCTTCGTGCCGACTTTGGCGATTCCGTTCTCGAATTCGCCGACGTATTCGTATTGCGGCTCGATGACGAAACGCCCCGTACGGTCGATGAAGCCCCATTGGGCATCCTCGAATTTACCGATCGCTTGGGGCAAGAGACGATCTTCCGGCGCGAACGGTTCGTACGTATACGTGTCGAACTTGGCGGGAATCGCGATATGGCCGGATTTGTTCACGTACCCGAGCTTGCCGCGCTGGATGAACGGAAACAGCGGTTCGGGCTTGGCTGCCGCGATAACGGTAGTCGGGGTCGCGACGGCGCAGCATAGGGCGATAGCGATAAGCATCTTGAACGAACGAAACATGCGCGAACTTCCACCTCTGGACGATAGATTCTATTCTTGCTTATATCGTCATTGCGAAGGAGAAAGTTCATAGCTGCCGACCCTAAACACGATTCGCCCGCGTCCGTGTCCGCTCTCGCCTCCCGTTCGATCGGCGGCTGCCGTTATTCAAACCGATTCGCCATAATCGACCTTACTCTCGCCATCTTGCCCGCGTCGATCGGACTGCCGAACGTGCCGTCCGAGCGAACGGCGGATCCGAAATGAACCTCTTGCACGCCGGTCTCGCGAATGAACGCCTCCAACGTATCCGGCGTAAGCCCGTGACCGCCGAGAATGCGCAGATGCGATCGGCCGGCCGCCTCATGCAGCTCGCGAAGGCGCGGCATTGCTTGCGGGGCGGGCGAGCGGCCCCCCGACGTCAGAATTCGGCTGATCCGCGGATACTTCGCGAGGACGTCCAGCGCCGCGAGCTGATCACTGAGCTCGTCGAACGCGCGGTGGAACGTCACGTCCAGCCCGTCGGCCGCCCGCAATACCGTCTCCAGCAGCGAGGTATCGATCCCGCCGCCGTCCGCCGTCAATGCGCCGAACACGACTCCGGCGGCACCCGCTTCCCGAACGATCGCAATGTCCCGCAGCATGACGGCGACGTCGTTCTCGTCGTAGCGGGACGACCGGCTATGCGGCCGGATCATGACGTTCACCGGAATCGCGACCGCCGCGACCGCCGCCTCGATCAGACCCGCGCTCGGCGTCAAGCCGCGCTCGGCGTCAAGCCGCCCTCGGCGATGCCGGTCACGAGCTCGATCCGGTCGGCGCCGTATCGGGAAGCATCCTTCGCGTCGGCAACCGTAGTCGCGATGACTTCCAAGATCATGGATCGGTCGGCCTCCTTCTTGCTTGCGTCTATATTCCGATATTTTATCAACATTCACTTTACCGAATCGAACAGACTTGCGTCCAGCTCTGCCGGTCAGTCACGCACCGGCCATTGCATCACGTGCGCCGCCAGCTCGCCGAGCGGCACGGTCGCCAGACCGATCGACGTGTCCGTGCAGCCGTAGTAGATATACAGCAAGCCGTCCTTCACGACGTTCGCCGTCGGGAAGACGACGTTCGGAATGAACAAGCCGAACTTCTCGTAATACGTCTCCGGCTCCATGATGAAGCCCGGCGAGCGGGCGATTACGCGGTCCGGTCGCTCCAGGTCGAGCATCATCGCGCCGACGCGGTAGACGTGGTCGGGACCGACGCCGTGGTAGAGCGTCAGCCAGCCGTGCTCCGTCTTAACGGGCGGCGTCGATCCGCCGATCTTCTTGAACTCCCACTCTTGCTCCGCGGTCGCGATCAAGATCGGATCGTCCCATTCGATCAGATCATCCGAATACGAGATCCACATCGCCGGTTTCTCCGTGCCGTATGCCGGCCCGATGTACTCCTCCGGCCTGCGAAGGAGCGCGTATCGCCCGCCTATTTTCTCGGGGAACAGAATGTTGTCGCGGTCGTTGATGTCCAGCGGGGTCGTGTCGCATAGGAACTCCCAATGGATGAGATCCTTCGACGTCGCGATGGACGAGCGCGTCAGCCAGTCGCCCGGTTCGCCCCATCCGTCCGGATATTCGGGCTTGGAGCTGTTCGGAATGCCGACGCCCGTCGGATAGTAGCTCATCGAGCAAGGACGCAGCGCATAGTTCAAGTAGAAGATGTCGTCGATCTTCACGAGACGCGGATCTTGAATGCTGCCGTGCGGGAAGCCGAGCTGCTCCGGATGGATGACAGGCTTGTCCAGAACGTGGCGGAAGTCGACTCCGTCGTCGCTCTCCAGCAAGCCGAAGAAGCATTGGAACGGATCCAAGCTGCCCGCCGTCCGTTCGATCATATAGAATTTATCTCCCTCGATAATGACCGCCGGGTTGAACACGGTCGCCTTCCGCCAATCGTATAGGCCCGGCGTGACGATCGGATTGGCTGGGTGCCGCGTAATTCTCATCTGTCATCTACCTCTCTCGGTGCAGAGTGCGTACTTTGCTATTCCTCCAATATACCACGAACGCGGAGAAGCCCGGGTGGCAACGCGGTCTGATCGAGCCCCCTCGAAGGGGGAATCCTGTCAGGGATTGCCGCGGATTCTTCATGAACAGGTCCGCGCTGCTACAATTGAGGCGATCGCGATGCCGTTGCTGCGTGGAGCGCGGGCAACTAGCCGATGGCTCACTCCGCAGCCAGCCCGGGAGCGAACCTTTCCAGCGGTACGATCAGCACATTGATGCGGGTACCGTCCTTGGCGCTGTACTCGAACAGCTCCAATGTCAGTGTCCCGTTGGACGGCAGCTGATGCTTCGGAATCGCGATATCGAGCTTGAACGGAGACCACGCGGGCGCGCCTTCGTCCAACTGGACGTTCTTCTCGAGCAAGTAGTAGTGTCCGTCCTCGACCGCGTAGCTCATCGTCGCTTCGAACACCCTGCCTTCGCCCGTGACGGTATATTCGCCGCCTTTTCCGCCGACTAGGATGTTACGGAACGCGTTGTTCTGCAAAGCCTGCCCTTCCCCCGACCGGATCTCCACCTTCTTCTTCGCCTCGTTCCAGGCCACCGACGCCCCGAGAACGTCGCCGACCGCCCGCAGCGGAATGTACGTGCTGCCCTTATAGTTCAAGACGGGCAGTTGCGGATCCGAATATACCGAGCCGTTCACCTCGATCGGATAGGTCGCTTCCGTGAGCGTATACTTCACCGTAGCCGCCATCGTCGGCAACGCCAGCATCAACGCGCATCCCGCCAACACCCCGATGACGAAGCCTCTCCCGTTCTTCATCGCCATAGCACCTCTCTCGCGCGAATGGCCCGAATCGGGCCTTATGCTATTGTATGCGCGGAATGCCGCCCTAACGAAAAAAAGCAGCCTGTCCAGGCTGCTTCGATCAATAGCTTCCGATCCTCTGCTCGATGCGGGCAATGAGCTCCTTGGCCGGACCCGACAACGGCTTATCTTTCGCGCGTATCCATCCTCCGCTGAGCCGCCCCCAACAGGGCACGTTAAGGGGAATAACCGCAAACTCGCTCTCCGGGAAGTTCAGATTGCTTCTGATGACTTTTTCAGCCAGAACCGACGCGACGATTCCGTCTGCGATCATGCGCTTCAGCGTGTTCGAGTGATCGGTTTCCAGCACGATGTTCAGCGGCCCGTAGCATGTCGAGAACTGGCCGATCATATGCTTCAGGCTGCTTTCTTTGAAAACTCCGAGCGGGATCTGCCGAAGCTGTTCGGCGTCGACCGATTCCAGAGCGGCGTAGGGCGAACGGCGTCCGACGACGAGGCAAAGCTGCGTAACGAACATGCGGTGGGCGCGCAGCTTGCCATGGTTGTATAGCATATGTTCGAACGACGTTGCCAGTCCGATATCGAATTGCCGTTGAATAAGATCTTCCACGATCTGCTCGTTGTTCCGAATGCATACGATCATACGCAATAACGGATAATCGCGTTGAAAATCAGATAGCGTATCGGATACCAACGAGATTAATCCGAGGGATCCGGTTATGCGTAAATCCCTTGCGTTCAAGTTCGCGAGATACGACGCCTCCAGTCGAATCTCCTGAACTTTGTCCAGCGCCTCGACCGCCTTGGCAATAATGACGCGCCCCTCGGCCGTCGGGATAACGCCCTGATTGTTACGCTGGAACAGCTTCACCCCTAGCTCCGCTTCCAGATTCGATACCGCTTGGCTGACGGTGGAGATCGTGACGTTCAGCCGGACCGCCGCCTTGGAGAGAGACCCTGCCTTCGCGGTTTCCACCGCGTATTCTAGATGTTCCATATTCATGCTGTTAGTGCCTCACCCTCGCGATATTCCCTCTGGCCGGTTCGTTGAAGTATATCATAACGATACGGCAGAAGATGACATGCAAAATTTGCTAGAACGGATAGACGGAACGCCCGGCGAGCTATCGACCGCTATCGCTATCGTCGCCGTCCTGAGCGGGCATCGCTCCAACGACTTGCAAGTCGACTCGCTTTAACTCCACGCTTGAGACGCAAGCTACGTTATTCAGAAAATCGTACAACTCGTCGTATTCGCGATCCGTTTCGAACCGAACTCGGAAGCCGTTCGCAAGAATCCGGCGATCCGCATCCTTACCGCCTATCAGCTCTTTCGGCGTATGGCGAACGTTGCCGGCGATACACGCAAGACTGTGAACGATGCCGAACGCCCTCACGTCCGCCATCCTGCAATCTTCCGCGAATCGAATCGCCGCTACATAGACGGCAGCCGCGCGGGCAGCGGTTTCGAAGCCGTTCTGCGCATCGCCTTGCAATCGTTGCAAGCAACGCTGGATATTCCGAACAAGACGCTCCGGGTCCCCGTCCGTCTCCTGTCCGTTCCGGAACTTATGAAGCTCGATCTCTATGTAACCGATTCCTTCCATGATGAGGTCCGTCGGCAGGCCTGCCTCCAAGGACTGCTGTTGCCGTTCGCGCATGTAATCGAATAGCCCCTCCATCGCTTGAGCGACAGAAGCGATGCCCGTCAGCCGCATGTAAGCGGAGGAGCCTTTAATCGCGCGCACCGACCGGTAACTTCCGTTGATCCAATCGGCCGTATCCGGCTTCGACTTCTCGAATCGCAGCATCGAGGATTCCAATTGCATCAGCAGCTTCGTCGTCTCGTTAATGAACATTTCCGACAACGCATCATGAGAGCTGTAATCGTTCGACAAGATCGACAGCCCCTTTTCCATGACCTGCGTAATATGGTAAATACCCCTATCCGTATAGAATTATAAGAGATATTAATGCCGAGGGAGGATTAAAGATTTGTTGAACGGATTTCAAATAATTTAAAAACGGCATGGCTGCCGCTCGCATGAAAAAGACGACGTAACCGCCGCGTATCCGGCGATTTCCGTCGTCCGTTCCTTGCAAAAATTCAGGCTTTGCGCCAAGCGAGAGGATTGTCCGGCGACACCGTCACCGGGTCCGCGAAGCGCAAGCCTTCCTCTTCCTCCGATTCGGCTAACCTAACCGGCCCGCCGCCGACGAGGGCAACGGACGAAGCACCGTCCCATCCCGAAGGCAGCCCGAGCTTGCGGAGAACGAGCTCGCCGCCGAGCACGCGAAGCTCGCCGCCCGCCGCGTTCGATTCGAACGTGCCCCAGGCGCCGCCGACCGACCAGAACGTTCGGAAGCCGTCATCCGAGCGAATGACGGGCCGGAACCCGATCTCGCCTCGCGTCATGTCGTAAGAGAAGCCGCAGTAAGACAGCAGCAGCGAGTAACTGGCCAGCGCCCGCGCATAGTTGCTGCCGCACTCCATCTCGTTCCATGGATTGCGTTTCTCGCCGTCGTAACGGTCGCGGATCGCCCGGACGATCCGCAGCCCTTCGTCCAGCATTCCTTCCTGAATCATATGGCTTGCCGCCTGATACTCGAAGCCGGTCATCGTCTCCGGCGCGTACGTCAGCGGCACGGCCGGCCGCTCGCTTCCTTCCGGCCAAGAGCAGATGACGAGGCCGCCCTCGTCGTTAAGCGAGAACAACCGCCAAGGGTTCGCCTCGTCGCGCATGTTCGCCTTGAAGTTGTTCCGGTACAGCTCGCCGAGCGCCGTTCTCGTCTGCCCGGGATCGAAGATCTCGCCGAGACCGCACAGGTTCGCGTGCCATTGCGCGACGACTTGATCGATGCCGCAGCCTTCCCCGACTTGATACTTGATCTCCCCGGCTTCTTCGTTCCAATAGGCGTCGACCGCGCGATCCCCGAACAACGAATCGCCCTCGTCGTACCGCTCGAGCGCGTCGCGATCGGTCAGGTCGACCTTCTGCCCGTAATAGCGCCCGTTGAACAGATGCTCGTCCGTCCAAGCTTTGCCTTTCGCGAACAGCTCGGCGTATTCGGCCGCCGCTGCCGTATCGCCGAGATAACGGCCCATCTCGGCGGCCGCCTTGAGCGCCGCCAAGTAGAAGCCGTTCAGCCAAGCGTTCGGCCCGAACAGCTCCATGTCCAGCGTATGGTGCTGCCGGCCCTCGATTACGCCGTCGCGGTCCGCGTCCCAGCGGTCCGGATTGCGATCGCTCCACGCGTATTCGACGGAGCTCTTGATGACCGGCCAATGGCGCCTCAGCCACTCGTCGTCCCCCGATATTCGCCAATCGCGGTACGCCTTCACGACGCCGCCCATCTGTCCGTCCACGCAAGCGCGGAACGTGCCCGGATCTCTGCCGAGCGGCAGCATGAGCCGGAACGCCATCCCGCCGTCTTCGCGCCGGTTATATCGGAAGTCGAGGTCGCGCATCGAACGCTCGAGCGACGGGAACAGGAACGGCAGCGCGTACGCGTAATTCCAGACGTGCGTGCACGAGCCCTCGCAGGAGCCGACGTCCTCGATGCACCCTTCGAAGCCGTAGAAGGATCCGTCCGTCAGACGAAGGCACGTCGCCGACTTCAGCACCGCCAGATTCGCCGCGATCGCTTCCAACGCTTCCGCCGGAACCGTCGAGGCGTGCAACGCGTCATGGAACGTCCGCGTTTCTCCGAGCAGACTGTCCCAATGCGACAGCGCGTATGCCGCGACAGCGGCGGAATCCTCGAACCGCGTCGCGTAATGGTTGCGCCAGACGGTGCGGCCGGAAGGCTCCGGATTCCAGCTGTTGTACACGTTCGGGAAGTGCCACGCGAGCGCGAAGCGAAGCGTGCCCTTGCCCTTGGGAGGCACCGTCAATCGAGCGGCCAGCGTGCCGTTATCCTTGTGCCGCGAATGAGGCGGCTGATCGGACGGATAGCGGCGGTTCGCTAATGCGCCGGGCTTCGCGAAATCCCGCCAGAACATCTCGAGATTGTCGCACCATCCGCCGCGGTACCAATATTCCTGATAGCTCGCGGACGAAGCGTCGGTCGCGACGGTCATATCCCCGTACGAAGGATCGTCCGTCCCGTAAGATTCCGTGCCCAGCTTCAATAGACTGACGCCTTCCTCGTTCGCGGCGAATCGGTTCGCGGTCCTTTCCCCCGCCTTCGGGTTGGACGTCGTAAGCGCGGCGGTGTACGTAACCGCGTAGTCGAGAGGATTCTCGAACGAGATTTCGAACATGGCGATCGGCAAGCCGGAATCGAGGTCGTTCATCGGAATGAACGGATTGAACGCCATCAAGCCGACCGCTCCGGGAAACTTGTCGTCCTCGAACGTCATGCTCGCCAGCGGGAACGAACCTTCGAACGAATGCCGGCGAAAATGGGGCATCCCCGCCATCGTGTTATTTTCCGGTCCGTATCCGTAGCCGCTGTGCAAGTGGCCTCCCCTCACCGGTTCCCCCATGTACGGGGAAGGGTAGTCGCCGTTCAGCACCCTGACGTCGATGACTCGATCGTCCGCCTCCGCTTTGACGGCGAAATGGCTATATCCGTTAAAGCTGCGTTTGTTCGGCGCGTTGAAAATCTCCCAGTCGATGAGGCGTCCGTTGCCCGCCAGACCGATGCTGCCCGTGCCGATGCCGCCGAGCGGGAACGAGATCGCCCGCGTTTTGCTTCCTTCGTAACGTTTGCCCACGAGAATGCCCTCCTCGAGATATCGCTGCGCCTGCGGTCATGCTGTTCGCGAATTGCTCCGTGAACATTTCGCCGATAACGTCGCTCACTCCTGCGCAAGGGAGTAAAAAGCAACGAAGACAACCTCCGGCCCCGATCAAGCGGGATAACGGAGGTTGTCGTTCAATTAGCTAAATCGAGCACGCGAGCCGGAAGCTTCGCTCGGCCGGCTCGTGCCGGCTGCCGTCCGGCAGCTCGACGACGACCGGAACGCCTGCCGGCGCCTCCGCCCGCAGTTCGAAGCGAGCCGCCGCGCCTTCGCCTTCGACGCGCCACTCCACCTTCACGATGCCTCGCGGCGTAGCGGCCTCTCCTCTCGCCCAAGTCAAGCCGGCAAGCTTCGGCGCGATGCGGATCGCCGCGTAACCCGGCTCCTCCGGCTGGACGCCGAGCGTCTCCGCGGTATATTCGTACAGCGGCAGCGCGCCCCAACCGTGGCAATCGCTTCGCTGCTGGACCGGGTCTTCCACCCACGCGGTCAAGTTCAGCCCGATCTGCTCCTTCCAAGGCGCCCACAATTCCGCCGTCCGGTCGTATAAACCGACCTTGGCGAGCGCGCGGAACAGGAAGTGCGACATCGAGAACGATGCCTTGGGCAGCTCCTTGCGGGATAGCATGTTCTCCAGCAGACGCTTGCCCGCTTCGCCTTCCGCCGCGCCGCCGAGCACCGCCCACAGCTGCGCGTGTTGGCTGAACTGCCGGACGCCGGGGCCGTCGCGGTATAGTCCCGCTTCCGGATCGAAGCATAACCGGTTCACCGTCTCGACGATCGCGGAAGCCCGCTCCGCGTATTCGGCCGCCGTGTCCGCCCGGCCGCACCGCGCGTTCAGTTCGGACGCCTGCCGAAGCGCCGCCGCGTACATCAAGTTGTAGACGGTCATCGGGCCTTGCCACTTCGCCGGCGGCGAGCCCGCTTGCGCGCGCCACTCCTCTACCCAATCGACGAACGACCAGTACGCCTCCGGCATGACACCGACCAAGCCCGAGCCGTCGATGCGGCGATCGAACCAGCCAAGCACGGCATCCGCCGTCGGCAAGTAGCGCTTCGCGAGCGAGACGTCCGCGAAATGCCGGTAATGATCGTGAACCATCATGATCCAGAACAACGCGAAGCCGGGAATGATCTGCCGCGAGACGGACGGATACCGGCTCTGCAGCAAGCCGGACGGCGCCAAGGAGCTATGGAAGTCGTGGATCGTCTTCCGCGGCAGCCGGTCGTCGGCCGATACCGCGTACGTGAACATCGCCTGCGACTTGGCGTCCATAATGTACTGCATTTGCTCGTAATACGGCGTATCCTCGTACGTGTCCTGCATGCAGCGGCGCAACGTGTTCAGGCTGATGTCCCACATGCTCGGCGCAAGCGGATCAGAGGTCTCCACCTTCGTCGCGACATCCAACGGGTACCCGGTCTCTAAGTAGGTCAGTCCGACGATGACGAGCGGCTCCCTCCCGGCTTGCGCCGACAGACGGACGAACCGGAACGCGCGCCGGTTCATCGGCTCGTACGTCTCCGGCTCGGCGAGCGTTCCCCATCCCGCCGGCGCGTACGTATCGTCGTTGCCGATGAGCGCCTTGCCTTCCGGATCGTCGCGGACGCCGCGCCGGCTTCCGCCGTGCGAATCCCGGTTCTCGTACTCGTACGATTCCGAGTAGAGCAGATTGACGCGGCCGCCCGTTCCTCCCGCGACGGCAAGCTGCGGATAGCCCGTCGTCAACAGACCGGCGTCCAACTCTAGCCAGATCTCTTCGCCGGGAGAAATTCGCAGCGGGAATACCGACGAAGCATCGACGGTAACGCCCGCGAAGCTACCCCGCATTACCCGCCCGAACGCCCGCTCCGTCTCGCGCATCGGCGGAATCGGACGCGGCGCCAGCTGCCACGGCGTCAATCCGCCGTATAGCCGATCGAGCGGCTCCGCCGGCTTCGGTTGCAACCACGACGAATCGTCGAAATCCGCCTCGCGCCAGCCTCTCGGCAACGCTTCGCCGGCGACGTCTTCCGTCCCGCCGGTGAATAGCGTCAGATGCTCGCGTTGCAGACGGATCGCGGCAGACACCGGAAGCATCCGCCAGCTCTCGTCCGTGTCGAGCCGCTCGGACCGGCCGTTATCCCCTTCGGTCAGGGCGCCTTCGAGCCAGAGCCCGCCCCGGTCCGAACGCCATTCCGATGCCGGGCCGCCGACGCCGCTGCGGTTCCCGTTCAGTACGACCGGATAATGCACGACTTCCGCGGCCAACACGTTATCCCCGTCGATCAGGTACGGGGTCAAATCGATCGTATCGTAATATTGGCTCCATGCGTCGCCCTTGCACGGCCCGCGGCCGACGAGCTTCCCGTTCGCGTACATCCTGTACCGGCTGTCCGCCGACACGTCGACCGTCAGCTTCGCGGCCTTCGCGTCCTGAACGCGGAACGCGCGCCGGAACAGCACCCGCTCCTGCTCCGCGTCTCCCATGCCCGCGGCGTTCCGGTCGGGCCAGATCCACTTGCCGCTCCATTCGCGCAGTTCTTCCATGTGCCATCGCCTCTCTCATCCTCGTAATCGCTTCGTTCCTCTCTCTCATTATAGGGGATGAAAAATAACCTCAACGGGTATATCGATCACTCGATAAGGAATATGATACAATCGTCGCGTAGCGCATCACCGTCGACTAAGGAGCGATCCCCATGAGCAACGTCCGGAAGTTCTCCCACGCGCAATTCATCAGCGGCGAGGAGCAAATCCGCATACAACAGCTGAACAACGCGATCTATGCGTCCGTCGACGAGCATGGGCACGACTTCGTCGAGCTGCTCTACGTCCGATCGGGCAAAGGGCTTCACAAGGTGAACGACAAGTCGTTCCTCGTGAGCGCGGGCGACGTGTTCGTCCTGCAGACCGGCGTCACCCATTCCTTCGACCCGCTGTCGCCTTCGTTCTCTTGGATCGACTGCATGTTCCTTCCGGCATTCGTGGACTTCGAGATCGGCATGCTATTGTCGGAGAAAAAATATTACGGAGCGGACGGATTCGAGGTCGACTTCCTGTTCCAGTCGATGCTGCGGGAATACGAGGAAAAACGCGAAGGGTATTTGACGAAAATCCGAGGCTACCTGCTGGCGTTGCTCGCCGAGCTCGCGCGGCAGAACGCCGACGAGGACGAGTCCTCCGCGGCCTATGGAACCCGCAAAAAAAAGCGACTAGTCAACGAGGCGCTTCGATTCGTGCGCGACCGGTACCGCGACAAGATCAGTCTCGACGAGGCCGCCGCCGAGCTGCAGATCAGCAGGAGCTACCTGAGCAAGCTGTTCCGCGAGACGCTTGGAGCAAGCTTCGTGGCGTACGCGAACCAATATCGTCTCGAACGGAGCGCCGAGCTGCTTCGCACGACGGAGACGCTCGTCCGGCACGTCGCGCTCGATTGCGGTTTCTCCGACGAGAAGCTGTTCCGGACGCTGTTCCGCCGCGCCTACGGGATGACGCCGGGCGAGTACAGGCGGGGACGGTGAGAAGCGATCGGCTAGGGGACGTCCTTCCCGTATCAAGCGATCTTCTAACTTCCCCCGCCTCGCTCCTTCGAACGATCCACCTGATACCGCACGTACTTGGAGGGTACGGTGCCCGTAATTTTTTTGAACACTTTGTTGAAGTAGGACTGCTCGCAAAAGCCGAGGTAATTCGAAATTTCCCCGATAGTCATCTGCGAGGTCGCCAGCAGATCGCAAGCGGCCGCGACGCGGATCTGCTGCAAGTAGTCCGTCAGCGTACGCCCGGTCGTCTGCCGATACAGCGCGCTGACGTAGTTCGGCGTCTTGCCGACGTGCTCGGCGAGCTCGCTCACCGTGATCGTCCCGCGGTAATGATGCAGCATATAGTCTTCCAGCCGATAGACGAGACCGGACGCGGCGCCTTGGGACGCGACGGAATCGGACGCTTCGGCGAACAACGCCAGCAGCTCCAGCAGCGCCGCATGGCATAGCGCCGGCCGATAAGCCGAATTCCGCAGCCAATACTGCACGAGCGCGGCGAATCGGTTGCGGGCGTAATCGTAATTGTGAGGCTTCGCGGCGAGCGCCCGGAACGTCTTCAGAATCGGCAGCCCCTCTCCGTCTCCCGCGTGATGAAAATGAGCGACGTACATCTCGTGGGAAGCCTTGAGCGAATTGCCCGCGCTTCGTTCGAGGCCCTCCGGCATGAACAGCATATCTCCCCTGCTCAATTCGAATCTTCCTTGCTCCGTATCGAACACCGCATGCCCTTCCGTAATGAGCACCGCTATCGCGTTGTTCGTCCGCGAATGCGGCACTTGCCATCCGGGTTCGCAGTGTTCGTAGTAAATTGCTACCGGATCGATCACGCCAGAATCTCCTTTCCACGCTACAATCGAGGTAATTTCACCAGAGTCCATAATATATATTTTATCACCGATCGTAGAATATTACTAAATATAGATTTACGTTTCATTGTTCGTCATCGCGCAATTCCTTACGATTAATGTAGATTTCATACGTTATCGAGGAGGAAATACGCATGTTAGCAGGCTTGAAACGCGCGCGCGTCGGCGTAATGACGGTGGGGCACGAACCCTATTGGGAGCAGTTTCCCGGCTTAAGGGAGGAACTGGCCGGATACGGGCAAGACTTCGAGAACCGGCTGCGCGAGATGAACGTAGAGGTCGTCAGCGCGGGATTCGTTGATACGGTGGACAAGGCGTTCGCGGCGACCGAATATTTGAAGAAGCAGGACATCGACATCCTGTTCAGCTTCCTGAGCACGTACGTCACGTCCTCTACGGCGGCTACGCCGATTCTCGGCTTGTCCGTGCCGACCGTGCTCGTCGCCTTGCAGCCGAAGCAACATCTCGACTATAACCATACGACCACATACATGCAGCTCGCCAACGACAATATCTGCTCCCTGCCCGAGATCGCGGGCGTGCTCGTTCGCGCCGGACGCCCGGCCGCGGGAATGGTCGTCGGCACGCTGTACGACGATGCCGCGGCGATGGACGAAGTGCGAGCCTGGTGCCGCGCGGCGAACGCGCGGCGCGCGTTCAAGTATGCACGGATCGGCTATCTCGGCCATACGTACGAAGGCATGTACGATATGAACTCCGATCCTTCGGCGTTCACGTTCGCGTTCGGCGCTCACGTCCAGATGCTCGAGATGTGCGACTTGGCCAAGGCCGTCTCTTCCGCTTCGCAGCGCGAGATCGACGCCAAGCTGGAGGAAATCCACGCCACGTTCACCGTGTCGGATCCGTTCATCGATCCGGTCACGCGGCCGATCAAGCCCGAGGATCTTCACTGGTCGGCGAAAGTCGCCGTCGGTCTCGATAAGCTCGTGGACGAGTTCGGTCTGACCGGTCTCGCTTACTACTATAAGGGATTGGACGACAACGAATACGAACGCATCGGCTCGAACATGGTGCTCGGCAACTCCCTCTTGACCGGCAAGGGCGTCCCGCTCGCGGGCGAGGCCGATCTCAAAACCTGCGCGGCGATGCTTATCATGGACCGGCTCGAAGCCGGCGGCTCCTTCGCCGAATTGCACCCATGCGACTTCAAGGACAATATCGTGCTCGTCGGCCACGACGGCCCGCACAATATCAAGATCGCCGACGAACGTCCGATTATCCGGGGACTCGAGCTGTTCCACGGCAAGCGCGGCTCCGGCATCGGCGTAGAGTTCAGCATCAAGGCCGGCCCGGTCACGCTGCTCAGCATCGGACAGACGGCGCAAGGCCGCTACAAGATGATCGTCGCCGAGGGCGAATCGATCAAAGGCCCGATCCCGCAGACCGGCAACACGAACACCCGCTGCAGTTTCGGCCGCCCCGTCGCCGAATTCGTCGAGCAGTGGTGCAGCGCGGGCCCGACGCACCATTTCGCGCTCGGCGTCGGTCATAAGGCGCAAGAGATCAAGCGTACGGCGGCCATGCTGGGGATCGAGATTCAGGTTATCTAGGAAGCGAATACGGGAGGGCGGATGACCCAAGTCGGGTTGTCCGCCCTCTTGGCGCAAGGTGCCGGAACACGCGGAACGATTCCCACGGACAATGAAGCTGACTTTTCATTTGTAATTTATTTGCATAAGTGATATCATGTAAATATCAAAACAAATTCACTATGACTCTAGGGAGTGTCGCCCAATGGTCGAAAGAAAAGCTTGGCATTTGAACGGATTCCTCGCGTTATTGATTCAACTCGCGCTCGTTGCGGGAGCCGTTGCGTGCTTCATCCAAGGCGCGCAAGAAGAACCGATCATCTCTCTTCTCGTCATCGGAGCCGTTCTCGCCGTCGTCGCGATCATCGGTCTGACCGCGCTCGTCGTCGTCCAGCCGAACCAGGGCAAAGTCGTCACCTTCTTCGGAAAATACGCGGGCACCGTGCTCGACAGCGGCTTCTGGATGATCATGCCGTTCGCCACCCACCGCACCGTATCGTTGAAGGTACGCAACTTCAACAGCCAGCAGCTTAAGGTGAACGACGCCGAGGGCAACCCGGTCGAGATCGCCGCGGTCGTCGTCTTCAAGGTCGTCGACACGGCCAAGGCGACGTTCGACGTCGACCAGTACGAGAAGTTCGTCGAGATTCAGAGCGAGACGGCCGTCCGTCATATCGCCGCCCAATACCCTTACGACAACTTCGCCGAGACCGACCGCCATTCGCTCCGCGGCAACGCGGACGAAGTATCGCACGAGCTGATGTCCGACTTGCAGCACCGACTGTCTATCGCCGGCGTCCGTATTCTCGAGACGCGCCTCACTCACCTGGCTTACGCCCAAGAAATCGCTAGCGCCATGCTTCAGCGCCAACAAGCATCCGCCATCGTAGCCGCTCGCCAACAGATCGTCGAAGGAGCCGTCGGCATGGTCGACATGGCGCTTCGCCAGTTGGAGGAGAAAGGCATCTCCCTCGACAGCGAGCGCCGCGCCGCGATGACGAACAACTTGATGGTGGCGATCGTATCCGACAAAGGCGCGACCCCGATCATTAACGCGGGCACGCTGTACACGTAAGGGTGATGACTTATCGCGAGCGACAAGAAATCTTTTCCGCTGCGGCTCGACCCTGAGATCTACCGCGCGCTCGAGCAATGGGCGGGCGACGAGTTCCGCAGCGTCAACGGCCATCTCGAATTCATCATCCGCGAGGCGCTGAAGCAGGCGGACCGGCTGCCGAAGAAGCCGTCGGGAACGCAGCCGCCCGAGCGTCCGGAATAATCGAACGGCCCGGCCCGCGAGCGCATACGCGTCTCCGGACCGGGCCATCTAAGGAGAATCCATCTACATGAACAAGGCCGACATCTTCAACGAAGTCGCAACCGGGGAGAAGCTCGTCGCCATTACGTTCGACGACGGGCCGCATCCCGAGTGGACCCCGCTCTTGCTCGACGCGTTCCGCCAGCACGGAGCCAAGGCGACGTTCTACGTCGTCGGCTCGAACGTCGAGCGCTACCCGGACATCGCGGAGCGCATCCACGCCGAAGGCCATGAACTAGGCAATCATACATACTCCCACCCGCATCTGTCCGAGCTGGGCCGGGAAGCGCAGCGCGAGGAGCTGTCGCGCACCGACCGCCTCATCGCCGAAGCGACCGGCGATTGTCCGAAGACGTTCCGCCCGCCGTATCTCGACGTGAACGATGACGCGCTCGCCACGGCCGCGGAATTCGGCTACGCCGTCATCCACGCGCTGAACTTGGACTCGCGGGATTGGGACGACGCGATCGATGCCGAGCATATACTGACGACTTCCCGCGCGCACGTGCGCGAAGGAAGCATTCTGATCTACCATGACGGCTTCGGGGACCGATCCCCTACGATCGCCGCCGTATCGGCGCTGATTCCGGAGCTGATCGGCCAAGGCTACCGGCTCGTCACGGTCAGCGAGCTGTTAAGCGCACGGTCACGATAATTCCTTCGCGATTGTCGCCCGAGATCTCGTAGCTCGCATCCTTCGGCACCCGAATCGTCGCGCCGTCGCGGCCCACGGGCACGTAAGCGATCTTGTACCGCTCGCCGTCTACCGTCGCGACGATGGACTTCCGATCCCGTAAGTAATCCAGATACTCTTCCAACGCGAAGTCGCGATCGTGCATGATCTGACTGTGCGGCAGACCCACGTAGCGGAAGTGCCAGGGCTCGTATTGGATGCCCGTCACTTCGGTTTTGTTCTTCGGATACCGGAGAATGAATCCGTGCTTCCAAGCGTTCTTCTTCAACCAGGCGCCCTCGGGCGCCTTTTCCATGGCCTCGAGCGTCGAACCGATATCGAGCGACAAGCCTAAGTTATGCTCGCTGAATCCCGCGGGCAGCGCGTAATCAGAGCCTTTCTCCTCGTACAGCGCTTGTTGCTCCGCTTCGTCCCGGTAACCGCTGCTGATCAGAAAATGGTCGACCCCGTCGTCGGCCGCGGCGTCTACCATCGACCGGAAAGAAAGCAGCAACGCCTCGGGCAGCCGAATCGACCGATCGTACAGCGCGAAGCCCTCCGACAGCTCTTGATGCCCGAACAACGACACGACGTCGCCGGGGATGCTCCCCGAGACGACGCGATGCTCCCGGTTCACGAGCACGAGATTGCCTTCATGGACTTGATCTTGCCCGACCTCGATGGCCGTCTCCCGTTCTTCCGTTTGTTCTGCCGGCTGCTCTGCCGACTGTTCCGCCGAATGAGACGCCATCGGCGTACCGGCTCCTTCATGAATATCGACGACGGACGGCTCGCTCGTTCCGACCCCGAAACCGCACCCGGATAATAGCATGATGCCCAGCATGACGCCCGGCAATAAATAATCCCGCTTCAGCATGATCAACTTCCTCCTCGACCTAACGTTGCTTTAGGTTAAGGCATAAAGTTTAAATCCGAGGCGGGATGCTTCTTAAGTTTTTCTTAAACCCATTGCCCTTCCCGCGGAAGCCGCACTTCGAATACGGTGCGGATAACGTTGCTATCCGCCGAGATGGCGCCGGCGTGCTGCTCGACGATATTTTTCGCGATGAACAACCCGAGTCCGGTTCCCTCTCCTTGCATCGATCGCGCCTTGTCTCCCTTATAGAACATATCGAACAAGTACGGCAGCTCGTCCTCCGGGATCGCCTGGCCGTAATTGACGACTTGCACGATCGCTTCTCCCGGTTCGGCCGCGCATCTTACGTCGATGAATTGGCCGTCCTTCCCGTAGCGGGCAGCGTTCGTCAGCAGGTTCTCGAACACCCTGGCGAGCAGATCGCCGTCCCCGGACAGGAGGACCGGCGCCGGCGCGTCCAGACGCGCGACCACTCCGCTGCTCTCGAAGATCGGATACAGCTCCTCGATCAACTGGCCGAGCAGCTCGCCCAGATCGATCGACCGCCGCTCGACCGGAAGCTTGCCGTGATTCAGGCGGGCGATCTCGAACAGCTCCTCGATCAGCTTCTCCACTCGCCGCGACTTCGCATACGCAATCTGCGTATAGTGCCGCGCCTGCTCTTCGGTCAGCTTCTCGTTATGCAAGACGTAGTCCAAGTAACCGAGCACGGACGTCAGCGGCGTGCGCAGGTCGTGCGCCAGATTCAAGATCAGCCGGTCTTTGCTGTTCTCCGCGAAGTCGCCTCTCTCGATCGCTACCCGCAGTTGGTCGCTCGCCCGGTTCACGTCTTCGGCGATCGCTTCGAATTCGTCGCCCGAGCGGACGTCCACCCGCGACGCGAAATCGCCGGCGGCGAGCTTACGAATGCCTTGAGAGATCCGTTTGAAATAGGTCGCGTACGGCTTCGTGTACAAGTAGAAGAACAAGATCGCGAGCGGTACGAACACGATGAGGATGAAATTGAATTCCCCGATATCGTCCAGCACGGCGCGAAGCTTCGCCATGGTGTCGCCGTATTGCGCATGCTCGCGGTAGTACGAGCGAAGCCATTCGAAGAGCGCGTACGTGATCAAGCCCGACGACAGCATGCTGAGTGCGAAGAGGAGCAGCATCCGCGCCCGGAAGCTGAGGAGCAGATTAGGCATTGAACGCGTACCCCACTCCCCATACGGTTTTCACGTATTTGTTCTTGTCGTCGCCGAGCTTCTTCCGCAACGTGCGAATATGGACCATGACCGTGTTGCCGCTCTCGAAGTACGACTCGCCCCATACCTGTCGGAAAATATGCTCCGCGCCGAACACCTTGTTCGGATGGCCGGCGAGCAACGCGAGAATATCGAATTCCTTCGGCGTCAGCTCGATCGCTTGTCCGTTGCGGGTTACCGCGCGCTTGTCCGGATCGATCGTCAATCCGCCGATCTCCATGACGCGCGACGGCTCTTCGGCGGGACGGCTCAGCTGCATTGAACGGCGCAGCTGCGCCTTCACCCGCGCGACGAGCTCCATCGGGTTGAACGGCTTCGTCATGTAGTCGTCGGCCCCGATGACGAGGCCCGTGATTTTATCCAGATCGGACGTCTTGGCGCTTAGGAAAATAATCGGCATCCGGTGTCCTTCGCGCAGCGTCCGCGTCACCTCGTGGCCGTCCAGCTTCGGCATCATGATGTCCAATATCGCCAGATCGATCTGCCTGGCGTTCGCCGCCTGCACGGCGGCCGCTCCGTCGTAGACTTTGACCGTGTCGTAGCCTTCTTGCTCCAGGTACATCGCGACCAAGTCCGCGATCTCCTTCTCGTCGTCCGCGATCAGTACCGTAACGCGCTTCATCCGATCCCTCTCCCGAATTCGTATAATTACATTTGTACTCCAATTCGGCGGGTACTGCAAACGTTAGGGCTCTTCTGGAAATCTTCGACCTTATTTTTATGTACGATGAGAGTTTTTCAGGACATGTATCCCCTTCCGCTGCTGCTTCACCCCACAAAGTGAAGTATATCTTCGAAGCTTATTCCGATTACTTTGCGGGGACCCCGTTTTTTTCGTCCCGAATTCTGAATGGTTACCCCGTAATAAGGTGAATTCGGTACCGTAAAGGCAGGCGCTTCGCTCTTCAGGGGATACATGTCCTTTTTTCTTCATCGTAAATAAACAAACGGCGGAGTAGAGCTATCACCCTAAATCCGCCGTTTCCAATAATCTTTTCGGACCGCTGATACTAACGTTGCAGAAACGCACGAACTGCTGCAACGTTATCTCATAACGTTACACGCGGAACTTCGACACCGACTTGCTCAATTCTTCCGATAGCGCCGCGAGAGTCTGGGACGAGCTTGCCGTCTCCTCGGCCGCCGCCGCAGCCTCCTCGCTTACGGAAGCGATATTCTCGATCTGCAGCAGCACCTCCGACGTCTGGGCGGACTGCTCTTCGCTGGCCGCGGCGATCTCGCCGACCTGGCTCGCGGTTTGGCCGACCATGCGAACGATGTCCTCCAGCGCGACGCCGGTTCGCTTCGACAGCTCCGACGTCTCGTGGACCGCCGCCACGCTCAGCTGCGTGCTCTTCTGCATGCCCGTGATGATCGAAGAAATTTGCTTCGTCGCTTCTCCGCTCCGTTCGGCCAGCTTGCGCACTTCGTCGGCGACGACCGCGAAGCCCCGGCCTTGCTCGCCCGCCCGGGCCGCTTCGATGGCGGCGTTAAGCGCGAGCAGGTTCGTCTGTTCCGAGATGTCGTCGATCACTTCGATAATATCGCCGATACGGCGCGAATCGTTCTCCAGTCGTCCCATATGATCCGATAAGCGGGCCATGCTGCCGATCGATTCGCTTACCGCTTGACCGCCTTCCATCGCTCCCCGATGCGTTCTCTGGGCCAGCTCCGCGGCATCGCTCGCGCTGCGGGCGACCGTATCGACCGCCCGGTTCAGGTCGTAGAACAGATCGGTTACCTTCTGCGCGGATTCCGCTTGGGACGTGCTGCCCCTGGCGATCTCTTCGGTCGTGTCCGAAATTTCTCCGGAAGCGGCCGCCAAGCTCTTGGCCGACGTCGCGGCATGCCCGATCAGCGTCCGCAAGCTATCGATCATCTGGTTGAACAGCCCCGCCAATCTTCCGAACTCGTCGCGGCTGCCGACGGTCAGCTTCTCCGTCAAATCTCCGCCGGCCACCCTTCTCGAAGCCTCGATGACGGTATCGATATTCCGGACGATCATTCTGCGGACAAGGATAATGACCGCGGCGACGAGCACGATCAACGACCCGATCGCGATCGAGACGGAACCGATTTTCAACCTATTATAAGTAGCCAGCACGGTATCGACCGTAACGACCGTCTCGACGTACCACTTGTCGGTACTCCCTTGAATCTCGATCGGCTCGAAGCGACTAAACACCGATTGCCCGTTGCCGTTCGTTCGGTACGCTTCGAGCGTGCCTCCCGCCAGGCCGTCCCAGATGCGTTGCTTGTCCGCCGTATCGGCATACGGACGGGTAATGTCTTCGGGCTTGTCGCTATGGGCGACATAAGTGCCTTGCGACGACAGAATCGTCACGTAGCCTCCGTCGATGTTCGCGCCCTTCACCATCGCCTGAAGAACGTCCAGCGTGAAATCGGCTCCGACCGCGCCGAGGAACTTGCCGCTCTCGTCTTGGATCGGCACGACGAGCGACGTCATTAGCGTATCTACTCCGTCTATCGCATAGACGTAGGGCTCGAGCAGCGTCGTCCTTCCTTCCCGCTTCGGAATCAAGTAGAAGTTCCCCGCCCCTTCCGTCTCGTAATCCGCGATGGCGGTTACGTTAACCGCTTCGCCGCTGCGCACGACGTAAGGGATGAACCTGCCCGAAGCGTCGTCGTATGCCGTCTTGCCGGCGTTGGCCGCGTCGTTCCCGTCGAAGGCGTTCGGCTCCCATACCGTCCATAGACCGAGCAGGTTGGGGCCATGCCGCAGCATGCCGGTCAGAATCCGTATCGCGTCCTCGCGGTCCAACGACCGGTTGACGCTTGCATCCTTCAACGTTTCCGACATCGCCGTAAGCAAGGTATGTACTTCCGTCACCTTCGATTGGAACCCGCTCGCGAACGATTGTGCCGCTTCGCCCGCTTCGGACTCTCCCTTGTCCAAGCTAACCGAGCGCAGCTGGCTTAAGTTCGTCGTAATGATAATGGCGAACGCGATGACGAGCACGACGCTGACCGTCCCCCCGAACTTCCATGACAACTTCATGTGGCGCAACAATGACATCACTGGCTTCCCCTCTCGCTATGCGATTGATTGTAACTCGATTTAACCATTTAAATGTTAATATAATAGCTTGCTAATTATTTGGCGTTTGTGTGCGAACAACGCAAAAACCCTTGATCTCTCAAGGGTTGCGGCGAATGTATTAAGGATGTGTGATCATGGCTTCTTCCACTGCAGGATTCGCTTCGCGATCGGCGCGACGTACCCGCTGCCCCCGCGATCGCCGACGTCCTCGATCATGACGGAGAGGAGCAGCTTCGGATCGTTCGCGTCGAAGCCGACGAACCAGCCGTTCTCTTGGCCTTCCGCGTCCTTGCTCGCCTTCAGCTCCGCGGTGCCCGTCTTGCCGGCGATAGCGGCTCCGTCGATATACGCGCCGTGCCCGACGCTGTCGGGATGACTGACGGCTTGAATCAGATCGTCCCGCAGCAGCGTCGCCGTGTCCGGCTTCATCGCTTGCGCCTTCCACGTCTTCGGCGCGTTCGCGCCGTCCGATGACAGCGTCAACACCGGCTGTACGATGTTGCCGTCGTTCGCCAAGGCCGAATACGCAAGAGCGACGTGAAGCGTCGTCATGGCGACTTGGCCTTGCCCGTAGCCGGAGTCGGCGAGCTGAATATCGCCGCCGAACTTGCCGTCGTTGGACAGCTGCGAACGAACGAGCGGATACTCGATCGGAATCCGCTCGCCGATGCCGAACTTGGCCGCCGTCTCCGCGAACTTCGTCTTGCCGATCGCCAGCGCGGCTTGGGCGAAGTAAATATTGTCCGAGTAGATAAGCGCCTTCGATAGGTCGACGGGGCTGACGACGTGCACTCTCGTGACGTAATACTTCCCCCAAGACTTGTCCTTCGTCCACGTCTTCCCCGAGATCGCCTTCGCCTCGTCCGGATCGAGCGTCCCGGCATCCAAGCCGCCGGCCGCGGTAAGGAGCTTGAACGTCGAACCCGGCGCGTACGCCCGGGCGAACCGGTTCATGAACGGATGCCTCGGATCGTCGTTCCACGCGTCGTATTGCGCGCTCGAGATGCCCCGGACGAACGCGTTCGGGTCGTACGACGGGGTGCTGAGCAACGCGGCGATCTCGCCTGACTTCGGGTCCATGGCCGCGACGGACGACGCGTCCGCCTTCACTTCGTCGTAGATCGCCCGCTGCAGCTCGGCGTCGATCGACAGCTGGAACGTCTTGCCTGGCACCGCCGGCTTCTCCGCGAGGACGTCCCGACGTTGCCCGTTCCCGTCTATGATCGTCGCGACGACGCCGTCGGTCCCCCTCAGCTCGTCCTCGAGCAGTTGTTCCAAGCCTGCCTTGCCGATCGCATCGCCGACCGCGTAGCCAAGCTCCTTCCGCTTCTCCAGCTCTTCGGCGTTAATCTCGCCGACGTAACCGGTCAAGTGGGCCGCCGCTTCGCCTAACGGATAGACGCGCAGTTGCTTCCGCTGGATGACGACGCCCGGAAGCGCGCTTAATTCGTCCTTGGCCGATTCGGACACGACGGCGATCGGAACGAACAGTTCCGGCTTGACCCAGGAAGCGCCGAGCTTGCGATCGATTTGCTGCACCGTCATGCCCAGCTTGGCCGCGATCGTCGCTTTGGCGCCCTCCGCGTCTTCCCCGAGCTTGCCGGGAACGATGCCGAGCTGCGGCGCGCTGCCGTTCACGGCCAAGCCGTCGCCCGCGCGGTCCACGATCTCTCCCCGCTCGCCTTCCACCGCTTGGACGCGCACGTTGTCGCCATCCTCCATGCCGGGGAAGAGGAGCGAAGGCTTCCATTCGATCAGCCACTTCGTCTCTCCGCCGTCCTGCGCCTTCCTTAGCCTTCCGTGCTGCTCGAACGCGATCGGCCCCGCGACCGAGTCCATCCGCACGCGATAGTCGAATCCGAGCACGCTTGTCTCTTCCGTTACCTGATCGCTTGTCGAACCGGGCAGCGCTTCGACGACCAGATTGTCGGCCTTGAGCGTCTCGTAGACCGTCTCGTAGCGCTCGGCGAATTGCTGCTCCGTCATCTTCTCCTTCGCGGCCGGCGTGAGCAGTCCGTACATGCCCGCGTAATCGCCCTCCTGCCAATCGGACAAGTACGCTTGCACCGCTCCTTCCGGCAGCTCTACCGGCAACGGCGTCGACTGCGGTGCGGTCGACTCCGAGGACGGTTCCGCCTTCGGCGTCTCGTTCGCGTCGTCGCACCCGGCGAGCGCCATCAGGATCAATCCTCCGAGCAACAGCGAGCTTCGTTTGAACATGTTTCCACCTCGTCGCTTAGATAGAAGTTATGGTTCATATATTCGCCGCCGGACTCCCATTGCCTGCCCGCGTGCCCCATCTCGCGCATTAACCTTCCTTAACCTTCCGGCGCAAAGCAAAAACACGCCTTGTTAGGCGTGTTGGTCGGTCGCATTCGTGTTACGTCCGGCGCATGTACGCGCGAACGGTGATCGGCGCGAAGATCGCCACGATGACGGCCGCTCCGATGAGCGAGATGCCGAGATCCTGACCGACCGTTCCGCTGTTCGTCAAGTCGCGGACGGCGCTGACGAGATGCGAGATCGGATTGATGTTAACGAACCATTGCAGCCACTTCGGCATCGTCTCGACGGGCACGAACGCGTTCGACAGGAACGTGAGCGGGAACAGCACGAGCATCGAGATTCCTTGCACGCTCGAAGCGGTACGGGCGATGACGCCGAAGAAAGCGAAGATCCAGCTGACCGCCCAGGAGCAGGCGATGACGAGCAGAGCGGCGAGAGCGACGTAACCGATACCGCCTTCGGGACGATAACCCATAATGTAACCCATGACGAACGTCAGCACCGTCGCGATCGTATAGCGGACCGTATCCGCCAGCAATGCCCCGGCAAGCGGCGCGATGCGCGCGATCGGCAGCGACTTGAACCGGTCGAATACTCCCTTGTCCATGTCTTCCCTGAGCTGAACGCCGGTGACGATCGAAGTTCCGATGACGGTCTGCACGAGAATGCCGGGGATAATGACCGGCAAGTAGCTTTGAACGTCGCCCGAGATCGCCCCGCCGAAAATATAAGTGAACATCAGCGTGAAAATAATCGGCTGCAGCGTGACGTCGAACAACTGCTCGGGCGTACGCTTGATTTTGAGCAATCCCCGATAAGCCATCGTGAGGGAGTTCCGGATCGTCTGGCCTAAGCTCGTATGGTTTTTCAGCTTGGCTCCGGGACGGATTGCGGTCGTGCTTCTCATACTCTTGCCACCTCCGGTTGTTTCGATTCATGGGACGGTTTCGCGTCTTCCTCCGCGCCGTGCCCCGTAATCGTCAGGAACACTTCGTCGAGCGTCGGCTTCTGCACGCTCATCTCCGCCAAGTGAATCCCTTTCGCGCGCAGCGCGATGAGCAGATCGGTCACGAGGTCGGCATCGGCCATCGGCGCCGTGATCTTGCGCGCTTCGGACGTGATGCTGGACGGAACGTTCAGCACCTGCTCGATCGTCCTGCGGGCTTCCTCGATCGTGCCCGGATCTTCGACTCTGAGATGCAGCGAAGAATTGCCGACCGACGCCTTCAATTCGTCCACGGTGCCTTCGGCGACGACATGCCCGCGGTCGATGACCGCGATCCGGTCGGCGAGTTGATCCGCTTCGTCGAGGTATTGCGTCGTCAGAACGACCGTCGAGCCCGTCTTCACGAGCCTGCGGATCGTATCCCACATCTGAGAACGCGTCCGCGGATCGAGCCCGGTCGTCGGTTCGTCGAGGAAGATGAGCGGCGGCTGCGCGATGAGGCTCGCGGCGAGGTCGAGCCGGCGGCGCATGCCCCCGGAGAAGTTCTTGAGCGGCCTCTTGGCGGCTTCCGTCAGTCCGAATTCCTCGAGTAGCTCCTCCGCCTTGCGCTTCGATTCCGAGCGGCCGAGACCGAGCAACCGCGAGAAGATAATAAGGTTCTCGGTCGCGCTGAGCGACTCGTCGACCGACGCGTATTGGCCGGTTACCCCGATCAATTGCCGTACGATTTGCGATTCCTTGATCACGTCGTGGCCGAAAATCCGCGCCGATCCGGAATCCGCTCGAAGCAGCGTCGCCAACATGCGAATCGTCGTCGTCTTGCCCGCCCCGTTCGGACCGAGCACGCCGTAGATCGAACCCGCCTTCACTTGCAAATCCACGCCGTCCACCGCGCGGTTATCGCCGAACAATTTCACGAGCCCTTGCGCTTCGACGGCCCAATCTCCGTTATTCGGCTCGAATTTGCGCGAATATCCCATATCGATTCCTCCCAATTGTGCTGATCACATTACGGATACTAAACCCCGTCTATGAACTGAATATGAACGGGGATGACAAAAAAAACGGCACGGGAGTTCGATCCCCCGCGCCGTTATCGCCAACAACCTATTCAATCCCCGGGAGGCGGATCGATGCCGACGCCCGTCGCGCCCGCGATATTGGGCAACGCCCAATGCCTTCTCGGCACGTCCGACCAGATCGGTTCCCGTTCCGTCGGCGGCTTTCTGCCCGTTGCCCGGTTGAACAACGCAGCCGCTTCCGCCCTCGTGATCGGACTGTCAGGAACGAACTTGCCGTCGCCTCTTCCGATCATATACCCTTGCCGGGCGACCGCCGCGATGCTGGCCTCGGCCGGGTGTCCGGCCGTATCCTTGAACGGAGCCCGCGCTCCGTCGAGCGTCAGACCGCTCCACTTGGCGATGATCGAGGCCGCTTCCGCCCTGCTGACGTAGTCGTCGGGACGGAACTTCCCGTCGGCATCCCCCGTCATGAAGCCCGCGCCGCCGACCGACGATATCGCCTTGGCCGCCCAATGCGTAGAGGAGACATCCGGGAACGAAACTACCGGCGCCTTCTTCGTCCCGTCAGCCTCGAGCAACGGATACAGTAGCGCCGCGATCTCCGCGCGCGTAAGCTTGCGATCCGGACGGAACGTGCCGTCCGGATAACCTCTCATGAGAGCGGCGACGAACGGCGCTTGCCAGGAGACGATCGTATACGTAACGGCTGGACCGGTACGTCCATTCGCCTTATACCCGACCGGGCGACCTTCGGAATCCGTTACGATCTGCCCGGCGATCCGCTCGATCGTCCCGTCCGCTCCGGCCGCGCTCGAGCGTAAAGAAGCCAGTAACGTCTTCAGAGCCGACGGATCGGACGGCAAGCCCGTCGTCTTCAGCGGAATCAGCAATTCGATCGGAACGTCGGCATCTCCCGACTCGAGCGTGATCCGGTTCGCGATCTTCGCCTCCGGCTCATCCGCGTGCCGAATGAGCTTGAAGCGCGCGTCCGCGTCCGGCAACCCCTTGATCGACGCTTCGGACAGCGTCAACGTCGCCGATCGCGTCGCGATTTCCAAGCCGAAGCCTTGCTTGAGCAGTTGCACCGATGCTTGAGGCACGATGACCGTCGTTTCGTCCGTCGATTGGCTCATGAAGCCGTCGAATACGACCCGAACCGTCGACTTGCCGTTCGCCTTGGCGAGATCGACGATTTGGCTTGCGGTCGTCGCGTCCAGCGTAGCCGTTTCCCGCTCCGTGCCGTCCGAATCGATATTGCGACCGATGAATATCGTCCGCGACAACGTCGGATCATCCCCCGCGATGACTTTGGCCGTATGCACGAAGACCGGCACGTCGATCCATGCCCATTGCGCGTACAGCGTCACGTTCTCCGCCGGCATCGTCAGCGCCGCTCCGGCCGCGTACCCGGTTCCGGTACCGTCCGCTTTCGCGTTCCAGCCCTTGAACGAGTAACCGGGCTTCGCTAACGTTGCCGGTCCGAGCACGGTCGCGGAAGCGCCGGTTACGTAAGAACCGCCGTCCGCCGGCACGGTGCCGCCCGTGTTCCCGTTGCCATCGTACGTGACCGTATACGTCGGAATCAGGATCCACTTCGCGTATAACGTCACGTTCGACGCCGGCATCGCCAACGACGCTCCGGCCGCGTAATCCGTCGGTCCGCTTCCGTCTGCCGCCGTATTCCATCCGGCGAAGGAATACCCGGCCCTCGCCAACGTATCGCTTCCTTGCACGGTTGCGGATGCGCCCGATAAGTACGAGCCTCCGTCGACCGGCACGGTTCCGCTATCCGAGCCGTTGCCGTCGTAGGCGACCGTATACGTCGGAATCAGACTCCACTTCGCGTATAACGTCACGTTCGACGCCGGCATCGCCAGCGACGCTCCGGCCGCGTAATCCGTCGGTCCGCTTCCGTCTGCCGCCGTATTCCATCCGGCAAACGTATGGCCGGTTTTGGCCAGCGTCCCAACCCCTTGCACGGTTGCCGAAGCTCCCGCCACGTATGAGCCGCCATCGACCGGCACCGTTCCGCTATCGGATCCGTTGCCGTCGTAGGCGACCGTATACTTCGGAATCAGACTCCACTTCGCGTATAGCGTCACGTTCGACGCCGGCATCGCCAACGACGCTCCGGCCGCGTAATTCGTAGGCCCGCTTCCGTCGGCCGCCGTATTCCATCCGTCGAAGGAATACCCGGTCCGCGCCAGCGTTCCGCTGCCTTGTACCGTCGCCGACGCGCCCGCCGCATACGAGCCGCCGTCGACCGGCACCGTTCCGCTATCCGAGCCGTTGCCGTCGTAAGTCACCTTATAGGTCGGAATCAGGCTCCACTTCGCATATAGCGTCACGTTCGCCGCCGGCATCGTCAGCGACGCTCCGGCAGCGTAATTCGTAGGTCCGCTCCCGTTCGCAGCCGTATTCCACCCGGCGAAGGAATACCCGGTCCGCGCCAGCGTTCCGCTGCCTTGTACCGTTGCCGATGTGCCCGGCGCATAGCTAGCGGCGTCAGTCGGCGCGCTACCGCTCGTATTGCCGTTGCCGTTATAGACGACTTTATAAGTCGGAACGGGTACCCACTTCGCATATAGCGTCGTACCGGACGTAACTCCCGTCAACGGCGCGCCCGCATCGTAATTGACGCCGGTCCCCGCCGCGTTCCTATTCCATCCGCCGAACGTATGCCCGGTCTTGGCTAGCGTGTCGGCGCCCTTGGCCGTACCGGTCTTGCCTATCGTCACGTAGCCGGTCGACGGGGCGTTGCCGGATGTATTCCCGTTGCCGTTATACGCGACGGGATAACCGCCCGTGACGTTCGCGATCGTGATGTTGTCGATTCTAAGCTTGGATGGCACGACTTTGTTATCGAACGTCCATAAAATTCTGATCTTGGATACTCCGGCGTAGTTGTAAGGGGTAATGCCGCCCTTGTTCAGCCAGCTCGAGAGCTGTATCGTGCCCGTGCCCATCGTCTTGGTCGTCGCGTTGCCGTCCATGAAGTTATTAAGCGTCGCGATCTGCGCGCCGTTCTCGTCGAACAAGGTCACGTAGATGAAATCCATGACGATGCCGCTGTTGTCCGTGACGCTGAAGCCCAGATCCTTGAACGTGAACGCCCGGTTCAACGTCGTTCCTTCCGCTACGATATCCAGATAACCGTTCACTTCCGGATCCGAATGGCTCGCGGCGATTAGGCTCGTGCCGCTCTGGGCGAATCCTGTCTGCACGAGGAACTTGTCTCCGACCTTCTTGTACCCGTCGATATCCGGGCCTACGGCGCCGCCGAAATCGTACGTGCCGTCCGCGGTCCCGTTCGATACCGCGAACGATGTGCCCGGCGCCGCCGACAGCGCCAGCGATACGACGAGCCACGACAGAAGCAGGCGCCTCATCCACCCTTTCAAGTCTATGAATCCTCTTGCTCCATCCCTTGACGTTCGCATGCGGAACTCATCTCCTCCTCCGATTCCCTCACCCGCCAACGATACAATATGAATCATTATAGATACATTATGTCTCTGACGAGTAGCCATTCGCCGCTTGGCGCACGGGCTCCTTTGGCGAGACTTCGGAGGTTTGCTCGAATTACGCGCGGAACGCGCAAAAAACCGCAGAAAGGTCGTTGTTCGACCTTCCGGCGGTACGGTATTCATGAGTTCTTCGATTACCAAGGCAACGTTTCCGACTGATGATAGAAGCCGCCGGACGGACCGTCGGCTGGCAGCGTCGCCAACCGTACGGCGGTGCTCGCGCCGTCCTCGATCTCCATGATCGCGCCCGGGCCGCCCATATCCGTCTTCACCCATCCCGGGTGGCAGGCGTTCGCCTTGACCTTCGTGCCGCGAAGCTCGACGGCAAGCTGCGCCGTCCAGGCGTTCAGCGCGGCCTTGGACGCGGTGTACGCCGGCGCGGAAGCCGCCCCGTACATGGCATCGTTCAGAATCGTCGACATCGAGCCCAATATGCTCGACTGGTTCACGATGCGTCCTCCGGGGCTGGCCTTCAGCAAGTCGAGCAGCGCGACGGTCAAGGCGTACGGCCCGAACGTATTCACTTCGAACGCGCGGCGCATGACGTCGACGTCTCTTCCCTCGTGATCCAAGTAAGTGCCCGCATTGTTCACGAGCACGTCCAATCTGCCGTACGCAGACGCGATGCGATCCGCGACCGCCCGGATATGGCCGGCGTCGGTCACGTCCAGTTCGACCGGAACGGCGCGAATCCCTTCCGTTCGCAGCTCCGCGGCCGCCTTCTCGGCTTTGTCCAGCGTGCGCGCCCCCACCAATACGTCCATGCCTTGGCGGCCCAACTGGCGAGCGATTTCCTTGCCGATTCCTTTGTTAGCCCCCGTAACCAACGCGATCTTCTTCTCCATACGATTTGTCTCCCTTGTTTTGTACCATACGGTACATAATGTTGAAAAAAAACTTACTCCAGAAGAGTAAGGACATCCGCTGCGGCATGCTCTACCTGCGATCGGTCGGGCTTCGTCTTCATCGTGACGGACAGTCCGATCGCGGCGACGGTCAGCAGTCGGGCGATCGGCGCGGCGTTCAGCCGGTTCGGCAATTCGCCGTTCCGTATGCCGTCCTCGATCGTGCGCCGGAACAGCTCCGTCAGCTTGATCCGGAAATCGTCGGTAATGGTCGCGAAGTTCGGTTCGTGCGGCCCGAGCTCGACCATCGTGTTCACGCACAGGCAGCCGTAATCCGGGTTGTTGCCGGCCGGTCCGTCCACGATGCCCTGAACGTACGCCCGAATCGCTTCCTTCGCCGTAGGTCCGGCCCGAAGCTTGCGGTCGACGTAATCGAGACTCAGCTGCGCGTACGCCTTCAAGGCGGCTTCGAACAGCTCCTTCTTCCCGCCGAACGCCGCGTACAGGCTCGGCCGCTGAATGCCCATCCGGTCGGTCAGGTCGCTCATGGACGTCGCCTCGTAGCCTCGCTCCCAGAATACCTGCATCGCGGCGGCCAACGCCAGCCGTTCGTCGAATTCGCGCGGTCTTACCAACGGACTCACCAACCTTCCGTACCGATCAGTACAGAACTAATATTATCCAATCCTTTCGTCGCCGTCAAGCGATAGCTGCAAAAAAAACGCAGTCCTCGCGGACTGCGCTTCGATCGAATCGCGTTTACCCGTACGTTACCTCATAGCATTGATTCGGTTCGTCGAGCGATAGCTCGTACCGGCCGTCGCCTAACGAGACGACCTCGCCGCGCGTGGCTTGCGGGTGCTCCTCTGAGCCGAACGCCAGCACGCCCCTGCCTGCCGAGCACGTCGTTACGCGAATGACGCCGGCATCCCGATAGACCGAAATATCTCCATTCGGCGTCGGCACCTTCCCGTCGATCCATTCCAGCTCGCCGAGCTGCGGCTCGACGCGGTATCGCGCGTATCCCGGTTCGGTCGGCCGCACGCCGAGCACGTATTTGCCGATCAGATAGATCGGCGCCGCGCCCCACGCGTGGCACAGGTTCTTCCGGAACTTGTCGCCGTACATGTCGTATTGCAGCTCCGGCGGCAGCTCCGGATCGTATTCCTCCCAGAACGACGTCGCTCCGAGGTCGATCATGCCGCCCCAGTACGAACGGATTTCCCGCAGCACGTGCGGAGTCTCGCCGAGATCGCAGAGCGCCTCGAGCTCGAAGAATCGCATGAACGGGGTGATGATTTTCTGAACGGACGCATTCATCAGCACCCCCGACTTCACGCGGTCCCGACTCGCCTCGTCCAAGTAGCCGAAGCGCACGCCGAACAAGTTCGGGTACTTCAGCAAGTCCCTCAACGGCTCGCCGTCCAGCTTGCCGTGGATGAAGCCGCCTTGGGCTTCGTCCCAGAATTCGCCGAAGATGCGCTCGCGAAGCTCGCCCGACAGCTTGGCGAACTTGGCTTCGTTGTCCGCGTCGCCCAGGGCGCCCGCGAAGAACGCGACCGTCTCCATGCTCCGGCACAGCAGCATCTGCTCGGCGGCCAGCGCGCCCCGGCGCTCCATCGGCGCCCAATCGACGAACACCCAATCCTCCGGATAGCCTTCCATCATGCCTTCTTCGTTGCGCCGGCCGAGGCAGAACGTCATCAGGCTCAGCATGTTCGCGTACTGGGAGCGGACGAACGTCAAGTCTCCGGTGTACAAGTAATAGTCATAGCAGCTCAAGAACCAGTAGAACGTGTAATCCATGATCGTGTTGATATGGATCTCGACCGGATTCTTGCCTCTCAGCGCGACGAGCGTCCTCTTCGTCACGTCTTGCTCATAATAGCTGTAATTGTTGATCAGGAAGCCGAGATTGGCGTCCCCGCTCCATACCCAGCGGTCCCGCTTCATGCCGTCGTACAGAAACTCCCGCATGTTGAGCTGCAGCGTATGCGCCGACAAGGTCCAAATCTCGTTCATCCGGTCGTCCGAGCTGCGGAAGGCGCCTCGCTCCGGCATCGGCAAGTACTCGTAATGATGCTTGACGCCGTCCCATCGGACGTCGCCCTCGGCCTTCAATTGGATGAACCGGAACGCGCGGGTAACCGGCGTGCGGATCGTCGATGCCGACCCGTCGGAGCGCACGACGTCGAACGTCTCCGCGAGCTCGCCCGCGAGCGCTTCCTCTAGCGATTCGCCGTAATACAGATGAATGTCGCCCTCGCCTTGCACGCCGACGAATTCCACGTATCCGAACGTTTCCCGTCCGAAGTCCGCGATAAGCGCTTCGCCGCGAAGCCCGACGGATACCGGGTCTTGAGCCTCGTAAGCGAACGGGAACGCGCCGGGCGGACGATCGATCCTATCGAACGTCCAGCTCGCGACCGGCACCCACTTGCCGTTGAGCGCCGTCACTTCCCAGCCGTCGCCGGAATCGTACCCGGCTCCGGATGCGAACAGCGCCGGAATCTCGCGATCGTTATAGACGTTAATCGATAACGTATGCTTGCCCGCGGGCAGCTTGACGGACGTAACCGGCCCGCGCTTGTAGCGGAGCGGCGTCATATCGTCGTCCAGCAGCAGCACGAACTCGCCCTGAACGGACAACGTCAGCTCCGCGGGCTCCGCCAGCTCGTACGCCCTGCGGAACTTCACGCTCGTATACGCGGCGTCGAGCCGCCAGGACGGAGGACAGATGTATCCTCTGTATTGCCTTAATACGGACGCTTTCTGATGAAGCCATACTTCGTAATCGCCGGGATACCAGATCCAGGTTCCGGCTTGCTGCGCGCCTCTGTCGGCCATCTCGAATCCTCCTTACGATTCTCTCTGCGGTGTATGTTCGTGCGATCGAACGCGGAACGTATAGCGACCGGAGCCCGCCGCGAACGACGCCGCGCGCTCGCTTCTGCCGACGAACAGCCAGCCGTCGCCGGCCGCGCCCGCGTCCGTGTCCACGTCAATCGTACTGCCGTCAATCTCAACGGTATCGCCCGCCCCGGCCGGCACTTCGATATCCGCGACGACGTTCGGAGGCACTTCGACCGTCAGCGTCAATCCGCCGTCGACTGTCGTCCACTCGCTCGCGATCGTGCCGTATTCCGAATCGTACGCGGCGCTCACCGACGTCAACCCTTCCGCCGGCAACGGCTTCAGCTTCACTCTCCGGAAGCCGTATTCGCCTTCCGGAATATCGATGCCGGCCAAGTAGCGGTACATCCATTCTCCGACCGCACCGAGGGCGAAATGGTTGAACGAGTTCATCTCCGGATCTTGGAATCCCTTCTCTTCCGTCCATCCGTCCCAGCGCTCCCAGATCGTCGTCGCGCCTTGGGTCACGGGATACAGCCAAGACGGATACTCGCGCCGCAGCAGCAGCCGCGCCGCCAGCTCGTGCTCGCCGAGCTCGGACAGCATCGGCAGCACGTAGGCCGCGCCCATGAAGCCGGTCGTCAGCCGTTCGCCTCGCGCCGCGATATCGTTGACGAGCTCGCGCTTCGCAATGGCGCGGCCTTCCTCGGACAGCAGGCCGATCTTAAGCGCCAATACGTAGGCGGTCTGCGAGCCGTCCGCGATCTTGCCCTCGGCGTCCAAGTGCCGCTCCGCGAACGTCCGCCGCAACGTCTCGAACAACGTCCGGTAGCGCGCCGCTCCCGCTTCGTCGTTCATTACGCCGGCCATCTCCGTCATGAGGGAGACGCTGTACGCGAACAAGAACAGGTTCATGATCGGACGCGACGTGTCCGCCCCGTTCGACAGATGATCGCCGAAGCTTTCCGTCCGCCGCACGAGCCGCTCGTCGCTGTCTCCGACAAGATAGTCGACGTAGCGCCGCATCGCGTCGTAATTGTCCTCTACGAACCGCCGGTCTCCGTACACTTTGTACATCGTCCACGGCATGATGACGCCTCCGTCCGCGAAGAACACGTGGCCTCGGCCGAAGTGCTCGACGAACGGAGCGACGTCGGGGAACGCCCCGTCTTCGCCTTGCGCGTCGCGAATGTCGACGAGCCACTTGCGGTAGAACGGAGCGCTGGCCATGTTGTACGTCGCCGTTCTCGAGAACATGTGCGCGTCCCCGGTCCAACCGAGCCGCTCGTCCCGCTGCGGGCAGTCGAGGGCGATGCCCATGAAGTTGCCGCGTTGGCTCCAACGGATGTTGTCGACCAGACGGTTCACGAGCGGATCCGACGTCGCCAGCCGCCCGGCGTCTTCCAGCGCCGTATGAATGACGATGCCTCGGACGTCGGCCGCGGTCAGATCGCCGGGATACCCTTCGATCTCGACGTATTGGAAGCCGTGATAGGTGAACGAAGGCTCGAACGTCTCCGCTTGCCCGCCGCCGGCGACGTAGACGTCGATCTGCTTCGCCGTTCTCAGGTTGTCGCGGTACAACCGCCCTTCCGGCGTCAGTCGCTCCGCGTGCCGGACGACGATCCGGGTACCGGCCTCCGCGCGCACGCCGAGCCGGATCCAGCCGGTCATGTTCTGGCCCATGTCGATCAGCTGCGTATCGTCGTCGATACGCCGGATCTCCTTCGGCTCTAGCTCGAGCATCGGCTTGATCGGCGGGCCGAGCTGGGCAACCATTCGTCCGCCCGGCGCGGCTTCGTGCGCTTGCGCTCGCCGCCATGCGGCTTCCGACGGCTTGATTCGCGCGTCGACCGTCTCCCCCATATAGATGTCGGAGGAGAGAACGGAACTGTCGGACGCGCGCCAATCCGCGTTCGTCGCGATCGTCTCCGTCCGGCCGTCCGCGTATTCGATATGAAGCTGCGCCTTGAAGGCGACGGACGAGCCGTAATGGTACGGCCCGCAGATGCCGAGATGGCCGGCGTACCAGCCGGGTCCGACGGTCCCCGCCAGGTCGTTATCCCCTTCGCGCAGCAACGCGGTCACGTCGTACGTCTGATACGGAATGCGGATGCGGTAATCCGTCCACCCGGGCGCAAGCGCGTCCGATCCGACCGGCTCGCCGTTCACGCAGGCCCGGTAGACGCCGAGCGCGGACGCGTACAGTCGCGCTCGCGCGACGGGAGCGGCAACGTGGACGGTCGTGGCGAACCGGGGACACGGTCCGTAGCCCCGGTTCACCGGGTACAGAATGCGCTTATATCCGGTCCAGTCTCCTTCACCGAATACGCCGATCCGGCTCGCCGGCCGCCATGCGCCGTCGTCGAAGCCGGGAGACGTCCAACCGGGCGCTTCCCTGTCCGTCGTCTTCCACGCCGGGTCGTCCGTCGTCGCGCGATACGACGCGCCGTCCGGATAATCGATCGCCAGCGCGGCGACGAAGCCCTGCCGCTCCCCGTCGGAACAGCCGGCGATCGTCAGCGTGCCGCCGGATACGATCAAATCCGCGATATCGAGCGTTACGGCTTGCATATACGGATAATATAGTCCTTCGTCTTGACCGTTGACGTACAGGTGCAGCGCGTCGGCCGCGTACGTCTCCAGCTTGGCGGAAGACGGCGTCCCTTCCGGCAACCGAAGCGTCAGTCGGAACCACCGCTTAGCCGACGATGCCCCATCCCCCGCCGACGCCGTCTCCCCGTCCCAGACGACGGCGACGCCGGCCAACCGGTCCGGCTCGGGCTCGGGAACGGGCCGAGCCGGGTCGGAGATCCATCCCGCGCGCCAGTCCGACTCCTCCATCAGTCCCGTCTCGAACGCGCTCGCCTCGCTCCAGCCGCAATCGTTGCCGTCTTGATCCCATATTTTCGCCTTCCAGACGTACCGAACGCCGGAGCGAAACGGAACGCCGCCGTACGCCGCGTGCTGCGATTCCCCGCTCCGCACGATGCCGCTGTCCCAGCAATCCCCGTTGTCCGCGTTAAGCGCTTCCAAGCCTGACGCGACGAGGATGCGGTACGCGGACTGCGCCAGCCCGCGCTTCCCGCTGCCGCCGTCGGTCAGCCGCCAGCCGAAAGCCGGCGACGCTTGATCGATGCCGAGCGGGCGTTCCGCGCCGTCTACCGTTAATCTATCGATCGCTAGCATCCTCTTAACCCTCCTTAACGGGCGACGCCGGGAACGGATAACAGCAACCGGCGCATATAGGCGGCGATCGACGGAGAGTCGCCGCTACGAATGAGCGCCTCGATCTCCCCGTCCGGAATCGAATCGAGAACGCCAACGAACGCCTCCATCGCGTTCACGCCTTCGCGCACCGCGTCGAGTCCGTCTTCCCGGTACGGGTATTGGTCGATCGAGAGCCAGCCGTCGTATCCCGTGCGGCGAAGCCAGTAGAAGAACTCCAGCGTCTCGATCGTATGCACGCTGCCGACGATCATGTCGTCGTCCCAATGGCGGTAATTGTCGTTCATATGGACGTGGAACAGCTTGTTCCCGTATTTCTTAAGCAATGCGACCGACTCCGCCGGCGTCTCGTAAGCGTTGAGCGCATGGCCGAAATCGATCGTCACCCCGACGTTGTCCGTGCCGACTTCCTGCGCGATGAGCAACGATGAAGCGACCGTGCTCAGATAGGAGTGCGTGCGCGGCTCCTTCGGCTTGTACTCGAGGCTGATCTTCACGTCCGGACGATACTTGCACACTTCCTTGACGCCTTCCGCGAACCAATCTCGTTCTTGGATGTAGTCGGCTTGGAACAAGTAATCGTAGCCGTCCTGCCCGGGCCACAGCGAGATCAGGTTCCCGCCGAGCTCGACCGCCGCGTCGATCATCTCCTTCGTGTGCGCGACCGCTTGCCGGCGAACGTCCGCGTCCTTGGCCGCGAAGCTGCCTTGCTTCCACTTCATCTGTCCGAAGTGGTCCGGAATGATAGAGACGAGCTGCAAGCCGTAGGCGTCCAGATACCCCTTCAATTCCTTCACGTTGTTGTCCGTCACGTGCCACGTGCCGACCAGCTCGACGCCCGTCGCCTGCGGGATGCGCGATACGCGCTCGAACAGCTGCGCGATCGTGAACGGCTCCGCGTACCCCCCGGTTACGTACCGGTCGGAACAGCTGCCTACGTTCGATAGAATTACGGAATACTTCGGTTTCATCGTCATAGCCTCCATTCGGATTTATTCTTTGACGCTTCCAAGCACGATGCCGTGAATGAAAAACCGCTGCAAGAAAGGATACACGAGCAAGATCGGCAGCATGCCTACGAATACTTGCGCCGCGCGCGTCGTCCGGTCCGAGATTTGGTTGTACAGCCTTGCCGTCTCCGGATCGGTGAACTTGGACAAGTCCGGCAGCGTGATGACCGTCTGCAAGTAGCTCGAGAGCGGGTATCTGTCCGGATTGTTCATAAGAAGCAAGCCGTCGAACCAAGAGTTCCAGTGGCCGACGACGGTGAACAGCGCGATCGTCGCGAGCGCCGGCGTCGACAGCGGAATGTAGAGGCTGAACAGGATGCGCCAGTCTCCGGCCCCGTCGATGCGGGCCGATTCGCCGAGCTCCTTCGGCAGCCGGCGGAAGAAGTTAAGCAGCAGCACGACGTTGAACACCGGCACCGCGCCGGGCAGCACGAGCGCCCAGATCGAATTGAGGAGATCCAGGTTTTTGATCGTCAGATACCAAGGGATGAGTCCGCCGCCGAACAGGATGGTGAACACGAAGTACCAGACGTACGCGGTGCGGAACCGGAAGTCCCGGCTTTCCTTCGCGAGCGGATAGGCGCATAACAGCGTTAAAGCTAGATTGAGCGCGGTGCCGATAACGACCCGTTCGAGCGTAATGCCCATCGATTGGAAGAACCGGCCTTGGGAAGCGACATAATCGTACGAAGCCCAAGTGAACTCCCGCGGCCAGAACGTGACGCTACCCGCCGCCACTTCGATTTTCGAGCTTAACGACAACGCGAGCACGTGAACGACGGGCAGGATGCAGAGCGCCGCGAGCACGGCCAGCACTGCGTATATGCCCGCTCTGATGCCGAGACCGCCCCAGGAGGTCGACTTCAACATGCGCAAGCACCTCCGATCAGAAGATTCTGTAGTTGGCGAACCGGTACGCGAGACCGTACGAGACCGATACGAGCACGAACGCGATCAGCGACTTGAACAAGCCGAGCGCCGCGGATACGCTGAATTGATAATCCTGCAGCCCGATCCGGTAGATCATCGTATCGATGATGTCGCCGCTCTCGAGCACGGGAGCGCTGTACAGGTTGAATACTTGGTCGAAGCCGGCGTTCAGCACGTTGCCGAGGCTCAACGTCGTCATGAGCACGATGATCGGCATGATGCCGGGCAGCGTGATGTGCAGCGTCTGCTTCCAGCGGCTGGCCCCGTCGATGACGGCCGCCTCGTACAGCGTCGGGTTAATGCCGGTCAGCGCCGCGAGGAAAATAATCGTATCGAAGCCGAATTGTTTCCACGTATCCGAGAGAATCAGCGTCCATGGAAACCAGGCGTTATCGCCGAGGAAGAAGATCGCCTTCATGCCGAGCGCTTCGATGAACTGGTTCACGAGGCCCTTGAGGGACAAGACGTCCATCATGATGCCGGCGAGAATGACCCAAGACAGGAAATAAGGCAAGTAGATCATCGTCTGGACCGACCGTTTGAACGCCATGTTCTTGACCTCGTTCAGCAGCAACGCGGTCAGAATCGGGATGACGAGGTTGAGCACGATTTTGGCGGTAGCGATGAACACGGTGTTCCACAGTACCCGGCCGAAGCTGGGCAGATCGAAGATATAGCGGAAGTTATCCAAGCCGACCCATTCGGAGTCGAGAAACCCTTTGGTCGGATAATATTTCTGGAACGCGATAATAATGCCGAGCATCGGCACGTAACAGAAGACGAGCAGGAACAGTACGCCAGGGAGCAGCATGATATGGTTGACGCTCTCTCGTTTCCATCTGGCTGGAATCACAACGCCGTCACCTCCGGCAACCGGGGAGGGGCGCCGAAGCGCCCTGCCCTAGTCGAATATAGAATCGATCCGATTAACGATTCGCGGCGTACCACTCGTTCACTTCTTGGGTGATCTGGTCTCCGCCGAGCTTCTTCCAGTTGGCGACGTAGCTGTCGAAGTCGTCGAGCGGCGCCGAGTCCATGATGATCTTGACGAACGTCTCGTTCTGCATCGTGACGAGCGTGGACATCTTCTCGTCCATCGTCTTCGTGGAGCCGCCGAAGTACTTGTCGATGACGACGCCGTCCTGCTTCAGCTGATATTGGTCGCGCACTTCGAACGGGCTGACCGCCGGCTGGTGGATCCACCATTGCTGCCACTTCTCCGGATCGGAGCCGTCCGTCGATTGCACGAGTTCGTATGTCGCCTTGAGGCTCTCGTTCAAGCCCGACGGATCGTTCGCCGCGAGCGCGTCGCGAACGAGACGGTAGTTGTAGTCCTTGATATAGCCGACGACCGGAGACAGAATGTGCATGGCGTATTTCGCGTTATCGACCCATGCGTAGGTTTTGTTGTCGCCGTTCGTGCCGACTTCGTCTTCGCCGTATACCTTCTGGATGAACAGGTTCATCAGCTTGACCGCGGCTTCCGGATGCTCGTAGCCTTTCTTGACGACGAAGAATCCGCCGACGGAGACGCCTACGCTCGGCTTGGCCGGCGTGCCGTCGATCGAAGGCAACGGCAGCGCGATCCACGAAGCGTTGGGATCCTTCTTGATAAGGTCGGCGGCGATAAGCGCCGATTCCGAGATCGTGCCGTAGAAAATGCCGAGCTTGCCGGAGACGACGTCTTCCTTCAGCCGGTTGTAATCCTTCGTGCCGAACTCGCGATCGATCAGTCCGTCCTTGTACATCTGCTGCAGTCTGCCGAGCGCCGACTTCATCTCCGGCGTCGTGCTGCCGTAAGACAGCTTGCCCGCGCCGTCGTCTACCCAAATATCCGGATACGCGTGGTAGCCGTTCAGGAAGCCGCCCATGGAACCGCCGCCCGCCGTCGCGCTCAGAATGCCGAGGCCGAGCGTATCCGGCTTGCCGTTGCCGTCCGGATCGCGCTTCACGAAGGCGTCCGCCACTTGGACGAGCTCGTCGATCGTCTTCGGCGCTTGCAGCTGCAGCTTATCCAGCCAGTCGGACCGCACGTACAGCGTCACGAGCGAGTCGCGCGGATCTCCGCCGTATTGCGGCAGCGCCATCAGCTTGCCGTCGTACGTCGCCATCTGCTGGGCCGGCGCGAGCGCCTCGGACACTTGCTGCTTCAGATACGGCATCGCGTACTGATCGAACGCGCCGGTCAAGTCTTCGACCATGTCCGCGTCGACGAGCTGGTTCAGCTGTTTCTTGGACACCATCATCAGCTCCGGAATGTCGCCGGAAGCGATCGAGACGTTCATCTTGTTGTCGTATTGAGTGGAGTCGACGAGCCAGTCCCATTTGATCTGAATGCCGAGCGTCTCCCGGATCAGCTTCATCCAGCGGTTGTCGTTGTCCCACGTCTCTCCCTCCGGGAAAGTCGCCCATCCCGCCGTTCCCATGACGGACGACATCGTAATCTGCGGGTCGAACTTGCCGAACGGGTTGCCGTCTCCGCCGGCTTCCGCGCCCTTGCTCTCAACGGCGCCCGCCGATTCGGTCGCGCCCTTGCTCGCGGAACCGCCCGTATTCGCCGCGTTATCGTCATTGCCACCGCTGCACGCCGCGAGCGTCGTCGCCGTCAGCGCGACCGACAAGAGCGCCGCCCATCTTTTCTTTCCGATCATCGATATTCCCCCTCGAGTGGTTGTGGTGAGCCTGATCGTGGTGCAATCCGAGTATAGCAACGCCGGGAGATGCGCCTCTATTCCAAACAATTGACTTTTCGTTGCATGTTTTTGCTTGCACGGGTTCGCATTCCGTTGCACTTCCAACGGGCGCGATTGCACTTTGCCGACGGCGCGTTGCACGAATCGCGAGACGGCCGGTCAACCGGTCGCGTCCCGCCACTCCTGCGGCGTCATGCCGACGCTCTTCTTGAATACGCGGTAAAAATATTGCACCGAAGCGAACCCCGCCGCCGTCGAAATGTCCTGAATGCGCATGCCGGAATCGGACAACAGCTCCTTCGCGAGCCGAATGCGGCAGTCCGCGATGTATTCGGCGACGCCGACGCCGGTCTTCTGCTTGAATAGCCGCGAGAGGTACGAGGCGTTATGGCCGACGCTCTCCGCGATTCCCGTCAGAGACAGCTCGCCCGCCAAGTTGCCGGCGACGATACGCTTCACTCCTCCGATCAGCTCGTCCTCGCTCTCTCCGCGCGACCGGTCGCGGTAATCGAACACCGATTCGCAGCATTGCCTCAAGTAGCGCGCCGCGTCTCCGGCGGATTGCCTCAGGTCCGGCCGGATCAGGCGAGCCATGTCCCAGCCTTCGCCCGTGCCGGCCAGCAGCATCTCTCTGCGATGGAAGGAAAGGAGCAGCGCGGATACCATGTAATAATGCTTCTCGAGCCGTTCGGCGTCCGTATCGGCGATGAGCTCGTCGAACGCTTCGAAGAACGGCTCTCGCTGATGGTTCTCGAGCAACGACGTCAAGCCGCCGATCGCCGCCGTCGCGTCGACGAGCTTGCCGCGGCCTTCGTCCCGGACGGCCGGCTGATCGATCATGAGCAGTTGCCTGCCCGCGCCGAGTCCCGACGCCAGCCCCTCCTTCAGCGAGACGAATTTGCTCCCGAGCTCCTGCCAGCCGACGGCCGCCTCCGCCATGACGACGGACAGATCGAGCTTGATCAAGTCTTTGCACGCGCTTTGGATGAGCTCGAACGTCCCCTGTACGAACCGGGTCATCATCGTCCACGTGTCGTCCCGGACTCTCTCGGGACTCGCCGGATGCAAGCCCGCCGGCTGAATGATCCAGACGACGTGATACCGGTCGATCGGGATCGATAGCTGGTTCACCGTCGCGTTCAAGTATTCTCCCGCGATATTGCGGATCGAATAGAGCAGCAGCAGCCGGTCGTAATACCCGATGCCTTCCGTCCATTCGTCCACCCGTCCGACGATCGCCAGCACGGGCATGCCCGGCTGGAGGGCGATATGCAGATTGGCGAACTGGCGGCCGAGCTCGGTCTCTCCGATCCGTTCTCCGTACAGAAGCTGGCGGACGAACTCCAGCTGCAGCGTCTCGGAAGCGAGCTTCATCTGATGCTTCGACTTGACGATCAACGCCTCGAGCTCGATCTCGTCGCGCAGCAGCGCGACGGCCTTCTCTACCGCCTCGACGAGCCTCTCGTCGCCGTCCGTCTTCAGGACGTAATCGAGGGCGCCGCCTCGAATGGCTTGCTGAGCGTATTCGAAGTCGTTGAAGCCCGAGAGGAAGATGACCTTGCAATTGGGCCAATGGCGGACGATTTCCTTCTGCAGCGTCAACCCGTCCATGCCGGGCATGCGGATGTCGCTGACGATGATGTCGATCTTCGCGCGCTTCAGCCAATCCAACGCTTCCTTGGCCGAATAGGCTCCGATCGCTTCGATCTCCAGATGGGACAGCTGCCGGAACACTTCGAGCAAGCCGTCCACGACGTAATCTTCGTTATCGACGATGAGCATTCGGTTCATCTCGCGTCACCTTCCTTCTCATGCAGCCGAATGTCCACGCGCAGTCCCCCGAGCTCGCTGCGGGAGACGCGCAAGCCGGATTCCGTCCCGAACTTCAATCGCAATCGGCGATGCACGTTCAGCACTCCCGTCGTCTCCTTGAAGTCCGACTGCGAATCCAACGATCGCGCCAGCTCGGCCAGTTCTTCGTCCGTCAGGCTATCTCCGTTGTCCTCGACGACGAGAGAGAGCCCTCCCTCGTATTCGGACGCCCGGAATCGAAGCACGCCATGCCCGTCCAGCTCCTCCAGCCCGTGGATAAAAGCGTTCTCGACGATCGGTTGGACAATCAACCGGGGGATGAGCGCGTTGTCCCATGCCGGCGGAAGCGGCTCCCATTCGATCGTGAGCTTGTCGCGGAACCTCGTCTTCAAGATTTCCGCGTACGTCCTCGCGTGCTCGACTTCCGAGCGCAGCGTCGCTTCCTCTTGCGCGTTCCTCGTAATGTACTTCAGATAATCGCCCAGCAGGCGAGCGTAAGCCTTGATGTTGTCGTAGTCCTCGTCCTGGACCATCCGGTGAAGACGGTAATACGTGTTGTACAGAAAATGCGGGTTGATCTGCGCCTGCAAATGCTTCAGCTCCGCGGATTGCGACCGGATGCTCTGCTCGTACACGTCGTGGATGAGCGATTGGATCGTGCTGACCATCTTGTTGAATTGCTCGTAGAAGTAATCGATCTCGTCGCGGCTGCGCGATCGGAGTTGAACGTCGAACGAGCCTTCGCTTACTTTGCGGAACGCCCGGACGAGCCGCTGCAACGGCCGCTGCAGGAAGAGGTAGATCCAATAGGCGAATGACAGCAGGATGACGATGGCCGTCGCGATCAGAATCCGGAACCAAATCTGGTAGCCGGCGATCGGCTTCAGCACGACTTCCTCGGGCATGTAAAGCGTCAGGACGATGTCCATCGACGGCGCCCGCTCGAAGGCCGCGATATAGTCGCGACCGCCGAACGTCAGGCCGGATTGACCGGCATCTTGGCTTCCCGTCGTGATCGCCGTCGCCGACCGGCGTTCGCGCCAGTCGCCCGTCTTGTCGCCCAATAGCGTCCAGGTCGACTCGCGGTCCGTCAGAATCGCGTTGCCGCCCGCTTCCGTCAGCATCTGCGACAGCGCGGTCTCGATCTTCTGCTTGTTCAGCACGATCTCGATCCAATAGGCCGGCAAGTCGTCCTCGTAAATGCCCGTCGGGAACCGCTCCGCCAGCACGAGCTTGTCCTTCCATACGACGATCGGCGCGGAATGGCGGTTCAGCAAGGCATGAATCCCCTTCTCCTCGGCGGAGATGTCGTACGTGATCCTATCCGAATAGATGATCTTGTTCTCCGATACGAGGAACAGACCCACGTCTTCGATATAGGCGTTGGAAGACTTCAGCGTGCGCATCTTCTTCTGGATGGCGAGCACCTCTTGGCGCCTGTCGTAATCGCTCATGATCGGGGACAACGTGCTGAACCGCTGGATGTCCGGATCGAATACGTACTCCCGCTTCAAGCTCACGATGTGCTCCAGCGTCGTGTTCAGCTCGGCGACGTAGAAGTGCACCCGCGAGGAGAGCGAATTGTTGATCTCGCGACGGATCGCCTTCTCGCCGTTCACGACGAGCAAGGATCCGATGACGAGAATCGGAACGATGGCCGCCATGAAGACGAGCACGATCTTCGGATACAGTCCGATCGATAGCAGATTGCGGCGCTTCATCACTTGGCGTCCTCCTTCTTCATTCCGATTCTATCAGCATGCCCGCTACGAATTGCGCATAGCATCGCGAGAGATAATCGTTCGGATGGTTGATATGGTTGCCCGTCATATCGGCGAATCTCTTCCCGCGCAGCAGCTCGCGATGCACGCCCGTCATGTCGGCCGCCGCCGTCCCTTCGCGTTCCGCCGCGATCCTCTCGAGGCACGGCATGTACTCCGGCTGCCGGTTCAGGAAGAACGTCTCCGGATTCGCGAGCGTCGTGCCGACCAGAATGCATTCGACGAGAGGATTCGCGCGGCGGAAGCTCTCGACGATCGCGCGTATGTTGGCCTCGTAGACGTCCGGGTCGACGCCTTCGCCCGCGCCGTCGTTCATGCCGAACGCGATCAGCGCGAGATCGGGACGTTCGGAGGCCGCTTCGGCCGCGTTGTCCGCCCCCCACTTGGAATCCGCGCCGCCTAGCGATCGATTGGTGAGAGAGATCGAAGTCCGATAATGCGCTTCCAATAGTAGCTGCAACTGCTCCGGCCAGATCGGCGAATACGGCGGAGCTCCGGACCATCCGCTCGCGTTCGCGCCGACCGTGATGCTATCGCCGTACGCAACGATGCGAAGCGGCTCGCCTTGGCGCAGCTTGGCCAGCGTCCGCCGCAGCGATTCGCCCGCGTAGCGCGGCTTCGGTCCCTGCCAGGCGTCCTGCGCGTGCGTATAAGTGACGACGATCTGCCTGTCGTGCAAGTACGAGCCTTCGCGATAGAGGACATACCCGCCTCCAAGCTTCGGCATCGTCTTGCCTTCCTCGTGCTCGAGCGGATACATCTCCTCGAGCGTCATGACCGGAATCCGCGAGTCGGGCGTAAGCTTCAGCTTGCCGTCCTCGAAGACCCAATCCTGTCCTTCCTCGTATACAGAGTCGCGCCTTGCGCTTCGCACCTCGAGTATCGTGATAGGCTCGAATAAGAGGCACGCCTCCGCCACGGCTTCTCTCTCCGCCGCCGTCATTAACAGCGATTCGTCGTACATGGTGTCGCCTAGCCAGAATCCGCGTAGCATCGCGATCCCCTCCGTTTTTAATTCCATTGTAACAACCGCGCTTGGCGAGATGATTCTAATTATTTTACATTCTCGTTGTATTTTTTTGTTGCGGGGCAAGGTACCTTATTCGACTTTCCTGTATGCTACAATAATGGGACTAGAGTAGAGAATTCGGGGAGGGGATGAGGATGGACGAGAAGCCATATGAACCCAAGGCGGAAGATTGGGAGTGGAATGAGGAGGATGAGGAAGCGCGGCGAGCGGCGGAAGCTAGGCGCAGACGAATCAAGAAAATCGTCATCTATGTGCTCTCTCTGGCGCTGCTCGGCAACGCGCTGGCGTTCTGGCCGCAAATCTACAATCTTACGACGCTCTCCTTCCTCTCCAAGTCGAAGGAGCTGTCGGTTCACGAACACGTGCAAGGCTACAAGGAGGCGGTCGTGCTCGTCAGCACCGATAAGGGCAAGGGCACGGGCTTCCATGTGAACGGCGGCTATATCGTCACCAACGCTCATGTGATCGAGGACGGCGCGTACATCGCGGTTAAGTTTCCGGGCACCGATCGGACGTACAAAGCCAATCTCTCCAGCTCCGATCCAGGACTCGATATCGCCGTGCTGAAGGTGGACGCTGACGGTCGGGAGATGCCCGCCATTGACGTCGGACGCGAATGGGAGCCGGGGGAACACGTCTATATCATCGGCAATCCGCTCTACTTCACGCAGATCGTGAACGAAGGGCATGTGATGGAGCTGGTGCCCATCCGGGGCAGAGACAAGCCTGCGCTGGCGATCGACACCCAGATCTATCAAGGCAATAGCGGCAGCCCCGTAATCAACGAGGAAGGCAAGGCGATTGCCGTTATCTATGCCACCGCCGAGCTCTCCGAAGCGAACGGTACAAGACAGGTCGGATTGGCCGTTCCGCTCGCCGATATAGGCAGTCTGCTGGATACGATCGGCAAGTAAGAATGAACCCGTAGCGGCTAAGATCAACATTATGCTTATATTCCTCTTCACGGGTATATAGATATTAATACGAGGCGGACGCTAGGTCCGCCTCGAGTATCGACGCGTCTATTTCGTATGGGCTAGACGTGCTTACGTAACAGCAACGCCGCTTTGGCTCTGTCGTTGGTTCCGATTTTGGCGTAGATTTCGCTCAAGTAGTTTTTGACCGTTCCTTGGGTCAGGTACAGCTTCTCCGCGATTTCCTTGGAGTTGTACCCCTCCACGAGCAATCTGGCCAGGTCGAGCTCTCTCGCCGTCAGCGAGTAGCCTTCCGCCGCCTTATCCAACCGTCCGTTGCCGTCGCGGATGTTCAGCGCAAGCTTGCGGGCCACCTTGCCCGTCAGCAGCAGGTTGCCGGACAACGCTTCATACAGCGATTGGACGAGCCGATCTCCGTCGATGTCCTTCAGCAAGTAACCCGCGGCGCCGTTGCTGAGCGCCTCGATAATATAATCGTCGTCGTCGAACGTCGTCAGGATGAGAATGACAGCCTGCGGGTAGCGCTTCTTAATCGCCTCGGTCGCCTTGACGCCGCCCATGCCCGGCATGCGGATGTCCATCAGGATGACGTCCGGAACGACCGTACGGAGCAGCTCGAGCGCTTCTTCTCCACTCTGCGCCGTCCCGACGATCGTCACGTCCGGCCGGATCGACAGCAGCGTCTCCAGCCCTTCGAGCATGATCTTCTGGTCGTCCACGAGCAGGACGCCGATCGCGCGATCTCCGTTCATTCTCCCGCCCCCCTTGCGACCGGCATGCGGACTTGCAGCTCGAACCCGCCGTCCGGCTCGCTCGCGATGCTAAGCCGGCCCCCTATCGCTTCGACTCTCTCTTCCATGGCCCGGAGACCGAAGCCGTACGTCACCGCGTCGCTGCCCTTCCCATCGTCCTTCACCGTCATGTGAATCGTGTCCTGCCGGTCGTAGACGCCGATCTCGATGACGCTCGCGTTGCCGTGCTTCAGCGCGTTCGTGATCGATTCCTTGACGGCGTTGATCAGGACGTATTCCTGCAGCGGAATGAGCGCGGCCGTCGCCTCGTAACGGAAGAGGAACCGAACGCCCGTCTGCTCCGCCGCGTCGTTAGCGAGCTTGCGGATTCCCTCTTCGAGGCCAAGCCCTTCCACGTTCCCGTCCCTGACGTTCAACGCCCGAACGACCTGACGGATGTTGCCCAATCCCTGCTTCAGTTGCTCGCGGGAGACGATGATCTTGCGCAGCGCTTCCTCCGGCTTGCGGTCGAACAGCAGCTGCGCCCCTTCCAGCGCGACGATCGCGGTCGTTAACGTGTGGCCTACCGTATCGTGCACTTGCTCCGCGATGCGGGTTCGCTCCTTGAACGCGGCCAACTCTTCCCTCGTCTTCGCTTCCTGCAGCAACGCTTCGTTCAGCCGAAGGCTCATCTCCCGCTGGTTCAGCAGCAGCTTCGTGCTCCATATCGCGATGACGAGACAGAGGTAGCTAAGCAAGTCGAAGACGTTCCGCCACAAGTCCTTCTCGTCCGTCGGCCACAGGGACAAGTACGCGACGTACCCGCCGACGGCGAAAGGCAGCGCGTACCAAGTCTTGTAGTGCAGCAGTAGATCTGCCACGAAGAGGACGAAGACGAAGCTCTCGATATCCGTCCCGCTCTTCAGGAACAAGACGAACAAGAGGACGATCTCGACGATCGGGGACACGGCCGCGACGGGATGAACCTTCGCATGGTTCAACACGGATTTCGAATGCCGGATCATGTAGAGACCGATCAGCAACGCGATGACGGGGAGATCCTTGAATTCGGTCAATATCGCGTACAGAAGCAACAAGGCCGCGTAAGCGCCGGCCATGCCGTAGAACAACAACCCCGACATTTTCGTATTGCTGAGCGTATGAACCGCCGTTATTTTCACCGGACTCCGCCTCTCTTCGAAGTTGGATCACCGTTAGATATAGCCCAATACGACCGCGGATACCCCGATCAACAGCGGTATGGACTCCACGCCGTGAATGATGATCGCCGGCCAGAAGCTGCGGTACTTGGCGTTCAGGAAGCCGTAGAACAGCGAACCGACGACGAACAGGGGAATCTCCGATATCTTGTGAAGGTGATAGGACGCGAACAGCACGCCGTTCATCGCCCAATCCCACCGCCCGAACGCGCCTCTCATCTTCGGCAGCAGCACGCCCCGGAAGAACAGCTCCTCGCCGAGCAAATAATTGAACAGGCAGCTCGTCAGCGCGATGCCGATCAAGTACCACGCCCCGACGAATTCGGGCACCGCCAAATTCTCGATCAGCGTGTAATCCTCCGGCGCCAGGAACGGGAACGCGCGGTTGATCCCTTCTTCGATGAACGAGAACAACCCCGAGCTTTCGAAAAAGAAGGCATACAAAATAATCGGAATCGTGAAGGAATAGACGAGCTTATACGGACGGAACGTGCGGGGATGAACCGGGTGATTCAGCCATAGCCGCTCCTTCAGCTTCTCCCAGCTCAGCTTGCCCAGCTCTCTTCGCAGAACGATGACGGACAGGACGAACTGCCAGATCATGCCGACGATCATCATGATCCAGTACAAGATGCCGGGATGCATGTCGACGACCGGCACGAGCGCGGGCAACAGCGCGAACCGGAACAGCAGCATCGGGACGGCGACCAACGCCCATAACCCCATGATCTTCGCGACGCTGTATTGCTTGGTATCCCCTTCAACTTCTCTATGCAACGTTCCCACTCCTTCTAGGTAATGTCGTTCGATGTAAGTAAATGTATAAGATTGGGCGGTCATATGATAAGTGACGATCGTCACCTATTCGCACTGCTTACGGAGACAAGCGCGCTAACGCGCCAAAAAAAGACGCCATCCTCGCGGATCGCGCCTAATCGTTCCCTATTCAGTCTTGCAGCGCCGCGTAATCGGCCGACCGGCTGAATCGGTCGTACGCGTCTTGGATCGCGCCGACTCTGATCGCCGTTCGCTCCGGATCTTCCGCGCGATGGCCGTGCGCCATCAAGGCGAGCTGCTGTTGGTGTACCCGGGACGCCTCGCCCCGCGACGTCGATCGCCTAAGTGCGCGCTCGTGTGCTCGCCGTTCCTCGTCCGCCTGCATGGCGACTCTGTACAGCTCGGGGTCTCTGGCCTTCAGCTCCTCCAGCTCGTTCGGCGCGAGCGCCTGGCCGGATCGCAGCTTCGCGCGGATCGATTCGACCCGCTGGCGCGACCTCGCCTCGTCCGCCTCGGGAACGGACGGCATCGAGACGTGCGGGGCGATTCTGCCCGGCTTGGCCGCGTTGCCGGCGGCGAACGGCGCCAAGCCCGGTCCGGGCGGAATCTGTCTATCGGGAATCTTCATCGTTCTGCACCTCCCTACTCCATCTATCGTATCGAGAAGCCATAAAGTGAATAGACGACAAGAAAGCCGCGCTCGAAAGCGCGGCTTCTCTCGAACGATATCGGCGCCGACCGACCGGCTTGGTCAGCGTAGTTCCCACGTAATCACTCGTTCGGCGGGCGTGCGGGGCTTCGGTCTCGGCTTCTTGCTCTCGTCGTAATAACCGATGTGAAGCGTCCCCACGACATGCTCTCCGGGAAGCACGCCGACGGCGCGGCGGAAGTCGGGATTCCAGTTGTAATCGTTCGTCTTCCACACGAGGCCGAGCCCGCGCTCCCAGGCGAGCAGATGCAAGTTCTGGATGAGCGCGCTGGCCGCGCACAGCGCTTCCTCCCGTTCCTTCGGCCGCGGTTCGTCGCGTATGACGACGAGCAACGTGACGGGCACTTCCTCGCGGTAAGCGCGGGCGACGAGCTCGCCGACCTGCTCCCGCTTCTCGCGGGAATAGGTAAGCAATACCGCGTCGGAGAACTTCTTGCGACCGTCCTCCATGAACAGGATGAACCGCCACGGCTCCTCGTCCGAATGGAACGGCGCCCAGACCGCCGCTTGCAGCAGCTCGAGCATGAGCTCCCGGGCAACGGCCCGTCCGTCGAACCGGTTGACCGTTCTGCGCTCGCGCACCGTGCGGGCGACTTGCTCGTAGGCGGCGTTCGTCATTGTCCGTTCCCCTTCAGCAAGCTGTCGACGATAACGGGGAAGATGCTCTCGAGCGTAAGCGGATCGTTGAACGCCGCGGCCGACTGCTCCAACATGAACACGCGATCGTTCTTCACGGCGGGGAGCTGCCGCCATAGCGGCTGATCGTACACGTCCTCGGTCTCGCCGGTCTCCGGCGTCGTGAAGATGTAGTCGCCCGCGAGATCCGGCAACGTCTCGAAGGAGAGTTCGGCGGAGCCTTGAGCCAGATCGAATCCTTCCGGCGACTTCAACCCGAACTCGTCGTATAGAATCTCCGTCCCTCGTCCGAAGCCGTAACCGTAGACGTAGGCTCCCTTCTGGGTTAACGACATGACGGATACGGTGCGGTCTCCGACGGCTTCCAATACTTTGGGCTTCGCTTCGGCGATCCGGCTCACCCACCGCTCCACCCATTCCCGGGCTTCCTTCTCGCGGTTCGTCAGCTTGCCGAATTCGATCAATTGTTCTTTGTAATTCCGCTCGCCGTAGTTGATCCCGACCGTCGGCGCGATCTTCTCGATCTGGCCGAGGTTGTCCATCGAATTGAGCGCGATGATCAGATCCGGCTTCAGGCCGACGATCTTCTCGATGTCGAACGAGCTCCATGCGCCGATGTCTTCGACTTGATCGATCTTGCCTTTCAAGAACGTATTGCTCATCGTCATCGTCGGCGCGCCTACCGGCTCGATTCCGAGCGCGACGAAATAACCGACGTACGTATGGGACAACACGACGATCCGCTGCGGATTGCGAGGGACCTCGATGTTCCCGTTGGCCGCTTGGTAGACGAACGTCTCGCCTCCGGCAGGCGCGCTGGCGCGCTCGGTTTGCTGCGGCGCCGCGCTTGCGGATCCCGCGGCGCTCTCGTTCGCGGCGTTCGCGTTCGTCCCGTTCGAGCAGGCGCTTAACAACAGACTGAAACAGACGAGCAAAGTCAATGCGATCGATGGCTTCTGGTACTTGCGCATCGCGAATTCCCCCTGGCTATATTGAGAATGATTATCACCATTAACAATATACCTTCGCGACAGGTCCCTGACATTAGACGATCTCAGCCTAACGATAGGACGATCCGCGCCTCCGACGTCGCCTCCGAATCTCATCTTGAACTGTCCCGGGGTGACTCCCGCGTGCTTCTTGAATACGCGAATGAAGTAGGACATATCCGCGTAGCCGACGCTGAGCGCGACTTCCTGGCCGGTCGCTTCGGTATGCGCGAGCAGCTCCATGGCGCGCTCGATGCGCGTATGGATCAGATAGTCGATCAGGCTGCGCCCGGTGCTCTTCTTGAACTGCTTGGCTAAGTAGGGCGAGCTGTAGTTCAGCATCGCGGCCAGCGATTCCATCGTAATCGGCTCGCGATAATGCTCCTCGATGTAGCGAACGGCCTGTGCCGCGATATCCGGCCTGCGGACGGATATCTCCTGATCCCTCATCTGCCGCGTCGACTCGTATACGAACCGATAGAACAGGCTTTGGACGTGGAACCGTTCCAACTCGCCGGGACGTTGCCATTCCCGGTGCATCGCGGACGCGAGCTCGAGCAAGACGATCGGATGCAGCGGACTGAAGCCGTATTGCGCTTGGAACGGGTTGTCCCGTTCCATCAGCCTCGCGAGCTCCGTCCGATGCGATACCGGCAGAGCCGCCCGGTAATAAATCGTGTAATATTCGAACGCCTCGTCTTCCGCGACGATGTCCAGGCAGCCGCCTTTGCCGCAATGCAGCACGTGGAACCGATCCGCCGCGTAGACCTGTCCGTCCGCCGCGATGCTTGCCCGACCGCGCGCTCCGAACATGAATGCGCTGGCCGGAAGACGGTACCCGCGAAGCGCCTCGCCGGCTTCCATGACCGCGCGGCGAACGTCCAGCACCTTGACGTGTCCGACGTTCCACAATTTCAACCGGTCGTCCCCATTCATTCTCTCGTCTCACATCCTCTATTCGTCCATTATAGTTGATAATCATTCTCATCGACAATCCTTTTCAGTGCCATAAGCCGTTCCTAACGAAAAACCGCGCCCGAAGGCGCGGTTCGTATTGCGTATCGATTAACGGTCGATCAGATACGCCGTCTGCAACAGTCGGCGCACGAGCGCGGCCGTCTCGGCGCGGGTCAGGTAAGCTCCGAAGTCCAGCTTGCCGTCGCGACCTTGCATCAAGTACAGACGGGCGGCCGCTGCCACTTCCTCGCGAGCCCAACCCGCGACGTCGTTGCCGTCCGCGAACGCGGACAACGCCAGGCTGATCTCTTCCGCGGACAGGTTCGTCTTCAGCTTCGCGATCGCCGACGCGCGGGCGAGCACGACCGCCGCTTCTTGGCGGCTAATGAGCGCGTTCGGCAGGAACGTGCCGTTCTCGTAGCCTGTGACGAGCTTGTAATCGATTGCCGCTTGAACGGCTCCCGCGAACCAATCGCTACCGGCGACGTCCGCGAAGCCGCCGGCGTACTTCGCTTCTTGAATGCCGAGCCCGCGCGTTACGATCGCGGCGAATTCCGCCCGGGTAATCGTCGCGTTCGGAGCGAATCGCGTTCCGTCGAGGCCTTCGATGACCAGACGGGAGCTCATGTCGTTCACGTCCTCTTCGGCCCAGTGACCCTTCACGTCGGCCATCTCGCGAGGATGATAGACGACGGCATACGTGCTGTTCGTCAAGCTCTTGATCGTCGCGTAATACTTGCCGTCCTTCTGGCTGACGACGGTCGGCACGTGGAACAGCTCGCCGTCCTGCGTCAGCACGGTGCCGGTCGTAATCTTGTTCGGATCGACGCCGTTCGGTACGACGATCGTGCGCTCCACGTAGCCGTTGAACTTGCTCGCGTCGATCGTGCGCAAACCGTACGAGACCGTAATCTCGAAATCGATCGGCTGCCCGATCAACTGGGCGCCGGACGCATTCGCCGCGGCTTGCGCTTTATCCTTGTTCGCGCCGGTCGTCTCGGAAATGCGAATCTGAATCTTGATGTCTTCGAGCTTGACGTTCGCGCCGAGCTGCGCGGCGATCGCATCGATGTTCACTAGCGATGCCGGCAACGTGTAAGCGGCCGTGTCGGTCTGGATCTGGAGGACGGCGTCCTTGTCTTCCATCTTCTTGATCAAGCTTCCGTTCAGCTCTCCGACGACGACTTCATTGTCGCCGGTAACCGGAATCGTGATCAGCTTGTTGCCCTCGCGTTCCAGCTTGTCGATGATCTTGGCGTTATTCAGCAAGATCGTCGTGACGTTACGGCCGTCGACCTGGCTCTTCTGCGCGGTCGCCAGCTGCTCCTGCTTCACGCCGTCGACGATGATCTCGATGTCCGGATCCGGATTCGGGTAGATGATTACCGGCGGCGGGTTATAAGACTGAACCGTTACGGTCGCTTCGGCATGCCGGCTTCCGTAAGTCGCGGTAATGACGGATTGTCCGTTGCCTACCGCGGTTACGAGACCCGCGTTGTCGACCGTCGCGACGGACGTATTCCCGGAAGAGAACGTCACGCCGGACGTAAGCGGTGCCGTGCTATGATCGGAATATACCGCCGTCACGACCGATTGATGCGTGCCGCCGATCGAGAGCGTATAGGCGGAGCTGTCAAGCTGAAGGCTCGACAACGTGACGGCGCCGACCGGCGTCCATACCGCGTACAGAGTCGCGCTTCGCGTCATCGGGATCGTATCGCCCGGTTCGTAGACGACCTCGTCCGAGTTCGGCGCTGTTGCCCAGCCGGAGAACGTATGGCCGGCTTTCGTCATGGTGCCGGCACCCGCTACGGTTGCGGTCTCGTCCGGACGGTATCCGGTGCTATCGGACGGAACCGTTCCGGATGCGCCGTTGCCGTCGTAGAGGACGGCCGCCATCAACGTGCTTACGTTGCGGCCGACCAGCGGATTCGTGCTGTACACGTAACCGCTGCTGTCCGCCGCGACGTCGAATATGCTGCCCGGCTGTGCCGGCGTTGCGATCAATTGCTTCCAATCTCCGGGAACGCCGCCTTCGGGAAGCTTCAGGACGCTGCCCGTAGCCCAGACGACAACGAACAGGTTATCGTATTCATCGATGCCCATTCCATAGGGGGAGAAGTTCGTTGCCGTAACGGGCGTTAAGTCCGTCCAGGTCGTTCCTCCCGGCGGAAGCTTCAAGATTTGACCGCCGCCCGCGCTCGGATTCGTTCTCGATATGACGCTCACGTATAGATTGCCTGCGCCGTCGACGACGATATCATAGACGAAAGAAGTCGTAGGAATGCCCGTGGAAGGGGTAATATCCGTCCAAGTCAACGAGTCGTGCGCCCGTTTCAATATTCTCGTCTGCGTCGAGCTGCCTCTCGTCGTTTCGCTATCGACGACGTATACGTTGCCTTGGTCGTCGGCTGCGACGCCCATGGCGTAGTTCAACGTTTCGCCGTTCGTAATATCGTTCCACGTCTGCGACCCGGACGCCCGTTTCCATATCGTCGCGACGTTGCCGCTCTGTCCGGAGTTCTTGCTATTGTCGGTTACATACAAGTTACCGCCTTGATCGGCGGTGATGCCGAACGCATAGCTAATGTCGGCATTGTATGTAATGTCGGTAACGGACAATCCGCCGTCCGAGATCATCTCGATTCTGCCGCCGGTGCCGGCGGGCCCGCCGGAGCTTCCGCCGGAGACGCTTCTGTTGCTGATCTTGGTTATATAGAGATTGTCATCGTCGTCGAAATCCAAAGCCAACGGCAGATGGACTTCGTCCAAGATACTTCCGGGAGTAGCCGGCTCCGTATAATTCGTCCACGTCAACGGCCCGTCGTAGGCCGGAGCCGGAATCGCGGCCGCGCCCGCCGAACTCGCCACGAGCGGGACAACCAGCAGCGCGCTCATCAGCGTCGCCGCCGCTCTTGCTCCTAACGATTTACGTTTCTTCGTTGTCATTGTTTTCTCTCCTCTTCATAGTTGATCGTAAGCGGCGACCAGAGAAATTCTACCAGTCGTTCCTTTCTTCAACTCCTTACCCCGTAAGTTCGCAGTAAAAACACGCCTCGCGAGAGACGTGTTCGGACTGCTCGTTCCGTTGTCGCGCGGATCGATACTTTAGTAGCTGTGAGCCGATCGGAATCGGCGAGTATAATGAGGGAAAATGCCTCTCCATTCGAATCGAAAAGGAGATTCGCCGATGAAAGCCGTCATCTGCACCCGCTACGGTCCGCCGGAAGTGCTCCGGCTCGCGGATCTGGATACCCCCGCGCCGAAGGATAACGAAATTCGCGTCCGGATATTCGCGACAACCGTTACGGCAAGCGATTGCATCATTCGGGGATTCAAAGTGCCGCCAAGATTCCGTATTCCGATGGCGCTCGCGATCGGCTTTCGGAAACCGAGGAAATCCGTCCTCGGCATGGTATTCGCCGGAGAGGTCGACGCCGTCGGCAAGCGCGTGCGCGAGTTCGCGATCGGAGACCGCGTGTACGGCATCGACCGGTTCGGGTTCGGCGCGTACGCGGAATACAAGTGCGTCCGCGAAGACGGCGTCGTCGTCAAGCTGGCGTCCGACGCGACTTACGAGGATGCCGCGGCATTGCCTTTCGGAGGGTTGCTGGCTTTGCATTATCTCAAGAAAGGGAATATTCGGACCGGTCAGAGAATCGTCGTCTACGGCGCTTCGGGGGCGATCGGAACTTCCGCCGTGCAGTTGGCGAACTACTTCGGCGCGGAAGTAACCGGTGTATGCAGCGCCGCCAATGCGGACATGGTGAAATCGCTAGGCGCGCATAAAGTGATCGACTATAAGAAGGAAGATTTCACGGCAAGCGGCGAACGGTACGACTTGATCCTGAACGCCGTCGGCAAAGCGAAAGCCAGGCTGCGATGCGATAGCGCCCTCGCGCCGAACGGGAAGCATATCACCGTCGACGACGGCTCGCCGCCGCTGCGGGTCGAGGATCTGAGCTGGCTCAACGATCGGTTGGCGCATGGGCACATTCGCGCGGTCATCGACCGGCGGTATCCGCTCGAGGAAGTCCCCGAGGCTCATCGCTACGTCGACCTCGGGCATAAGAAAGGCAACGTCATTATTCAAGTCGCCCGCTAAAGCATAATCGCCCTCTCATCGGCCAAGACGGCCATGAGAGGGCGATTCGCGTTCAATACCTATCGTCGTACCTTATCGTAATCGTTATCCGATCGAACCGGACAGCTCGTCGGCGAACAGAAGCACGACTCCTACGGAGATTAAGACGTTCAGCAGCGACGGGAATATTTGCCCGAACGAATGCTTCACCCGCACGTGGGCGAGCGCCGCGACCAGCATCATGACGCCGATCCCGATGGCGGACCATGCGGCGAACGCAGGGTCCCAGTAGCCGATGATCAGTCCCGCGCAGCCGGCAAGCTGCAAGACGCCCGTCACGATGCGAAGCCCTTGCGGCAGCTTGATCGAATCGAACAGGTCGACCTGGTGTTTGGCTCCGGTCAGTTTGCTGATGCTGAAGAAAGCCATCGAGAACAGCAGCCAGCTTTGAAGAACGATCGCGAAGATGTGCATGTATAACCCTCATCTCTCTTATGGATTCCCAATCAGACACCATTAGGTGTCCTTTATGAATCCATCATATAACACCATTCGGTGTCCTGTAAAGAGATTTTGGACTTTTAATCTTCGCATGACCGGGCTTGAGCTCTTCGCCCCTATTCGTTGCCTTTATCGAAGTAATGCCGCCGGAAATTCTGAATATGGCTGAGCCCGTAACGCGAGACGCTGACGATTCGCTTGAAGTTCAAGTCCTTCCGGTACCACAGCGACCGGATCACTTTCTTCTGACCGTACAGCCGGCCGATCTCGGCCGACAGCGCCTTGTCGGTCACGTAACGCCTTAACACCGTCCTCGGCACGTTCGTCCATAACGCGACGTCTTGCCCGTATACGCATCCTTCTCCCTTGCCGTATACGACTCGGTCGATGAGCGCCTTGACCATGTTCAGTCCGGCAGCCCGGACGAACAGGCTGCTTCTGCCGAGACGCGGATTGATCTCGAATACCATGTATCGGCCGGTTCGCCTGTCGTACTTCATATCGATATTGGAAAATCCGACGTATCCGATGTTCTCGAGGAACGCTTTGATCTTCGCGTAGATGTCCATGTCGGAGCGGCTGATGATGGCGGCGTAGTTGCCGAGCGTCTTCGGAGCGTATTCTTCCAGCACCGGCTGCCCGAGGCACATCATTCTGACGATCCCGTTATCGTCGGAATAGCTGTTGATGACGCGCATCGCGCTGTCGCCGCCGGGGATGAACTCTTGAATGATCAGCTTGCCCCGGTAATCGGAACCGTTCATGCTGCGGACCATCGTCAAGTATTCTTCCTTATTAGAGAAGAAGAACACCTTCTTCTTCCCTTCGAAGCTGCAGTGCAAGTAGTCGTAAGCGTTGCTGTTCTCCGGCTTCACGACGATCGGATAACGGAATTCGATGCGTTCGGCCGCGCTTTCGCGTTCGTCGGGCTCGGCTACGACCGTCTTCGGATAGTCCAGCCCGAAGCGATCGCATAGCGCGTAGAACTTGTCCTTCGTATCGAGGGTGTCCAAGAGCTCGGCCGACAAGAACCGATTCGCGATCAAGCCCTTGAACTTGTCGTAATGACGGGACAGCATCCCGGCGTAATAGTCGGAGCACGGAATGACGATCAGCTTCCGGTTAGGGGCGGCGAGCTTCTCCAAGACGGACAGCAACGCTCCCGGGAATACGTCCTCGTGGTCGAATCGGTCGATCCGGACGAGATCGAACAGCTTGCTGTGCATCGTCGGAATCAACAGCCGCGTGCAGAGCAACAGCGGTTTGATATTGTAAGTTTCATGGATCAATCTGACGTTGCCGTAAGCATTCTCGTCGCTCCCGAGTATAATCGGCACGAAATCTTGATTATTCATTGGTCATCCTCCAGTGCTTGCTTAACCATAGCGCTATATTATATGTAAACGATCTCGAGTCAAAAAGAAAGTCGAAATTGCTCCCCTCGCCCTCAATTCCGCGAGTAATTGCGCCACTCCGACGGCGACATCTTCTTCAGCTTCTTGAACGTCCGGCTGAAATAATAAATATCGTTGAAGCCCGTCTCGAGAGCGATCTCGGATATCGTCATCAGCCCGTCGCGCAATAAGCTCTCCGACTTGTTGATCCGCACGAGATTGATATATTCGACCAAGGACTTGTCCGTCAATTGCTTGAACAACCGGCTGAAATGATAGCGGCTGAGGCCGACCAAGTCGGCGAGCTGCTGCACGGTCATCTTCTCCCCGTAGCGGGTGTCGATCTCGAGGAACACCGGCGCCAGCCTCTCCAGCTCCCGGATGCGGGAGTCGTGCTCCTCGACGTTGCGCATCGTCGCAGCTTGCCCCCGTACGAGCAACGCGAGCAGCTTGTACAGATGGGATTTGATCGCCAGCTCGAAGCCCGGCTCTTCCCGCTCCAGCTCCCCGTGGATCGCCATCATGCAATCGGTTAACCGTTCGTTCTTCTCGATCCGGTTGCGGAACTGCATCCGGCTCTGCGTAATCGGAGAGATGAACTTCCATTCGACCGCGTCCTCGGATTGGCTGTGCAGCAACGAGATGTCCACGATCATCGCATAATAAGATAAATCGTTCGAGCGCGCGATTCCGTAGTGCAGCTCGTTGCTGTTCACGACGCACAGATCGCCCGCTTCGAACTCGTAAGGCACCGAGCCGCACTCGATCGTCGCGCTTCCCGATATGAAATATAAAAATTCGATATGCTCGTGCCAATGGTGGACGAACAACGTCTGCCCGATCTCGGTGCGTCCGGTCCAAGGCGGGTGAACCTTGATCGGAAAAGCCGGGTTCGGCATCGGCATCGGCTCGCGCAAAGAAGCCAAGTCGTTCTTATTCATGGGCAAGCCTCCGATATCGCACGATAATGCAAATGTAAAGCATGCTTCTTCATGGTTCGCCACGCTCATCCCATTATAATACAAAGTAGAAAGCCTGAAGTGAACAAAACCTGAATTCGGGAGAGTGCTCGCATGTCGAACCCCCTTCGCATCGGCGTTATCGGTACGGGATCGATTTCTGAATTGCATCTGAACGCTTACGCGGCCAACTCCGCCGCTACGATCGTCGCCATCTGCGACGTGAACGGGGAGCGCGCGAAAGCCGTCGCCGACAAATACGGCGCAACCAAAACGTTCACGGATTACCGCGAGCTGCTCGCCGATCCGGTTATCGACGCGGTAAGCATCTGTACCTGGAACAATACGCACGCCCCGATCTCCATCGCGGCACTCGAAGCGGGCAAGCACGTGCTCGTGGAGAAGCCGCTATGCCGCACCGTCGAGGAAGCGCTCGAGATCCAAGAAGCGGTTCGTCGTTCGGGCAAACAGCTTCAAGTCGGCTTCGTCCGCAGATACGATCCGAACGTGCGCATGCTGCAACGGTTCATCGATGCCGGCGAGTTCGGCGAATTGTATTACGCGAAGGCTTCGACGATCCGCCGGCTCGGCAACCCGGGCGGCTGGTTCTCCGACGTCGAACGCTCGGGCGGCGGGCCGTTGATCGACATCGGCGTGCACGTCATCGACCTATGCTGGTACTTGATGGGCAGGCCGAAGGCGACGACGGTAAGCGCCAATACGTACCTCAAGCTCGGCAACCGTGCGAACGTCGACAATCTGTCGTTCTATAAGGCGGCCGACTACGACGCCTCCAAGAATACGGTCGAAGATTTGGCCAACGCGATCATTCGTTTCGAGAACGGCGCTTCCCTCATGGTCGACGTCAGCTTCACCCTTCACGCGAAGAAGGACGAAGGACTCGTCCGTCTATATGGCGACAAAGGCGGCTTCGAGATCGATCCCGAGATCGCGATCGTGACGGAGAAGCATGATACGATCTTGAACGTCGCGCCGCAAACCGACTCCTCCCGTCTCGACGTCCATGCCGCGTTCCGGAACGAAATTAATCATTTCGTCGATTGCATAGCGAACGGCACGACGCCGATCAGTCCGGTCGAGGACGGCGTGGAGATTACGAGAATTTTGCGGGCGATCTACGAATCGGCGGAGAAAGGCGAGGAGATCCGGCTATGAAATTCGGCGTAAGCACGTACTGCTACTGGCAAGCGATGGAGAAAGGCGAGATGGACGTCGTGCAAGCGATCGGCCAAATCGCCGCGATCGGAGGCGAGCACGCGGAGATCGTGCCGCTCGGGTTCGACTTGACCGCGAATCCCGAGCTGATCGCCGCGATCCGGGATAAGGCCGCGGAAGTCGGCATCGAGCTATCCAACTACGCGATCGGTGCCAACTTCGCGGGATTATCCGACGAGGCGTACGAGGCGGAGATCGAGCGGGTGAAACGCGAAGTCGACATCGCCGCGGCGCTCGGCGTATCGCTGATGCGCCATGACGTCGCGCATTCGCAGGACAAGTCGATCGGAAGATTCCTCTCGGATCTGCCTCGCCTTGCGGAAGCCTGCCGGAGAATCGCCGACTACGCGGCGCCGCACGGCATCACGACAAGCGTGGAGAACCACGGCTTCTACGTTCAAGCGAGCGACCGGGTGCAAGCGCTCGTCGGCGCCGTCGGCCGGCCGAACTTCCGCACGACGCTCGATATCGGCAACTTCGTCTGCGTCGATGAAGATCCGGCATCCGCGGTTCGCAACAATATCGCGATCGCATCCATGGTGCACGTCAAGGACTTCTACCGCAGACCGGCTGCGGACAATCCGGGCGAAGGCTGGTTCCGTTCGTCCGGCGGCACCTACCTGCGCGGAGCGATCGTCGGCCAAGGCGATCTGGACATCCGCTCCGCCTTGCGGATCGTCCGGCAATCGGGCTACGACGGCTATGTGTCCGTCGAGTTCGAGGGCATGGAGCCTTGCGTGCAAGGCACGCGGATCGCGCTCGATAACGTGAGAAGATTATGGGAAGAAACCGCATCCTAACCGAATTCAGGAGGTAACGACATGGCGAATATCCCGCAACCGTGGCAAATCGGCGTCATCGTGGACAGCTTCAGAGCAGGCGTCCGGGAAGGACTCGTTAAAGCGCGCAACGTCGGCGCCGACGGCGTGCAGATCTATGCGGTATCCGGCGAGATGGATCCCGCGAATTTATCCGCGGCCGCCCGCAAGGAATGGAAAGACTATATTGCCTCCCAGGGGCTGACGATCACCGCGCTCGTCGGCGATCTCGGCGGGCACGGCTTCCAGGATCGCGCGGCGAACGCCGCCAAGGTCGAGAAGTCGAAGCGCATTCTCGACCTCGCCGTCGAGCTCGGCACGAACGTCGTCACGACGCACATCGGCATCGTCCCGGACGACCGCAACGGCCCGATCTACGCCGCGATGCACGAAGCGTGCGCGGAGCTGAGCCGTTACGCCACGGAGATGAACGCCTACTTCGCGATCGAGACGGGGCCGGAAACTTCGGCGCATCTGAGGAGCTTCCTCGACGGGCTCGGCTCCCGGGGCGTCTCCGTTAACTTCGATCCCGCCAACATGGTCATGGTCACCGGCGACGATCCGGTTCAAGGCGTATACACGCTGCGCGACTATATCGTTCACACGCATGCCAAAGACGGCGTTCGCCTGCGCGAAATCGACCCGCGCCTCGTCTACGGCTCGCTGGGCTTCGACCCGATGACCCACGAGAAGCTGGCCGAGCAAGCCTCTTCCGGCGACGCGTTCCGCGAAGTGCCGCTCGGCGATGGCGGCGTCGACTGGGACCGCTATCTGGCCGCGCTGCGCGATATCGGGTACGACGGCTATTTGACGATCGAGCGCGAAGTCGGCGACGACCCGGAAGCCGATATTGCCGCGGCGGTAAAGTTTTTGCGGAGCAAGTAAGGTTGTAAATGAGGTTGTATTCGATTATTCGAATACAATTTCCGGATGAGGGCTCTATTCGCGATTTCTATTTGAAATATAGAATATATTTCCACGAGTATGGACCTTCATCGAGATTTGTACGTGATATTTCGAATAGAATCGATTGCTTTGTTTGTACGCCAATTATAGATATGAAATATCGCATATATAAATCTACGTTAACGCCAAAGCCCCGACCTTGTTACCTTCAAGGTCGGGGCTTTTTATTGCTTCTACTGATTAACCGTAAATATGCGGATTCTGCCGGCGGCACTCTTCCATGACCCACAGTTGCCGGCGAACCTGCTGAGGGGTAATCTCCAGCTCGCCGCCGCGAAGCGCGCGATGCAGCATCAGGTACAAGCTCTCCGTCGTCATCTCGAACGCCGTCCGGTCGTCGGGAACGGAGATCTCCCATTGCCCGGTATGCCAGGCGAGCGTCTCCATGCAGTACGCGGGCAGTCCGTTGCTATCGAACAGTGGTTCCGTCGTCAGCTTCTGCTCCGGCGCTTCTTCGGGCTTGTAATATCTCCACTCCAGCTTATCCGCCGAGCCGTGCAGGCCGCCGTTCGTCCCCTGCACCTTGAACGATTGTCCCGGGAAGGCGTCGCAGGAGGAAATCTCCAGATCGATCGTCGGGCAACCGGGCTTGCTCAGCATCAGCTTCACGTAATCTTCGGCATCGCCGAACGTGTTCGCCCGATCCATGATGCAGGTCACGTCGGGCAGTTCGTCCGTGCCCAGCAACTGGAGCGCCTGATCCAGCGGATGCGGACCGGAATTCATCAGATTGCCGCCGTTATTGCTCTGCAGCGTCTGCCAGTCCCAGCGGCGGGCGAATCCGCTCATCGACAGGTCGATCTGAACGATGCGCCCGAGCACCCCGGATTCGATCACTTCCCGCATCCGAACGAATGCGGGCTGATACCTCGAATTCTGGAAAATAGCCAGCTTCTTGCCCGAACGGTTCGCCGCCTCGATCAGGTCGTCGACTTCCGTCGCCGTCTTCGCGAGCGGCTTCTCGCAGAGGACGTGCAAGCCCCGATTCAGTAACGCCAACGTAATCGGATAATGCTGATGGCTCGGGGACGCATTGACGACAAGATCAAGCTCCTCGCCGTTCACCATGTCCTCCCAGGAACCGTAAGCGTTGCAGCCGAACTCCTTCTCCGCCAGCCGTTGCCTCTCCGGCAGCGAATCCGCGACGGCGGCGATCGTATAGTAATCACCGAGCTTCGCGAGCAATTGGGCATGGATGTCTCGTCCGCTGCGGCCTTGACCGATGATGCCTACCTTCACCTTATCTACGCTCATCCCGTCAACCCCTTCTTATCTTGACTGCTCTGCCGTAATCCGTCATTGCCCGAACGTCTTCTTGTACTCCGTCGGCGTAATTCCGCATCGCTTCTTGAACGTCCGGATGAAATGGCTCAGATGGCGGAAGCCCACCAGGAATCCGATGCTCGTAATCGTGTGCGCGCCGCGGCGGATGAGCTCCATCGCTCTCTCGATCCGCACTTCGTTAACGAAATCGACGAAGTTCTGGCCGGTTTCTTTCTTGAATTGGTGGCTGAAATACGCCGGCGCCATGTTCGCGACGTACGCCGCCTGCTCGAGGGGAATATCTCCGCTGTAATTGTCGTAAATATATCGCTTCGCCGCTTCGATCGGACCGGTGCCCGCGCCGGACGTCAATCGGACCGACTTCCGCTTCATCTTCCGGCTATGGCGGTCGATCAATACGAGCAGCCTCGCCAAATCCAACAGGATGGAAGTCTTGTACCCGACCTCTCGCTGCTCGTACTCCTCCTGCATGTCCTGAACGATCAGCTCGGCGAAAGCCTGCTTCTCCTTGCCCAGATGAATCCACGGCTCGTAATCGGCGGACAACGGCTCTTCGATGCCTAGATGCTCTAGGAAGGGGGGGAGCGAGTCCACATAAGGCTTCATATACTCCCGCACCAGAGACGGCATGAAGTCGATGATCGCCACCTCGAATTCCGTGCCTTCGATCGCGCGAAGGCTGTGCTCCGTATGCCGGGCGATGATGAACAAGTCGCCGCGGCTCACCTTCAGCAGCTTGCCGCGCATCTCATGATGGCACACGCCGCGAAGGACGTAGACGAGCTGAACGTAATCGTGAACGTGCAGCGGTTGGTTCAACCGTTGGCTGTCATAGCGCTGTATGGCGAACGGGAACGACGAATCCCGCTGGGCATCGCTGTGAAACTTGGGATATCGGCTCATAATCGTCCGCCTGCGAGCTTCCGGACGTAATCGAAGTCATGCTTCAGACGCTCGACGCCGGATGCCGGCGTATGGCATTCCAACGTCACCCAGCCGTCGTAGCCGGTTTCCCTGAGCGCCTCGAACAACGGGCCGTGATCCGCTTCGCCCTCGCCGAGCAGACATGGCGCGAAGTTCTCGACGCCGTTGCGGGTTCTGTTCGAGAATCCGCCGGGCGCGTTATCGTCCGAGGTTCTGCGTTCGTCTTTGATATGGACGTGCTTCAGATACGGGCCGAGTTTCTTAACCGATTCCGCGCCGTAATCGGTACCCGTTATGTACATATTGCCGGCATCGTGTATGAAGCCGATCCTCTCGCCGTTCAGACGCCGAACGATCTTGAGCGCGTCGTCCGCCGTCTCGACGAGGGATTCGTTATGAACCTCCACCAGTACTTCCACGTTATAGGGCTTCGCCGCTTCCGCGCAGCGCTCCAGCCAATAGGCGGCTTTCGCATAATGATAATCGTGCGCGAGGAACGCGTTCGGCCCTCCCGCCAACACGCGCATCTTGGAGGCGCCAAGTTGGCCCGCGGCCTCTAGCAACCGCCGGAAGTCTTCGAAAGCCGCGTACGCTTCCCGATCGCCGGCCGTCGAGAAATTGCCCGCGTAGGTTGCCAGAACCGGGATGGCCAGCTGTAGCCCTTCGGACAAGTCGCGCAACTCCTTGAGTCTGGCGTTGCTCGTGGTCGGCGACAGATGATGTTCTCTGGCTGCGATCTCGATCCCGTCCAAGCCCAATTGCTTCGCGAGCCGCATCGCCTCTTGTATGCTGTGATCGATTAACACGCCGCTGAACGCTGCGAATTTCATTGATTGGGCTCCTTCCCGAATACGAGGGGGTACCTCTCCCTTCCATTATACGCGGCGGGATCAACCTAGCCGTACTTCCGTCCCGGCCGCGGAGCTCTCGTAGATCGCTTCGACCAACCGAACGGCCCTGAAGCCGTCCTCTCCGGTGACCAGCGGCTGCGTCCCGGTATCGATGGCCGTGATCATGTCGATGATCTGGCTCTGATGGTAGTCGTACGAGATGCTGCGGGGATCGGATACGCCACCGTAGGCAGGCTCCTGGTCCCACTTCGGCTCCTGCGCGCCGGGGACTTCCCAATGGACGATCGACGAGCCTTCCAGCTTGATCGCGCCTTGGTCTCCGTACAAATTCAACGTCGCGGGAAACCCCGGTCTAATGCTGGTAGAGGCCGTAATCGTGCCGAAGGCTCCGCTCTTGAACCGGACGATCGCAAGGCCCAGGTCTTCCGCTTCCATCCGATGCGTCTGCGTTGCCGTCTTGCCGACCACCGAATCGGCCTCGCCGGCGAACCAGAGCAGAAGATCGAGACTGTGAATGCCTTGGTTCATCAGCACGCCTCCGTCTTCGGCAATCGTGCCGCGCCAATCGGCGGAATCGTAATAGTCTTGCGAGCGATAGAAGGGCAAGGACAATTCCGCGAGCAGCAGCTTGCCGAGCGCGCCCGAATCCAGCACTCGCTTGACCGCTTGATGCTGGGCTTCGAAGCGCCGTTGAGAGACGACGGACAGCGTCACGCCCCGCTCCCTGGCCGTCCGTACGAGCGTCGCCGCTTCCGCGGCGTTCATCGCAATCGGCTTCTCCAGCAGCAGGTGCTTGCCCGCTTCCAGCACGTCCATCCCGATGCGGTAATGGCTGCCGCTTGAAGTCGTCACGCATACGACATCCACTTCCGGGCTGAGGAGCAGCGTCCGATGATCGGTGCTCCATGCGCAGCCTTCCCGCTCCGCCACCGCTCTCGCCCGATCTGCATTGCGGCTGGACACGTAGACGAGCTTCGCCTCTTCGATGCCGCGCAAGGCGGCGAAATGGAAGTCGGCGACCGAGCCGCATCCGATGATCCCGAACTTCGCGATCGTCATGCTCGTCTCACACCTCTCTCAGCATCGCGCGCAGCGCATCGAGCGACATGCGCGTCCCCGTCATCCGGCTGCCGCCCTCCGGCCGATAGTGCGTCTCGATCGTGAGGAGACCTTCGTAACCGTCCTCCTCCAGCGCCTTAAGCTGAGCGATGACCGGCACGTCGCCGGACCCGAGCGGCACGCACCGGTGGGTGCCGTCCGCCAGAATGTAAGCGTCCTTCAGGTGCATGTGCGACGCCAGCCCTTTCACGCGGTTATACCCGGCCGGGAACGCTTCGCGACCGCCGTAGGCCTCGTTCCCCGGATCCCATAGCGCTCGCAGCGCCGGGCTATCGACGGCTCGCACGATGTCGGCGACTTCCTCCGCGTATCCGCAGTTGCAGGAAGGCTCGTTCTCCAGCAGCAGCAAGACGCCGGACTGCCGCGCGATCCGGGCCGCTTCCGTCATATGACGCACGATTCGTTCCCGGTAGGCAGACGGCTCCCCTTCGCGCCAGAACGAGAAGATGCGAATTCGCGTCGTTCCTAGCAGCTTCGTCAGATGAATGACGCGGGCCAGCTTGGCGAAGTGCGCCTCGACCGTCTCTTCGGCTTGCCCGAACGTATCTCCCGATGCAACCTCTCTGCTGGGATCGAGCGAGCATTTGAACACCGGCGAAGCGACGGCGGAGACGTACAATCCCCGTGCTTCGACCTTGAGACGGATAGCCGACGCTTGTTCGTCGCTCAGATCCGCGACGTTCGTTCCGTCGACGATGCGGAGCTCCACGTGCTTCAAGCCTTGCTCCTTCGCCCAATCCAGCGCCTCTTCGAGATGCTCGGACACTTCGTCCGTCAACACGCCCAATCTATCCTCTATTGAATTTGCTCTTGTCACGATAGTAAGCCCTCCCTTCGTTTGCCCCTAGTATAGCAATTCCAAGCACGCCTCCGTTGACGCATTTTTTGAACCGGTTTACCATTTTTTTCGATTCTACGTAAATAATAATGATGCGACGGCTATCAGGTTCGACAATGACAATAGCGCTGTCCATAGCGAACAGCGCTGTTGTTTCGTTATCTGGTCCTAGCGTTCATCTCCGTTTATTCCACGCCTTGGGCGTCTCTCCGTACGTCCGTTTGAACATGCGGATGAAGTAGCTGGGTTCCATGCCGAGCTGTTGCGCGACTCTGTCGACCGTGATGCCGGGTACATCAATGAATAACTCCTTCGCCTTGCGCATGCGCAATTGCAGAATGTACCGTTGCGGCGTGACGCCGTAGCTGGCGACGAACAGCCGGTGAAAATGCTGTACCGAATAACCGACGGCCCTGGCGACATTGGACAGAAGCAGCCGCTCTTCGAAATGGTTATGAATCAGCTTAACGGCGGCGTCCAGATTCGCGTTCGGCTGGGCGATTTTGGAATTGACCTTGTCGAGCCTTCTCGAAGGCGCTACTTCCTCCAACAGGAACAAGAGCATATCGTAAACACGCTTCGACGTTTCCCAGTAGGCATTTCCCCTGTTTAAGTCGATCAAGTGCCAAAGCGATGACAGCTTATCCCACAAGGTCTCGAACCTCGCTAGGCCGAACGGGGACATGACCTTCTCCCCCAACATGTCCAGAAACGCTTCGGAAGCCTTCCCGTTAAAGGCGAGGAAACCAAGCTCCCACCCTTCGCTTTCGTCCAGCGCCGAATAAGAGTGAGGGACGCCCGCCGGCAGCACGTACGCCATCCCCGGCGTCAACACCGCTTCATCTAGACCTTCCGCTCTGAACACGCCGCTTCCCCGATTGCATAGAAACAATTGATGTTCCGAGTAGCCGGACGGGCGGTCGAGCGGCTTCTGGTCGTGGCTGCCGATGCAGATCGCGTAGAGCGGTACGTTGATTTCCATGTGCGCGATTTCCGCGAGAAGAAAAGGCAACATTGCATTATTCAACTCCATGTTAGGATCATACGACTTTTGGAGATTAATCTTCTACCAGTATAAACGTCCAATCGCCTAACATGAAGATAGAAGCGAGAATAAGTCGATAATCTAAAGGAGATATCACAAATGAGCCGCAAACACCCGCCCGTCAGTCCTAAACTGCCCGTCCTGATGCACGGAGCCGACTACAATCCGGACCAATGGCTGCATGATCCCGCGATATTACAAGAAGATCTTCGGCTGATGAAGCTGGCCGGGTGTAACGTCATGGCCATCGGCATCTTCTCTTGGGCGGCGCTCGAGCCGTCGGAAGGCCGATTCGAGTTCGAATGGCTGGACAAGGTGCTCGATTCGTTCGCGGCTAACGGCGTCTACGCCTGGTTAGCGACGCCGACCGGCGCGCGTCCGGCATGGATGTCCGACAAATATCCCGAAGTGCTTCGCGTCGAACCGAACCGGGTCCGCAACCTGCACGGCATGCGGCATAACCATTGTTACACTTCCCCGGTCTACCGCGAGAAGACGGCGATCATTAACGGAAAATTGGCGCAGCGCTACGGCAACCACCCTGCGGTCGTCGGCTGGCACATCTCCAACGAATATCTTGGCGAATGCCATTGCGACCTGTGCCAAGAAGCGTTTAGACAATGGCTGCAGAACAAATACGGCACGCTCGACGCGCTCAATTTCTCCTGGTGGACGTCCTTCTGGGCGCACACGTATACGTCATGGGACCAAGTCGTATCGCCGGCGCCGCACGGCGAATTCGGCGTGCATGGCCACAATCTCGATTGGCGCCGATTCGTCACGGACCAGACCGCGGACTTCTGCCGTTTCGAAGTCTCCGCCGTGCGCGGAGCAAACCCGGAGTTGCCGGTCACGACGAACTTCCATATGATCGAAAGCCTCGATTACCGCAAGCTGGCCGAAGAAATCGACATCGTCTCTTGGGACGCGTACCCGACTTGGCACGACAAGAAGGACGACGTTGCGATCGGTTCCTATTTCGCCTTTTATCACGACTTGTTCCGCTCGCTTAAGCGCAAGCCTTTCTTGCTCATGGAGAGCACGCCAAGCGCGACGAACTGGCAACCGGTCAGCAAGCTGAAACGCCCGGGGATGCACAAGCTTGCTTCGCTTCAAGCCGTCGCGCACGGCGCCGATTCGGTCCAATATTTCCAATGGCGCAAAAGCCGCGGCTCCAGCGAGAAATTCCACGGCGCCGTCGTCGACCACGCCGGGCACGAGAACACGCGCGTCTTCCGGGACGTGGCCGACTTGGGACGAACGCTAGCCGACCTATCCAAAGTCGTCGGCGCTACGACGCCATCGGAGACGGCGATCCTGTTCGATTGGGATAACCGCTGGGCGGTGAAAGACGCGCAAGGTCCTCGCAATTCCGGTATCCATTACGAGGAAACGGTCATGGCTCATTATCGGGCGTTCTGGAAGCAAGGCGTTCCGGTCGACATCGTCGGCTCGCAAGAAGATCTCTCCTCTTATAAGTTGATCATTGCTCCTATGCTGTACTTGTGCCGCGAAGAAACGGGGCGGAAATTGGAAGCGTTCGTGGAGAACGGCGGCACGCTCGTGACGACTTACTGGTCCGGCGTCGTCGACGAGCGCGACTTATGCCACTTAGGCGGATTCCCGGGTCCTTTGCGGAAGACGCTCGGCATATGGGCGGAGGAAATCGACGGTCTTCACGACCATGACGTCAATGGCGTGGTCTTGCCGGAAGGCAATGCTCTCGGCTTCGCGGGCACCTTCGAGTCCCGCGAGTTATGCGAGATCGTTCATCTGGAAACGGGCGAAGCGCTCGGTTATTACTCGGACGACTTCTACGCGGGACAACCCGCTCTGACGGTCAACAATTTGGGGCAAGGACGAGCCTATCATATGGCGACCCGTCTGGGCGACGATTTCCTCACTGCGTTTTATCGGCGAATCATTTCGGAAGCAAACCTCTCTCGCGCGCTCGATACCGAATTGCCGGAAGGAATTACGGCGCAAGTGCGGACGGACGGGAGTACCGATTACGTGTTCGTCATGAACTTCGGCGGCGAGATCAGCCTCGTAGAATTGGACGAACGGACCTACATCGATATGGAGACCGGCGAACCGATAGGCAAGCAGCTTGAGTTGCCTGTTAATGGGGTGCGGGTAATAAAGCGCGGTAAATAAAATCAAACCGAATAGAGGCCTGCGGCACCGATGCCGTAGGCCTCTTTTGCGCACTTTGGGACCAATTTGCTCGAATAGATCACAACGAAACTGATATTGTGCATCGTTATGACTCTACCGATCGCCTATTCTTATCTTGAAATCAGATCACGATTCGAGTACGAGCCGGAACGTCTTCACTTCGTATGGCAGGAATGCGGTCCGGAACGATTGAGGCCCTGACGCTGTCTCCTTCAAATCCTGCTCCAGCAGATCGCATTCGTAGACATTCCGAATCGGGTTGCCCGCCCACTGGATGTCCGCCGCACGGCGGGCTCCCCGGTTCTCGTGTAACCGGATGATGACGGAAACGGGCTCTCCGGCTTGGGGCTTCGCGAACTTCATGGCGGACAGGAAGATTCCGGCTGCGGACAGCTTCAGGAAGCTCTTCCCGTCCGCGACCACGCCGTCGCCGCCTTGAACCGGAATGATCCGAAGCGGGACGTTAAAACATTGGCCTGCTTCATCGACCTTCGCCGTGCGCCAATCCCCTTCATGACAGTAGAGCGCATAACGGAAAGCGTGCTTGCCAAGATCGGCGGTGTCGTCAGGGTATTTGGCCGATTTAAGCAGCGTAATGCGAAGCTTCCCATGCTTGCAATCATAGCCGTATTTGCAATCGTTCAATATGGCTGCGCCGTAGTTCGCCTCCGATACGTCTGCCCATTGGTGCGCAGGCACTTCGTACTGTGCCTGTTCCCAAGACGTATTCGTTCGCGTAGACCGCTGTACGTTACCGAAGGCCGTATCATACGTTGCTTTGTCGGCATGGATATCGAGCTCGAAGCCGGCCTTGAGCATCGCTCGCTCTTCTCGCCAATCGATTTCGGTCTCGAATTCCAATTCCCTGGATCCGCGGCGAAGCCGAACCGTTTGTTGAACCCATGAGCTGCGGAACGATCGAACGATTCGAACGGATTGCGCGGCTGACGACTGCTCCACGACGTCAATGGCGTCTAGCTTAAGTAACGGGATTCCATGCTTCAGCGATTCGCCCGCGATATTCCAAGCGTCATAGAAATCGTAGAGCTCATCGAACAACTCCAGGGTGTTGCCCGCCATGCCGCCAACTCTCAATACGTCGCGGCCCATGGATTTATCATAGATTCGCTCGATCGTGCCGTCCTGACGACGAACGTGGACGCGAAGGTATTCGTTCTCGAGCACCAGACAACCGTTCTCAACCCGTAACAAGGCATCATCGGAAGAGACTTTGCGCTTCCCCTGCTTGATCTCGTAGCGCTTGAAGCCGACGGGGGGAATGTCCTTCGCCTCGACCAAGAAGCTGCCGTCCGCTCCTCTGTCGTACATCGCTTCTTCGCCGGTCGACGCGTCGACAATCACAATGGAGTCTTCGGGAACGCTTGGCAACGCGACCCATCCGGTTCGAGGAAACGAGAGCGTATTCAAGACGATATACGAGCCTAGGCAGTCTTGCATGTCCGCATCGCTTGACGCTTCTAATCCCGAATGCTGCCGGACCAGCGATAATGCCGCTTCTGCATCAAGGCGGTCGACGATCTCGTATACCCGCGCGTAGTCCTGCTCGGCATTCATGAACGTCTCCGCCTGAGACGTTCCGGGCAGGATGTCGTGGAATTGATTGAATAAGACGATCCGCCACGCCTCATCGAGCAGTTCGAATCGCGCCCGGTCGATCCGCCCTGTCAATACGCCGAGCAACTCGGCGTCCCGCAGTCGCTCCTCGCTGCGGCGATTGTTGCGCTTCACTCGCGCCTGAGACGTGAAGGTGCCCTGATGCCATTCGAAATACAATTCGCCGCACCAATGAGGAAGCGAAGGATTCGCCGATTCGATCTGATTGAAGTAGTCCTCCGCCTTACCGAGCTTCACGGCCGGCAAGCCGGGAAGCTTATCGTAGCGCTTCGCTCGTTCAATCATTCCGGCATCGACGCCGCCGCCCCCATCGCCATGTCCGAATACGTTGAAGAGGGCGCCTTGGTGACCTTTGCGCTTGTACCGTTCGATCCCGCCGGTCAACTCCTTCAAGTTCATCTGACCGTTATAGGATCCGAACGCATCCAGCGTCCCGATAATCGTGCTGCCGTCCAAGCCCTCCCAGCGGAAGCTATGGAACGGAAGCTCGTTCACGGAATTGTAATTCAGCTTGCAAGTGTAGAAGTAGCGATAGCCCGACTTAGCCAACAGTTGCGGCAGCGCCGCCGAATAGCCGAATGAATCCGGCAGCCAGCAGATGTCGGCATGCTTGCCGAATTCGTCCATATAGAACCGCTGCCCGTATTGAATTTGCCTGACGAGCGATTCGCCGGAAGTCAGGTTGCAATCCGGTTCCACGAACATGCCGCCGACAAGCTGCCACCGCCCTTCGCGTACGTAACGTTTGATCTGGTCGTACAGGTCCGGGTAATGCTTCTTGGCATATTCATATTGCACAGGCTGGCTTTGGGCGAAATGGAAATCCGGATACCGCTCCAGCAGCCTAAGCATATTGGAGAAGGTGCGCCCGGTCTTCCGCACGCTTTCCTTGGCTGGCCATAAGTACGCGAGATCCAAATGGGAATGGCCGGTCGCGATAATCGTAGTCCCCTGCTTATCCGCAGCGCCGTCGAACCACTCTTGCCGCAAGAGCATCTTGGTATCGCGAACGCCGGCGAGCAGCGACTCGAGCGGAGCTTCGGGCTTGATCATGCGCTGCGCTGCCATAAGCAGGCTCTCCGACCACTGGTCGGAACGAACGAGCGCGCTCTCGAACAGAGCGGATAAATCGTACGCGATGTCCTCGATTTCGGAGTTGACGTTCACCCAGGCCGCATGTCGAAACAGATGACGGTCGTACGCCAGTCCGTTCTGCTTCATATGGGCGAAGTTCTGCCAGCGAATGCACGATTCGATGACGAACTCATAGGTTTCGCCTGCAACGGCCGAATCCGAGATTCTGCATAGGCTGCGATTCGGGTCGAAGCCTTGGCGAGGTTCGCCGTTCACGAACAGCAGGCTTTCGCCTTGATTGTCGAACCACAGCTCGAGCGGCTTCCCGGCAAGCGAAGTCGGCACGACCGCTTTCGCGCGAAAATACGCCGTCGTCTCCAGCCACGCTTCGCCGACCTCGATCGTTCTCCACTCCGAGGTGTAACGGATTTCTCCCGGCGCGACGTAGTCGGCGCTGCGAATCTGCCAGTCCGGAATGGGAATGACGGTTTCGAAGGATCGCTGCTTCAGCTTGTTCAAGAAAGATTGCATCGTACGTTCCAAATGTGCGTTTTTGGACAATGTAAGATCTCCTCATGACCCGTGATACGTCCAAGTATACCGACAACGATAAGGAATCATAAGGCGAGATCCGGACTACGAATTTAGAAATATGGACCTTGTGAACGATAGAGGGAATAGGAGGTATCGCGATGGGCAAGCACGGCAGGATCCGTAAGTCTTATATCACGGAAACCATGGACTTTCGCTTCAACATCCCGGACTTCGAAGTGTATGTCAGCCATGTGAATCGCGTTGGGCCGGACCCGAATTGGAACGTTCCCGAGCATTCCCATGCTTGCTTCGAGCTGCATATCATCCCTGCCGGTAAGGGGTTTATTACGATCGAAGGACATGATCTTGACGTATGCGGCGGCGAGGCCTATATTACGGGGCCTTATATTAAGCATGCGCAAACGGCCGATCCCCGTGATCCGATGGAGGAATGCTGCATGCGATTCGACCTGCTCCCCTCCGGCCCGAGATCGGAGATATCCGAGGAAAGCGAACAAATGAAGAAATACTTATCGCATTGTTACCCGCATGTCTTCCAAGATCGATATCGCATGGACCTGAAATTCGAAGAGCTTTTCGAAGAAATGGAGCGAGGCGAGATTGGATACCGTTTACGCGCGCAGGCCATCCTCATGTCCGTCATCGTCGATATGCTGCGTCTCGTCAAGGACATACGGGGACAAGGTGCTTCGAAGGAGCGGTCTGGCGTAGAATCGCGTAACCGTGTACGTCGTATCGTTGAATTTATCAATACGCATTATATGGAACCCATTCGGATCGAAGACGTATCTCGTTTCCTATTCCTATGCCCGAAGCAAATTAACCGGCTCCTCTCCAAATCCTTGAACCGCTCCTTCCATGACCTTCTTCAAGCTCGCCGTCTGGAAGAGGCCCGATGGCTGTTTACCACGAGCGCTTGTTCCGTCGAGGCGGTGGCGAACCTGTCCGGCTTCTCGAGTCACCATTATATGTATCAGGTGTTTAGACGACACGGCTTACCGACGCCTGCGAAGCTGCGCGAGAAGCGCACGAGCGACGTGGCGTGTGAAGTATGAAAGGGTTGACCTCATCTGACGAACATAAGGCGCCGCAGGGTGATATGCTCCCTGCGGCGCCGTTGGGCCGTTTACGGTCTACTGTCATTCGCGAGCGCGGGCTGTCTATTCCGATTACTTTGCGGGGACCCCGAAGTAACGTTCCGTCCGCGCGGAACGCCCCTCTTGGTTCAATCAGCTTAAGTCCAACCATAACAAAAAACGCAGTCCCGGAGGACTGCGTGCGTTTAATATTTTGGTGGACCCTAGCGGGATCGAACCGCTGACCTCTTCGCTGCCAGTGTTAAACACCGTTTAGGACTGAAGCTGTTACAATCCGATGAACCCCCTATTATAAGGGATTCGTTCCTTGGCTGCGCCGTTCCTCTGGGTTTAAATCTGTTCATTGATGTTAGTGTTTTACATCAAATTTACATCATTCCTTTAAATCACTGTCATTAACATCATGACGGTAACTTTTTGTAATATCTTAAACTATAGGTCACAAACAGTGCAGAAACTGCGTCATATCAAGGTTCTCTCATCATCTCTGCTGTAACTTCTTTATCGTTAATTAACGATTTATGAGAAAATGGCGTGAGCATATAGTGAGCATATTAAAAGTAGATAAAATACAAAAGAAGGCTAACAATTAGGTAGCCCTCTTTTCTGACTTCATTGCTAAGTAAAGTTGACCAAACTAGCTGTATTGGGATCATAGGCCACATTGGTAATCGTGCCATCCAGTATACGCTGTACCACTTCGTCAATCACGTTCAGCGGTACAAGGAACCATTCCCTCGGCCGTACAGGTTGGCCGAAGCGATCATGAATGGTGAGGTCGAGCTGTGCTGGTGCAAAGATTCGGTGAAATAAACCTTCTAGCTTCTTGCGATTAATGCCAACCAGTTTGTAGTTAGCAACGATTTCAACATCTGCCAGCAGGAAAGTTGCATCGAATTTTGCATTGGCTATTCGGGTTTCAACTTTTCCACCGGTAACTCCAATCTTGTGAATCAGTTCACGGTGTTCAGCAACAAAAGGGTGGCTGGACAGGCTTCGCAGTACATAAATTGTACCACTTTCAATATCATTTTCTTCCCAAGTTTCGCTGAACAGCGACATTTCAACCGACTCGGTTAATCGGCGACCAGCTTTGTCTTTGTAAAGTGCTTTTTGTAAAGATCTTAAAAGGAGATTACTTTCGGTACCGTTGGAGTAGATGACCCTGAGGCGAGCATCCATATGCTCAGTGGATGAACTAATGAATTCATCTCCCTTCTCAGCCACGTAAACCAGTTGACCGCCTAAAATAAAGAAATCCCCTACACTGACACTCGCATCCTTACCAAATGGTCGCGTTTGTCGCACGCCAAATTTAAGTTCATGTTCAGCCTGCTTAAACAACGGCCGGAACCGATCGAAGTCCTCACACTTCTCACGATTGGCTATTTCCTCTGCAGCCTGTATTTCGGCTCGTGAGCGCACATATCGCAATTCTGTTATGCTGGAGTGTTCAACCAAACCTTCGAGTTCTGCAAGTAGTTCGTCGTCATCCATCGACTCCAAAGGGTCCACCGATTTATTTCCGTACCCACTCAGTAGCCCATGGTTATCGAGTGACGCAAGAAGAACCCGACATTCCTCCTGTTCTCGCAGGCGATCAAGTCGCACGGCGTACAGTCTCTCAAATATGTCTTTTTCTTCACCGTGCTGCGGGACACGATCATGTTGCTCGACAAATCGCTGGATTTCTTCAAACCCCGCGATGATTCGTTCCTCACGTGGTGAGTGAGAACTTGTCTTCGCTATCTCTTGATATACGCCAAGCTCAGCAAGTAGTTCGTCGTCAGAAAGATTAGACATTTATATCCCTCCGCTGTCTTCTGCGGCCTTTTGTTTCGCACTGTAGTGTTTCAAGGCTGCGATACCTTCTGCCATACGTTTCTCCCATGGGTCTCGCGCATTTATATCCGGTAGTTTTCCACGTTCCTTCAAGAAATTTCGAGCACGTTCAGTCAACGCTCTAGCCTCCTCATAGGAAATGCTTACACGTTTAGCGGAAATCACAGCCGCAACCTGTTTTAGACTATCTTCACTTAACGCTTTGGCGAGGATCGCATATGCTTCGCTGAATGGATTTATGCGGTCGATGAGATCAATCTCCAGTTCGCGCACGTCCATTACGAACTTGCGCACTCCAGCGATTAGGGCAGTATTTGCCGCTTTTTCGCTGTTGCCTCCATTCCCGCCAAGTGCAATTTGTTTTGCCTGTTGTGTCAGATTGAGAGCAGCGACAGCGTGCTGGCGTACTGCTTCTTGATCTACTTCGGATAGGTTGGGGTACTTTTCTTTGATGATCTTGCCCATACGAACTTGGGTGAGCTCCTCTGGTACCACTTCACTGTCGAACAAGCCGCGCTCGATGGTGGTCTTGTCCTGTACGAATGTCGCAATCACTTCGTTCAGGTCCTCTTTGCATATACGCATAGCTTCTTCACTTTTGGGCTCTGAGAGACCTTTGATCTCAATCTGCACCTGACCTGTTTCGTGGTTGAAGCCGACATTACATTTTTCTAGGTCATAACCATCGTCGCCATAATCGTAACCTTGCACCGGTCCGTTTTCTGGATTCTTCGGCTTAAACTCGAAGCGTGGTGCAAGTACCTGTTCCATCAACAAGCTGGCGGCAATGGCCTTTAAGGTATCGTTCACGGCTTCGGTAACTGCCTGTTCGGAGGCGTCAGGTTCTGCGATCAGGTTTGTGAAACGAGCGCGGGTTTTGCCTGGGGCATCGCGGGTTGCGCGCCCGATGATCTGCACAATTTCGGTGAGACTCGCCCGATAACCAATCGTCAGTGCGTGCTCACACCAAATCCAGTCAAAGCCTTCTTTCGCCATACCTAGGGCGATAATAATGTCTACATGATCGCGATTATTCTTATGTGTAGGGTCTTTCAACGAGGCGGACACCAAGTCGCGTTTTGTCGAATCGTCATCCACCAAATCGGCGATCCGTAGGATTCGACCATCTGCAATCTTAATTAGCTGGAAGCCAGTCACGGGATCGGTGCCTTGCCATTCGCCCAGCTCTTCAATGATATGCTCTACCTCTCTGATCTTGTCCTTGGTGCTTTCGCGCGAATTGACGTTCGGGATGTGTATAATGGTTTTTTCGACCGGGTCTAGTACCTTGAGAATGTCATCGGTGTATGAGCCTGTATAGAAGAAATAACCTATGTCGAGTTGCTTCAGGTACTCGTAGCCATTGAGTTGCTCGTAATAAGTATAAGTAACGGTATCGAACTTTGACTCGTCCTGAGGGGTTAGCACAGACTCAGCATCGCCACGGAAGTAGGAACCGGTCATCGCCACGATATGCACACGATCACGTGCGATGAACTGCCCAAGATGCTGACCGAGTTTGTTGTCAGGGTTGGCAGAAACATGGTGAAATTCGTCCACAGCTAACAGCCTATTGTCGAACGCCTCAATCCCAAATTGATCTACAGCGAAACGGAAAGTAGCGTGAGTGCAGACCAATACCTTGTCGTCTCCTTCGAGAAAAGCGCCTACTGAATTAACCTTTCCACCGTTGTCTGATCCAGGCGCGTTACATAAATTCCATTTTGGCCTCACGCGCCAGTCGGCCCAAAAGCCAAATTGGCTCAGTGGTTCGTCGTTGAAGCTTGAACCGATTGACTTTTCCGGTACCACAATGATTGCCTGCTTGAGCCCTTGATTTTGGAGCTTGTCTAGGGCTATGAACATCAGTGCACGGCTTTTGCCAGATGCCGGCGGTGACTTGATAAGCAGATACTGCTCGCCGCGACGCTCATATGCGCGTTCCTGCATAGGTCGCATCCCAAGCACACTGGTTCTAGTAGAACTTCCGTTACCTACGTAGTTCACCGATATAGATGGAATTGATTTATTCCCGCTTGTCATGCTCCTGCCTCCCTCTTGCCTTTCTTAGGCGGTTTAGTTGATATAGTCATTTTAGTGTAAAGCTCGAACAGCTTTTCCAACCGTTCCGTATCATTTCGAAAACGACGACCAATATAGATGCGCTCTAACACCTCGTCGTTGCGCTCATGCGCCTCACGAAGATCAGCAGGCATGTACTCAGGATCATAAAGATCAGCAAGCGTCGCTGGGAAGTGCGCCTCGCGTGTCAGTAAAATGTCCTCGGCACAACTTGTAAGATCAAACTTGTTCTTCTCAGTAAGCGTTGGGACAGGGAAGGTGTTCCATCCAAGAGTGTTTGAATAGCGGAAATCGGTTTTCATCTTGCCACAAACGGTTGCAATCCACACAAGGTGCAATCGAGAGGCGATCAACGCCATGTTCCAGAGCGGGGCGTTATAGATCACAGAAGCGAGATTGGAGACAACGGTACTGTAATTCGTGATCTGGCAAGGTAGATATTGCCGACGCTCCGAAGATACGTTTGGGACAGCGATTGCAGGATGGCTGCTATGAGGCGCAAATACGAAGCGATGCGGTGTATTTGCATTTTGATTAGCCTGTGTTCCGTTACTGTTCTCCCGTAACTGTCGCACTTTTTCAAAGCGGAAGCGAAATTCATCAATTCTCTTGGCTTCATCAAGTTCAGAGTCTTCGATCCAAATACACCAACGACCACCACCATTTATCAGTTCTTGTGAACCAACGTAGCGTTTGATAAAGTGTGCAGCGGTCGCATGCTTGGCTACGATCTCATCTTTTTCATCGGTTGATAAAATGAGGTTCCCACCATCAGTGGGTTTATTTCCTGATTGCATGTACCCAATATCTGATACAGCCTGTGATCTCTTTGTAACGATAACCGTATCGGTGGCAACGAGATAGGGACTGATATTCGGCACACTGCGAACGATTCCATCCTCAAACAGTTTTCTTTCTGTCGTAAGTGTCGGAGAAAGGCCCAAAATGACACAGACAACGGCAGCTTTGTTACTCGCGAGATTACTCCATAGAAAAGACTTGTGTGCAAAATCGATGATGTTCTTCTCTCCAAAGACAAGCGGCCACAGCATCGCGACCTGTTCTCCTTGGGTAACTGAATTCGTCGTAACAAACGCGCTTGAAGAGCCGGTTTCCCTGTTAAACTGCGCGGCTTTAAAAATGAATGCCGCAACATAATCTAAGTCTTTATAACTCTTAAGAATTGGCGCAAAAATTCTTGCCATATCCTCTTTTTGTTCAGCTGTCTGATTTACGCTCCCCTGGTACGGTGGATTGCCGCAGATGTATGTCTCTCCGCCCTCATTTTCGAACGCGATCTCCGCTTGATCCATTGGCGTGCTGAAAAGATCATCGGCATGGAACTTTACACCTGTTCCGGACGGCGGGCAGATACTAAGCCAATCTAGTCGCATAGAATTGCCACAGGTGATCCAATTATCGGCAGAAAGGGGCAAAAACTCGGCGAGAGCGAGTGTTGGACCACGATAAAGAACGTTGCATTGATATTCGGCTATGATGAGAGCGAGACGCGCAATCTCGGCTGAAAAGTCACGTAGTTCGATGCCACGGAAATTAGTTAGTGGTATTTCACTTTCACGCTCGTGTTCGCCGCGACGCTTGTTTATGATATTTTCAATCTCTCGCATCTGCTTATAGGCGATAACCAGAAAGTTTCCTGAGCCGCAAGCCGGATCAAAAACTCGAATCCTCGATAGACGCTTGCGTAAGTTGAGCAACATTCGTGTGTTATCTCCCGCTGCTTCAAGCTGCGTTCGTAGATCATCCAGAAAAAGAGGGTTTAATACTTTCAAGATGTTTGGCACACTTGTATAATGCATACCGAGCGCACCACGTTCCTCGTCGTCCGTCACCGCCTGGATCATGGAGCCGAAGATGTCTGGATTTATCTTTGTCCAGTCTAGATTACCAATATGCAGCAAATAGGAACGCGCAATCTTGCTGAACCTTGGTACATCTACACTACCAGAGAAGAGTCCTCCGTTCACGTAAGGGAACGCGTCGGCCCAGCGTGGTATTCTCAATTTCGTTCGGTCAATGTCCTTCATATTCATAGCGCTAAAAATTTCGCTAATCACTTCATGAGTGTTAGTGGCATCGCGTGTGCTCATTTGCTCTATGGTGTCAGTGAACAGTCTTCTCATACTAAAGATGCCGGTGTCTTCGGCAAAAAAGCAAAAGATCAGGCGCGCCATGAAGTGGTTCATCTCGTGACGACGTTCTTTCGTTCCCCATTTTGGGTTATCTTTCAGTAATTCGACATAGAGCCGGTTTAACCGGCTCGTTGCCCGAATGTCGAAAGAACTGTCGCGTACCTGTTTGATGGTAGTGATCCCGGCAAGCGGTAGGAAATAGCCAAAGTGATCTGGTAAATCCTGATAGGTACAAACGACCGTTTCGCCTGACTCCAGATCCTCTGCTTCGAAGTAAGCTCCGTCAGTGGCGAGGATGTAGCGCACTTTCGCCCTGCTCGTTGCCCGGCTTTCTTTCAGTGCGGCAAGAGTCTTGGTAACTTCGCCAGGTTGAGCGACCGCGATATGTATGTTGTTTGTCTGTAGTACGCCGCCTAGATCAGACTTATTCGACTCACCCGAGCGCAGGCGTTTTATTGTCGTCTCCTTGTTCCCGAACGCCCTCAGAAAGGCAAACGGGAACTCCACATTGTCAAAAGGTTGAATTGCCAAATCGGAGACTGCTGCTTCTATTTCTACTGGGTTCATGGCACGTCTCTCCCGTTTATTTTCTATTATCTTACATAAAGACGAATTTTAATACCCGTCAGTCGTGTTTATCGCCGCAATGCAATGCCGTCCTATAAACGACATTATGATCAATGCAACTTGAAGAATTTATCAAGACCTAAGTCAAAAGTTTAGCATGGTGGTGGTGAGAGAACAACATAAGTAATCACATGATTGGGATAGGAGACTTAGTTACATTTTGGGCAACTCAAGTTTGAATAAATCAGGCGCGAGGTGATAAACGGATAAATACAAGAAAGAAGAAGACCCTGACGATCGTCAGGGTCTTCTTCTTAGTTATCATTGCCGTATGCTTGAGGCCAAATAACGCGCCGTGCATACGGATATTTAATGTGGAAATGTCCCTTGCTGGCGAATTCGTCCCAACCCCTCCGAGTCCCATCGCCGGCATACCATGTCTCCAGTTCGTCAGCAGACGCATTATAGCCTGCATAACGGAGTCGGCGAACAGCTTCCTCATGAGGGACAACTTCTCGATATTCCTCGCGGTATTGACGTATCAAGTAATCCCACTGACTTGGGGTAAGGTCCGGTTGCATGTTGAGACGTTTCTTGATTTCCTCCGCGATATCCGGTGTAATCCCGTACAGCGTATCACCAGGACGTGGCCGAATGTCGAGCCCAACCTCTAGAAGTGTAACCCCATCTAACTTCGGACCGATTTCCCACTGGAGAGGCACATTGAACGGCCAGCGCTCATCTGCACCTCCAAGTACACGCATCGGACCAGTTACTCGTGCGAGCCCGATTATCTTCCTGATCGGTGAGGTCACGTAGACAAACATCCACTGTCCACCTTTAATTTGTGCAGCCACTTTTCGGCGATTTTGCGGGAACCCCGCTGAAGGGGTATCCTTCTCTCTATAAATGCCGGGATAAACCAGTTTTATCATCCAATCAACCACCAAATTACTTTCCCAAGGACGTCGTACCGACTGTGAGTCCATCTTCAGCAAAGAGCGCACTTCGATCATTTGCCGCTTCAATTGCTCAACTTCGGCCTGAAGAGATTCCAAGCTTTTACTCAAACCGTCTCACTCCTTTAGTGGATTGTATTGCTATACGTTCAAACATCAATATAACTCACAATTCTAAGCGAGTCAATAGCAATACAATCCGGACCGATCAGTTCTAAGTTTACACACGGTAATTTCGTTATCAGCTCCGGGAGGAGGTGTCAACTATTCAACGCATATAGCGGAGGAACTCTAATTTAATCTGACATTGTTCTCCTTACTTGAATTATTGAATCAATTGGTACGTACTTTATCGTCTCATTAGTCTTATCACTGTGATGCTCGTGCATCATTTCATACACGAGATAGCACTCTAGGTCAGCAGGTTCCCCTAGAAATGAATACTCTAGGAAGATCCCGTGCTCAAACTTTACGAAATCATAGTGCACTTGAATCGAATCGCCTCTACGTAGGTTACAATTAGTCATAATAATCCTCCATTTACACAGAAAAAAGCATCCGGAGAAAACGGCCTATACCGTTTCTCCGGATGCTTTCCGGTGTGATTTATTTTAGTATACCGCTGAATTAATAAAATGTCTATTTTTTCTAAATACAAGATAATTTAGTTTAGCGATCGTGGCTGCTGTAACACGCCAGTGGAGCAGTACCAGTCATCTGCTGCAAGCGCTTGATATAATACGCCTTCCCACGAATTGCGGTGGATTTCCAAGCAACTTTCCGCCCGTTCCATTAATTGAAGCCGGACGGCATCGCTTCCCTGAGTCTGCAGAAGCCGACTCAGCTCTCCTGCAATTTGCCGCAGCTTACTACCAGCTTGCGAGCTGTATACCCCCCCGAGGTTGTATGCCACAAAGTGCTCTTGCACTCTGGAGGCAAGTACCGGATTTGCAGCAACAGGCGCCCGGATTATATATCTGACTCCGACCGGTTCTGTATGACGCACATTGCCAAACAGCCATTGAACATCATTGATATTATCAAAATATGGATGAAGTGTTTCTTCCTCACTCCTAGCTGGAGTTCGCGCGTTTTTACTAGTATTGCAGTCCCAACATGACGGAACTAGATTGGTAGGAGTGACCGCTAAGGAAGGATGCTTGGCTTTCGGCAAATAATGATCTAATGTCCTGACAGTAAAATGGCCGCAAAATGGACACGTATCCACGTCATCGATCGGTCTTTTAAATTGTGTATAATAGTCACGCCCTTCTCTCTGGACCATCCGGTATGTGTAGACGTTTTCCATCTCGTCTTTCGTGACATTGCCGTTGATAATTGTTTTTCTATTGATCGTATGCAGCAGAGCAAGTGGCGCTTTGCTTTCATAGTCCCTCGTGTCAGCTTCAATTTCCGGTAAACACGCTTCAAGGCGGCGTTTTAGGTCAGCATCTTGTACATTGCTGATCGAAGTTGAAAAAACATCTCTTACAGTTACTGTAGGTGCTGGAAGATGCAACATACTTCTATGCGTCCCCCTCGTACGGCAAGAGCGAACGCAAGATAGATCTCGCCTCCCACCCAAGTTCATCGTTGAAATGTTCTAAGATCGTATCATAATCCCCGTACGTTCTGACCGCATCTTGCAACATCTTATAAAATCCGGAATGCATCACTTCCAGCTCAAAGACCTCACTAGTAAGTGCCCCAATACTTTCGCCGAACGTTTCGATATTGGTACGTTTGCAACTGACTCTAGTCCCGGAACGATGTAATTTCCAAACGCAGCTACGTGGAACCTCTTGCAAAATAACAGGCGAGTGCGTTGCAATTATGGCTACCCCGTTACGGTGAATTAAGAGATGAGATAACGTGCGGGTGAATGCGGATAAAAGCGGCGGATGCAAGTGACTTTCTGGCTCGTCCAAAAAGACAAGTGTCCGCTCCTCTACCGTTTCAACCAATCGTGTTAGCGTTAATAACACAATTTTATGACCTGAACTCAAAGGATGAAACAGTGCCCTCGCTTTTCTTTTAAGCAACGCACACATCTCGTCGAAAGACTCATTTGGTCTTCTTTTATTCGCCTCATCCGGGGTCTCCTGGAATGAGACAACCTCATCAATTTGTGGCGGGCGAAGAAGGGAACCTACATCCGCTTGATCAAAGATCGGATCAGATGACAACATTTGCATTGCTTGCAACCAGCGCTGTCCTTTCCCTCTACTTCTTACGGCATAAAAACTATCGGCAAATTCATCAGTCAGTTCGTCAGGCGTTTTCGGTCTTCGTTTATTTTGCTTCAATCCTATATAAGTAAACGGACGCTTTAGCTCTTTTGATTTCTCATGTGGATCATTCTGGTCGAATGCACTGAACGATACCGATACAACATTTGCAAAGAGCTCGTTACTTTCAATGTATTCCTCATTTTCAAACTCGTCCTGAACCTCTGTCACTACGAATTCCCCGCACCGCTGCGTTTCAGGCGCTTCATTGATAAGCGATTTAATCATATTGTTTAATAAATGTGTTTTACCAACCGCATTACGTCCGATAATGATATGCATATTGGTAGGTGGATTAGAATGAGGCTGCACATTAAAATCCATTTGAAATGTCGCCGCGCCTGTAATATTAGGACCATGGTATACAAAACCATAACGGGTAAGGACAGCGTTCCCATTTGCAAGTCTTCGGAATTGGCTCTTGATTGCACTTATGCGGATTGAGCGAGTAAGCGAGGTTAGAAAAACATCCTCATCCATAGCCCTCTTATACAGATATTCATGTAATGCAACATCATTTAATGCGTTAAGAATTTCATACCGTCGATCATCGCCTAAACGGTAAAGTGCCTCATAATAATCAACACCTTGCCCGAGCGAGAAGAATTGCTCTACATTAAGATCATTAAATTCTCTCGGGATTTCTGGCCGTCCTTCTCTCCTCCCGTACTGGCCAATCTTCACGCTGCCGACGACCATTATTTCCCCGTCTAAGTTTCGGTAACAAAGTGAGTACATTGTTCGATACCTATACATATCATTCCAATTATCTTCGATGAGATATAACTGCATCTTATCTTCGTCAGGGATATTAAAACCACGTTCACGAACTAGAAATAAAAACAATTAAGTCATCCTCCATACGATGATCTTCTTTCAATCAAGAACTTCCATAGATCCCCAAAGTGTAATCAACAAAAAATGTACATCCAACTGTGCCGTATCGACCTTCTTTGCTCTCATTTAGCGTTTATCTGCCTCATCCTGCCAATTATATCAAATACTTCGCTTGCAATTCGACAACTTTGTAAAGTTTACTGCGCAACTTGACAATGACAAAAAAAGAAACCGCTATACTGGTTTTAATAAACCAAATAGCGGTTCTTTTTACTCTTCGTCAGGATCTACAAACCGGACAATGCCAATGTTATCACAATGCCATGGTCCATCCTTTAATTGAGCTGCGAACTGATTCGGCTCGCTCAGCCTTCTTTTAATGACTTCTATTCTATCCTCTAACACATCCCGTGGAGCCGTACACTTGATACTTCTGCCAAACGGACAAGCCGCATCGTAAGGGCAATTGCCGGCACCTCTTAAGCTCTCGCCGATTGCCTTTAGAATAATTTTTTTCATAACCGCCCCGCCTTCCGTATCGGTTTACCACTTAAGCTTCTGCAAACGTTCAGCAACGCGTTCGATAACGTGTTCGTCAGATATCTCTTGGTGAATGATTAACGTTATTTGTTGAACGACGGTTTGAACTTCCGCGACTTGTAACACGTATTTCTCACCATGCTCAATCTTGTTCAGTCGCTCGATATCTCGGGCAACTTTTTCCGAAAGATCGGCAAGGAACCGCAAATCATCTTGAGTCATCTCTGACCCGAGCTGATTTAGCCGGCCCAGAATAAGAGCCTGTTTAAACGCGATTTGCTGGCGAAGATTAACCAGTTCCGGGTCGTTCACAAGCGACTGTACAACTTCGGCCAACGAATGCTTGGCGTACTTGCTGTACAGTCCGTGCTTCACGGGAGATGCCCCTCCATGCAGCTTGCACTTCCCGACACCAACATGATGCGTCCCCCAGCCAGCAGGACGATTACATGGTGATCCGCTTTTGGTTTTCGCTTCGCAACGGCTCGTCATGGAGTATCCCCCTGAGTAATAGTGTCATGGGCTATTGCCCCCACTTCCTTCTGGGAGTGGGTTGTTTCGAAAATACGTATGGTACGCTGTTAAATCGTAAATCGTCCGTTTGCCGTTTGTATAGCTGACGGTTGGCGTTCGTAGTAGCATAACGAGCTGCGGCTTGTACATTCGCACCGCATAAAGGAGGGGGTCGGGGGGGCGCTTGCTTAGTCGAAGATTGGAACCCTCGACCGTCACGGATACCCCAGCGACTTCTAGCTCATCGATCAACCTCCGGATGTCGCTCATATCAGAATCGATTCGTCACTAGAGGAAGTTTCGAAACTATCCTCAGCATCGTCAGGATCGTCGTATTCTTTGATGCGACTGGGTTTATCACCTGACGATACATTCTGAACATCGTCAGTCTGACGATAATTGTCCACATCCATCATCGTGATCGTCAGAATATCGTCAGTCCCGAACCCTTGAATTGTTACACTTTCTGACGATTCTGAGGGTACTGACGATGTGGATTCTACTCTTTCTAATCTCAACTTTCTCCCGCGCTCGGAGTGTCCCAAGTCGTAGTAATTGATCCCCTTCGAGCGAAGTGCCGATGAGACCCGCTTGAGCCTGCCGCTGATCTTTCTGTCGGACGGCCAAGATCTGCTCTTTCGCGTAGAGTCATCTGCGTAATGATTCAGAGCAGCAAGAAGATCCCTCGGTGTTCCTACCCAGTCTTTTCGCTCAGCCATCATCAGCCTTACAGCCGCTGCAACGGGGTCAGCTTCTAGCCCCTGACTAACCGCTGAAATGATGTTATCGCCGTAAGCCTTCATAAAATCACCCTTCTGCCAACCCAGTGCCTCTTCTGCCGCCGTTGCCCAGAGCGCAAAGTCAGCCATACGTGGCTTTTTCATTAGCTTCGTTTTGGGAAGCTCCCTCATCGCCCCGCTGACGGCCGTAAGCAGCGCCCCGAGTATGCTAGGTTTTCTTAGCTCAAAGCTCTCCCAGAAAGTCGATTCGTCGCTCCGTTTCTCTTCCGGAATAGAAGGAAGGTTCACCAAGATAGACCGACTTACGAGATCCTGCCGGGTAGCGATGTCGTCAATGCCATTGATGATTACCGGTCGGCGAACGTTGAATATGGCTTCCTCATCATCGGTGTGAAGCTTCCTTGTCGCCAAACCTCCCCCAGTGGCGAGCTTACAAACTGCGTCGCTCATCTGATTCGAGATTCCTGAAAGGTTGTCGTAGGTAAGTATGTGGGCGTTTGTAGCTGCTATTGCCAAGTCCCTTTCATCCTTAGGGAACGTCCTAAGTGGCGCTGTCGACGGGTCGATCAGCGATTTGATCACTCGACTTGTCGTACTCTTCGCACTCCCTTGCTCTCCTTGAAGCGTCAGGACAGGGTAAGGGCTTTCTGGTTGAAAAGCGGCGATCATCCACGCCACAATGAGCCGGAAATCTTCTTCCGTTTCGAAGTTTATGAAAGGTCTAAGTTCATCCACCGTTCCCTCTGACGACGGAGTCGGAAGAGCAGACATTCCCTTCGCCCTACGAAACCGAACTGGCGAATCATTCACGATTTTCCACCCCGAAATCGTGATCTCGACCACTTGCCACTTCTCGTTGCATAAGTCGAGATAAATCGTATCGTTCAACTTCGCGATGCGTGTGAATACGGGTAGCTTCTGTCCCTCGAATTGGGCTATTGCTTCGAGTACACGCAGCGCATCCGACATCGCTTGATTGCCTGGGGGCTTCTCTGTCGAATGATAAAAAGTACGTGTCAACCAGGAGCAAAAAGCCTTCGACCGGATTGGCCACGTCTCGTAATGACCATTGACCGGAACCCGCGCGTAAAAGTCATCATCTGGCGTATGGAAAAGCTGTGCAGGTTTTGCCATCTGTACGAGCAGTTTCGCCTGTGAAGTCTTCTCTTCTTTTGACTCTTCTTTTGGAACAGTAGAGTCATATGTTGTCGCCTTCATCTTGGCGGCCTTTTCTTTTTCCACCTTCATCCATTCCACAGCATTCAACCCGTCCCCCCCCCTTCCCAGAACCGCAGGTATAGTCCTTTCAAATATCCCGGAATTCTATCGTGTAGCGCCTTAAGGGATACGTAATTCAATTCGTCAATCCAGGCGTACCAGTACTCCAATTTCATGAGCTCAGTACACATCTCCCGCTCAGTCTCAGTTTGAGTGGTAGAGAAAAACAACTCTTCCAACTCGAAAAGCCAAGTTCCGATCAGGAGCTTCAATTCGCATCTTTTTTTGTCAAGGAACCAATCCACTTCCTGCTGACTCGGCTCGTATTCAACGAAATCGTCGACGTTGTAAAATTCCGCCAATTGTCGAATCGCGTTGCCTTTGCTTTCCCGGTTGAAGTGAGCCCATAGATCGATGACGTCGCCATGCTTCCCACAACCGAAGCACTTGAAATGCCCCGAATCGCCGTAAATGATGAAGGAGGGTGTGCGTTCGGAATGGTATGGGCATAGCCCTTTATATCGACTTCCGAACTTTCGTAGTTGCATAAATCTTCCGGCAACATCGACGATGCTGATCTGGTTCTTGATACCGTCTATAAGACGGTTCAGATCAACAAGCTTTGAATGATTGCTCATGCACCGCGCTCCCGCCCCCTATAGGGATATGTTGCCGCTCAACCACGAGTCAATAACGTCGCGGTGGAAGATGATCCTGCGCCTTACCCGCACGAACGGTATCTGCTGTTCACGGACCATAGTATAGATGCAGTCCGTCGATACCCCGAGCATTACGGCCACTTCGTTTACCGATAGGGTGACCTTCAACGACGGGTATTGCGGCAAAGTTGCTTCTATGCCGATTGTTTCGTTTACAAATAGCTTCATTTCGAGCCAGTCCTTTCCTTAGTATTGGAATATGTTGTAGTCCTTCCAAATTGAGTATATAATCTGAGGAGAAGAGAAAATACGCATGAATGCTTACTTTTATGCTTACTAATCCGGAGGCGGATATGCATACTCTCCTAGCACAAAAAAGCGTGACTCGTGTCTTGGTCTACGCTGACTACGAAATCATAACTTGTGAAAGTCTGGAGGATATCTCGGAGAGATACAGGCCGTTGTGGCGTTTCTTTGGTGGTCAAATCCCTGATGGCCTTTCGTTTGTGGCATTTCTCGCCTTTTTTGACGAATATCATAATTCATTTGATTACAATGCCACAAAAGGCGATCCAATAAGTTTAGTACTCCCTACAGCTGATGCTGTTACCCAGCTCCTCGAAGGAAAGCCGGGGAAATCCTACGATCCAATGACGATCACTGGAATGCACACTCATTTTAGTAAAATCAAGGATAATGCTAGCCTGCTTCAGTTCTGTCGCAAATTCGGAATCCCATTTGGGTTATCTCCATCGTTACGGAGTCATTTCGGAAAGTTCCTGACATCTGAAGATATTCTTATTCAGCTTCAACCTGCCAACGTCATCTTTAATGAAAGCAAACATATCTTCGACTTAATGAAGCTATGGAAGGCTGTTTGTGAGAAGGACGAGAAGTATATTCGAACAAATTGGTGGGAATACGAACAAATCTACAAGGCCAACATCAACAATGCTAATTCGACTGATCTTTGGTTTGACCGAGCAATAATTGTTCTAAACGCACTGTTGAAGAACGAATTTGACGGACAAACGATTACCCGGCGAATTAACAAGCAGGTACATAGCTTTATTGGGTTTCGCGATCTTCGTTGCTACTTGTATTACCTTGTTAAGAGATCGATCGCAATAGAGCATCTATATAGAGAATGTCCACATTGCCATGCTCTTTTCGAGGTTGACCATATGAAAAGACAATACTGCCCCCCGATTTCAGGACACGGACGCAGCTCATGCGAGAACGCATTCAACCAAATGCAACATAGAAAAAATAAAGCAAGGGAGGATGCTGATGGCTAACATACAAAAACGTGGCGACGGCTCATATTTCCTTACGGTGAGCTTGGGGAAGGGCGCTGACGGGAAATACATTCGTCGGACGAAGACGGTTCATTGTCGTACCAAAAAGGAAGCTGAAAGTGAATACGCTAAATTCCGGCAAGAAGTGGAGGCAGGGGCGTACATTGCCCCAGAGAAGAAGACATTCGGAGCGTTCGTTGAAGAATGGCGAGACAAGCATGCGACAAAGCAGCTAGAAGCATCGACGATCGAAGCTTATGCTTTTCAACTCCGCAATCACATTCTGCCGAAGATCGGGCATAAAAAGCTCTCGGACATCAAGTCCTTACATATTGTCGACCTGCTGGATTCAGTTCAAAAAGAAGGCAGCAGAATGGATGGTCGAGAAGGCGGATTATCTTCAACGAGCGCTAGATTCATCCATCGGATACTTAAGGATATATTCGCCCGCGCAGTAGAATGGCGAATCATCCAGACGAACCCAGTCGATACCGTAAAGCGTCCGAAAGTCGCACAACGAGAGTCAAGTGTGCTTGATGAAGAACAGGCCGCTAAATTATTTGATGCGCTGGAAAAGGAACCTTTCCTATGGAGGATGCTGATCACGCTCGCATTAACTACCGGGTTACGCCGCGGCGAGCTGCTTGCGTTAGAGTGGAAGCATATCGATTTGCAGAACGGAGTGCTGGAGGTTAGACAATCGCTTAGTCATGCGAACGGTAAAGCCATCATCAAGGAGCCTAAAACAAAAACCTCTGCGCGACGAGTGTCTCTACCTGCTTCACTGACATCGGAGCTTAAGCTGTACTATACCCATTGTCGGAAAGAGCGCCTGGCTCTAGGAGACGCATGGGAAGGCGGGGATCGCTTTTTCTTGTTCAGCGCAACGAACGGTAAATCGCTTTACCATACAGTGCCCGGAACATGGCTCCGTAGATTCATCAAGCGCCACAAACTTCCCCAGATTCGGTTCCATGATCTCCGGCATACATCCGCAACCTTGCTCATCAACCAAGGCGTGCACGCCAAGACAATCGCGGCTAGGCTAGGTCACGCAGACATCCGAACGACGATGAACATCTATGGTCACGCTCTACAATCTGCGGATCAAGCAGCCGCCGATAAGTTCGATTCCTTGCTTTCAAAGCGATCCAACGCATAATAAAATAGACGCATTGGCTCATCAACCAGCGCGTCTATTTTTATTTTACATCATATTTACATCAATGCAGTGGAAACAAACCTGTTTTCGTAAAATTAGTATGCTGTATTACAGCAAAAAACCCTTGATACACAAGGGTTTAGGAATGTCTGTATTGGTGGACCCTAGCGGGATCGAACCGCTGACCTCTTCGCTGCCAGCGAAGCGCTCTCCCAGCTGAGCTAAGGGCCCTTAATCGTGACGACAAAACTGAGTTTATCACACGCGCCAAGGGGCTGTCAATCGCATTTTTTGCGAATTTAGCGCCCCTCGATGCCGTGTTTGTTCATCAGTCCGTTCAGTTCCTTCATGAACATGTTAATGTCCTTGAATTGACGATACACGGACGCGAACCGCACGTACGCAACCTCGTCGACGTGGTACAGGCGTTCCATCAACAGCTCGCCGATCGTCCGGCTCTCGACTTCCGGCTGCGCCGTATTGCGCACGTCGCGCTCCACGTCGGAGACGATGACTTCCAGCTGCCCGACGGATACCGGACGCTTCTCGCACGCGCGCAGCAGTCCGCGCAGCAGCTTGTCCCGGCTGAACTCCTCGCGGCTGCCGTCCTTCTTGATGACCATCAGAGGCGTCTCCTCGATCGTCTCGAACGTCGTGAACCGGCGGCTGCACTTCTCGCACTCCCGGCGGCGGCGGATCGACTTGTTCTCGTTGGCAGGACGGGAATCCAATACCTTCGTACCGCTATAATCGCAATAAGGACATCTCATATCGTTTCCCGGGCTCCTTTGCCGACTACAAAAATAATGCGATTACCAACCCTTACCTTACATGTTCGGGCGCATTAAGCACATAATACGTTTACCAACCGCAAGGAGGTGAACAACAATGGCTAGCAGCAACACATTGGTCGTACCTCAAGCTACGGGCGCGCTGAACCAACTGAAATACGAAGCTGCCCAAGAACTCGGTATCGCGATTCCGCAGGACGGATACCAAGGCAACATGACCACGAAAGACAACGGATCGATCGGGGGCAGCATCACTCGCCACCTGGTTCAAATCGCCGAGCAACAACTTGCCGGCAGATAATCCGTATCGCAACAAGGAAAGCACTTAATAACAAGGGAGTCTTGAAGCGTCCGACGCTTCAGGGCTTCCTTTTCCTATTTTATCATGAATTACAGCGTTTCGTACAAGTTCGTATACTTCTTGTAATAATACAATACCCGCTGCACGTAATGCCGCGTCTCCCCGTACGGGATATCGCCCAGCTTCGCTTCCGTGCCGTCCCAGCGTCCTTCGTCCAACCATTGCCGCACCTTGCCCGGGCCCGCGTTATAGGCGGCAAGAGCCTTCGGCAGGCTTCCGTCGAACAGCCTGTGAAGCTCCTTCACGTACCACGCGCCCATCGTTATGCCGGCGTTCACGTCGGTTCCCGCCTGCTTGGCCGAGATTCGGCCGAGATCCGCCTGCTGTACGATCCACTCCGCGGTATTCGGCATGATCTGCATGATGCCGAGCGCGCCCTTATGCGACTCCGCCGTCGGCTTGTAATTCGATTCGACCCGGATAATGGCCGCGATGAGCAGTGGATCGAGATCGTACTTCGCCGCGCCGAGCTTAATCTCTTCCTTGTACGAGATCGGGTATATCCAACGTCCGATCCAATCCGACTGTATGAACAATACCGCAAGCACGATCAGCAGAAGCGGCAACAGCACCCGTCTGCGGCGCTTGTCCTTCTTCCTCATCCCAGCCCCCTGTCCCGCATCCAGCGTTCGACTTGTCGTTTCGTATGCTCGGAATTGCCCGCGTTATCGATGACGATGTCCGCCCGCGACTTCTTCTCCTCGATGTCCATCTGCGCGGAGAGCCGCTTCTCCGCGTCCTCGGCGCTCATCCCGTCGCGCTTCATCAGCCGACGCAATTGCTCGTCCCTCGGCACGTAGACGACCATCACTTCGTCGTAATACGACTCGAGTCCCGATTCGTACAGCAGCGGAACGTCCACGACGACGAGCTTCGACGGCTCTTCGCGTTCGTAATTCGCCATTCGTTCCTTCATGACCGAACGAATGGCCGGATGCGTAATGCTCTCGAGCGCTTTGCGTTCGCCTTCGTCGGCGAATACGATCGCGCCGAGCTTCTTCCGGTCCAGCGAGCCGTCCTCGCGCAACACGGCCTGTCCGAACCGCTCCGCGATCCGGGCCAGCGCGGGTTGCCCCGGTTCGACGATTTCCCGGGCAATTCGATCTAGATCGATCACGTTCGCTCCTCGTGCCGCAAGGAGGTTCGCCACCGTCGATTTGCCCGTGGCGATGCCTCCCGTTAATCCGATATTCATCGCATCTCGTCCTTTAGAACATTTTGAATACGCCCATCGCGATCAGAATAATGCCCGGAAGCATCGACAGCTGTCGAACCCAGCGCATCCCCGACGCCCAGAAGCCGACTCGCGTCCCCATCCAGAGGAACAAGCCGCTGGCGGCCGCGATGAGCACCGCCGTCATGTAAGGCGGAAATCCGACCAACGCCGCGCCGATGCCAGCGCCGAACGCGTCGAGCGACAGCGCGGCGCCGAGCAGGAACGCTTCGCCCGCGCTGATCGTGCCCGATCTGTCCATGTCCGCCACGGAAGGCGTACGAAGAATTTGAATCATGATGCCGAAGAGGCGCAGCTCCAGCGTCAGCACTGCGATGCGCTCAGGCGCATCGACCGATGTCGCGCCTGCAGGGATAACACCCTCGGCGCCCTCTTCCACGGCAGGCTGCTCCGCTTTCTCCGTCTCCCCGTTCGTCACGAACCTGTACAGCGCCCACGAACCGATCCCGATGAGAATGCCCGCGCCGATCATCGACGCCCCGTGCGGCGACAGCCAGCCCGACATCGCGACGCCGACCATCATCGATAACAGAATAATAAGTCCCGAACATACCGCGATAATGAAGATCGACAACGCCGGAATTTTGATTTTGCGGATTCCGTACGTAATGCCGACTCCGAAACCGTCCAGACTGACGGCGAACGCGAGCAGAATCAGCGAAGCAAGATGTGCCAGCATGACTGAAGTCCTCCTGCATGGATACGTTGCCCGCCCGTTCCGGGGCGGCCTACGTTCATCCTATGCACGATAAGGGAGGAATGCCCCGCCGCGCCCGCTCGATCGATCGATCAATTGATAAGAGCAGTCGCAACATTACTTCGTCTTGCCGTCCAGCCTGCGCTTCACCGCGTTGCTGCCGGGCGCTCTCGTTCCGGCGACGCTCTTGCGTTGCCCCCGCGGCTTCTGGCACGTCGGGCAAGTATGCGTCCCGCGGCCTCCGACGACGGATTTCTCGATCGCGCTCCCGCACGTATCGCACGGCTCCCCGGTTCTTCCGTAAGCGCGAAGGCGATGCTGGAACATGCCCATCTCGCCTTGCCCGTTCACGTACGATTTAATGGAAGAACCGCCCGCCTCCACGGCGGCCGACAGCGTGCGTACGATCGCCGCGTGAAGCCGCTCCAGCTCCTTCGGCTTCAGCGTGTTCGCTTCCGTCTCCGGATGAATGCCCGCTTCGTGCAGCGCCTCGTCCACATATATATTACCCAGTCCGACGATCACTTCTTGATTGAGCAGCAACGGCTTGATCTTCGTGGCGCGCTTGCCGAGCGCCCTGCGGAACCGCTCCGGCGTGAACGCTTCGTCCAGCGGCTCTACTCCAAGCTTATTCAGCGGCGGAGACGCTAATTCTTCCTCCGGCGCGAACAGATGCATCGTGCCGAACTGGCGCACGTCCTTATACCGCAGCTCCGTACCGTCGGTGAAGTGGAAGACGACGTGAGTATGCGGCTCCGCCGGCTCCTCCTGCTTATATAACCCGTATCGCCCTTCCATCCGCAGATGGGAGACGAGCACGAGTCCGTCCAGCAGCAGCCTCAGGAATTTCCCTCTTCGCTCGACCGACACGAACGTTCGGCCAGCAAGCTGCACTTCGAACAGATCCGGATCCGCCGGCCGCTGGATGATGCGGGGCAGCTTCACGCTGACCCGATCGATCCGCTTGCCCGCGATCAACTCGTTCAACGTCCTTCGTACCGTTTCGACCTCCGGCAATTCCGGCATCGCCCATGACCGCCTTTCTCGTCTTGATGCTGATCTTACTTCGCTTCGTACCAGTTCGTTCCCGCGCTCACGTCCGCTACTAGCGGAACGTCGAGCTGGATCGCCGACGCCATCGTCTCGGGCACGAGCTTCTCCATGATCGAAAGCTCCTCTTCCGGCACTTCGAATACGAGTTCGTCATGTACCTGCAGCAGCATGCGGCTCTTGAGGCCCCGTTCCCGGATCGCCTCGTTCATGCGTAGCATCGCCAGCTTGATGATGTCCGCTGCCGTGCCTTGGATCGGCGTATTCATCGCCGTGCGCTCCGCGAACGAACGCAAGTTGAAGTTGGAAGCGCGAATGTCCGCGAGATACCGTCTGCGTCCGAGCAGCGTCGTGACGTAGCCGTCCTTCCTCGCTTGCTCGACGATCGTGTCCATATAACGGCGAACGCCCGGGAACGCCTGAAAATATTGCTCGATGAACGTAGCGGCTTCTTTCCGGGTAATGTTCAGGTTCTGCGACAATCCGTAATCGCTGATGCCGTACACGATGCCGAAGTTGACCGCTTTCGCTTGCCTGCGCATGTTGGAGTCGACTTGGTCCGCCGATACGCCGAACACGTCCATCGCCGTCTTCGTATGGACGTCGAGCTCCTTCACGAACGCTTCCTTGAGCCCTTCGTCGCCGGAGATGTGCGCGAGCACTCGCAGCTCGATCTGCGAGTAGTCCGCCGCCAGAATGCGCCAGCCCGGCTCGGAAGGCACGAACGCCTTGCGAATCTGCCGGCCTTCCTCCATCCGAATCGGAATGTTCTGCAAGTTCGGATATTGGCTGGACAGCCGTCCGGTCGCCGCGATCGTCTGCCGGTAATACGTATGGATCTTGCCCGATTCCGGGCGGATTTCCTTCAGCAAGCCTTCGATATACGTCGACTGCAGCTTCGTCAGCTGGCGGTACAGGAGAATCTGGCGCACGATCTCGTGGTACGGCTCCAGCTTCTCGAGCACCTCCGCGTCGGTCGAGTATCCGGTCTTCGTCTTCTTGATGACAGGCAAACCGAGCTTCTCGAACAGCACTTCGCCGAGTTGCTTCGGGGAGCCGATATTGAACTCGAAGCCGGCGAGCCGATGGATCGTCGTCATCATCTCGTCGATGCGGCGCTCGAATTGAGAACCGAGTTCCTGCAGCGCCGACGCGTTAACGGATATCCCCTGCTTCTCCATGCCCGCGAGCACGATCGAGAGCGGCTGCTCCATCTCGTAGAACAGCTCGTGCATGCCGAGCTCCTCGAGCTTCGCGGACTGCGACGGCTTGAGCCGGCGAATCGCGTCCGCTTTCGCGGCGATATGCGCGGCGAGCTTGTCCGCGTCCGGCAGCTGGAACTTCGCGCCCTTGCCGAAGATCGATTCGTCCGACGGAATGGACGATAACCCTTGCTTGACGAGCAAGGCGTTCAGCGTCAGATCGGTATCCGTCGGATCGAGCACGTAGGCCGCCATCTGCGCGTCGAACGCTTGTCCCTTCAACGCGACACCAGACCATGCCAAGACGAGCTCCGTCCGATGGAAGTCGTAGCCCGTCTTCGGCGCATCCGCGTTGCCGAGCCAGGCGACGAGCGGCTTCGCGTCGTCCGTCTTCAGCAGCGCGTACGGCAGCGTATAGACGCGCGCTCCCGCGGCGATCGCGACGCCGACTCCTTCGCTCTGGTGCGGGTTATCTCCGATCGCTTCCACGTAGAACGACTCCGCCGATGACAGCGCGTCGTTCAACCCGCTCCAGCCTTCGACGTCTACGCGAACGACCTCGAACGCCGCCGCCTGCTCTACGTCTTCCGCGTCGATAACATCCGCTCCGCCCAGATCGAGCCGCTCGACGAGCGACTTGAATTCCAGCTTGCGCAGCGCGGCGCCGAGCGCGCCCTTGTCATAGCCGGCATAGGCCACGTCGTCCAGCGAATGCTCCAGGGGCACTTCGCGGAAGATCGTCGCCAGCTCCTTGCTCATTCGCGCGCTGTCTTGATGCTCGGCGACCTTCTCCCCGAGCTTGCCCTTGATATCTCCGGCGTGCGACAGCACGTTCTCCACCGTTCCGTATTCGTGCAACAGCTTGAGCGCCGTCTTCTCGCCGACGCCCGGAATGCCCGGAATATTATCGCTCGTATCGCCCATGAGCCCTTTGAGATCGATGATCTGGTTCGGCGTAAGGCCGTATCGTTCCCCGATCGCGGCCGGACTGTAACGCTCCACTTCGGTGACGCCTTTGCGCGTGAGCAGCACGGTTACCCGATCGCTCGCCAACTGCAGCAAGTCCTTATCCCCGGATACGACGACGACTTCGCGCTCCTGCGCCTCCGCTTGCTTCGACAGCGTGCCGATGATGTCGTCGGCCTCGTAGCCCGCGATCTCGAACTGGGAGATCGAGAACGCTTTGAGCAGCTCCTTCAGGACGGGGAACTGTTCCTTCAGCTCCGGCGGCGTCTTCTCGCGTCCGCCTTTATACTCCGCATAGCCCTCGTGCCGGAACGTCACCTTGCCAGCGTCGAACGCCACGAGCACGTGCGTGGGTTTCTCTTCCTCGAGCACCTTGAGCAGCATCGTCGTGAAGCCGAATATCGCGTTCGTCTGCAGTCCGCTGCTGTTCGTCAGCGGTGGCAACGCGAAAAACGCGCGGAATACGATACTGTTCCCGTCGATCAGCAATAGCTTGTCCGTTCCTTTAGCCATGACCTTAGCCCACCTCGCCAGCGACTTATAAACAATCATACAGCCATTTTACCATAGTGGGACGGGGGTCGCACGACTGCGATCGTATCCAATTCCGAGGCATGCTCCACCCAGACAAGAAAAAACCGGCTTACCCGATGGGCAAGCCGGCTGATTTCTCGTTGACGGGCTGCTCGCTCGGACGGCCGATCCAATAGCCCTGGCCGAAGTCGAACCCCATCGCGCGCAGCAGTCGCATCTCTTCGGGACGTTCGATCCCTTCCGCCACCGTGCGGATGTTCATCTTCTTCGCGAAGCGGACGAACGTGCGCAGCATATGCTTCTTCATGTCGTCCTTGTCCGCGTCGCGCACCAAGGAACGGTCGATCTTGATGTAGTCGGGATTCAGCTCCACGATCGACTGCAGCGACGAGTATCCCGCTCCCGCGTCGTCGATCGCGATTTCGTAGCCTTGGCTGCGGTAGTGCGCCAATATTTTCTTCGCGGCGTCGAAGTCGTCGATGGAGCTTCGTTCCGTCAGCTCGAAGACGACCTGGCCCGGATGCAGCCCCCGCTCCGTCAACCATCGGATCGTCTGTCCGGAGACGAAGTGCGGATCGTTCATGATGCCCATCGTCACGTTGATGAAGATTTTCTGCATCGGGCCTAGCGGCGGGCAATGCCGGATCGCCTTCTCCCTCGCCAACCGGTCGAGAGCGAACGCTTGGCCTCGCTCCTCGGCGAACCGGAACAGCGACAGCGGCCCGTCGAACAACGAATCTTGCGGGCAGCGGGTCAGCGCTTCGTAACCGAACACCCTGCCGTCGCCCAGACGGACGATCGGCTGATAGACGCTGCGGATGCTGGCGTCGCGAAGCAATTGGTCCAGCTCGTCTTGCAACGCGGAATGCCGAGCGCCTTCGAAGGCCGCGTTCGCCGCGACCGCCGCCTTCATCTGGGCCGATACGCGCATGACGCCCTCGTAGACGATATCTCGCGCTTCGCGGCGGCTCCAGCCTTGCAGCAGCGTATAGCCGATCCCCCGTTCCCGGTTGCCAACGGCCGTACGCGATGCCGATCTCGTCGAAGCTCCGGAACGGAGTCCGATGACGTCGCGAATTCTGTCCACGATCCCTTGCAAGTACGCGTCCGTCTCCTTCTCGGACAGCTGCTCGGGAACGTCGGCATAGAGCCAGAGGTGCCCGCCGATCTCGTCGCCGAACCACAGATCTTCCCTGCCCATTGCGCGCGAGATCCATAACGGCCAGTCGAAGCCGACCTCCGCGTCTCCGGACGGATTCGGGACGACCGCCCCGAGGTCGACGCCGATCATGCCGAGCCTCTCCCGTCTGTCCGCCTGCTGCGGCAAACGCTCTATTCCGAACCAAGATACTGCCATCAGGTTACACTCCATTCTGCGTATGCCGAATCCGCGACTTCCCAGACGAGGGAATTGCCCTTCGTCTGTTTCGACTTCTTCTTGAGATGGGCGGAGCGGCCGGACACCGTCTCCGGCGTCCAGCCTTCGCTGGATTCGAACAGCAGCAACGACAGCGATAACGACAGTCCCGCCCCCTCCACCGGCTGCCCGTTCCGGTCGTAGACGACGCCCGTCTTCTTGCCGCCGACGAACGTGCCGATACCGCTCTCGAACCGCTTCAGCGTCTGCCTGGCCGCCGCGACAGGATCGGCGTACACGGTCATGACGATGAAGTCGTCGCCGCCGACGTGGCCGACGAAGCATTCGCCGCTCTCCTTCGGGTCGTAATCCCGTACGCCTTCGGACAACACTTCCGCCGTGTAGCGGATCACTTCGTCGCCGTTATGGAAGCCGTACTGGTCGTTATACCACTTGAAGTGATCGAGATCCGCATACCATATCGCGAAAGCTTTCCCTTCCGCGAGCCTTCGGATCAGCTCCCGCTGTATCGGCACGTTGCCCGGAAGCCCGGTGAGCGGATTGGCCCACTGCGCGAATTCCACCCGCGTCCGGGTCACCCACTCGAGCATCGCTTGAACGAAGACGATGCCCGACAATTTGCCGCCTCGCGTCACGATGACCGCATCGTACAGCTTGTCGGGTTCCCGCGCCATCGCCATCTGCGACACTTGGTCGATCGACACCGATTCGTCCGCGCGCATCGGGTGGGCGTCCATGATTTTGCCGACGGGCCGGTTCCAGTAGAGCGGAAGTCCGAACTGTCCCGACAGCAGCTGATGCAATCTCTCCTTCATGATAAGACCGACCGGCGTCTCGTTCTCGATGATGACGATCGCTTGGGTTTCGCGATGCAGCTCGAAGTATCTGGAGATCTCCGATACGAGCGTCTCGCGAGGGAATTGGATGACCGGTATCGCGAGCTGGGACAGTGAGCCCGTCGCCCCGCGGTACCGCCTTTGCACTTCCGCGCGGATGCGGCTCTGAATGTGCGGCGATACGGCGGCTTGTCCCGTTCTTAATTGCTCTTCCCCGATCCATGCCCCGAGCCCGTAGCTGAGACCGCTGGCCACGAGCAACGGCAGCGTCTCCTCCCGGTTCACCCCGTCGGCGATCAGAACGATCTGCTCCTTGCGGGCGAGCGTCGTCATCGCCTGAAGCAGGCTCTCCTCGACCGGTCCCGGAGAACCGTCTCCGATGCCGCTCAGGCTGATCAGCGAATAATCCGGCTGGAGCGAGATCATGCGGTGCAGATCCGATCGGCTAGCCGTTATGCCCGACAGCGCGATGCGGAAGCCTTGCATGCGGTAATGCCCTAACGCCGCCTTCAATGCCGCGCCTTGCTCCTCATCCCCGCCGAACAGCACGAGCACGACGTGCTCGGGACGCAAGCCGGCGGACTCGATTCGCCGCAGCGTGCTGCCCGCGTACAGCCTCGTGTCGAACACGACGCTCGCCGGAACCGGCAAGAACAGCTTCACGTCCCCGTTCCGCGACGGGAACCCTCGAATCGCCGCCTCGCGGAACGCCCGATCCGACTCGAACAACAGTCCGGCGTCGTTCGCGTCGCGGTAGAATTCGTTCAGATCGATGCGGGCGCCGCTCGATTGGTCGTAAGGCACCGCTTCGTATCCGTACAGCGAGCCGTCCAATAACGACACGATCGGCGCATACCTCGCTTCGATCGACGTCGCGCTCCGGTGCGACGGCGCGCGTTCCCCGTCGGCTACGACGAACCGCAGCTCCTGGTTGTCCGGACCGAACATTCGGCCGATGGCCGATTCGACCGCGCGCAACACCTTCGCGCACGCTTGATCGAAGCCGGCTAACGCCTCTTCGCCCGGCTTCGCGATCCAACCGAAGCCGTGCCGCAGCCGATTGACGCGTTGGCTCAGATCCAGACGCCCCCGGTCGGCGTGCTTCGACGTGAACCGGGCGAACAGACTATCGCGCAGCGCGTACGTCAGCCTGCCGGCTTCGATCTCCTCCTGCCCCGGCTCCTCCGGCTCTTCCGGCGATAACGACACCGCCACGATCAACGTCGCCCCCGTCTGCGTCCATCCGAGCACGGCGTTCGTCAGCTTGGCGAATCGCATCGCCGAGGCGCGCAACAATCGTTCGATGCGCAGGCAAACGTCCGCAGGCTCGGTCATGTCCCTCTGTCCCTGCCCCTCCGCTTCGCAACGCACGACGAAGATGCCGCACGCGAGAGGACTTTCGACTTTCGCGAGCTTGCTCATCCAATCGGTGAAATCCCGGTTCAACCATCCGTTAGACTTGTCCATCGCGATCGGCTCCTGAATATTCCATATGAATACGATCATAGTGCATAGAGATTAATTCTTGAGACCTAATCCGTTAACGCAGTGTAAAAAAGAGCCCATCCGTTGCCGGATCGACTCTTTCGTTATGCCTATCGCCCTATTGGTTCAAATCCGGTCGTTTGCCCGTCACGAGATACACGACGCTCTCGCTGATGTTCGTCGCGTGATCGGCGATTCGTTCGATGTAACGGCCGACGAAGCTGAGCAACATGGCCTGTCCGACCGTCTTCGGATTCTCGACCATAAGCGAGAACAGCTCGCGAATGATCTGGGAATACAGCGCGTCGACCTGATCGTCGTCCTTCGCGCTCTTGTACGCGAGGTCCACGTTCTCTTCTAAGTACGATTGGACGGATTCCGAGATCATTACGCTAACGATATCGGCCATTCGCGGCAAATCAAGCAGCGGCTTGATCAGCGTCTGGCCTTCCAATCGAATGGCGACTTTGGCAATATCGACCGACAAGTCGCCCATGCGCTCCAGATCGGAAGAAATCTTGAACGCGATCAGAATCCGGCGCAGATCTTTGGCGACCGGCTGCTGGGTGGCGATCAACTTCGCTCCGAGTTCGCTGATCTTCTCTTCCATGAGGTTCAATTCGGGGTCGGCCTTCACGATCCGGCGCGCTGAATCCGCGTCGATGCTCTTCAGCGCTTCCATCGAATCTATCAACGCCGATTGCACTCTCGCGCCCATCTCCGCGAGAATGGACTGCATTTCTTCCAATGCGAGGTCGAACTCTTTGCGTTTAACCATTTTATCCCGTGTCCCCTTCCGGAATCAGCCGAAGCGTCCGCTAATGTAATCTTCCGTGCGTTGGTCCGTCGGATTGGAGAACAGCTTCTCCGTCTCCGAGTATTCGATGACTTCCCCGTTCAAGAAGAATACGGTTTGCTGAGAGACGCGCGCCGCTTGGTGCATGTTGTGGGTAACCATGACGATCGTGTAGCGATCCTTCAGCTCTTGCGCCAGCTCCTCGATCTTGAGCGTGGAGATCGGATCGAGCGCCGAAGTCGCTTCGTCCATGAGCAGGATGTCGGGCTCGACCGCGAGCGCGCGGGCAATGCACAGACGCTGCTGCTGACCGCCGGACAGACTGAGGGCGGAACGTTTAAGATGGTCCTTCACTTCTTGCCACAATGCCGCGGAGCGAAGACTCGTCTCGACGATTTCGTCCAGCTTCTTCCGATCGGTGATGCCATGCAGGCGCGGTCCGTACGCAACGTTGTCGTAGATCGACTTCGGGAACGGATTCGGCTGCTGGAACACCATGCCTACTTTTTTGCGAAGAGTCTCGACGTCCACTTCTCCACCGTAAATGTTCGTGCCCGCGATAGCGACGGATCCTTCGATCCTGGTGTCCGCGATCATGTCGTTCATTCGGTTCAAAGTACGGAGCAACGTAGACTTCCCGCAGCCGGACGGACCGATAAAGGCCGTGATCGCCTTCTCCGGAATATCCATGGTCACTTTCTTCAGCGCGTGGAAATTGCCGTAGTACAAATCCAGATCGTTAATGTCGATGATTGCTTGGGCACTCATGGTTCCAATCCCCTTATTCGAAAGGATATAATCAACCGAAACGACCCGATATATAGTCGCTCGTTTCCGCCTTCTTCGGATCCGTGAACATTTTGTCCGTCGAATCGTACTCTACGACTTGCCCGGTGAGGAAAAACGCTGTTTTCTCGGACACCCTGGCCGCCTGGTACATGTTATGAGTGACGATGACGATGCAGAATTCTTGCTTCAGCTCCGCGATCAGTTCCTCGATCTTCGCCGTCGATACAGGATCTAGGGCGGAAGCCGGTTCGTCCATCAGAATGATATCGGGCTTCACGGCGATGGAACGCGCGATGCACAGCCGCTGCTGCTGTCCGCCTGACAAAGCGAGCGCGGATTTGTGAAGACGGTCCTTCGTTTCCTCCCACAACGCGGCTCTCGTCAACGATTCTTCGACGATTTGGTCAAGCTGCTTCTTGTTCTTGACCCCATGGTAACGCGGGCCGAAAGCGATGTTCTCGTAGATCGATTTGTGAAAAGGATTCGGACGCTGCCAGACCATGCCGATCTTCTGGCGAAGCGCGACGACGTCCGTTGCCGGCGAGTTGATGTCGCGGTCTCGAATCCATATTTCTCCCGTGACCTTGCAGCTGGGAATGAGATCGTTCATCCGGTTCAAACTCCGGAGGAACGTCGATTTGCCGCAGCCCGACGGACCGATTAGCGCAGTAACGCCTTTGGCCGCGAAATCGAGCGTAACGTTTCTGACCGCCGTGTGCTCCCCGTAACGAACGCTTAAGTTTTTAGCCGTCAGGGCGATTTCTCCCATTCGAGTCCCTCCTCCTTATTTCGTAGCCGTGAATTTGCGGTGCAAGTATCTGCCGAGCATCCGGGCGCCCAGATTGAAGGCGAGAACCAGAATGACGAGCACGGCCGAAGCGCCCGCGGCGATTTCCGGCGTGTCCGGGGCGATCCCCTCGGAGTTGACTTTCCAAATATGAACGGCCAGCGTTTCCGCCGGACGGAACGGATTGAGCGGCGACATCGGGCTGAGCGGATTCCAGTTCGAGAAGTCCAGTCTCGGGCTGCTCATGCCGGCCGTGAACATCAAGGCAGCCGCTTCGCCGAAGATGCGTCCCGCGGACAGAATCGTGCCCGTCAGGATAACGGGAAGCGCGACGGGGAGCATGACCGAGCGGATCGTCTTCCACTTCGTTATGCCTAGCGCGAGGCTCGCTTCCTTCTGCTGAATCGGCACCCCTTTCAATCCTTGCTCGGTGATGCGCACCATCAGCGGCAGGTTGAATACGGTAAGCGCGAGCGCGCCCGAGAACAACGAGAACCCGAAGTCGAAGAAGTTAACGAACACGAGAAGGCCGAACAAGCCGACGACGATAGACGGGAACGACGACAGTACTTCGACGACGAGGCGGATGAACGCGGTGACCTTGTTCGGCTTCGCGTATTCGCCCATGTAGATGCCTGCTCCGATTCCGATCGGAATCGTAATGATCATCGTCAACACCAGAAGGAACACGGAGTTGAACAATTGAGGTCCGATGCCGCCGCCTTCGCGGATCGTTTGCGGAGCGGAAGTCAGGAAGTCCCAGCTGATATGGCTTACGCCCCGTACGAGGATGTAGCCGAGCAAGCTCGCCAGCAGAACGACGATGAACGCCGCGATACCGATGAAGACGCCTGTCGCGATTTTATCGACGGTTTTGGCTTTCACAGCTTCGATCTCCTTTCCAGCGCGCGGATGATGAACACGAACACGAACGTCATCATCATCAGGATCAGCGCGAGCGACCACAGCGCGTTGTTGTGCACGGAGCCCATCGCCGTGTTGCCCATGCTCAGCGTAATGGCGCTCGTCAGCGTGGAAGTCGATTCGAACAAGGAATGCGGGATGTGCGGCGCGTTGCCGATGACCATCTGAACGGCGAGCGCTTCGCCGAACGCCCTTGCGATGCCGAGCACGATGCCCGTCATTTGAGCGGGCAGCGTCGTCGGGAGAACGATGCGGTATATCGTCTGAAAACGGGTGGCGCCAAGCGCGTACGAGCCTTCTTTGAGCCCGGACGGCAACGCGGCCAGCGCATCCGTTGCGATTGTCGTAATCGTAGGAAGAATCATGACGGCAAGCACGACCGCGCCTGCCGCGATACCGATGCCTTGGCCGGGGAACACGTCCCGGAAGAAGGGAACGATAACGCTAAGACCGACGAATCCGTACACGACGGAAGGAATGCCTGCGAGCAGCTCGATAACCGGCTGCATGTATTTACGCCCGAACTTCGGGGAGATTTCAACCATGAACACGGCAGCGCAGAATCCGAGCGGAGCCGCGATAATCGCCGCGAGAATCGAAGTGCTGAACGAACCGAAGATGAACGGCAGCGCGCCGTACAGCGGAATGTCCGCTTCCGGCTTCCATTTGGCCCCGGTGAGGAAATCTCCGAGATTAACGCCGTTAACGAAGAAGGTGGCAAGACCTTTCGAGGCGACAAAGTAAACCATCGAAAAAATCGTGATGACAAGGAACAGAATGCAGATGAAGGTATATACCTTTCCGACCCATTCCTCCGCAAGATGCAGCTTTGCCTCTTGTCGTTCGTAAGACCCGGACATAAATCTCTCCCTTTACGCAGGCAGTCAAGGAGCGAATCGTCCACCCCTTGACTGGGCCATAATATTGATTACTTCGTCACGTTGCCTTCCCAATCGCGCTTCACTTGCATTTTACCGGTCGGGATATATCCGAGCTCCACGACGTCGCCGTTCTGTACTTCATCGCTCAGCATGAATTCGAGGAAAGCTTTAACGGCGCCGGTAGGCTCGCCTTTCGTGTACATGTGCTCGTATGCCCAGATCGGATAAGTGCCGGTAGCGACGTTATCGACGGTTGCTTCCACGCCTTCGTATTTCACGGCTTTAACCGTGTCGTCCAGGTAGGACAGCGCCAGGTAGCCGATCGCTCCCGGGGTTTCGCCTACGAGCTTCTTAACCGTACCGGAGGAATCTTCTTGAATGGAGCCTTGAAGATCTTCCGTCTTCTCTCCGAGCGCGAACTTCTCGAACGTGGCGCGCGTGCCGGAACTTGCCGGACGGTTAATGATTTGGATCTTCGCGTCTGCGCCGCCGACGTCTTTCCAGTTCGTAACTTTGCCCGTGAAGATGTCGACCAGCTGTTGCTTCGTCAAGTTGTCGACCGCGACGTCGGGATTGACGACGGCGGCCATCGCGACGACCGCGACTTGGTGATCGACCAGCTCCGCGGCTTTGTCCGCATCGAGCTTCTCTTCCGCGAACGGGTCGGAGTTGCCGATATCCGCCTGGCCTTCGGACACTTGCGTCAGGCCGGTGCCGCTGCCGCCACCTTGGACTTGAATCGACACGCCGGAATGCTTATCCATGAACTTCTGGCCGGCTTGTTCTACTAGTTTTTGAATCGCGGTCGAGCCCGTGGCTAGAATCGATCCTTTCAATTCGCTCCCGGCCGATTCGCTTGCTCCGCCGTTAGAGGCGCTATTGCCGTTATTGTTGTTTCCGCACGCCGCCAGGGACAATGCCAGTACGATAGCCATCGAGGTAAGAAGCAGTTTTTTCATTTCAGTAGGTTCCCCTTCCAAAACTCTTTTTATTTTTTGCTTACGAGATTCATTGTAGAATCCGAACGTTAAACGGAGGTCGTAGTTTTGTTAACGCTGTGTAAAATCCGTCTTGCGAGCGACTTCGTTTCGATTCCTATTTCCTCTTCCTTGCGCTAATCCACATAGGGACTCTGAATAATACGTTAATCATCAGCACGACGAACAGGAGCACGGCCGCGGACTTGTCGGAGATGCTCACGGCGTCGGGAACGATCGCCTCCGACTGCACGTACCAGAGATGAACCGCCAACGTCTCGCCGGGCGACAACAGATTGAAGTCCCACATGACGCCGGACGTCGTTACGCCCGCCGTCAAGATGATAACCGCGCTCTCCCCGAACGCTCTGCCGGCCGTCAAGCAAATGCCCGTGATGATTCCGTTCAAGGCCACGGGGATCAGCACGCGGCGAATCGTCTGCAGGTGCGTCGCGCCGAGCGCGAACGACGCGCTGCGAAGCTCTCTGGGCACGGCGCGGATCGCTTCTTCCGTCACGCGCGTCAAGACCGGCAAGTTGAGGAACGCCAAGCTGATCGCGCCGCCTATAATCGTCAGACCGATCTGGAACGTCTCCACGAATAGCGCGATACCGAACAATCCGAAGATTATCGAAGGCACGGACGCGAGCGCTTCGACGCATACGCGGACGACTCCGATCAGCTTGTTGTCCGGCGCGAATTCCGCCAAGTAAATGCCGGCGGCCATACCGAGCGGTATCGAGACGATGAGCGAGATGATCAGCAAGTAGAACGAGTTGAACAAAGCGGGGCCGATGCCGCCGCCCTCTTCGATCTCGCTCGGCAAGCCGACGATGAAGTCCCAAGTCAGGCTCGGCATGCCCTTCTCGAGAATGAGGAACAGCAATCCGAGTATGAATAGCACGACGATACCCGATATACCCCAGACGACGCTCGTGAATATCCGATTGTTGACGCGGTTGATCGTTCTGCTCGCGTTCCCCATTATTGCGCCCCCTTACGCTGCAACAAGCGTACGATGATGATCATAATCAGCGAGATAATGAGCAGCAGGAAGCCCATCATGTACAGCGCGTAGTTCCAGGTCGAATCGAACGGAACGTTGGCGATCTGCATGACGATGTTGCTCGTCAGCACGGAAGTCGGCTTGAACAACGCGTCGGCGAGCTGCGGCGTATTGCCGATGACCATGACGACGGCCATCGTCTCTCCGATCGCTCTCGCCATGCCGAGAATGACGCCGTACATAATGCCGCTTCGCGCCGCCGGTATCGTCACGCGGTAGATCGTCTGGAATCGCGTCGCTCCGAGCGCGTACGAGGCGTCGCGGAACTTCGGCGGAACCGCGCTGATCGCGTCGTCGCTAATGCGGCTGATCGTAGGCAGAACCATGATCGTCAAGACGATCGCCGCCGCGAGAATGCCGTCGCCCATGTTCGTGCCCGTAACGTCCCGAAGCAGCGGAATCAAGAGCGTCAGCCCGAGGAAGCCGTAGACGACGGAAGGGATGCCGACGAGCAGGTCGAGCACCGGACGAAGCATGTCGCGCAGCCATTTCGGCGCGAGCTCGGACAGGAACACCGCGACGATCAGAGACAGCGGTATCGCCATCAGCAGCGTCAGCATCGTAAGCGCGAACGTGCCGAAGATGAAGACGAACGCGCCGTAGCTCTCGGTCTCCGGCGACCAGTCCGTCGAGAAGAAGAACGTCTTAAGCGAGACGGTTTCGAACGTTAATACGCCCGTGCGGAACATGAAGAATAGAATAGAGAACAGCACGAGGCAGACGAAGATCGCACTAGAGATGCAGATGATCTTGAACATGCGATTGTAGAAGTAAAGCCGGTTTTTGCGGTCGAAGCGACCGCCCGTGCCGGATTTGATGCTTCTTCCGAGATCGCCGGGCGCGGCGACCGGGAGGGGTCGTTCAGTCGACGAGAGTTCCATCGCTCGTTATCTCCTTCCACGAAGAAACCAGCCTCGCGCGATGCGCGCGACGCTGGCGGCTTCCGATATAATAAAGTTTTTACTTCTTAAGCGCGGACAGCGGGAGGAACTTCAGCTTCTTGAGGGAGCCGTTCTGGAACTTCGCGCTTTGGATGTACTCGATGAACGCTTTCGTGGCTCCCGTCGGTTGGCCCTTCGTCATATAGTAGCCGTAGCCCCATACTTTGTAAGTGCCGTTAACGATGTTCGCTTCCGTCGCAGCGGCGCCGTTGATTTTGAGCGCCGTCATTTTGCTCGTAACGTACACGAGGTCGATGTAGCCGATCGCGTTCGGAGTCGTCTCGACGGCCGTCTTCATGTCGCCGCTCGATTTGACTTCTTTATAGTTGCTGCCTTTGCTGATGAAGTCCGTGCCGTTCAGTGCTTTCATCTGGAAGTTGACGCGCGTGCCGGAACCGAACGCGCGGTTGACGACGATAATGTCGGCGTCCGTGCCGCCTACGTCTTTCCAGTTCGTTACTTTGCCGGAGAAAATATCTTGCAGTTGCTTCGTCGTCAGATCGTCGACTTTTTGGTTCTTGTTGATGACGGCCGCGAACGGGATGATCGCGACTTTGTGCGCGACTTGACCTTCGAACTTCTTGAAGCCCGGCACGTCCGTCGAAGCGTCCCAGTCGACCGCGCCGATGTCGGCGATGCCTTTGCGGACCGATTGCGGGCCCGTGATGGAGCCTGCCGCGGAAGCCGAAATTTTCACTTTCGGGTTAAGCTTCTGGAATTCGTTCTTCGCTTGAAGCGTGAGCGGAAGAAGCGCGGAAGAACCGTTGATGACGATGCTGCCTTTCAGCGTGCTAGCCGCGCTTGCCGTGGAGACGGCGGTCGTTGCGAGCGCCACGGCCATGGCGACGACGGACATTTTTTTGAACCATTTCATATTCGTTCAATCTCCTTTTAATGGGTGTTTATTAGTTGGTAGTCGGTTTCCAGTGGCCGTCCACGTTGACGAACACGCGGCCGTTGTCGACGATCGCGAGCGCGCCGTTCTTGGCGATCACGTCCGTTACGTCGGCGGATACGGTATACAGAAGCTTGCTGTTGCCTGCGGCGTCCACTTCGTAGATCGCTTGCTTGTCGCCTTCGCCGGCCGTGAGCAGAATCAAGTTGCCGCCCGATTGCGTCGCTTCGTAGATGTCCGCTTTGTCGAACACCGTCTTCACCGTTTTGTCTTTCGCGACCGATACGAGCGTGGATACCGCAGCGTCGTCGGCGCCTACGTTAACGAACGTTACCGAACTTCCGTCCGCCGCCGGAGCGAAGAATACTTTGTTCGTCGCCGTCGAAGTCAGTTGCACCGCTTTGTTGTCCTTCACGGAAGGGTCGACCGTGTAGGCGAATACTTGCGGTTCGGTGTTCTTCGTGTCGATCGTGACGTCGTCGTTCTCGACCGGTTTGTTGGCATCGGCCACGACGGCGCCCGGCTTCGTTACCGTATAAGTGAACGTTTTGCCGTCCGTGGATACGCCCAGATTCGCTTTGTATTCGACTTTGTCGTCGAATACCGTGGAGATTTTCTCGAGTTCCAGATCCAGCTTAGCGACGACCGTCGCTTTGTCGCCTTGCAGGAAGTAGATCGTCTTGCTGTCCGACGACCATACGAGCTCCGGCTTGATGTTCGTGTCCGCGCTTACCTTGAACGTCAGGCGGGAGTTCAGCTCGATCAGGTAGATCTCGCCCGCGTCGTTCGTGTAAGCCGCGACGTGTCCGTTCGGAGCCACGACGAGATCGGATGCGCCGGCCGCCAAGCTCAGCTTCACGTAGCTGCCCAGCTTCGCGTTGACGAGGTAATCGACGCGGCCCTCTTCCGTATCTTGAGAAGCGATCAAGCGGTTGCCGTCCAGCCATTGAACGCGGTCGACGGAGCCGAGCAATTGAGCGTCGATCCAAGTCGCTCCCGTAGCGTCGGACTCGATCAGCGCGCCGAGCGTTTGCACGAACGACACGAGCTCGACGTAAGGCTTGCCTGCGACCTTCGTGACGTTCTCGTTCAATTTCAGATCCAAGCTATTTCCGTTCAAAGTGACCGTGTAGCCGTCGCTTCTTGCATCGACGCTTGCGCCCAGCTTGCCGCTAAGCTCCCAGAGGGATGCTTGCGTTTTCCCATTCGCGACGAACGTATGGATGTTAGCCGACACTCCGTTGATGGTGTAGGCCGTGCTTACGACTTCGATCGCTTTCGTTGCTGGATCCGATGCGGCCGATACCGCGCTAACCGTCGTTGCGAGAGCTGCTGCCGCGACTGCGGTTACGATAGACGCTTTTTTAAGAAACATCGACTTCGATCACCCTTCTGATAGTGGTAGATTTTTCTTACTAGAATTGAGTATAGTTGCCTATTGTAAATGCCGTGTCAACACATCGTAGCGGGATTGTTAAATCTGGGCGGGACTTTCGGACAGCAAAAAAGCCTGCTCTCGCGCCGGAAGGCGCTCGAGCAGGCTTGGATACTTCCGATATACAGTTGGTTTACACTTCGTCGACGTTCACCCAAGCGCCGCGTTCGATCGACAGGTCGACCGCTTCGAGCACCTCTTGGCATTTCACGCCGTCGTAGAACGTCGGAGTGAACGGGGAATTCGTCGTCATGTGCTGCACAAATTCGTACACGATGTGGACGAAGGCGTGCTCGTAGCCGATAATGTGACCGGTCGGCCACCAGTTGCCGGCGTACTTGTGCGAAGGCTCGGTCGCCATAATGCGGCGGAAACCGGCCAAGTTCGGCTCGTCTTCGCGGAAGTACACTTCGAGCTCGTTCAGCTTCTCGAGGTCCCAACGAATGGAGCCCTTGCTGCCGTGAATCTCGAACGTGTTATGGTTCTTGCGGCCCGCGGCGAACCGGGAAGCCACGAATACGCCCATCGCGCCGTTCTTGAAGTCGGCCAGGAAGCCGGTCGCGTCGTCTACGGTCACTTCGCCTTTCTCGGTCGCGGAGCCCGAACCGGACAAGCCCGCGGATCCGGTCAAGATCGGACGTTCCTTCACGAACGTGCGGTTGTGGCCGACGACGCGGTCGAATTCGCCGATCAGGAAGCGAGCGAGGTCGATGCTGTGCGCGTTGATGTCACCGTGCGCGCCGGAGCCCGCGACTTCCTTCTTCAAGCGCCACGCCAGCGGCGTGTTCGGATCGACGAGCCAGTCTTGCAAGTACGTCGCGCGGTAGTGATGGATTTCGCCGAGGCGGCCTTCGTCGATGATTTGCTTCGCGAGCTGTACGGCCGGCAGGAACCGGTAGTTGAAGCAGATCGCGTGCTTGACGCCCGCTTTCTCCGCCGCCGCCAGCATTTCGCGTCCGTCGGCGAGGTTCAGCGCGAGAGGCTTCTCGCAGAATACGTGCTTGCCGGCGGCGATCGCCGCGAGCGTAATTTCCTTGTGCGCGTCGCTCGGCGCGTTGATGTCGACGAAGTCGATATCTTCGCGAGCGACCATTTTACGCCAGTCCGTCTCGTACGTTTCCCAGCCGAACTTCTCGGCCGCGTCCTTGACGCCTTGCTCGTCGCGTCCGCAGATCGCCTTCATGACGACGTCCGCTTCCGTATCGAAGAACATGCCTACGTCTTTATACGCATGGCTGTGGGCTTTGCCCATGAACTTGTAGCCCACCATGCCGACGTTGATCTTATTCTTTACGCCCACCACATTTCACCCGCGCTTTCCTTCAGAATGAGCGAATTGAGGAAGGTCGCCGCTTTGTTGAAGCCTTCGTTAACGCTCATGATGCCGTCTTCGTGCTCGATGCTGATCGTGCCGTCGTAGCCGACGAGGCGCAGCACGCTTACGAGATCTTTCCAGAACTCGTCGTCGTGTCCGTAGCCGACCGTACGGAACACGAAGGAACGGTTCAGAATGTCGCCGTAATGCTTCGTATCGAGTACGCCGTTAAGCGCCACGTTGCGCTTGTCGATCTTCGTATCCTTCGCGTGAACGTGGTAGATGGAGTCGCCGAGCGCCTTGACGCACTCGATCGGATCCATGCCTTGCCAGAACAGGTGAGAAGGGTCGAAGTTGACGCCGATATTGTCGCCCGCTTCGCGGCGAAGGCGAAGCGCCGTCTCCGTGTTGTAGACGAGGAAGCCCGGATGCGCTTCGATCGCGACGCGTACGCCGTGCTCGCGGCAGAACGCGGATTGCGCCTTCCAGTACGGAATCGCGATTTCGTTCCATTGCCATTCGAGGATCGTCAGGAAGTCTTCCGGCCATGGGCAAGTGACCCAGTTCGGATATTTGGAATTCTCGGAGTCGCCAGGACAGCCGGAGAACGTGATGACCGTATCGACGCCGAGCTTGCCGGCCAGCTTGACCGTCGCGACGAAGTCGTTATGGTGAGCGTCCGCGAGCTCTTTGTTCGGATGCAGCGGGTTGCCGTGGCAGCTGAGCGCGCTGATCGTCAGACCGCGGCTGTCGACCGCGTCCTTGATTCGCTTGATCGCCGCTTCGTCGTTCACGATCGCTTGCGCGTTCACGTGGGCCGTTCCCGGGTATGCGCCCGTTCCGATCTCCACCGATTGGAGTCCCGCCGCTTTGGCGGTGTCCAGTGCTTGTTCGAACGATTGTCCGCCGAACAGTACGATAAATACGCCAGACTTCATGGATTGATCCACCGAACCTTTCGTTATAGATTAATGCCTGCTACGACGCCACCGCATTATGTACGCGCGTTCATCATAGACTCATCCCTAGTTTACATGAAAACGCCAACAGAATCTAATGAAATCTTAGACGAAGCTGATCGCTTGCCCTTTGTCCGATGATTCGTAGATCGCCTCGAGGATCTGTTGAACGACGAGCCCTTGCTTCGCGGTCACGACCGGAGCCTTGTCGTCCAGAATCGCGTTGATCCACGCGCGGGCTTCCATCTCGGCCGCGTCGTCCGGCGTCGAACCGCCCCATCCCGCGTAACCGGACATTTGCACTTCCTTCGTGTACAAGCGGCCGTGCTCTTCGCCGTTCACGCGAAGGATGCCCTTGTTCATGTCCGCGCCGGCTTTCGTTCCGGCCAGCGTAACCTTCGCTTCGTCGCCGTCGAGCACGTTGAGCGCCCAGCTGGACTCGAGCCATACGGTCGCGCCGTTCTTCATCGTGATCATCGCGAACGCCGAATCTTCGACGGTGAACTTCGACGGATCCCACGGTCCCCACATGTTCGCACGGCTGCCGTGCTCCGCCAGCTTGCGATACGACGTGCCGAGCACGTGCTTCGGCTCGTAGTTGTTCATGAACCAGAGCGCCAGATCGAGCGCGTGCGTGCCGATGTCGATCAGCGGACCTCCGCCTTGCTTCTCGAGATCGAGGAATACGCCCCACGTCGGAACCGCGCGGCGGCGAACGGCGTGCGCCTTCGCCATGTAGATCTCGCCCAGGTCGCCCGCTTCGCATGCTTCGTGCAGCCAGCGGCTATCCGCGCGGAACCGGTTCTGGTACGCGATGCTCAGCTTCTTGCCCGTGCGCTCCGATACTTCAAGCATGCGCTGCGCGTCCACGGCCGTTTTCGCCATCGGCTTCTCGCATAATACGTGTTTGCCGTGCTCCATCGCGGCGATCGACAATTCCGCGTGCGTGTCGTTCGGCGTGCAGACGTGCACGACATGGACGTCCGGGTCGCGAAGCAGCTCGTACACGTCGTTGTAGATGCGCGCTTCCGGCGTTCCGAACTTATTTTTCGCCTCTTGGGCGCGATCCCACGAAATATCGAAGAACGCCACCACTTGCGCTTCCGGGATTTTGGCGAGGGATGGAAGATGTTTCCCCATGGCGATACCGCCGCAACCGATCATTCCTACGTTAACTTTTGTCAAAATGCTTGTCCTCCTTGCGGGTTTGCAGTATTCATTCTACAATTAGTTTATCATATTTCATTTGGATTCCCATCCGCCCTGATGGGACGATTATATGCGATTTAGCCATCGGAGGATGAGAACCGTGCAAGCCGTCAGAGAGAAGATCGATTACGAGAACCCGTTGCTCTCGCTGAAGATATGGCGGTCTACGCGCAGCGAGGTCGGCAATATCGCCTGGCACTATCACCCCGAGTGCGAGCTGATGCTCGTGACGTCGGGCAGCATGGATATCGATCTCAGCGACGAGACGTACCCGCTCAAGACCGGCGACGTCGTCATCCTCGGCAATTCGCAGCTGCATCGGGACCGCAACACGGGCGAATTCCTCGATTACATCGTGCTGCAGTTCGATCTGAACACGTTCTTCGACCAGAGTACGATTCCCTACTTGCAATACTTTAATGAGACGAAGGTGCCGCTCAGCACGATGAATTACGTCTTCCGGGAGAATCCGCAGGCGAACGGGGAAGCGGCCGAGTGCATTCGTCAAATCCTGAAAGAAGCGATCGAAAAAGAAAGCGGTTACGAGCTTGCCGTCAACCTGCTCATCAAGAAGCTGCTGCTCATTCTGATCCGCAACGACAGCCGCGGGCTGCTCGCCGACCAAGACCGGGTCGAACGCATCCGGCTCAAGCCCGTGCTCGATTACGTCGAATCCGCCATCTGCGATCGCATCGCTGTCGAAGACGCGTGCAAGCTCGCCAACATGAGCTACTATTACTTCGTGAAGTTTTTCAAGAAGATCATGGGCATGTCGTTCACCGAATACGTCAACTTCCGGAAGATCAAGCGCGCCGAGCTGCTGTTGCTCACCCGCGACCTGAGCGTCACCGAAGTCGGCGACCAGATCGGCATGGCGAACATGGCCCACTTCTATAAGATGTTCAAGCGCTTCAACGGCTGCTCGCCGAAGGAGTTCCAGCGCAAGATGCTCGCTTGGGGACGCAGGTAAGACGAAAGCCGCCCGTTTCGGATGAAGTCCGAGACGAGCGGCTTTTCCTATTCCGTTACTCCGTAATCAAGCCATACGCCGTAATTCGTTTGATTCTTCGCGCCACCAGCATCGATACGAAGTACGCTAGCGCGACGAGACCGGCGCACAACGCTGCCATTACGGGGATTTTGACGATAAAAGAGACTTTCTGAACGCCGCCTCCGGCCATCAGCATCGCTAGCATCTTGTTCGTGTACAAGCAGCCGAGCGCGCCCCCGACGGCGACGCCGAATACGATGACCGGCATGAAGCTATACGCGATCTGCGACTTGAGCTGGAACGTCGTGTATCCCGTAGCCTTCATGATGCCGAATTCTCTCTTGCGCTTGAGGATCATCGTGCTGATGACCAAGTACAGAATCAATGCGACGACGAACGCCGTGATCGTCAGAATGAGCGCCATCACGACGAACAACGCGGACAGCATGGCTTTGCTCTGGCTTTTGATCAGCTCGTCGACGTCCATGACATCGTCGAGTTCGCTCCCATACTTCGCCTTAACGTCCCGGATGAAGCTTGCGTTGTCGGAGCCGTCCACGTACACGTATAGCGAATCCGGCTTATAATCGGGCATGACCTGCAGCATGCCCGGTATCGTCACATAGGTCGCTTCCCCCATGTTGTTCATGTATTGCGTCATGCCGGTGATCAACATCGGGCGGGACGCTTCTCCGGACGTAAGCGTAACCGTATCCCCGACGCCTTTATCGAGCAGTTCGGATACTTTCAACGATAGCGATAGCTCGTTGTCGTGCTTCGGATGTCTGCCCTCGATCAGCATCGAATTGTTCAGCTTGCCGAAGTCGTCCACGACGTTAACGTCCAAGAGCCGGTCGTCGATTTTCGCCGACGTCATATCGAACAACACCGTTTTCGTCACGCGCTCCATCTTCTCGATATCGGCCTTCAAGCGAACCATATCCGCCGCTGGCTTCGCGTTGACGCCCACGTTGTAAGTTTCCGCCCCGACGAGATGAAGGAACGCCGTTTTATCCTGCGACACGTTGTAGAACAGCACGATCGAGAATACGGACGCGAACGTCACCGAGACGATGATCAGCGCGATCATGACGTTCTGCTTCATGTTCGCGAACATCGTTTTTAAGGCCAAGAGAAACTGCAGACCGCCTTTGGCGCTCTCGAGCGGGAAATAATTTTTCTTCGCGCTGTGAGTCGAAAGTCCGCCTCGCAACGCCATGACCGGATGAAGGCTCCGTATGCGCAAGGAGGTAATGAGGACGACCGACGCCACCAAGACGAAGACGATCAGCACGCTGGCGATTTTGGGAATGGCATCGAAGCTTGGAATCGTGATCAATCCGGTGAAGGACGTAATCATCCGGCCGAATATCGATTGAATCGCCGACGAAGCCGATGCGCCCGCCGCTCCGGCCGCTAGAACGATCATCATGAACTGCAACGCGATGGACGCGATAATCTGCCTTGTCGTATACCCTAACGCTTTGAGAACGCCGATATTCACGATGCCGTCGTTAATCATATTCGTTACGCGGAACTTGATCACGATAAGCGATACGCCGACGATCAGCGCCGCGAACAGAACGAGAATCATCGCGATGATGTTAATCGATATCGAGTTGCCGTCCTTCGAGGTCTGAACGTCTATCGCGAACAATTGTCCGGCATTCATGGCGATGGCCGTCTCTACGAACGTCTCTTTGAAATCCGCGAGCATGGAAGTCGACTCGCCGGAATCGCCGACGGTAACCGACAGCATCGTGCCGTTCGCGGATGCGCCTATCCGATCCGCCAACGCAGAGAATGAGTTGCCCGGCATCCAGAACTTCATGGCCCCCATATTGTTCGTGCCCATCATCGTCGATTCGAAGAATCCGGCGATCCGGAACGCGAACGGCCGATCTTGGAAGGTGATCGTTAATGGATCTCCTAACGCGTATCCTCCGCTGCTTTTGAAGCTGTAAGAGACGTAAATATCTTCTTGGCCGACGTCCGCTAGCTTCTCCGCCAGCATCAAGGGCTTCCGCTTACGTTCGCTGTCCGCGTTCAGCAACGCGATGCCGCGCATCGCCTCCGAGTCTCCGTAAGCGAACTTCGCCATGGGCAAGTATAGGGCCGGCAGCGTTTCGATCTCTTTCACGCCGGCTATCCGTCGGAAGTACGCTTCATACTCTTGCTTATAGTGCGCCTGGTCCGCAACGATGCTTATATGGGGATCGCCAAGCTGCGCGACCTTATCGTCGTAGAAGGAGGACATCCGGGAAATGACCGATATGCCCGTACTGAGCAGCATCGTTGCGATTACGATGAGGAGCATGAGCGAGACGGTCGCGCTTTTGCTCTTCCGGATATTGGCCCATGCCAGCTTCGCGAGCTTCATCCTACCACCCCATATCCTTAAGGAACGCCGTCAATCGCTCATAGCGCGACGGATGGCTTGCCGGTTGATACGGATCGAGCCGCAAATCCCCTCCGATGACGCCGTCTCGCAAATAGAGCACGCGATTGCCGCGCAACGCGGTTCTCATATCGTGCGTGACCATGACGATGCTCTGTCCGGACTCGTTAACGCTCGTGAACACGTCCAGCGCGCCGTCGCCGGAAGCCGAGTTGAGAGCGCCCGTCGGCTCGTCCGCGAATACGATACGCGGGTCGTTGATCAGCGCTCTAACGATGCCTACTCGTTGCGCTTCGCCGCCGGACAGCTGCGAAGGGAACTTATTCCACAGCGCTTCGCCGATTCCGACTTTGACCAGCAACGCTTTGGCTTTGTCGACGATATCGCGTCTGTTTCCGCCAGGCAGCATGCCGCTCGCGAGCACGTTGTCGAGCACGCTCATGTTATCGAGCAGATGGATTTGCTGGAACACGAAGCCGCAATGGTTTCTTCTGAATTTAGCCAGCTGGTCGTTGCTCAGCTCCGCGATGTTCTTCGTCCCGTAACGAATGGCGCCCAACGTAGGCTTATCCATCCCGCTGAGCGCATACAGCAACGTCGATTTGCCCGAACCGGAGCTGCCCATGATGACCGTGAAGTCGCCCTCCATGAGCGTAATATCCACATTTTTGAGCACGTGCTGCTGCACGCCTCCGCTGGAAAACGTCTTGCAAAGCTTCTCCGTTTGCAACAAAACTCCTTGCATCCCCATCACCCGTCCTTCCTATTCAAATAGACCGTGAACCTTCTCACGGTCCTAGCATACAACAACGTTTCTTAGCCGATCTTTGCGCAATCCTTAACGGATTCTTAATTATTGCGCGATAACCGGTTAAGCAATCTTGAGCTTCACGGTTACGGTGAAGCCGTCGACGCGATTGCGGCAAGCGATGTCGCCTCCCATGCTTCGAAGAAGATATCGCGAGATGTACAAGCCTAGACCGGTCCCGCTCCTCCCCTCGGCATTGTGGCCGCGGTAAAATTTGTTGAACAGAAGGGGCATTTCGTCTTCGTCCACGCCCGGTCCGAAGTCCATGACGCTAATCTCCAAATAACCGTCGGCGATTCGGGATTCGATCGTAATCGGAGTGTCCGCGTACTTGTCGGCGTTACTGACGATATTGTCGAACACTTGCTGCAAACGGGCGATGTCCGCCAAGATCAAACAAGGCGGAATCGGACCGCGGCTGATTTTATCGTAATAGTCGACGTTCGAGACGATATCGGCGACCGCGCTGCTTAATTCCTCGGTCACCGCGACTTTCAGTTGCTGCATCTCCTCGAGCGTCGCATGGAACATATCGGTAATGAGAAGGTTGATTTGGTCGGCTTTGGAGCCTATCAAGTTCAGCTGCTTGATCGTTTTCTCGTCGGTCGCTTTGACGAGCATGAGCTCGCTTACCGCCTTGATAGACGATACCGGCGTCTTGATATCGTGGCTTAAGCTCGCGACGAGTTCTTTTTTGCTCCGGTTCGCTTCGTATTCGCTCCGTCTCGCCGAAGCCAATTGCTCGCGCATCAGATCGAAGCTTTCCGTGAAAGCGCCGAACGGATTGTTCGCGCTCGCCCGCAAGGGGATGTCCAAGTTGCCTCTGGCGATATTCGCCGCGAAGCTACGCAGCTGCTTGAACGGCCGGAAGACGGTACGGTGCAAATAGTACGCGTAAATCGCGCACAGGATCGCCAGCAACGTAAAGGCAACGAATATCGTCATCGCCAGCCGCCGCTTATCCTGTCCGTAAGCATGCTCATCGTCGCTCGGCAGGACGACTTTGCCGACGATTCGCCCGTCGATCGTAACGTCCGCGATCGCGCTGCGATTCCGAATCGCGTCGTTCAAGTTGCCGAACGCTTCGGGCGAAGTCTCGAATCGGACGTTGCCCATGTTGTCTATGATCGCGAAGGGCTGCCGGATATCCGCGAAATCCGTACGGTCGAGCCGGTCCCAGTTGATCTCTGCCGTCTTCGCAAGCTCGTTCACGAGCACGATATCGACTTGCGGTTCTCCCTTCGTTCCGATCGTCCTTACCGACAATAGCAAGCCGGATAGGAAGATCGCCGCGACGAGAACCGCGATCCACCGCGCCTTCATTCGCCGGGATCCTCCAGTACGTAGCCTCTTCCCCAGACGGTTCTGATCCATTGCGGCTCGTTCGGCTTCCGCTCAATCTTCTCCCGCAGATGTCGGATATGCACGTTCAGCGTGCCGTCCCCGACGAACGAGTCGCCCCAGACGTTCCGGAACAGCTCCTCCTTCGGAATAATCCGGTTCTTGTTCATCGCCAGATAATGCAGCAATTTATATTCGAGCGACTTAAGCTTCACGTCTTCGCCGTTCGCGCGCACGCGGCCAAGCGCGGGATCGATGACGACGTGGCCGAATTCGATCGCCGCTGCCGAAGGACTCGAAGCGGCCTGATTCCCGTACCGCTTCAGCATCGCCTTCGCTTTGGCGAGCAGAATGCTTAGAGAGTAGGGCTTCTGCACGTAATCGTCGCCGCCGATGTTCAGCGCGATCAAGACGTCGTCTTCGCTGGAACGGGCGCTTATGAATATAATCGGGATCTGCGTCGTCTGTCTTAGCTTCTTGCATAAGTCGAAGCCCGAATCTTGACCCAGATTGATATCGAGCAGAAGAAGCGAAGTCTCGTGCTCCCGCACGAATCGCAAGCATGCTTCCGCGTCGGTCACGAAGGCGGTCTTCACCTCGAACATATTGAAGTATTCGTTGGTCGTCTCCGCGAGCGCGACCTCGTCATCCACGATCAAGCAATCGTATCTCATCGTATGCTCCGTTTAGAAGAAGAATGGGAATAGCCCGTAACTCCCACAATGTACCACATGGAAGGAGGCTTAGAAAACCATAAAAAAGCTCTCCGCCTTACCGGCCGGAAGAGCTTGTTTTGCGATTGATGTATAGCTTGTAGCCTACGCCGCGAATCGATTCGATCTGCACCGTCTGCTGGTTCAATTCGAGCTTCTTGCGCAGCGAACTGACGTGCACGTCGACGGTACGCTGACCGCCGATATAGTCGAAGCCCCACACGACGTTCATCAGATCGTCGCGCGTGATGACGATGCCCGGCCGTTCGGCCAAATACAGTAGCACCTCGAATTCCTTCGGCCGCAGCGTGATCCATTGGCCGTTCAGGAACACTTCGTACTTATCCGGATAGATTTGCAAATCTCCGAGCGTAATGACTTTCTCTCCGCCCGTCGTCTTGGAGACGGGCTTGCCGTCGTCGTTGCGCGACCGGCGCAGCACCGCGGACGTTCGCGCGAGCAGCTCCGCCACGCCGAACGGCTTCGTGATATAATCATCCGCGCCGAGCTTCAAGCCCTGCACGACTTCCTCTTCCGCGTTGCGCGCCGTCAGGATGATGACCGGCGTCTTCACGCCGTTCTGGCGCAGCTTCTGCAGCACCTCGAACCCGTTCATTCCCGGCAGCATGACGTCCAGGAAGATGACCGCGTACGTCTCGTGTATCGCCCGGTGCAGCCCCTCCGCGCCGTTGCCGACGACTTCCGTCTCGTAGCCTTCTTGAGACAGGTTATACGTAACGAGGCGCGCTAGCGTTGGCTCGTCTTCAATGATCAACACTTTGTCCGACATGAGTCCCCCCGCTCTTGCAGGCTCGCCCCGCAATTTGCACTTGCGCTATATGTTATTTTTATCATAGCCATGTAAACGGAACTTCATGATTGTATTAACGGAATGTAAAAACGTTAAACGCAACGTCAACTCACTCCTGCACGATCGGAAGTTCCATGATGAATTGCGAACCGACGCCGACCGTGCTCTCCACGCGGATCGTCCCGTGATGCAGCTCGACGAGATGCTTGACGATCGACAGGCCGAGTCCCGTTCCGCCGGAGCTGCGGGAGCGCGCCTTGTCGACGCGGTAGAACCGTTCGAAGATGCGCTGGATGTCCTTCTTCGGAATGCCGATGCCGGTATCCGACACCGTAATCCGCACCTTGTCCGCCTCTTCGCCGTCTTCTCCCGCCACGAATTCCGCCCGCACCTTCACCTTGCCGCCTTCGGGCGAATAGTTGATGCCGTTCTGCATCAAGTTCATGACGATCTGGCCGAGACGGTCCTCGTCCGCTTCGAGGAACAGCTCCGGCTCCGATTGCACGTCGAGCGTGATCTCCTTCTTCGTCGCGTCCGCCGACAGCAGCTCGGTCATGCGATCGAGGAACTGCGGCAGATCGATCGGGGAGAATTGCAGCGGCGAACGGCGCGACTCGATCTTGGACAGCTCCAGGATGTCGCCGATGAGCCGGTTGAGACGGTCGCTCTCCTCGTAGATGATCGTGAGGAACGACTTGGCCGTCTCCCGATCGTCCATCGCCCCGGACAGCAGCGTCTCCGCGAACCCCTTGACGGCGGCGACGGGCGTCTTCAATTCGTGCGAGACGTTCGCGACGAATTCGCTTCGCATGTTCTCCAGCCTGCGGATCGCGGTCACGTCCTGCAAGACGAGCAGCAGCCCCGGCTCCTCTTCCCCGCTCATCGTCATCGGGACGAGTCCGATCTCGAGAAGCCTCTCCTCCGGGTAATAGACCGTCAGCTCTTCATGAACCATATCCGGATTGGTGAGCCCGTTGCGAACGAGCGCAAGCAATTCGTAATGGTAGCGGATTTCCGTATAGCTCCGCCCGACGCGCTCGCGCGCCGTGCTGCCGAGCAGTTGCTCGGCCTTCCGGTTATACAGCGTTATGCGTCCGTCGTGGCCGATCATGACGACGCCGCTCGTCATGTTGTCGAGGACGCTTTGCAGCCTTGCGCCGTTCTGGCCGATCTCGTCAAGCTGGCCTTGCAAGCTTCCCGCCATCGCGTTGAGCGCGCGCGCGAGCTCTCCGATCTCGTCGCGTCCGCCATCGGGCACGCGGATTCCATAGTCCATGTTGGCGATCCGTTTCGCGACGGCCGTCATTTTCTCGAGCGGTCTCGTGACGCTAAGCGCGACGCGATAGCTGACGATCGCTGCCAGCGCGAACAGCAGGAACAAGCTGAAGACGAGCGCCAGCCACATCCGGTTCAAGCTGCCCTCGACGTCGTCCAAGCTCATGGCCAGACGAATGACGCCGACGTTGCCGGACGCATCGCCGGCAGTCATCGTCGTCGCGACGTACAGCATGTTCATGTGCAGCGTGTCGCTGTATCGGGTGCTGCTGCCCGTTCCGGACGCCAGCGCTTCCTTGACCTCTTCCCGGTTCAGATGGTTGTCCATCGTCTCGGGGAGATGATCCGAATCGCCCATGACGAAGCCGTCGGCGCGAATATAAGTGACGCGCATGCCTGCGATTTCCTTGAAGCGCTGCGCTTGCTGCTGCAAGTAGGCGCCCTGGGCGGACTCGTCGCCTTCCGCGGGCCATGGTGCGGTGGCGTCCAATACGCGAAGCTCCCGGATCATATGGTCCGTCAGCTCGGATTGATGGTTCTTCTGATACGTGTTGCCCGTCAAGATGCCCGCGGCGAGCACGGAGAGCCCGATCAAGAGCATGAATAGCGCGGTAAGCTTCCAGCGGAATTTAGACATGGCTTGCTTGCTGCTCCTTCGGCGCGGGCGGCATGCGCCGCCGCTTCGCGATTAGACGAATACCGGATCCTTGAATTGCGCGAGCTTTTCTTTGGAATCTTTGTCCACGTCGGCATGCAAGCTGTTGCCGTGCGCGTCCATCGTGACGATCGCCGCGAAGCCTTCGACCTGCAGATGCCACATCGCCTCCGGAATGCCGAACTCCATGAAGTCGACGCCGTTGACGTTCTTGATGCATTGCGCGTAATATTGCGCCGCTCCGCCGACCGCGTTCAAGTAGACGCCGCCGTGCTCTTGAAGCGCCTTGAGCGTCTTCGGTCCCATGCCGCCTTTGCCGATGACGGCGCGAATGCCGAACTTGCGCATAATATCGCCTTGGTAAGGCTCCTCGCGAATGCTCGTCGTCGGGCCTGCCGCTTTGACGTGCCAGCCCTCCTCGTCTTTGAGCATGACCGGTCCGCAGTGATAGATTACCCCGCCGTTCAGGTCGATCGGCGCGTCGTGATCCATGAGGTGCTTATGCAGCGCGTCGCGGCCGGTGTGCATCTCGCCGTTCAGGATGACGACGTCGCCGACCTTGAGGCCGCGCACGTCCTCTTCGGAGAGCGGCATCTGCAGCACGATCTCGCGCCGTTCGGACGTCTCCGCGATATCGGCGGTCGTCTCGGCGTCGGATGGCGCCTGCGCGTTCATCGGTACCGCCGAACCGCCTTCGTACACCCAGCTCTTGATCTCGTGCGTCGTACCGTCGAGCACGACGCCTTGGCGGCGGTATGCCCAGCAGTTGTAAGCGACGGACACGAAGAAGCTCGCGGGCAGGCGGTTGTTCACGCCGACTTTGCAGCCAAGCAGCGTCACGTTGCCGCCGAAGCCCATCGTGCCGATGCCGAGCTGGTTCGCTTTGTCCAGAATATAGTCCTCGAGCTGCGCCAGCTCGGGGATCGGATTCACGTCTTCGATATGGCGGAACAGCTGCTGCTTCGCCAGCTCGTAGCCGGTCGTCCGGTCGCCGCCGATGCCGACGCCGATGAAGCCCGCGCTGCAGCCTTGGCCTTGCGCTTGGTAGACGGCGTGAAGCACGCATTTGCGGATGCCGTCGAGGTCGCGTCCGGCTTTGCCGAGCCCTTCGATCTCGCAAGGCAGGCTGTACTGAATGTTCTTATTCTCGCAGCCGCCGCCCTTCAGGATGAGGCGCACGTCGACTTCGTCCTTCTCCCACTGCTCGAAGTGGATGACCGGCGTGCCCGGACCGAGGTTGTCTCCCGTGTTGCCGCCCGTCAGCGAATCAACGGAGTTCGTGCGAAGCTTGCCGTCCTTCGTCGCTCTCGCGATCGCTTCGCGGATCTCCCTGCGCATGACGATCTGGTTCGCGCCGACCGGCGTATGCACGACGAACGTCGGCATGCCCGTATCTTGGCAGATCGGGGATACGTTGCACTCCGCCATCTCGATGTTCTGCGCGATCGTCGTCAGGGACAAGCCCGCGCGCGTCGCTTGGTCTTCCTTCTCCCTCGCCGCGGCGATCGTGCGGCGCACGTCGGCGGGAAGGTTCGTGGACGTTTCGACGATAAGTTTATAAATGCTCTGTTCGAAAATAGACATTAGGGGTGAAACTCTCCTCTCTAGTCGTTGCTTCTCTGTAAGAATATAATAGCATATAGATGCGGTATCGCCGAGCATTACGAGCAAAGGAGCTTGCCCGCCATGAACCATTATCTCGCCTATTTATATCGGCTGCAACATATCGAGCGCTGGAGCCTCATGAGGAACACAACGTCGGAGAACGTCGCCGAGCACTCGTTCCATGTTGCGTTGCTCGCCCATTCTCTAGGGACGATTGCGCGGGAAATATTCAAGCGCGACGTCAATCCAGACGAGATCGCCTCGTACGCGCTGTTCCATGACGCGACGGAAGTGTTCACGGGCGATATTCCGACGCCGGTGAAGCACCACAATCCGCGTATACTCGCGAATTTCCGCGAGATCGAGAATTTGGCCGCGGAACGGCTCATCTCGACCGTACCGCCCGAGCTGCGGCATGCGTACGAACCGCTATTCGCCCGCAAACCGGCCAAGCCGGAGCATGCCGAGCTGCTGAAGGCGGCGGACTTGCTCGATGCGTACTTGAAATGCATCAGCGAGACGTCCGCCGGCAACAAGGAGTTCGCGACGGCCCGACGTCAGAGCGAGGAGAAGCTGCGCAAGCTCGACCTGCCCGAGGTCGAATGGTTCTTGACTCACCTCGCGCCGAGCTTTGAACGCAATATCGACGAGTTGGCTGAGGAAGATTGAAGGGAGGGGCGGCATAAGCCGCTCTAACTCCTACGTAACCTCGAGAATACGCAAAGAGCCCGGCATCCGCCGGGCTCTGGTCGTTTACATCCGCGATCATCGGCTTTCCATTCGCCCGCCCAGCCGCACGAGCCGCATCAACTGCTCCGTCCGATCGCGCGTCCACTCGTACGCATGGGCGACCGCTTCGCTAAGCTCGCACGGCCCGCCTACGATCGACATCGCCCCGGCCAAGCCGAGCGCGTCCATGTCCCGAGCGGTCAGCGATACGGAGCCGCATAGCGCCACGACCGGCACGCCTTGCTTGGCCGCCCTGGCGCATACGCCCGAGACGACTTTGCCGGACTCCGTCTGCGCGTCCAGCCGCCCCTCGCCGGTGATGACGAGGTCCGCTCCGGCGATACGCTCGTCGAACCCGTATCTATCCGCCAACATGTCGAACCCCGGCCGCAGCTTCGCTCCGAGCAACGCCATCGCGCCCGCGCCTGCTCCTCCCGCAGCGCCCGCGCCGGGCACGTCGGCGATGTCGACGCCCAATTGCCCGCGGACGACTTCCGCGAACGTCGCGAGCGCCGCATCCAGCGTCGCGACATCCGCCTCCGACGCGCCCTTCTGCGGCCCGAATACGCGCGAAGCGCCCGTCTCGCCGCATAGCGGATTCCGAACGTCGGTGATGCACGTTATCGTCGTCTCGGCTATCCGGGAATCGATAGCGGACGCGTCGATCGTCTTCAACGCCCCGAGCGAACCACCCCCGTCTAGCAACGGATCGCCGTTCTCGTCCAAGAAACGAACGCCGAGCGCCCGCAGCATTCCCGTACCGGCATCGTTCGTCCCGCTTCCGCCGAGACCCAGCAGGATGTTCCGGTACCCTTCGTCCAAGCACCGCGAGATCAACTGCCCCGTGCCGTACGTGGAAGCGATCAGCGGATTCCGCTCCGCGCCCGCCAGCAACGGCAGCCCCGACGCTTGCGCCAGTTCGACGACGGCGGTTCGGCCGTCCGCAAGCACGCCGTACGAAGCCTTGACGTCTCTACCGATCGGATCGCGAACGACGGCTTCCCTTACGGTACCGCCTTGCGCGAACACCAGGCTCTCGATCGCCCCTTCTCCGCCGTCTGCCATCGGCAGGTGGAACACCTCGGCCCCGCGAATAACATTTTTTATACCTTCTTCGATCGCCTGACAGACTTGTTTGGCGGATAACGACCCTTTGAATGAATCAGGAGCTACGACAATGCGCACGCGATTTTCCCCCGACAACGACAGTTTAGGATGTAATTCCTTTGACGACCCGATATTGCAAATAACCGGCCGCGACTAGCATGAAAGCCAATACCGTGAACAACGTCTCCCCGTTCGTCGCGGTCAGCAGCCAACCTCCGAGCAGCGGACCGAGCGCCCGGGAGAGCAAGTTGACCGCCCCGTTCACCGAGAAATAGAACCCGCGCTGCTCGGGGGGCGCCATGACGGACAACGTCTTCTGGTAGTGCGGACCGAACAGCATCTCGCCGATCGTGAAGACGAACTCCGCCACGAACAGAAGCACCACGACGTCCGCGTACCCGTAACCGAGCGCCACGACCGCAAGCAGCACGTTCGCGAGTCCGATGACGATCCGCGACGGCACGTTCTCGCTCTTGCGCGCGATCCAAATTTGCAGGGCGATGACCATCAATCCGTTGAAGGTGAGCAGCGCCGCGAAGATCGGCTTATAATCGTCGAATGACGTCTGCAGGTGGAGCGGCAGCGTCGTCTCGGTCTGACCGTATAGCAACCCGACCGGCAGGCTGAGCAACGTCAGTAGTATGAGCGGCTTATGGTTCGCCCAGGAAAATTTCACCTTGCTGCTCGCTTGATGCCGTCGGCCGCCGCCCGTAAGCGAAGGTGCCGTCTCGCTCAGCTTGAACGCGACGAGCAGCCCGTAGAGCAAGAATGCGAGAGCGGACGCCAGGAATACGGCCGATGCGTCCCATTGGAACATGAACAAGCCGATAGCCGGCCCGACCGCCGCTCCGACATTGAACGCCGTATGCATGAGGGCGAACACTTCGGCGCGTCTTTCTTCCGGTACCATGTCGGTAATCTGCGCGTTCGCCGCCGGCATGAACAACGCCGATCCGATGCCGTTGACGATGGAACAACCCGCGTACTGCCACACGTCGTCCGCGAATACATAGCCGAACATGCTTAGCATCTGGAGCATAAGCGCCGCGAACATGATCGGCTTGCGCCCGTATCGGTCGCTTAACCCGCCGCCCGTCCAACTGACGATCATGCCGCACAGCGGCTGCAACGCGACGATCAGCATCGGCAGCATGACCGAACCTTCGGTTCGGTCGAACAAATACAAGACGAGAAAAGGACGAATCATGAATCCCGTAATCGTCGATAATGCGGTACCGATTACCCGAATCCAGATTCCTGCGTCATAACGGCCGATCATCTGTCTGAGCTTGTTAGTCATGCCAACCATTATAGCATAGCGATTTTAGACAGAAGTAAGTAAAAACCCCCGCTCGGGAGAGCGAGGGTCGGCGCTTGCCGTTAGGCCGCGAACCATGGATTTTTCATGAACCAGAGCACGAACAGGAACAGGACGAAAATAATCGCGCTGAACGATTGCACTTTCGAGATCGAGCCGCTCGCGTTCTGCGCGCTGGCCGATGCCGTCACAATCCGCTTTAACGGTCCTTGCGCGATGCCCGTAAGCGCGCCGATCGCCAAGAACAGTACGCTGACCGTTACGATCCAAGATACGGCGTAATCGCCCGCTTCTCCGTTAGTAAGCAAATAGCCGCCCGTAATGAGCTGAAGCACGAGCGCGTATTGGCCGAACCGTCCCGCGGATACGAGACCGCTCGCGAAGCCTTCCTGCGCGGCTCCGGACAGTTGCTTGAACTTGCCGACGATGAATGGCAGTATCGCGTAAATGCCCATTCCGACCGCTCCGACGACATGCAAAAATATCATCACTTTGTACACGATAATCCCTCCATTAGATAGACGAACAAGACAAGCTTAGTATACACAATTTTGGTAACGAACAAAACCGTCTCGCCTCAATGCTCATCGAACTGTCACCAATTGCGGACGTCAAAAAGAGCCCATGCGGGCTCTCAATGGAAAATCGCATCCGTTCTATGCGTTATCGACGATTCGAATGACGGCGCGAACCGATTCCGCCGACTTCTCGAGCGCGGCCGTCTCTTCGTCGGTCAAGTCGATCTCGATGATTCTCTCGATACCGTCTCCGCCGAGCACGGCGAGCACGCCGATGAACAGGTCGTTATAGCCATACTCGCCTTGAAGCAGCGCGATGACCGGCAATATCCGTTTCTTGTCCTTCAGGATCGCTTCCGTCATCTGCACGAGAGAAGCCGCCGGCGCGTAATACGCGCTGCCGTTGCCCAGGAGGCCGACGATCTCCCCGCCGCCGACGCGCGTCCGGGCGACGATCGCGTCGATCTGGTCTTTCGGAAGCAGCTTCTCGACGGGAATGCCGCCGATCGTCGTGTAACGCACGAGCGGTACCATGTCGTCGCCGTGGCCGCCGAGAACGACGCCGCGCACGTCTTCTACCGACACGTTAAGCGCCTGCGCCAGGAACGTATTGTAGCGTGCCGTATCGAGGACTCCCGACTGGCCGATCACGCGGTTCTTCGGAAACCCGAGCGCCTTGTTCGCGACGTAAGTCATCGCGTCTACCGGATTGGACAGGATGATGACGTAAGCGTTCGGGCTCGTCGCCTTCACGTTCTCGCATACCGACTTCACGATTCCCGCGTTCGTGTTCACGAGATCGTCCCGGCTCATTCCCGGCTTCCGGGCGATGCCCGCCGTAATGATGACGACGTCCGAGTCCGCCGAATCTCCATAGTCGGCCGTACCGACGATTCGGGAATCGATTCCTTGCACCGGCGTCGACTCCAGCATGTCGAGCGCCTTGCCTTTCGTAGGGTTCTCCAACTGCGGGATGTCGAGCAGCACGACGTCCCCCAGCTCCTTCTGCGCCAGCATGAGCGCCGTAGTCGCTCCGGTGAAGCCGGCTCCCACGACCGTAATCTTCGCTCTCTTCATCGCCACGGGCAATCCCTCCTAATTATTAATTCTCTCTCCAGACCCCGTGCAGCAGGTCAAGGGGCTCCGCACAGCAAGACGGACATCTCTATTCTTAATATACCGCTCCATGTCCCCATACAATCCTTCCCTACGAAAAAAAACAGCCCATTTCGCCGAATCCCGTACAAGTACGAATCCGACAAAAATGAACTGTTAATGAACTGTTCTTTACCCGTCGCCGCGAAAAGCAGGCGACAGCGCGCCGCACAGCGAGGCGCAAAAAGCACTTCCCGTAGCCAGGCCATGCCGGCGTAGGGTCCGCCGCGCAGCAAGGCGGAGCCCTTCCTCGCAGTAAAGCCTTTTCCGCAGGTTGCCGAAGAGCTTCGGCAACCCTCGGAAAACGCGACCCCCACCACGAGCCCCACACCCCTACTCCGCACCACCGATCCTGCGAGGAACCGGGGCGGGTGTCCAGAGGGCGGCAGCCCTTGGGGTCCCCCTTCCGGGGAAGGGGGATTTAGGGGGATGGCGAAAACTGGGGGTCGAAGGGGGAATCCCCCTTACATATTGGCGATTACATTATCAGCAAACGCCGAGCACTTCACTTCTTGAGCGCCTTCCATCAGGCGAGCGAAGTCGTACGTAACGATCTTTTGGTTGATCGACGTTTCCAAGCCTTTGTAGATCAGCTCGGCGGCTTCGAGCCAGCCGAGGTGCTCGAGCATCATAACGCCGGACAGGATAACGGAGCCCGGGTTCACGACGTCTTTGTCGGCGTACTTAGGAGCCGTGCCGTGCGTCGCTTCGAAGATCGCGTGGCCCGTCGCGTAGTTGATGTTCGCGCCCGGAGCGATGCCGATGCCGCCGACTTGCGCGGCAAGCGCGTCGGACAGGTAGTCGCCGTTCAAGTTCAACGTCGCGATGACGTCGAAGTCGGTCGGACGAGTCAGTACTTGTTGAAGCGCGATGTCGGCGATCGCGTCCTTCACGAGGATTTTGCCGGAATCGAGAGCCGCTTTCTGAGCCGCGTTAGCCGCTTCTTCGCCCTTCTCGGCTTTAATGGCGTCGTATTGGCCCCACGTGAACGTTTGGGCGGCGAATTCTTGCTCCGCGACTTCGTAGCCCCAGTTCTTGAACGCGCCTTCCGTGTATTTCATGATGTTGCCTTTATGAACGAGCGTTACGGATTTGCGGTTGTGCTTGATCGCGTATTCGATCGCCGCGCGAACGAGACGCTTGGAACCTTCGGACGATACGGGCTTGATGCCGATGCCGGACGTTTCCGGGAAGCGGATCTTGTTAACGCCCATTTCGTTCTTCAGGAACTCGAGCACTTTCTTAACCGCGTCGGTGCCTGCTTGATACTCGATGCCCGCATAGATGTCTTCCGTGTTCTCGCGGAAGATGACCATGTCGACGAGCTCCGGACGTTTAACCGGGGAAGGCACGCCGTCGAAGTAGCGAACCGGACGCAAGCAAGTGTACAGGTCGAGCTCTTGGCGAAGCGCTACGTTCAAGGAACGGATACCGCCGCCGATCGGCGTCGTCAACGGACCTTTGATCGCGATGATCAGCTCGCGGATGGCCGTAAGCGTATCGTTAGGCAGCCACTCGCCGTAAGTATTGTAAGCTTTTTCGCCGGCGAACACTTCGTACCAAGCGATCGTTTTCTCGCCTTTGTACGCCTTCTCTACGGCTGCGTCAAGAACGCGCTTGGACGCTTTCCAGATGTCGCGGCCCGTGCCGTCGCCTTCGATGAAGGGAATGATCGGGTTGTTAGGAACGTTAAGAACGCCGTTGTCTACCGTAATCGGCGTGCCGGACGTAGGTGCTGCGAATTTTTCGAGTTGCATGGGGTTAGCCTCCAGATTCATTTGAATATCGTAGTATGACGCGATTCGCCGTCGGCGAACCGCAAGTTCGCAACAAACCGGCGCGCCGCGCTTCCCTCTGCCGAAGGAGGCGGCCCGCCGGTCCGCGCTATCGTTCGTTAACCGCGCTTGCCGACCGGAACGTAATGTTGGCCGATAGGTCCGACGTATTCCGCGCGAGGGCGGATCAGACGGTTGTCTTCGTATTGCTCGAGAATGTGGGCGGTCCAACCGGACACGCGGCTGATCGCGAAGATCGGCGTGAACAGGTCGCGCGGAATGCCCAGCATCGTATAGCAGGACGCGGAGTAGAAGTCGACGTTCGGCTTGAGGCCCTTCTGGCCGGTTACGAGATCTTCGATCTTCACCGACATCTCGTACAGCGTCATGTCTCCCTTCAGCTCGCCGAGCTGGCGGGACATCTGCATCAGATGCTTCGCGCGAGGATCGCCGTTCTTGTATACGCGGTGGCCGAAGCCCATGACCTTCTCTTTGTTGTTCAGCTTGTTCTGGATATACGGTTCCACGTTAGCCAAGGAGCCGATATCGTCGAGCATGACCATGACCGCTTCGTTGGCGCCGCCGTGCAGCGGGCCTTTGAGGGCGCCGATCGCGGACGTTACGCCGGAATAGATGTCCGACAGCGTCGCGACCGTGACGCGAGCGGCGAACGTCGAAGCGTTCAGCTCGTGGTCGGCGTGCAGAACGAGCGCCTTGTCCATCGCTTCGATCGCGACGGCCGCAGGTTCTTCGCCGGTCAGCATATACAGGAAGTTATGCGCGATGCCCACGCCTTGCTTCGGCGCGATCGGCTCTTTGCCTTCGCGGATGCGCGCGTAAGCGGCAACGACCGTCGGCAGCTGCGCTTGCAGCTTGATCGCTTTGCTTATATTGGCTTCGCGGCTCATATCGTTCGCGGAGCCGTCGTATAGCGCCAGGCTCGACACGGCCGTTCTGAGCGCCGCCATCGAATTGCTGCCTTTCGGATACAGGCGCAGACCCGCGATGACTTCGGCCGGCACGGCCGCTTGTTCGCCAAGCTGGGCGACGAGCCCGTCCAGTTGCTGCTTCGTCGGGAGCTGCCCGTACCAGAGCAAATACGCGACTTCTTCGAAAGAAGCCTGTTCCGCCAGTTCGTCGATGTTAATGCCGCGGTAAGTGAGGACGCCGTCGATGATCGAGCTGATCGACGATGCCGCCGCGACGATTCCTTCCAAGCCTTTCGTTGCCGTCATGTTCATCTCTCCTTTATCCAAAAAATGCAAGACAACCGGACGGGGGAAATCCCCTTCCGATTGGCCTCAAGATCGCCTGTGCGCGAGCAGGAAGGTTCTTCCGCTCAATAATCCACGCAAACTACGAATTACTTCACATTTTTTGACCTTTTTTAATGATAATCGATTTTTACAGCGAATGGAACCGATCCTGACATAGAATTGTTTTATCGCGACCATAAAGGTTCTTTTGCCAAGCCCGCATCCGATGGTACAATAATGCGAAGATGTCCGTGCTCCAGGAGGAGACCGCAAGATGAATAATGATCGAATTACGGGAATAATCGATATCGGGTCGAACACCGTTCGGCTGGCCGTCTATCAACTGACGGAAGGCGGCGCGTACCGCGTCATCGACCAGGGACGCTGGGCGGCGCGATTGAGTCAACGGTTGAACGGGAACGGCGAGCTCGCCGAGGAAGCGATCGACGAGCTGGCCGAAGTGCTGCGCCATTATCGCCGCATCTGCCAGCTTCACGGCGCCAGCCGCATTCGCGCCGTCGCGACGGCGGCCGTTCGGCAATCTACCAATCGCGATCTCATCGTCGAGCGCTTAAGCGCGGCGACGGGGATAATCGTCGAAGTGCTGTCGGGGGAAGACGAGGCGCGCTACGGCAGCCAGGCCATGCTCAGCACGCTCGGCTTCGGCGACGGATTCGTCATCGATATCGGCGGCGGCAGCACGGAAGTCAGCCTGTTGCTGGACCGCAAAGTCGAATACGCCGTGTCGTTCCCGATCGGTTGCGTCAATACCGCGTCGCGGTTCGCGCTAGGCACGGGAGAAGTCCCTCCGTCCGTCCTTCACGACATTCAGCAGTTCGTAAGCCAGCAGCTAGTCAAGGAAGCTTGGATCGGCCGGCATCCCGGATTGCCGATCATCGGGCTCGGAGGCACCGTCCGCGCGCTCGCGAAGCTGCAGCAGCGCGTAACCGACTATCCGCTGCATCTGCTCCACGGTTACGAGCTAAGCGAAGCGGACGTCGTCGCTCGGCTCGACCAGTTGGCGGCCATTCCCCTCGACAAGCGGAAGAAGCTGCCCGGCTTGTCCAAAGACCGCGGAGACGTCATCGTTCCCGGGCTCGCCATATTGCTGGGCATTATCCGGCACGCCTCGGCATCCCGGCTCGTCGCTTGCGGCGCCGGGCTTCGGGACGGCCTGTTCTACGACACTTGCTTGCCGGCGTTCAAGCCTCTGTCCGCGGAGTCCGTTCTGCAAGAAAGCATTCGCAATTTGCAGGCTTTATATCCCACGGCTCCCGAAGATCACCTGAATCAAGTGCGCAAGCTGGCGCTAGCGTTATACGATTGGATTGGCGAGCGCTATCCGCTTCCGGCGGGAGCCCGCGTGATGCTGGAGACGGCGGCTCGGCTGTTCCGGATCGGCGCGACGATCGACTTCAACAACAGCGCGGAGCACACGTTCTACATGCTGCTGCATACCCATTGGAACGGACTGCCTCACCGCGAGATCGTGCTAACCGCCGCGATCGCCGCGTTCACGAGCTCCGGGCAGCTCAAGCGCAATTTGGCGCCTTACCGCGCGCTTCTAAGCGAAGGGGATATCGACCTCGCGACCCGGCTAGGCTCGCTGCTGCAACTGGCCGCCGCGCTCGATCGCAGCGAAGCCCAAGCGATCTCCGCGCTCGAACTCGACATCGTCGGCAACAAGCTGCAGCTCGTCGCGCATGCTCCGTTCCCGCTCCCCGTCGAACAGATGGAGACGGACGGCATGGCCAAGGAATTCAGAAAAACCTGGGGGCTCGCCCCCAAGCTTTTCGTCAAGCTCATCTAACGAATCGAACCTCGCAAGACCCGCAAAGCTTCTACAGCTCGATCTGCTTCCACGACCGCAGCTCCGCCGCCGCGAATTGGCTTCTCCGCGGAGCTTGGTCGGCCGGATCGACTCTCTCGTACGCCCCCATCGAAGTCAATTCCCTCGCCTTGACGTTATCCTTCAAGTTCAGCTCCAGCAAGTTCATAAGGCTGCCGCGAATCGCCGGATCGTTGACCGGGCAGAGCAGCTCGACGCGCCTGCTCAAGTTGCGAGTCATCCAATCCGCGCTCGAAATATACACTTCTTCCCGTCCGCCGCCGGCGAACGCGACGATCCGCGAATGCTCCAAGAACCGGTCCACGATGCTGACGACCCGGATGTTGTCGCTGGTGCCCGGCACGCCAGGACGCAAGCAGCATACCCCGCGCACGATCAGCTCGATCTTCACGCCGGCTTGAGACGCTTCGTATAGCTTGTCGATCATCGACTGGTTGGACAGCGAGTTCATCTTGGCCACGATCCGAGCCGGACGTCCCGCCTTCGCATGATCGATCTCGCGATCGATCAGCTCGAACAGCTTCGGCTTCAGCCCGTTCGGCGCCACGGCGAAGAACCTCCAGTCATGCGGCGTCGAATAGCCGGTCATCTCGTTGAACAAGGCGGAGGCGTCCGCTCCGATGCCAGGATCGCTCGTGAACAACCCCGCATCGGTGTACAATCTCGCCGTATTCTCGTTGTAGTTGCCCGTCCCCACGTGCACGTAACGGCGAAGAGTGCCCTCTTCCCGACGAACGACCAGCGTAATCTTCGCGTGCGTCTTCAGCCCGACCAAGCCGTATACGACGTGGCAGCCGGCGTTCTCGAGCTGACGCGCCCACGCGATGTTCCGCTCCTCGTCGAACCTCGCCTTCAGCTCCACGACGACGGTCACTTGCTTGCCCGCTTCGGCCGCTCCCGCAAGCGCCTGGATAAGCACCGAGTTAACGCTTACCCGATATAGCGTCATCTTAATCGCGAGGACCTCGGGATCCGACGCGGATTCGAGGATGAAGTCGTTGACCGCTTCGAACGACTCGTACGGATGATAGACGAGCACGTCCCGCTCCCGCAGCACGGTCAGAATGTCGTCCGCTTCCTCGAATTCGGCCGGGTACGAAGGCTCGACCTTCTCGTATTTCAGATGCTCGACGTTCGGCAGCATGCCGACGAACCGGGACAGGAATCCGAGGTCGAGCGGCCCGTCGATCTCGAGCGGCAAGTCTTCCTCCGTCAACTCCAGTTCGTCCTTCAAAAGCTCCAACGCGTGCGGATGCATTCCCTTCTCGACCTCGAGGCGAACCGGCAGACCGCGCTTGCGGCGGCGCAGCTCCTTCTCGATCTCTTGAAGCAAATCCTCCGCGCCTTCCTCGTTCACCGTCAAGTCCGAGTTGCGCGTCACGCGGAACGCATGGACCGCCTCCGTCGTATAGCCGCTGAACAGCAAGCGGATATGCTCCTTGAGCAGGTCTTCCAGCAGCACGTAACAGCTTTTGCGGCTATTCTTGTGCAGACGGACCGGGATGACGCGCGGCAAGATCGAAGGCACCTGCACGATCGCGCACACCGCGTTCTCTTCTTCCTCGCCTACATGGCCCTCGGGACGCAAGACGACGGCCAAGTATAGCTCCTTGCTGTGCACGAGAGGGAACGGACGGCTGATGTCTACCGCCATAGGCGTTAATACCGGATAGATGATTTCATGGAAGTGCGTCATCAGCACCGCCTTCTGTTCCTCCGACAGATCGGCGACGGTTGCAAGCTCGATTCCCTCGCGCTGTAATAAACGCAGCAGTTCGCGATACACTTTATATTGATGCCGCACCGTGCGGACGACTCTCTTCGATATCCGCTTCAGCAATCCTTGCGGCGTGTAGCCCGTGAAATCCGTTTTGCCGTAGCCCGCTTTGCGCAGGTCCTGCAGCCCCGCTACGCGAACGCTCATGAATTCGTCGAGGTTGCTGGATACGATCGACAAGAAGAACAATCTCTCCAAGAGCGGCGTGCTCGGATCTTCGGCTTCCTCCAGCACGCGACGATTGAACTCCAGCCAACTCAGATCGCGGTTAATGTATTTCTTGGCGCCGGACATCGTGGTTCCCCCTGTTCGTCATTCGACAACTGCTGTTCAAGCCCATTCCCCCATTATGTTAGCCGAATGTAAAGCGCACGTTAACGCTAGATCATGAGAACGTTAAATACGATCTCCCCTGTAACATATGAGCGAAGTTTAAGTCCTATAATGGCGAAATTCTCATTCGGGAATATCGCGAACGCCTCGACGAAGAGCGGGAGGAATTCGACATGGATCGTAAAATAACGGGCCGGCTCATGCGACTGCTGCTCGTCTTGGCCGTCGCCGGCGGCGGTGGTTGGCTGATCTGGAAGGCGCTTCCGCTCGTCTATCCGTTCCTGCTTGGCTGGCTGCTCGCGTACTTGCTCAATCCGCTTGTACGTTGGCTGCAGCGCAAAGCCCGGTTCCCTCGCTGGCTCGCGGTCACGGTCGTGCTGCTGCTGTTCGCCGTCGCCATGCTGACGCTGATCACGACGCTCGTCATGCGTCTCGCCGAGGAGGTCATGAACGTATCCGGCTCTCTGGAGCGGCTCGTCGCTTGGGTGGAGCAGTCGTACGACGACATTATCGCGCGTCCGGACATTCAGTCGCTCATCGACCGGATCAATCACTTCTACAACGAGAATCCGAACTATCAGGAGACGATCAACAACCGGATATCGGATACCGCGTCGCTCGTCACGGAGGCGGGCACGAACTTGATCAGCATGTTCCTGATGGGCATCGTCGGTTTCCTCTCCTCGTTGCCGACCGTCGCGATCATCGCGGTCGTCGTGCTGCTCGCCTCGTTCTTCATCGGCAAAGATTGGCACGACTACGTGCAACGGGGCAAAGAGTGGTTCCCTCCTTTGTTGCTAGGCAAAATCGCGCTCGTCTGGAAAGACCTGCGCCACGCCTTGTTCGGCTATATACGAGCGCAGTTCATCATGATCTCCATCACGACCGTCGTCGTCATCGTCGGATTGCTCGTCATCGGCGTACATAGCGCGATCACGATCGGCTTATTCATCGGCTTCGTCGACTTGCTGCCGTATCTCGGCGTCGGCGCGGTCATGATTCCGTGGCTCTCTTACGCTTTCCTGTCCGCCGACTGGCAGCTTGGAACCGGTCTATCGATTCTATACGGCATCGTGCTCGTCGCCCGGCAGTTCATCGAACCGAAGGTGCTCGCCTCGAGCGTCGGACTCGAAGCGCTGCCGACGTTGATCGCGATGTTCGTCGGGCTGCAGCTGTTCGGCATCTTCGGACTCATCATCGGGCCCGTCAGCTTCGTCGTCATTGCCGCCTGCCGAAGGGCTGGCGTATTCCGGGACATCGCCGCTTACATCCGATTCGGCGCAAGATGACGTCGTCTCTACCCGTTCCAAGGTCCTCCGCCGCGGATCGTGAACGAACCGTTGTTCATTTTGCGTTCCAGCCAGCGATAGATCAGACGCCGATAGAACGAGCGCGTGAACGGGAATAGCAGCGTCAAGCCGATGATGTCGGACACGAAGCCTGGGAACAACAGGAATAGTCCTCCCGCAAGCACGCATATGCCGTCCAGCAGCGATAATCCGGGAATTTGTCCCTCCTGCATTTGACGCTGCGCCTGCATGATCACTTTGCGCCCCTCGAGCCGCGCCAGCCAAGTGCCCAGCAAGCCGGACAGGATGAGCAAGCCGAGCGTGGACCATCCGCCGATGTTCTTGCCCATTTCGATAATGCCCCACAGTTCGACGCCGGGAAAAATAACGATCAAGGCGAGCATCCATCCGCGCACGCGGTTTCCTCCTCGATTAATTAAATCTTCGTCGGGCTCGAATGATCTCACCCTCTCACGACGGTTGCCCCGTACGCCCGACCAACGCCAGCATCGCGCGATACCATTCCGGCGCCTCCCGGTCGAACCGAACCGGCTTCCATTCCTTGTTCACCCACACATGCCTCGTGCCGCCCGTTACGAGCGCGTCTCCCGGAGGCTCGTCGCCCTCGCAGTAGGCGCCGTATGCTTCCGATAAATCGCCCGAGACGATTCTGGACTCGAACCTGACCCGGATGGCCGACATTTCCGCGACGCGCGTGCATACCGTGATCCACTCGTCGTATTTCGCGGGCTGGCGGAACGACGCTTCGATGTCCGTCACCGGCAGCAGCAGTCCCTTCGCTTCCATTTCCTTATAAGCTATGCCGGCATGCCTGACCCATTCCGTCCGGCCGATCTCGAACCAATTAAGATAATTGACGTGATAGACGACGCCCATCTGGTCCGTCTCTTGGTATCTGACTCTAAGCGGATGCAAGTACCACTTGTTCAAGGCAAACTCCCCTTCCTTGCAAAAATCCCGCAGCGGACGGCACGGATGTGCCGCACGGTGCGGGACTTGGTCGTTAGGATTACAATACTTTGGCTTGGCCGGAATAGATAACGCCGTGCTCGGCGTATACGGTAATCTCCGTGCCGTCCTTGATCAGCTCGAGCGCGTCGTTCACGCCGACGACGACCGGAATGCCCAGGTTCAGGCCGACGACCGCCGCGTGGCAAGTGATGCCGCCGCATTCGGTGATGACCGCCGCCGCTTTCTCGAATGCGGGCATGTATTCTTTATCGGTCGACGGAGCGACGAGAATGGCGCCCGACGTCATTTTGCGAATCGCTTCCTCCGGCGTGCGCGCGGAGACGACTTTGCCGGTCGCGCTTTGGGAGCCGATGCCTTGGCCCTTCGCGATCAATTCGCCGACGTTGTGGATCTTGATCAGGTTCGTCGTGCCGGAGCGGCCGACCGGCACGCCCGCGGTGATGACGATCGTGTCGCCGAGGCGGACGAGACCGGAATCGATCGCGCCTTTGACGGCGATGTCGAACATTTCGTCGGTCGTTTCGGCGTTAACGCCTTTAACGGGCACGACGCCCCATACGAGCTGCAGACGGCGCATCACTTGTTCGTTAGGCGTTACGGCGACGATCGGCGATTTCGGACGGTATTTGGACACCATGCGAGCGGTGTAGCCGCTCTCGGTGGACGTCACGATCGCTTTCGCTTCGAGGTCGAGCGCGGAGTTGGCGACCGCTTGGCTGATCGCTTCCGTTACCGACTTCTGCTGCGCGTTCGCTTGCTTCGTGAAGATTTCGCGGTAGTGCAGCGCGGATTCCGCGCGCTCGGCGATGCGGGACATCGTAAGTACGGATTCCATCGGGTATTTGCCCGCGGCCGTCTCGCCGGACAACATGATCGCGTCGGTGCCGTCGAAGATCGCGTTCGCGACGTCGGAAGCTTCCGCGCGCGTCGGACGAGGGTTGCGTTGCATCGAATCGAGCATTTGGGTCGCCGTAATGACCGGCTTGCCGACGCGGTTGCACTTCTCGATCATGCTCTTCTGCACGAGCGGAACTTCCTCGGCCGGAATTTCGACGCCGAGGTCGCCGCGGGCAACCATGAGGCCGTCGGATACTTCGAGAATTTCGTCAAGGTTGTCTACGCCTTGTTGATTTTCGATTTTGGAGATGATTTGGATGTTGCGCGCGTCGTGACGCTCGAGCAGCTCGCGGATTTCGAGCACGTCGCTCGCGCGGCGCACGAACGAAGCGGCGATGAAGTCTACGCCCATTTCGATGCCGAACTTGATATCGCTAGCGTCTTTTTCCGTGATGCCCGGCATGGAGATCGCGACGCCCGGAACGTTAACGCCCTTTTTGCTTTTGATCGGACCGTCGTTCACGATTTGGCACTTAATCTCCGTACCTTGGATATCGACGACCGTCAAGCCGATCAAGCCGTCGTCGATCAGAATCGTCGATCCGATGCTGACGTCTTGCGGCAAGTCTTTATAAGTGACCGGAATACGGTTTTTGTCGCCGAGGAATTCTTCGGTGGAGAGCGTGATGTACTCTCCCGCTACGAGGTCGATGACGTCAACGCCCAGTTTGCCCGTGCGAATTTCCGGACCTTTCGTGTCGAGCAGGATCGCTACCGTTTTGCCGAGCTCTTGGCAGGCTTGGCGAATCGTTTTGATCCGGTTGCCGTGCTCTTCGAAGTCGCCGTGGGAGAAGTTCAGGCGGGCGACGTTCATGCCGGCGATAATGAGTTTTTTCGTGTTTTCAAGCGACTCGCTGGAAGGGCCGATCGTACAGACGATTTTCGTTTTGCGCATGATTTTCGTATTCCTCCGTTTTATCCAATCGCAATTCTGTTTAGGAAGAGCTATCTATTCTTGCAGAGCGGTACCGTATTGTCCGACGTCGCGGAACTTCTGGTACCGGTCTTCTACCAATTGCTCGGGGCTCATCTTCAGCAATTCCTTCAGATGGCGGCATAAAGCGGCCTTGATCGCTTCGGCTTGCATCTCCGGATTGCGGTGGGCGCCGCCCATCGGCTCCGGAATGATATCCTCGATAACGCCGAATTCCAACAGGTCTTTGGCGGTAATCTTCATCGCTTCGGCCGCTTGGTCCGCTTTAGATGCATCCTTCCACAAGATGGATGCCGCTCCGTTCGGCGAGATCACGGAATAGATCGAGTTCTCCAGCATCAGCACCCGGTTGCCTACGCCGAGCGCCAGCGCGCCGCCGCTGCCGCCTTCGCCGATGACGACGCAGACGATCGGAACGCCGAATCTCGCCATCTCCGCCAAGTTGCGGGCGATCGCTTCGGACTGCCCTCTCATCTCGGCCGTATCGCCGGGATAGGCGCCCTTCGTATCGATGAACGTAATGATCGGGCGATTGAACTTGTTCGCTTGCTGCATGAAACGCAGCGCCTTCCGGAACCCTTCCGGATGCGGGCTGCCGAAGAAGCGCTGGATGTTGTCCTTCGTATCCTTGCCGCGCTGATGGCCGACGATCGTTACCGGCATGCCGTTCAGCTTCGCCAAGCCGCCGACGATCGCCAGATCGTCCGCGAACACGCGGTCCCCGTGAATCTCCAGGAAATCGGTGAAGATCAATTTAATATAATCCAGCGTCGTCGGACGCTGGTGATGGCGAGCCATGTGCATGATTTGCGGAGCGGTCAGGTTGCTGTAGATCTCCTGCTCCATCTGGGTATAGCGCTCTTCGAGCCGACCGATCTCGTCGGTGAAGTCGATCTGCTTCTCCAAGCCGAATTTCTTCAGCTCGTCGATCTTCTTGCGGTGTTCGGCGAGCGGCCGTTCAAAGGGCAAATCATTCGACATCGGCCGGCTCTCCTTTCCATGAGTGCATATCCAATAGCTGCGTAAGCACGGACTTCATGTCCTTGCGGTGCACGACCCGGTCGAGCTGGCCGTGCTTGGAGTTGAACTCCGCCGTCTGGAAGTTGTCCGGCAGCTTCTGGCGGATCGTCTGTTCGATGACGATTCTGCCCGCGAAGCCGACGATCGCGCCGGGCTCGGCCAGATTGTAGTCGCCGAGGCTCGCGAAGCTCGCGGATACGCCGCCGAGCGTCGGGTCGGTGAATACGGAGACGAACAGTCCGCCTTGGTCCTGGAACTTCGCGAGCGCCGCGCTCGTCTTCGCCATCTGCATCAGGCTCAGAATGCTCTCTTGCATCCGCGCTCCGCCGGACGTCGAGAACAGGATGAGCGGCACTTGCTTGCTCGTGGCCAGCTCGATCGCGCGCGTCACCTTCTCGCCGACGACGGAGCCCATGCTGCCGCTGAAGAAGTCGAAGCTCATGACGCCGAGGACGACGGGGAATCCGCCGATCTCGCCTTCGCCGGTAACGATCGCGTCGTTCAAGCCCGAATTGTTCTTCTGTTGCTCCAGCTTGGCCTTGTATCCGGGGAAGTTCAGCGGATCCTCCGACACCAAGTTGCCGTCAATCTCAAAAAGACGCCCCTCATCGAGCGTCATCGCGATGCGCTCCCAGGCGTTAAGGCGGAAATGGTGTCCGCAGGTGGAACAGATCTTCAAGTTTTTCTCCAGCTCTTTGCTGAACTGAATCGTACCGCATTTAGGACAGCGGTTCATGAGACCTTCCGGAATGTCCCTCTTCGGACGTTCCGAAGGCACGACCGCGTACTTTTTTTTCTGGAATAAATCCTTGAACACAGCGACACCTCTTATGCGAAAAATGGCGACCGACTCGTCCATGCGGCAGCGCCGACAGATGAAAGCGGGTATCGTAATGGATTACAGGTGCAGAATACTTCCGAGCACTTCTTGCACTTCCCGCACTTCGCCGGATGGTACCAATATTTCGTATTGCGGTTTGGTAAGGTTGATAGGGCGTACCTGTACGAGAAATCCTTCTTCGGTCAGTCGCTTCTGAATCCGTTCGGCGATCTTCGCGGTCGGTGCGATGTAGATGACCGTCCACATGAAGCGGTACCCCCAATAGCGGTTAATCGATCACTTGGAAAAGAAAAGATAAAGAAATCATAGCACAGAAGGCGCAAGACTAGCAACCAAGTGCCGTCGGACGAGCCGTCCGGAGGACGGTTGCGAACGACGGCATCGGGCGATCGGATGCGCGCAAGGGCGTTAGCCGATTGCGCGTTCCGATCGTGCAAGCATCGACGGCCCAAGCGCTGTCGAGCGGCGCGGAACGTCGATGTCGGAGGTTCGTAGGAGGGGCCGAGTGCCGTTGGCCGATGCCGCTACGACGAACCAAAGTCCCTCCGGGTCTACTCCCCGCCTCCACGCCGCGCGCTTATCTTCCCTGCAGCGGAATCCAGTCCAGCACGCGCTTGATGTGCGTATCCCAGTAACCCCACTCGTGCTCGCCAGGGCCTTCCTCGTAAGTCAGAGGCAACGACAGCGAGCGCGCATGCTCGCGGAATCCGACGTTGCATTCGTACAGGAAGTCTTCCGTGCCGCAGCACTGGTAGAGCAGCGGAGAGTTGCCGCCGGCGGCGACTCGGTCAGCCAGCGCGAACAGATCGTGGCCCGTCCCCTTCACGCTATCGACATCACCGAAGATCTTGGCGAAGTCGCTCGGCGAACCGGTCGCGAGCCAATCGACGTCCATCGCGCCGGACAAGCTCGCCACCGCCGCGTAACGGTCGGGATGGGACAAGCCCAGCTTCATCGCGCCGTAGCCGCCCATCGACAGCCCTGCCGCGAAGTTGTGCTCGCGCGCCGACGACAGCGGGAACATCGCCCGCATGCGCGCCGGCAGCTCCTCGCTGACGAACGTCCAATATTTCGCCCCGTGGACCATGTCCGCATAGAAGCTGCGGTTGACCGCGGGCATGACGATCGCCAGCTGCAGGTCCGCCGCGTAGCGTTCGACGGACGTCCGCCTCGTCCACATCGAATGGTCGTCCGACAAGCCGTGAAGCAAGTACATCGTAGACAAAGGCCCTTTTATTTGCTCGGGCAAGATTACGTTGACCGTTACCGCGATTTCGAGCGCGTTCGAAAAGAACTGACATTGTACAAAAGCCATCGCGCACACTCCCGATTCTATGATTATCGCTCACAATGTATTAGGATAACCCAATTTCGACGATCTGTCTGCCCGTACGGTCAAGGGGAATCGAAGCGACCTCGCAGGATTGTCCGTTCAACCTCGCCCACGCGACTCGACTCCCGCTTCTGACGACCGAGATATCGACCGTCATGCCGCGAATCGCCAGCCCCCTTAATCGCGCGCCGCCGACGTTGTCGGGCAAATAGGGAGCAAGCTTCAATGCGCCGCCCTCGAACCGAATGCCGATCAGTCCTTCGAGCACCATGCTAAGGTATGCGGTCGCCGACCACGTCTGGTAATTGCACGACTCCCACAGCTTCCCCGATTGCCAGCCTCCGTAGGGCTCGCCGGTCACCGGATGATAGATTTCCATGATATTGCCGCCGGAGCGGTTGATCAGCTCGGTCAACGCGGACAATTCGGCTGCGTAGATCCCATGACGGGAAGCTGCGATCGCGGCTTTCGCCCATAGGCCGTTCACTTGCGGCCAGATGAGCACGTTATGCCTGCCCGGCCGATCGGCGCTGAATCGCTCGAAGCTGGGCCACACGGCCGGGATGCCGAACGGTTCGCGATGGACTCGCGCCATCAACGAATCAACTCGACGCGCGTCTGCCACGCCGCACAATACCGCGAACGCTAGTCCCACTCCTTCCTGGAACTCGGCAAGCCCCCGCTTGCGCGTACCTTCCCCGTACACGAAATAACCGTAAGTCCCTGCCGTTTCGCTCCATAGATGCTCGTTGATCGCGTCCGACAACCGATCGGCGGCGACGATATATCCCCGGACGATCGTCTTGCTTACCTCAAGTTCGGCCGCCATGACCGCCGCGCATCTGTACGCGTTCACGTACAAAGCGTTCGTGCTGAGACACATGATGTTGTGCGCATCCGGATAATCGAGGACGAAGTCCGAATCCGGCAAGCTCGAATCGTACGGCGGCTCGGGATAACCCGCGATGCCGTCCTGGAAGAACGCCCCGCCCCGGAACAAGCCGAATTTGCGTACGAACGCCTTCTCCTCCATTTCCCTGAGCGTGTTCTCGGTCGCCTCGTAAGCCGTCCGAAGAAACTCCCTGTCCGAGGTCACCTCGTAATGATGCCATGCGGCGGAGCTCCAGACGATCTTGTCCCACCATTGCCGGTGTCCTTCGGATATGACCAGCCCGTAGCGCGGATCTTCGGTCAACAAGCTTAACAGCGTATGCGAAGCCGTATTCGGTTCGAGCAAGCTGCCCGCGTTCCAGCAATTGAGCGCGCCGTCCCGCGTCCATGCTTGCGGGTAATCGCCCCCTGCCCCGAATACCGGCGGGTCTCCTACTTTATTGTTCGCGAACAGCTGGCTCAGCGCCATGCGGAACGCGTCGCCGATCGTATCGCTCGCGCGTCCGTCATCGAATTCGAGCTTCAGGTTAACGTTCGTCCATGTCATGATGAGTTCTCCCCAATCTATCGTTCCGTATGTAGTCGATATGGCTTGCCGGACGAGACAAAGCGGCCGCGCGGACCTATCGCCGCGCAGCCGCTCTCGCTGCTTACTGAATCGTGTTCGTCATCACGAAGATCGGACGCTCGCTGACGTTGACCGTCACCGCGCCGCCGGACATCGACAGCGAAGACGTTACGCCGTCGGTGTCTCCGCTAGCCATCGTAACGAGCGTGGCGCTCGTCGGCGACCCTTGGAGCGACAGCGAATAGTTGTTCACCTTCGCGTCGCTGCTCGTCGGACTCCAGACGACGTAGGCGCCCGCGCCCGTCGTCGCGTTTTTGAACTTGTAGATTTTGACGCTCGCGTTGCCCGAATCCTGTTCGCCGAGGTACTGCATGCCGGTTAACCGATTCTTGAGCGTATAGACGTAGTACCACGAGATTTTCGGCGCGTGACCGGTCGATTGGCTGCCCGTCAGTCCGCTCGAGTCGAACTGGGTCGAGCTGGCGGCGTTCACGTCGCGGAGCATATACATCGCGGCTTTGTCGATGCCCGACGCCGCGGCCGCGAGATAGGAACGCACGATCCAGTTCGCCTGCACTTCCTGCACCGACATCGTGCCGATCGCGGATACTTTCTGCGGGGAGCTCTGGTTCGTATCGTAACCGAACTCGGTAATCCACACTTCCTTGCCCGGCAAGTAACGATCGCGGTAATCGACGAACTTCTGCAGCTTGCCCTTCAGATCGTCCGCCTCCGGGCTGATGCCGGCGTTGCCCGTCGTTTGGTTCGTGCCGTTGTTGCTGTAATGGTGAATGTTGATGACGTCCCACGGGAAGCTGCCTCCGCGGTTGAAGTCCGACCAGAACTTAAGCGCCCGGACGTACTCCAGCTTCGGATCCGCGAGCCCGCCCATGACCAGCTTGGCGTTCGGATCCGCGTTCCTGACGCCGACCGTGTTGCCCATCGCGCCTTGATGCCCGTCGAAGTCCGCGCTGGACATCGCCGCGTACTCGTAAGGATTGAAGTAGCCTTCGCGGTCTCTCCACCATTTGTCCTGCTCGTTCCAGTTCTCGAAGTACTTCAGCGTGTCGAGACCGGTACTGCGCGGCTGTCCCGCCGCGAGCTTAAGCTTGTTATCCGCCACGGCCGTGCTGCCGTATCTCGCGGCGTACTGGAACATATGGTCCGCGTGCTCTGCATAGGATGCCGGGGCAAGCGCGCTCTCGCCGGCCGAGATCGGCTTGTAGTTCTGGTTCGTGGACAGCCAGCCGACGCTGCCTTGGATCGCCGGGGACACCGTGATCCCGAGCGCTTTCAGGCCGCTATAGTAGGCGTCGAAGTTCCAACCGCCTCCCGCGTAGCTCGGATTGAACTTGTTCTGGTTATTCGGATAGTTGCTATAGCCCGTCTGGATCGTGCCGAAGTTCCACAGATCTCCTTCGTCCCAGTTCCAGTTATGGTATTCGCGGACGAATCCGGCCACCTGCATCTTATCGAACGGATCGTCGATGAAGGCGTTGATGCCGATCAGTTGATCCATCGTCGGTTTCGCGTGAGGCGTCGGCGACGGAGGCGTCGCCGGCGTGCCTAGCGCCGTGCCGTACAGCGCGATTCCGTTCAGCGTCACGTTCGCGTTCGGCAGCGTGATCTGCACGTAACGCGTCGTCGTCGTCACGGGGTGAGCCTTCCAGACGTTGAACCCGCTCATGTTATCCACGAACTGCTGCGTCCAGGAGAACGGCGTGCCCGTCGATACGGTCACGTTCGCCGAGCCCGACGTGTCGTACAGGTAAATGTCGGTGAGCGCGTAATCGGTGCCGAGATCGATGACGACGCTGCCCGGATAATAGATCGAGTTGTAACCGAGCGACCAGCCGGTCGTCGGGGAGCCGCCCGCGCCGTTCTTCGGATCCGCCGCGCCCTCGTCCACGAGCAGCGAGACGTCGCCCGCTTGCGATTCGTTGAGCAGCATCGAGGCGCTCAGCGCGATCAAGCCGCCCGTTCCGCCTCCGCCCGCCGCCGTCGCCTTGGAGACGACGTTAGACAGCGCCGATTCGTTGGACGCCTCGTCGCGCGTCTTGATCGCGACGTAGTACGTCGTGTTCGCGCTCAAGCCGCTCAGCGTGAAGCTCTGCGAGGCGCCAGCGGCGCCCGGCGTCGGTTCGCCCGAAGCCTGCGTCGCCGAAGCCCAGTTCCCCGACGTGATGTTCGACGTCGAGTAGCGCACGTCGTATAAGGTCGCCGTGCCCGTATTGCCGTCGTCGCCCGGCGCCGTCCACGTCAGCGGAATCGCGCTCGACGTCGCCGTGCCCGCCGCGAGATTCGCGATCGCGGCCGGAGCCGTCGTATCGCCGCCACCGCCGCCTCCCGTCGGGGAGCCGTACAGGACGATTTCCGCCACGTTAGAGCCTTGCGTTGCGCGAGTCACCCGAACGTATCTCGTCGTTACGGTAACCGGGTGCGCGTTCCACGTGTTGTATCCCGACAAACCGTCCGTGAACTGCGTCGTCCAACTGCCCGGCGATCCCGTCTCCACGACGAAGTTGCCCGATGCGTTGATGTCTCGCAAGTAGATGTCGGTCAACGCGTACGATTGGCCGAGATCGATGTAGACGCTCGACGGATGATCCGCCGCCGCATAGCCCGGGAACCAGTGCGAAGTAGGTGCTCCGCCGCTGCCGTTCTTCGGATCGCCCGCCGTCGTCTGCTCGTCGACGAGCATCGAAGCGTCGCCTTTGCCGGATTCGTTCGTCAGCATGCCGGAGTTAAGCGTAATCTTCGCGCTTCCGCCGCCGGACGCCGAAGTCGCCAAGCTCGCGACGTTGGACAACGCGGACGCGTTCGGCACCTCGTCGGAGGCCGCGAGCGCGAAGTAATACGTCGTCGAAGCGCTCAGCCCGCTAACCGTGAACGTCTGCGCGCTTCCCGCCGCCGACGGCGAAGGCTCGCCCGTCGCTTGCGTCGCCGAAGCCCAGTTGCCCGAGTTGATCGCCGAGGTCGAATAGCGCACGTCGTACGAAGCCGCCGTGCCCGTCGCGCCGTCATCGCCCGGAGCCGTCCAGCTTAGCGTGACGGACGATGCCGTCGCGCTGCCCGCGGACAAGTTCGTTACCGCCGAAGGCGCCGTCGTGTCGGGAGCGGGTCCTGAAGACGGCGAGCCGTACAGGACGATCTCCGCGACGTTCGCGCTCTTGTTCGTCATCGTCACGCGGACGTACCGCGTCGAGACGCTGACCGTATGCGCGTTCCACGAGTTATACCCGGCCAATCCGTCCGTGAACAACGCCGTCCAGCTGCCCGGCGTGCCGGCGGATACGACGTAATTGCCCGCGTCGTTCACGTCTCTTAAGTAGATGTCGGTCAAGTCGTAGCTTTGGCCGAGGTCGATATACGCGCTGAGCGGATAGTCGGATACCGTCCAGCTCGGCTGCCACGTGCCCGTCGGCGAGCCGCCGCTTCCTCCGCGTGGGTCACCGGCTGTCGACTGCTCGTTTACGATCAACGTCGCGTCCCCTTTGCCGGACTCGTTGACGACCATCGATGTCGTCAGCGTTATTTTAGTAGATACCGCCGCTGCCTTAGGAACATGAACGAGGGTAAGCGTTAATGCGAATGCTAGAAACCAGATGCCAAGCTTTCTGATCGGATACGCGGCCATCCATGATCTTCTCCTCTCGTCGTTGCGAATGATAGCATTCGGTCGCGATCGCCCGTCCTCATGCCCCCTCCCTTCTTTAACGAACTAGCGGATCGCTTACCCTCATTATGGAACGAAAGCAAGAAGCGGAATATCTCCACCTCTTGCTCTCGCTGGTCTTTTGACGCACAATTTATCTCATTTCCTCGATTAAGCAATCTGGATTTGCCTTCGCTTCCAGTCTATTCCTTCACGCTTCCCATGACGATGCCCGACATGAAGTACCGCTGCAGGAACGGATAGACGACGAGCACCGGCAACGCCGAGAGGAAAATCTGAGCGGCCCTGACGGACCGGTTGTTCAGCGAGCCCAGCAATTCGATCTGTTCTCTGCTCAGGTTCACGAGATCGAGCTTGACGACGACCGTCTGCAAGTAGCTGGCGAGCGGGTAATTTTCCGGAGAATTCATGTAGAGCAGGCCGTTGAACCACTCGTTCCAGTTGCCTACGATCGAGAACAGCGTTACCGTGGCGATCGCGGGCATCGACAACGGAACGATGATTCGCAAGAGCACGCTCCAATGGCCAGCTCCGTCGATGAACGAAGCCTCGAGCATCTCCTTGGGCAAGGACCGCATGAAGTTCAGCAACAGAATGATATTGAACACGGGCACCGCTCCCGGAAGCACGAGCGCCCAGATCGAATCGATAAGCCCCAGGTTGCGGACGATAACGTAAGTAGGAACGAATCCGCCGCCGAACAGAATCGTGAACACGAAATACCAGGAGAACCAAGTGCGGCCCTTGAATTGGCTATATTCCTTCGACAGCGGATACGCGGTCAGGATCGTCACGATCATGCTGATCGCCACGCCTAGCGCGAGCCGGATCAACGAGACGTTGATCGAAGCGAGGAAGTCTTTTTTCTTGGCGACGTATTCGTACGCGCTGAAGGTGAAGTCGACCGGCCACAAGGACACTTTGCCCGCTTCGATCGCGCTGTTCGAACTCACGGATACGGAGAACACGTTGAGCAACGGCAGTACGCAGAGCACGGCCATTACGATCAGTACCGCGTAGATCGCGAACGTCGCGAACCGGCTGCCTAACGTCTTATGCAGAACCATTGATGGAAGCTCCTTTCGGCCCGAACGTTCGGACATTGGATCAGAAGATACGGTAATTCGCCAGTCGGTACGCAAGCAAGTAAGCCGTAGATAGCAGGACGAGCGAGACGACCGACTTGAACAATCCGAACGCGGTGGCGACCGCGAATTGCGCGTTGATAAGCGCCGTCCGGTACACGAACGTATCGATGATGTCCCCCGTCGAGTACACCGACGGACTATACAGGTTGAACACTTGGTCGAAGCCGGTGTTCAGCACGTTGCCGACGGAGAGCGTCGCCATCAGGACGATGATCGGCATGATGCCCGGAAGCGTAATGTAGATCGTCTGTTTCCAGCGCGAGGCGCCGTCCACGACCGCCGACTCGTATAGCGCGGGATTGATTCCCGTGAGCGCCGCGAGGAACACGATTGTATTGAAGCCGAATTCCTTCCACACGTCGGTTCCGACGAGCACGAAAGGAAACCAGTTTTCATTCCCGAGGAAGTAGATGCCGTTGACGCCGAAGAAACCTAGGAATTGATTCGCGATGCCGCCGTTGGGCGACAGCACGTCGATCAGGATGCCCGACAGAATGACCCACGATAAGAAGTGGGGAAAGTAAATGATCGTCTGCAGCGTCCGCTTGAACAGCTTCTTGCGCACTTCGTTCAGCAGCAGCGCCGTTAGGATCGGAACCGCGAGATTCGCGACGATTTTCATGATCGAGATGAAGAACGTATTCCAGATGACTTGTCCCGTCGTCGGGAGGTTATAGACGTACTCGAAGTTTTTCCAGCCTACCCAATCCGACGCGAACAAGCTGCCCTTCGCCGGAATGAAATTCTGGAACGCGATCACGATGCCGACCATCGGGCCGTAAGAGAAAATAGCGACGAGCACCACTGCGGGCAGCAGCATCGCGTATAACGGAACATTATGCCTCCACCGACCGGTCATAGGGTTATTCTCCTTTCACGATAAACGAGCCAACGATTTGGATATAAGTAAGGAGGGGATGAGCTTGCGTCCCCTCCTCCGTCAGGCTTTACTTACTTGAACATGCCGCTATTGGCGACTTCTTCGAGAATTTGGTTGCCGCCTTGCTCGTGCCATCTTTGCGCCCATGCGTCGAACTCTTCGATCGGCTTGGCGCCCATGATGATCTGGGTGAACGTCGTCGCTTGATCGTCGCGCAAGGAAGGTCCTTTGCTGATCATCGTTTCGGTAGGACCGCCTACGTACGCCGAAGTGAACACTTGGTCGTTGTTGATGTAGTCGGCGAGCACGCTCCAGGAGCCGCCCGGACCGAAGATCGCGTTATTGCCCCACTTGGACAGATCGCCCGCTTGATATTCTTTGACGAATTGGTACTGCGACTTCGAGGATGGCGTCTTCAGTACCGACTCGTCGCCGGATTTGAGCGCTTCTTGGATCATCGCGTTATCCGACGCGTTCTTGTTCTTGAAGAAGCCTACGATCGGAGCGAGGGACCAGATGCTGTACTCGGTTTCGCCTTCGACGACGTGGTGGTACGATTCGACCTGGTTCGGGCCTTCGACCTTCTCCATGAAGTAGTTGAGCATTTTGAATACCGCTTCCGGGTTCTTCGCGTTCTTGTTGATGACGTAGTAGTACGTTGGTTTGAACCCGGTAGACAGCACCTTCACCGGTTCTCCGTCGGAGGAGACGATCGGGTAGACGCCCCAGTCGACTTCCGGGTTATCCTTCTTCATGTTGTTGATCGGCCACGTGCCGACCCACCATTGACCGAACGACATGCCGATCTTGCCTTGCGTGACGACTTCCGCGGACTTGCCGCCGTCGAGCACGCTGAACTCCGGATTGATCGCGCCGGCTTTGAACAGCTCTTGCAGCTTCGCGAGCGCCGTCTTCACCTGCGGTTGCGTGTCCGCGTATACCGGCTTGCCGTCTACGCTCTGGAACGTGAGGTTGATGCCGCCGCCCTTAGCAGGGTTGTACGGGTACGCGTGATAGCCGTTGAAGAAGCCGTCGAGACCGGACCAGCCGTTGAACAGGTTGTAGTCGAGGCTGAGACCGTACGTGTCTTTCTTGCCGTTCTTGTCCGGGTCGTTGTTGGCGAACGCCTTGGCGATCGCGACGACGTCGTCCATCGTCTTCGGCGGCTCCATGCCGACCGCCTTCAGCCAGTCGTTGCGGATCCAGAGCATGCTCATGTCCGAATATTCGCCGCCGCCGTTCGGAATCGCCATCAGCTTGCCGTTGGAGCTTGCAGATTGCATCGTCGGATTGTCGAGCGGGCCGAACGCTTCCTTCACCAGATCGCTCGCGTACTTGTCGAACAAGTCGTTCAGCGGAAGGATTTGATCCGCTTGGATGAGCAATTGCAGCTGCTGATCGTTGACTCTAATCAGATCCGGCAAGTCCCCGGATACCATCGATACCGTCACTTTGTTGTTATATTGCTGGTCGCTGACGACCCACTTCGTGTCGACGTTGATGTTCAGATCTTCCTTGAAGCTCTTGATCCATACGTTGTCCGCGAGGGATACGCCCTCTTGGAACTTCGTTCCGCTGTTCAAGTCGCGAACGGTCGTTACGGTGACCGGCTCCGCGTATTTGGTCAGCGGGCCTTCCTCTGCCGCCGGCGCGGCCGCCGACTCGGATGCGGATGAGCTTGCGGATGCGCTGGCGCTCGGTTTCGCGCTCTCTTCGCCTTTGTTATCGTTGTTGCCGCTGCAAGCGCTGACGAATACCATCGTCAACAGCAGCGCAGTAGTTCCGACCGCCCTGATTCTCGTTCTGGATGTTGCCATTGTCGTTCCTCCCGATCGAATAGTAGTGGTACAACTCAAATTATGAAGGGGAGAAGCGCGGAAGCCCATAGACTCCTTTCGACTTTCCTGTACCTTTCACGTGCTCTTGAAGGCGTCCCTGTACTCTTGGGGGGTCATGCCCGTCTCTCTCTTGAAAAACCTCGAGAAGTACGACGGAGACGGATAACCGATCCGTTCGCCGATCGCCTGAATCTGGAACGGGGTTTCGGTTAGCATCCGCTTCGACTCCCGGATCTTCCGCTCGATAATGTAGTCGGTCATGTTGTCTCCCGTTTTGCGCTTGTACAAGCGGGACAAGTAAGACGGGGTCAAATAGACGACGTCGGCGAGCTGCGTCAGCGACAGCGGCTCTTCGAGATGCATCTCGATATAATCGTGCAGCTTGCGGACGACGCGGTCCGCTTCCTTCTCGTTATCGTCGGTTCCCCGTTCGAACAAGCTGTCCGCGACTTCCGTGAAGAAGCGCGCGGCCGCCTCCCACGAATCGTGCTCTTCGATGGAGAACAGCTTGCGCGCCGGGAATCTGCCCGCGAAATCGTTGAACAGTCCCCTCCGGTTCAAGTGCGCGGCGAACACGGCCGAGATCGAGCTGAACGCTTCCAGCTTCATGCCCAACGCCCCGGAATCGCGCTCATGCTCGCGCAACGTGTCGGACACTTCGCCGAGCAGCTTGACGAACGCTTCCCGATCCTTGTCGTCCAGGTGTTGTCCGAGCACCGGAATCCGGTTGATGCCGGCGCGATCGATGCGCTGCCCCGCCTCGAGATGAGGATGATGCGGATGATCGGCCAGCAGCATCTCGCTGCCGCTGCCTAGACCGACCGCGAACAGGAAGGAGTAGCGCTCCAATTGGCCGGACAGCGCCTCCCAGTCGACCGCGTTCGTACCGACGACGAACGAGCAGCTCAGCTTCAAGAAGCGGCTGCAAGCCTCTTGCAGCGATTCGGCCATGCCGGACAGGAAGCGCGAACGGTCTTCGGGCTTCTCGTCGGCCGGTTCGCCGGCTTCCTTAGGCTGCATGAGCCACAGGAACCGATTGCGGGAATGCACGACGTAGATCGAATCGTACACGCTGCCGATGAACTCCTCGAACATATTGTTGACGGAATAGAGGAACAACTCCCGGTCGCCCGGCTGCTGATCGTCTCTCCAGGCGTCGACGCGACCCGCGAGCGACAGCACCGGCTTGTCCCACCGAAGCGGAACGTCCAGCTCCTCGAACCGCCGTTGCCTCGACTCTTCCGTGGACGGCGCTCCCGCGAGCAGCTCCATTAGATACTCCTTGCGGAGCGCCGGCAACGCGGCGCGCAGCTCGGACTTCGCGCGCGACATGAGCCGTTCTTGCTGCAGCTCTTCCTCGATCTCGGCTATCGCCTTGCGCACGGCGGCGACGATCGCTTCGTCGCCTTCCGTCTTCAGCACGTAATCGAGCGCCCCTCCGCGCATCGAATGCTGCACGTACTGAAAATCGTTGTACCCCGACAGGAACACGACGCGGCATCTCGGCCAGCATCGGGACATCTCCTTCTGCAGCGCGATTCCGTCCATCTCGGGCATCGAGATGTCGGACAGCAGAATATCGATCCGCTGCTTGCGGGCGATGTCGAGAGCATCCATCCCGTTGCCCGCCGTATGAATTTCCACGTCCGGCAGGTTGCGTCTTCCGAACATGCTCGCGAGGCCTTCGACGATGATTCGCTCGTCGTCGACGATCAGCAATCTGTACATAGGTTCACCCTCCTCCGGCGGCAATCCGTAGCGTAACCTTCATGCCGCCCCACTCGCCGCGATCCACGGCGACGCCGCTGTTCGCGTAACGGATTTGCAATCTGCGATGGACGTTCAACAGTCCCGTATACTCCATGTCCGGGGATACGGCGATCAGATTCACTTTCAGCTCGGCCAGCTTCTCGTCGGTCAGCCGGTCGCCGTTGTCCTCGATCGTGATCGTAAGGCCGTCGTTCTCGTGGAATGCGGCGACCCGAAGCAGACCGCCCCGCGCCTTGTGCTCAAGACCGTACTTATACGCGTTCTCGATGACCGGCTGCAGGATCAGCTTCGGCACCTCGAGCTTCGCGCACTCCGGCGGCAGCGGCGCGAATTCCGCGCGGATCCGGTCCGAGAACCGGATATTCTGGATCGCCGCGTAGATCGTCCCCTGCTGGTATTCTTGCTCGAACGGCACCTCGGTAGAGGCGTTCCGGGTAATATACTGGAAGTATTCGCCGAGATAGCGGCTGAAGAGCAGCGCGTTGTCCCGATCGTCCATGTCGACGAGCCGGTGCAGGATGAAGTACGTGTTATAGAGAAAATGCGGATTGATCTGCGATTGCAGCTGCTTCAGCTCGGAGCTCTGCGCGCGCAGCTTATGCTCGTACACTTGGTGGATAAGCACGCCGAGCTGGTCGGTCATCCGGTTGAATTGATTGTAGAGATAACGGAATTCGTCGTTGCTGCGCGGCAGCACGATCGTCTCGAGCTGGCCGTTCTCGATGCGCCGGAACGATTGAACGAGCTTGAGCAGCGGCTTGTGAATGAGCCTGTACAGCCAGTAGGAATAGCCGACGATGACGATCGCCGCGATCGCGGACAGCAGCCAATAATAGATGCGGTTCGATTCGATCGTGCCGAACACTTCCCGGTAAGGGATATACATGACGAAGTAGCTGCCGAGAGACGGCGCGTATTCGTAGGCGACGATGTGCCGGGCGCCGTTGATGGAGAGCGACCGGCTGCCTTTCTGGACGCCGGCGGCGAACTCGGCGTCGAGGAAGCTCTCGAGCTGCGGGGTCGCGGCCGCGTCCGTCTCGTTCTCCAGCTCCATGTGCTGCTCGGGATCGTACAGCAGCGCGCCGGAGTTCGGATAGAGCGCGAATTGCTTCAGCGCCTTGCGCAGCGAGTCCTTGTTGAATTCGACTGCGACGACGAATTCCGGTTCCCGGCGCGGAACGATCGACTCGGGATACGCGAAACGCAGGAACATGCGGTCCTGCCAGTACGTGAAGCCTTGACGTTCGAGCTTCAGGTCGGGCTCGGGCTTCACGGCCTCGTAATCGTCCGTGATCTCCGGCTCGATCGGACTGTTGCTCGACAGCGTGCGGTTGATCGTGAGCAGATGCGCCTTCACGATTCCGATGTGCGTGCTGGAATTCTGGATCATTTGGAGCTTCGTTCGGATGCGCATGACCGCCTCCGACCACTCGTAGATCGACATGTATTTGCTATTGAAGCTAAGCCGCTGCACGTCCCGGTCGAGCGCGAACTCCTGGAGCAGGTTCATGATGTGCGATTTCTCGACGACGAGCGAGTCGGTATAATAGTTGATTCGCGATTCGAGCGAGTACGTGAGCTCGCGTTCGACGCTCGATTCGAGCTGCTTGTTGATCGACAGCCCGAGAATATAGAGCGGCGCGATGACCGCGAGCAAGGCGATGACGAGCTTCGGAAACAACGTATGCCTGAGTTTTTTGATGCCGATGCGCACCGAATCGCCCTCCCTCGTAAAAATAAGCAAGTCCCGCGCGGAACTCGCCTACTGTCCGCCATTCGCGGAATCTAATGAGTATTCTTCCTCCGATCGCGTTTTCCTGTTCGCAAGTACCAGGAGGGCGCCAAAAGATAAGGGAAGTCGAGAAAAGTACAGCGGCGGAATCCCGGCGAGCGGCCGATTAGCGCTGTCTCATAACGTTATTGCGGCGAAATCCCGGCGAGCAGCCAATTAGCGCTGTCTCATAGCGTTATTGCGGCGGGATCCCCGCGAGCGGCAGATTAGCGCTGTCTCATAGCGTTATTGCGGCGGGATCCCCGCGAGCGGCAGATTAGCGCTGTCTCATAGCGTTATTGCGGCGGAATCCCGGCGAGCGGCAGATTAGCGCTGTCTCATAGCGTTAACGTAACGAAAACAAGGCAGTCCCGAAGTCATCCATTCGATGACTTCGGGACTGCCTCGTTCGGAAACTACAATCTCCATTACCTCGCCACGATGCTGCCGTCGCCGAGCAGCTTCTCGACTTTGTCGTACAGCTCCGCCGACGGCGCCACCTTGAACTCGTCGCTGAGCGCGACCGTGCGGCGGGTCCGCTCGTAGCGGAGCACCGTCGGAACGCTGCCGGCATGCGACTTGAGCAGCAGCTTCAAGCGAATGAGCGTCGCCGGCTGCTCGTGCGGTTCGTCAATGCGGATGTAGACGCGCTCGGGCGCCTCCGCGTTCGGGACCGCCGCCGGCTTGCCGCCCGGGCCGCGCGCAGCGGTCGAAGGTTCGCTCGGCCGCGACGCGCTGCGCGTATGAGGCACGGCATTCGCAGCCGCCGACTGCGACGCGCGGCGCGTTGGCGGACGGTCGACCGCCGTCGCCCGAGCCGCATTCGGCTGCGCCTGCCCTTGAACCCGCGAGTCAGCCGAGGCCGACCGCGGTCCTTGCCCGCCCTCGTCAGCCGCGGCCGGGCGGCGATCGCCGCCAGAGCTTCCTGCCGCGCCGCCTCCCGTCCTGCGAGGCAGCTGGCTCAAACGCCGCAGCCGCTCCACCTGCTGCTTCAAGTCAGGCGCGTCGAGCGGCATGATATCGTCCGCGAGCAGCTTGTAGTCTTCGTCCCCCTGCTGCACCTTGGCCCGCACGAGGACGAGCGCGCCCTTCTTCGCGAACGAGGCCGCGTTCTTCCATACGGTCGGGAACGCGACGAGCTCCGCCGCCATGATGCGGTCCTCCAGCTCGAGGAACGCCATCGATTGGCCTTTCTTCGTCACGAACGGCTTCAGCGACACGATCATGCCGGCCGTGAACACCGTCGCCCCGTCCGGCGCGTCCGTAATCTCGACGAGCTTGTCGAGGCGCAACTCCTCCGCCAAGCCGTCGTACTCGTCGAGCGGATGCCCGGACAAGTACAAGCCCATCAGGTCGCGCTCGAATTCCAGCGTCTGCGGCTGCGTGTACGGCGTAATCTCCGGCAATTCCGCGATCCAGTTCGGCGACTCCTCGAAGTCGAACAGCTCGATCTGCAGCTCCTCGCGCTCCTTGCGCCACTTGGTCGCCGCCTCCAGCGTAGGCTCCAACGCCGCGAACAGCTGCGCCCGATGGCCGGGCAACGAGTCCATCGCGCCGGAGAGCAGCAGCGACTCGATGACGCGCTTGTTGCACACGCGCGAATCTACCCGCCTGCAGAAGTCGTTCAGACTCTCGAACGGCTCCTTCGCGCGCTCCCTCAGCACGCTGTCGATCGCCTGCGTGCCGACGTTCTTCACGCCGGCGAGCCCGAAGCGTATGCCCCCTAACTTCCGAGCCGCCCCGGCCTCGTCGCCGGCAACCGCGCTTGCCCCGACCCGCGAGCTACTCTCTCCAGCCGCCCCCATCACCGGCGTGAACAACGTGCCGCTCTCGTTCACGTCCGGCGGCAGCACCGGAATGCCCATATGGCGGCACTCGTCCACGTACTCCGCCGTCTTGCGCTGGTTGCCGACGACCGCGGTCAGCATCGACGCCATGAACAGGGTCGGATAATGGGCTTTCAAGTACGCCGTCTGGAACGCCAGCACGGCATACGCCGCCGCGTGCGCCCGGCAGAAGCCGTAATCGGCGAACCGGACGATCAGATCGTACACGCGGTTCGCTTCCTCGCCCGTATAGCCCATGCGTAGACTGCCATCGACGAAGGAGACCCGTTGTTCGTCCAGCACTTCGCGCTTCTTCTTGCTGACCGCGCGCCGCAGCAAGTCCGATTGGCCGAGCGTGAAGCCCGCCATGACGGACGCGATCTGCATGATCTGTTCCTGGTAGACGATAATGCCGTACGTATCTTCCAATATCGGCTTCAGGTTCTCGTGCGGATATTCGACTTCGACTTGTCCGTGCTTCGCCCGGATGAACTGCGGGATGAACTCCATCGGGCCCGGCCGGAACAGCGCGAGCACCGATACGATATCTTCGAACGAGCTCGGCTTCATCTCCTTGAGCACCCGCCGCATGCCCGAGGACTCGAGCTGGAAGACGCCCGTCGTCTCGCCGCGCCCCATCAGCTCGTAGGTCGCGGCGTCCTCGTACGATACGTCTTGCCAGCGCAGCTCCCGCCCGGTCAACTCCTTGATCGATCCCAGCGTCCGCTCGATGATCGACAGCGTGCGCAAGCCCAGGAAGTCCATCTTGAGCAAGCCGACCGCCTCGAGATTTTCCATCGAATATTGCGTCAGCGGAACGCCGTCCGTCCCTTCCTGCAGCGGCACGTAATCGGTCAACGGATCGGAGGAGATGACGATGCCCGCCGCGTGCGTCGACGCATGGCGAGGCATTCCCTCGACTCTGCGCGCCATCGCGATCAACTCCGCCGCGTTGCCCGCGCCTTCCGCCAGCCCTCTGAATTCCGCGTTGTCCCGCATCGCGCGTTCGATCGACATGCCCGGCATCGCCGGGATGAGCTTCGCCGCCTTGTCCACTTCCCCGTACGGCAAGTTCATGACCCGGCCGACGTCGCGCACCGCCGCCCGCGCGGCCAGCGTACCGAACGTGATGATCTGCGCCACGTGCTCGCTGCCGTACTTATCTACGACGTAGCGGATGACTTCTTCCCGGCGTTCGTCGCTGAAGTCGACGTCGATATCGGGCATGCTGATCCGCTCCGGATTCAGGAACCGCTCGAAGAGAAGCTTATGCGCGAGCGGATCAACGTCCGTTATGCGCAGCGCGTACGCAACGAGGCTGCCTGCGGAGGAGCCCCGGCCCGGCCCGGTTACGATGCCGTTGTCGTGGGCGAACCGGATGAAGTCCCATACGATCAGGAAGTAATCGTCGAACCCCATCTCACCGATAACCTTGAGCTCGTAGTCGAGCCGCCCCCAAGCGCTCTCCCGGTAAGTCTCGTCCGACCATTCCGGCAATGACTCATAGCGCGCCAACAGTCCTTCCTCGCACAGCTCGCGCAAGTATGGACCGGCCGTCTTCCCTTCAGGCAACGGCGAGAACGCCGGCAGAATGTGCTTGCCGAATTCCAGCTCGAGCGTGCAGCTCTCCGCGATGCGGACCGTGTTCGCCAGCGCTTCCGGCACGTGCGGGAACAAAGCCGCCATCTCCTCGCCGCTCTTCAGGTAAATCTCGTTCGTCGTGATTTTCAACCGGTCGGTGTCGTCCAGCGTCTTGCCCGTCCCGATGCAGATGAGCACGTCCTGCAGGCCCGAATCTCCCGGATTCAGATAGTGGGAGTCGTTCGTCGCCGCAAGCGGAATGCCCGTCTCCTCCGCGATTCGCAGGACGCCGGCCGCGATCTTCTTCTGCTCCAGAATACCGTGATCCTGCAGCTCCAAGTAGTAGTCGTCGCCGAACGCGGCGCGATAGCGGAGCGCCGTCGCCTTCGCGTCCTCGTACTTGTCCGCAGCCAGCTGCTGGGACAGCTCGCTGCTCATGCAGCCGCTCAGACATATGAGTCCCTCGGCATGCGACGATAATACTTCGAAGTCGATGCGCGGGCGATAATAGAACCCTTCCAGATGGCCGATGGACGTCAGCTTCATCAGGTTGCGGTAACCCGTCTCGTTCTTCGCCAGCAGCGTCAGATGATAGATCGGCTGGTCTTTGCGATTCTGCTTCTCGTGCCTCGAACCCGCGGAGATATAGGCTTCCATGCCGATGATCGGCTTGATGCCGTGCTCCTTGCAGGCTTTATAGAACGGCACCGCGCCGTACATGACGCCATGGTCCGTCAAGGCGAGCGATGTCATGCCGAGCTCCGCCGCCTTGGCCGCCATTTCCTTGATCCGCGCCGCTCCGTCGAGCAGGCTGTATTCGCTATGAACGTGCAAGTGGACGAAATCGCACATGCTTATCCCCGCCTTCCAACCGTACATGTGTTCTCTATCGATAATTATATCATACGGCGGGATACCCGTCCCATACATATATAGAGACGATTGTTCGTCCGATCGAATCGCCCCGTTACGGAGGGATTGGCATGGACTTCTATTCGAAAGCGGCGTTCTGCTTCCTGATCGCGTTCGGCGTCGTGCTCGGAGGCGCCTTGTTGGCGGGCGTCGGCTCGGTGTTCCTGTGGGCTTCCCCGAAGCTGAAGATGCTCGAAGTGGCGGACAGCCTGAAAATATGGGCGCTCGTCGCCGCGGTCGGCGGCACGATCGATCCGATTCGCGTCATCGAATCGAATATGATGAAGGGGTTTATGTCGCCGGCGATCATTCAGATCGGCTATATTCTGTTCGCCTTCCTCGGCGCCCATATGGGCACGGAGCTCGTCCGATGGATGTGCCGCCACGGGGGGTAGCCGATGCGCGTCCCTCCGTTCGACCGGTTCCGCCGGCTCATGCAGGTCGCGGCCTTCTTCCTATGCGGCATGATCGTCGGCAGCGCCGTCTACTCCGCCCTCATGAACGACCAATACGACCGGGTTATCGTCGACAACCGCTTGCTCCGGCTGCAGCTCGACGAAATGCAGCAGAGTTTGGATAAAGAACAGAAGATTCGCAAGACGAGCGTCATCAAGAACATCGTCCCCTACGTCGTTCTCGCGCCCGGCGAACCGGAGCTCGACGTGCTGACCGAGAAGGAAATCAAGAAGCGGCTGAAGGCGGACTTGGATATTTTCCTCGGGCGCAGCATCTACAACATCGACACAGACGCCCCCTTGGCACGCAAGCTGTTGAACAAAATCGTCTACGAGGACATCGGCGATAAAACGTACGAAGTCTCGGTCCAGACGATGCTCGTCGCCGACGGCGTGCTGCAGCTGTGGGTGCGCGTGGACGTGAAGACGCCGAGGCCGAAGTGAAGTCGGCCGTCGCTTCGACAGACAAGGACCGCGCTTCCCTATGGAAGCGCGGTCCTTGTCGTTTATGCTACAATAGATTCCATTACAAGCCAGTACCGAAGGAGCTACTTCTATCCATGGATAACGCCTTGCAAATCATCCTCGCCCTGCTCGTCGTCGCCACGCTTGCCCTGTCCGCCTTCTACAGCTTCAAATCGCGGAGAACGGCGGACGGCAGATGGCGAGGGCTATTCGCATCCCGCATGAATATCAACATGGGGCTCATGCTCATCTTCCTCTCGATCCTGCTGCTGACGATGTTCTCCGGCTCCAGCGTTCGCGTCGTCGTCAGCTCGCTGTTCTTGCTGCTCGGCCTGTTCAACCTGTTCGCGGGCATCCGCAACCGCTCGCATTACAGCCGCCTGCTGGAGCAGCAGCAATCCCGCTAAGCCTGGTCGATCGTCTGCACCGTCAGCATCGCCTTGGCGATCGAATCCCCGTCCTGCAGCGTCTGCACTTCGACCTTCACGTGCCTGCGGCTCGCCTCGATAATGGTCGGCACGATCGTCACGCTCGCGTCGATCGGCGCCGTCCTCAGGAAGTACGTCGTCATGTTGTCGAGCACGTGCTCGCGCTTGCCGAGGTCGGCTACCGCCCGGCTCGCCGCTTGCTGCATGAGCGCCGTCATGACGCCTTCCGAGATCGTGCCGAGCGGCCCCGACATCTGAGGCGTCGCCGGCCCCACGAAGTATACCCTTCCTTCCGCGTCCCGTTGTTCCGCGAATCCGCTCCACATGAGCGCGTCGAAAGTCTCGCCTAGCTGAGACGGCCGGTTGGCGAACTGCATCGCCCGCAGCACCTCGACGCGGCTGATCGCGCCGACGAGCTTGCGCTGCCGGTCGACGACGGGCAACAGTTCGATGCCCTCGGACACCATCCGGTGCGCGGCCGACGCGACCGGCGTGCTTAGCGTTACCGTCATCGGCCTCCGCGTCATCAGCTTGTCCAGCGGATGGTCGGGTTGCGATCCGACGACGTCCTTGGAAGTGATCATGCCGACGACGCGATTCCATTCGTCCGTCACCGGGAACCGTCCGCCCCCCGTCTCCTCGCTCAGCTTCAAGAACTCCGCGACGTCGGCCGATTGCTTCAAGGAAACATGGCGGGACGACGTAGACAGCAAATCGCCGATGATCATGATTTTGCGCTTGATCAGTTGGTCGTACATCGCACGGTTGATCATCGAGGCGACGGTGAACGTATCATGCTTGCACGTCAGAATCGGAAGTTGCCGTTCGTTGGCGAGCCTGCGCACGTCCTCGCTCGTTCCGAAGCCGCCCGTGACGAGCACGCCCGCGCCGTGCTCGAGCGCCGTGCGGTGCGCGTTCTCCCGGTTGCCGACGATGAGCAGGCTGCCCGCGTCGATGTACGCCATCATCTCGTCCAGCTCCATCGCGCCGATGACGAACTTGTGCAACGACTTCTCGAGCCCTTCCTCGCCCCCGAGTAAGCTGCCCTGGACGATGTCCAGCACTTCCGCGAACGTCAGTTGCTCCGGATTGCCTCGCCGCTTCTTGTCGACCCGGACGGTGCCGATCCGCTCCTTCGTGTTCACGATGCCGAGCTGCTCCGCTTCCTTCAGCGCCCGGTACGCCGTGCCGTCGGACACGCCCTTCTCCTTCGCCATCTGGCGAACCGATACTTTCGTTCCGATCGGCAGCGCCCGTATATATTGCAGCAGTTGCTCGTGCTTCGTCGCCTCGTTCGAACTCGTCTCCTTGCCGGCCATACGCCCCGTACCTCCCGATTCCGCGATTCCGTATACTCTAGCTATAACAGAAGGCTGCCCCGAGCGCAATCGGCGCCCGGAACAGCCTTCGTGAGATACGCGGCGCGACTGCGCCGATCCCGCTTATTGCAGCACTTTGTACACGATGTACAGCGCGACGCCGAATCCGCCCACGGACGCATAGACGTATTGGAACACGCGGTCGCGGCTGACTTCATGCAGCGCAAGCCCTTGAATGACGAGCGTCACCAAGTTGACCGCGAGCAACAGCGCGGCGATCAGCGAGCCGAGCTCCGCCGAAGCGAACGCGACGATGCCGGAGACGAGAAGTCCCGCGCCGAAGAGCACCTGGGATCCGCCGTAATACGTGACCGCTTCCAGCCACGAGCGCTTGCGTCCGCCGACCCAATTGCCGATCAACGTCAGCGCGACCGCGGCGAGCGCGATGGAGCAAGCCGACAGAATCAGATAAGTACCCGGCGACACGGCGCCGAAGAAGCTCCAGAACGGCGAATCGAACGCGCTTAACAGTGAGGAAAACGCTCCACCCAGCAAATCGTCGATATCGCTCGCGTCCGGCGTCACCTTCTCCTTCAACGCCCATACGAAGAACCACATGCCGATGACGCCGATGGCGGCGCCGATCGCGCCGTAGATCCAGTCGGTCGCCGGCTGCAGCTTCACGCTGGCGGACGGATTCTTCAGCAAGCCGATCAGCTTCTGCGTATCCACGCTGGCGAGCGGGTTCGAGCCCGGCTGGCTCCCTTGCGGTTGCTGCGGCGCGCTCGCGGCAGCGGTCTGGCGTTCGGCCTGTTCTGCGGGATCTACGTTAGACGGTTGGTCGGACATTCGATCTTCCTCCTCGGAAACATTCTTGGAATGTTTTGCTACTAACGGTCATTCGACAAGCGGGCGGGAAATCCTTTAATTCTGCAGCATTTTTAGCTGATAGAACTCGCCCCGGAGCGCCATGAGCTCGTCGTAAGTCCCGATCTCCGCGCATCGGCCCGCTTTCATGACGACGATTCGATCGGCGTCGCGAATGGTCGACAGCCGATGCGCGACGATGAACGTCGTCCGGCCCTTGATCAGCTTGCGCATCGCCTGCTGCACGCGGAATTCGGACTCGTTGTCGAGAGCCGACGTCGCTTCGTCGAGCAGGATGACCTTCGGATCGCGGACGAGCGCTCGCGCGATCGCGATACGCTGGCGTTGGCCGCCGGACAATCGGCCGCCATGCTGGCCGATCGCGGTATCAAGGCCGTCGGGCAACTGCGCGACGACGTCCTCGAGATGAGTCATGCGGATGACCTCGAGCAGCTTCTCCTCGCTGACCGTCGGCAACCCGTACGTGATATTCTCGCGAATCGTGCCCGAGAACAGCACCGTGTTCTGATGCACGACCGCCAAGTGCTTGCGGTAGGCCGCCATGTCCAGCTCCTCCATCGGCACGCCGTCGACGAGCACTTGGCCCCCGCTCGGCTTGTTGAACCCGATGACGAGGTTCAGAATCGTCGACTTGCCCGCTCCGGACGCACCGACGAGCGCGATGCTCTCTCCCTCCTTCACGTCAAGCGAGAAGTTCTGTAGCACGTGGCGTTCGGAATTCGGATAGCCGAACCGGACGTCCCGGAACGAATAGCGGCCGGACACCTCCTCTGCCTTGCGTTTGCCTTGATAGGCTTCGACGTCCTTCGAGAGCAGGATTTCGGTCACCGAATAGATCGATTCGAAGCCTTTGGCGATTTGCGGATAGACGTTAAGCAGCTGCGAGACCGAGTTCAGGATCATGGTGAAGTACGATTGATACAGCACGACGTCGCCGACAGGAATGCGTCCGCGATAGGCGAGCCACACCGAGAAGGCCAGGCAGAGCACCTGGAACAGCTGGAACACGACCCACGCGATGGAGCCGAAGTACGCTTCGACGATGTCGAGCTTATACCCTTTTTTACGCAAGTGGCCTAACGTCTTGTCGATCTTGCTGATCTCCGTCTGCTCGAGCCCGTGCGCGCGGGTGACGGGCAGCATGCCGACCATCTCGGTGACTTGACCGGACATCGTCTCGATCTGCGTCCGGAATTCCGTATTGGAACGGCGAATCTTCTTCCGGAAAAACCGGACGAGGACGAGCGCCGCCGGGATCGTCAACGCGAAGAAGCCCATCACGGTCAAGCTGCGGGTCGACGTGATGACGATCGCGATGGCGACGCTGATGATCGCGGGGAAGAACGAGAGCATAATCTGCTTGGACAATTGCTCGATCGCCTCGACGTCGCGGAGCACCTTCGCCTGCAGCTTCCCTGCGGCGAGCTCCCCGTGGGCGGACATCGACAGTCGCTGCAGCTTCCGGACGAGCGTGCTGCGAAGGCCCGCTTCGACGAACCGGATGGCCTTGCTCATATAACTGATATGCAGCACCTGCGTCGGGATATTCTGCACGATGACGACGACGAGCACGATAATATTGATCCATAAGCTGGAGGGGCTGTATTCCTCCGGCTTCGCCGCGAGATTGATCAGATTGGCCGTGACGATCGGCAACACGTACACCGGGGAATGCTTGATCATGAAGAACAGAATCGACAACAGCAGCTTCATTCCGTGCTGCCGGTAGAGCCGGAACAGCATCCTCGAGGGACGGCTGCCGGTCAGCGAGTCGTCGTCGAGCAGCGCCTCCAGGTCGTAGGACGGCGAATCGGAAGCCGGCGCGCCGTCCGCCGGTGCGAATGTGGGGGGCGTGGCGCCCGTACCGGGCGAGTTGGTCTGTGGTGCGGGTGGCAAGGTAACCTCTCCTCTATTTGTGAACGCGCGTTTATGGACCTATTTTCGTTGATTCGCGTTCACTTGTAAACCCTCAATTTAGGCGAAGAGTTCGTTTTTTTTGCCTTCCGTCGGCCCCAGGTGCCGTTGTACCGCATTTTTCGCCAACCTCACCCCTCCCTACAACGAACGAACGCCCGCTCTCCAGAGAGCGGGCGTTCCGATGGCGCTTGTCCGTTGTTCAGGCGCCGATAAGCCGAAGGATGAGCGACGCTTTCGAATTCACGTTCAGCTTCAGATTGATTCTGGAAATATGTACTTTGACCGTATTCTGGCTAATGCCGAGCAGCAGCGCGATTTCCCGATAATTGAAATCCTTCATCCAGTATCCGATAATCTCTTTCTCGCGCCCAGTCAGATGATACTCCTCGCTCGCCTGCTGCAGCACGTCCTCAAGCTTGACCTGAATCAATGTGCACGCATCTCCTTTTTCGTAGCCTCTAACGACCCCAACTTGCGAAATGAGCGTCTTTATAGCCGATTATAGGAGGTCTCGTTCGAGAATGCTGTCGAACTATCGTGTCGGATCGTTTTTTTTATCGCGGATGACCGATTCGGTTACCAAGGCAGCGGCTTGCCGAGCAGATCGACGAACATCGGCTTGTCCGAACGGAACCGCTCCGGCGAGCGGGCGAGCGTTATGATGTGGCCTGCCGCTTCTTCCGGCGTATACGTCGCGGCCGCGTCGAGCCGTCCTTGCATGAACGTCCGCACCCAGCCGGGGTGCACGGACAGAACCGTTGCGCCTGCATCCCTCAAGTGATTGTGCAGCAGCGCCGTCTGCATGTTGAGCGCGGCCTTGGACATCGCGTAGGCGAACCAGCCGCTCCGGTAGCAATCGCCGATGCTCCCCGCTTCGGACGAGATATTGATGATGAATTTATGCGCCGACCGCAGCACGAGCGGCAGCAGCGCGCGGTTCACGCGCAACGGGCCGAGCGCGTTCACGTCGTACGCGCGAAGCATTTCCGCGTAATCCAATTCGTCTTCTATCGTACGCGTAATGTCTCCGAGAATCACCGCGTTGTTGATCACGACGTCGATCCGATCGGCGAAATCCGCGATCGCTTCCGCCGCGGCCGTCACGCTGTCCTCGCTCGAGACGTCCATCCGCACGACGAGCAATCGGTCGCCGTATCGTTCCCGCAACTCCCTCAACCCGTCGCCGTCTTCCGGCGCGTAACGTCCGCCGACGACGCGGTCCCCCTGCTCGAGCAATGTCTTCGCCAATGCCAAGCCGAGCCCATGGTCCGCTCCCGTCACGCAGGCGGTCAATGCCATCCTCGCTTCCCCCTCTTCCGTTTCTTTCTCTTATTGTGTGACAGAGGAAGCGATTTGGCAATGCGGCAGCCGGCTTGCTCTCGAACGTAAACCAAAAAGCCTTCCCCCGCCCCCATCGCGAAGATGGGCTACGTCGAAGAAGGCTCGCGCTACAAGGGTGAGCGGCTCAATACGTACGCTGGTTCTTTAAATTTTCAACTCCCCGAGCTTGATTAGCTCGACAACCGCTTGCGAACGACCTTTGACATTCAGCTTTTGCATAACATTGGAGATATGGTTGCGTACCGTTTTCTCGCTGATAAACAATTGCTGAGCAATGTCGCGTGTCGTTTTGTCCTGCACAAGCAGTTCAAACACTTCGCGTTCCCGAATGGTTAGGAGAAACTTACTCTTGTGGTCGCTGCCCTTCAACGTGTGTCACCCCTCCTTGCCCGGGAATGTGTGAATACAAGGTATAGGGATACAGTCAACTTTATCATATGAAAGGGCTTATCGCTCGGTGCGGAGGACGAGGAAAATAGGCGGAGGATTTTATGCCGGAAAATCGCGTCCTGACGCGAAAAAACCGACCCATTGCCATGATGGGTCGGTTCTCGGTTCATTGCAGGTCCCAGGTGCGGATATCGCCTGCTATCTCGTGCCTCCGCGGCTCGATTCCGCCGGGAAGATCCGCGTGACGAGCGCGTTGAATTCCGTCAGGAAGCCCTGAATCGGATGCCCGTTCTTCGTCTCGTCGGCGAAGTTGCGCATGCGGCCCGCGAAGTCCGGATTCGCCGAGACGTACACGTTCTCCGTCGACGGCGACATCGACTTGACCTTGTCCGCGATCCTCGTCTTCGCCGCGCCGTCCAAATCCGCGCTTCCGGCATTCGCCCCTTGGCGGTCTTGATTGACGGCCACGTAAGCGTTGCGGTCCGTCATGACGACGTAAGCCCCGTCGATGCCCGGCATCGCCGCGAGCTGATCCGCGATCTGATCGCTCATCTGCAAATGCGAGTTGCCATGCATGCCGACGATGTTGTTGTTCACCCGCTGATCGCCGTTCACGCGGTTCATCTCGTTCCGCTGGTCGTCCGCGAACCGCGTTCCGTTACCGAGCATCCGCTCGTTATTGACGGCGTTCGGCCTGATGTTCTTATTGCCGAGGTCTCCCGTCTTCTCCATGCATCCCGTCGCCGCGAGCGCGGTCGTCAACAGCAACGTACCTAGCCATAAGCTCTTGCGCATCGTTCGAAGCCCCCTTGTCTATAGCTTGGCATACGCCAGCCAACCGGTCATAGGGTGCTCCAGAATTCGGTAACGTATGCACGGGAAGGGAGTGGAGGACTTGCCCTCCTAATCCAGAATCCCGCGAGCTTGGACGGCATTCAGCCACTCCGCCGCGATCAGCTCGTGTCCTGCGGCGGAAGGATGCACGCCGTCCGGAAGCCAATAGTCCGCTTCCGCTCTCTCCGTCGCCTTGTCGAACGGCTCCTGAAGCGAGACGAACGAGGCTCCGTATTCGCCGGCTAGCGCTCGCACCACCGCGCCGTAGCGGTCCAGAATAGATCGCCATTCGTCCCACGCCTCGGCGACCATGCCGACTGGAAGAACGAACGGCTCGCAGAGCACGAGCGCCGCATCCGGCATCGTCTCCTTCGTCTCCTCGAGCAGATGGCGGTAGATTCGCTCGAAGCGGTCGCTCGCCCCTTCCGGCAGCTTGTGCACCGTACGCCAAGCGTCGTTCACGCCGATGAGCAGGCTGATGACGTCCGGCCGCAAGTTGATCGCGTCCTCGTTCCACCTCGCATAGACGTCGGAGACGCGATTGCCCCCTATGCCGCGATTCAGGAAGCTGTGACCCGCTTCCGCTTGCGACATTCCGACCCGGCCGGCGATCAAATTCGCGTATCCTTGCCCGAGTCCGCGGTTGGCGAACCCATCCCGCGACCGGCCCGCGTCCGTGATGGAATCTCCCTGGAACAGTACCGTCTTGCCCGCGTTCGCTTCCTTCGCCAATTCCTTCATCCCCCTATATGCTCCGTCTCTTCAACTCCAGCTTGATCTTCGCCGGCGTTCCCGTCAGTCGGAATCTCAAGAACGCCAGCCGGTCTTGAATCACCTTCGCTTCGACGCCTTCGGAGCACGAGCTCACTTCGTAACCGCTCAAGTCATCCCAATAGGCGAGTCCGAAAGGCATCGGCGGCCAATGCCCGATCTCGAACGTCATGCGGATGCGATGCTCCGTCTTCTCGTACCCGCTCACGAACACGGGCGGAACGTCGTCCTCGAACGTGCCGCCCATATCGCCCTTGCCGACGTAATTCCGCAGCCTGTCCGGCGCGCACGCTCCTTCCGCGAACGCCATCTGGCATTCGACGTCGTAGTAGAGGAACGTATCCGGCCAAGGCCCCGCCCCGGTGCCGCCGAGCGTCATCGTATAGTCGTTGACGGCCGGACGGACCTGCGTGTCCTTGACCAGCATGCACGAAGGCGCGGTCGTCTCGTTAAGGCCGTGATACTCCTCGATCGCGAGCGGCAGCGTCGTCAGAGTGACCGGATATTCCCGGACGTAGGCGAAGAATCGGTCGAGCATCTCCGAGCATGCCTCGACGTGGGAGGCGGGGTAGATGGCGAACCGATCCGTATATTCCATCTCGTGGCTCTCCTGCTGCTGCAGAAAATATACCCGGTCGTTATTCGCCGTATTGTCGAGATAGCCATGGAACACGTTTTTCCAATACTCGATATCGTCTCCAGCGCACAGACCGGCCCGAAGCACGTCGTTCGGATCGGTCGAATAGATGCAAGGACTCCCGGAATGATACGTCGCGTGCAAGTCCCGGGCCGTCCATTCGGCGGCGACGAGCTTGCCCTTGCCGGGATGCGGCGCCTTGAACCGGGAACCGTCGATATACCACGAGCCCCACGGGATGCCCTTATGCGTAATGCCGTCCCACCACGTCTGCTCCCAGCAATAGCCCCATACGCCCTGGAAGCCGAGTTCCTCCGCAGCCTCGAGAAACTCGTTATAGATCTGTCCCCGGACGACGATCTTCGTCTTGGCCCACGGGAACGTCTCCTGCAGGACGCGCCAGCCTTCCTCGAGCGACGCCTTCAACTTCTCCTTGGACGTCTCCGATTCGTCCCGGCGGAACGGCGTCTGGAGGATGACGTCGTCCCCGTACCGCTCGTGCCATGCCCGAATGCGGTCGGCCAATATCGGAGCGGAACCGGCGTTAACGATCCAGGTGACCGGAATACCGTGTTTATGGGCGATCGCGGCCGTCCGGTCGATTCCTTCCAGCGCGATGCCCTTCCCCCAGCTTGCGTCGACGTCCGTCGCGAAGCTGACGAACGTGTAGATGAGATTATCCGGTTTCATTCGAGCGTCTCCTTCTCTGGATAGCAATCGGAGAGTCTCCCGAAGGAGACTCCCCGAAACGGCATCCCTTACTTGTTATCCGCCAACCAGGCGTCGATCTGCGTTTGCAGCTCCGCCTGCACCTTCTCGACGCCGGCATCCTTCAGCTTCGCGTTCCGTTCGTCGAGCAGCTTGGACGGATTCGCCAATGCGCCCGTGGCGATCGTCTTGTACTCGGCGATAATTCCGTTCAGTTGCGCAATCTCGTTCTTCACGTTCGTATCGTCGAAGACGAAGCCCATCAACGGGAAGCGCACCGCTTCGTCGTTGAATTTCTTCCAGCTCTCGTACAGATCGTCCGGTTGACCCGGCTTCAAGTAATTCAGCATTTGGCTGCCGATGACCCAGAACAGCGCCGAGGCGCCGTATCCGGAATCGGCGATCGGTTCGATGCGGTTGTCGCCGACCTTCTTGTAGTGCTTGCCTTCGATGCCGTGCACGATCAAGTTGATGACGTACGGATCGGTATGCAGGTAGTTAAGCACCATCATCGCGCGCTCCGGATCCTCGGACGTTCTGGAGATGGACATCATGGAGCCCGTGGCCAGGTCCGTCGTGACGATCGGCTCCGTTACGACATGGGACACGTAATCGTACAGATTGTTGTCGGCGATCTTCACTTCGATGTCGGAACCCGGTTTCCATACGCCCGACGACATCCAGAGCTTGCCTTGGCGCCGCAAGTCCGCGGCGTTCGTCTTGCTGGTCGCGGCGTCCGAGTTAATATAGCCCTTCTCGTAATACTTGCGGAACAGCTCTAACTCCTTCTTGTTGATATCGACGAGCTCGGGATCCAGAATCGTTTTTACCTTCACGTCCGATGACGTGTAGTCGACGAAGAACATTTGCGTCTTGCCCGGCGTAGGACCGATCGGACGGTAATTGGAATTCGTCTCGAACATCATGTAGATGCCGCCGCCGCTATTGCCCGAGCCGCCGCTCATGTACAGATTGGTCATCCCGGGCTCTTCCTTGCTCATTTTCTCGAACCAAGGCTCCAGATCCGCCCATTTGTTAATCGTCTCGATCGGGATGTTATACTTGTCGACGATATCTTTCCGGTAAGTGAACGATTGCCCTTGCGTGATTTCTTTGTTCGTCGGAACCGCGTACAGCTTGCCCTTCAGGCGCGGCGCTTCCAGGTACAACGGATGAATCGTGTCTTTGATGCCTTGTCCGTGCTTATCCAGCAGTTCGTCCATCTCCAGGAACGCGCCCTTGGTCACGTTGCCGAAGTAATTAAGCCAAGACGCGGTGAATACCAGGTCCATCTTCTCGCCGGTATTCATCATGAGTTCGGTCCGGTTCTGGTAATCGCTGGCCGCGATCGGTTGAAGCTTGACCGTCGCGTTGATTTTTTCCTTGAAAAATTCGTTCAGCTTCTCTTCGACCAGGGCAACGTCCGCTTCCGGCGTGCCGAAATAGACGATGGACACTTCGTACGGCTTAAGCTCGGACGCCGGAGTAGCCGACTCCGAAGGCTGCGCCGATTCCGAAGCGCTTGCGCTCGGACTTGCGGCCGCGCTCGGGGATTCCTTCGCGTTATTGTTGTTTTTCGACGAACAGGCTTGCAGGACCAGCATCGCCGCGAGCAGAACGGCAACGATAACCGCGATCGATCTCTTTTGTCTCATTCGTTCGTAAACCCTCCTATTAAAGTCGGTTCATAATCTATAGATCGGCATGCGGCCATGGTTCCGCAAGCCGGTTCTACCGTAGCCGGATCAGCCTTTGACGGCGCCTACCGTCAGCCCTTTGACGAAGTATTTCTGGAAGAACGGGTACACGAGCAGGATCGGTCCCATGCAGACGACCGCGAACGCCATCTGAAGCGATTCGTCCGGCAGGTTGCTCATCAGCTCCGGATTCTGCGCCGCCAGCTGCACGTTAGAGCGCAAATACTGGACGTCGTTCAAGACGCGGAGCATGAGATATTGCAGCGGATATTTATCCTCCGTTCGGATGAACAGGAGCGCGTTGAACCAGTCGTTCCAGAACACGATCATGCCGAGCAGCCCCATCGTTGCGAGAACGGGCAGCGACAGCGGCATCACGATGCGGCAGAAGATTCGAAGCTCGCCTGCGCCGTCGATTCTCGCGGATTCGATCAGCGCCGGATGGATCGTCGACTGGAAGAACGTCCGCATGATGATGACGTTGAACGGAATGATGAGCAGCGGCAACAGCAGCGAAGCGTAGGAATCGAGCAGGTCCAGCGTTTGCGTGAAGACGATATACTTGCTCACCACGCCTCCGCTGAATAGCATCGTGAAGAACAGGAAGAACGTGAAGAACGTGCGGAACGGATAGTCCTGGCGTGAGATCGGATAGGCATACAGCGCCATCAGGATGACGCTTAGGCCTGTGCCGAAGACGGTAATGCCGATGCTGATGACGTACGCCCTGGCGATCGTTCCGTAATCCTTGAACAGGCTTTCGTAGGCGATCCAGGATAGCTTCGCCGGGAAGAATCGGTATCCGTCGTTCACCAAGGCATCGTTATGCGTGAACGACACGATAACGACGAGCAATACCGGCAAGACGCACGCCAAGGCCAAGATGACGAAAGTCGCGTTAAGCATGGCGCTCGCGATCGGCGAGATCGCGTTATCGCGCCGGCTATAGGAATGAGCCAATGTATTCACCTCGGGTCTCTGTCTAGAATAACGCTTGCTCGCGATTGATCTTGCGTACCGCCGAGTTGGTGAGCAGCACTAGGATGAAGCCGAGCACCGATTGCACCAATGCCGCCGCGGAAGACATCCCGATGTCGTTCAATTCCATCAGCACCCGATAGACGTACGTGTCGACCGTATCCGTAACGGGATACAACGCGCCGGAATCCATGGGGACTTGGTAGAACAAGCCGAAGTCGGTATTGAACACGCTGCCCATCGACAGGATGGTCATGATGACGATGATCGGCTGGATGAGCGGCAGCGTAATATGAATCGTCTGCTTCCATTTCGACGCTCCGTCGATGACCGCGGCTTCGTAATACTCGTTGTCGATGCCCGCGATCGCCGCGATATAGATGACGGCGCCGATGCCGACGTTCTTCCAGGCGTTGACCAGGGTGAGAATATAAGGCCAATATTCCTTCTCCGAGTACCACGAGATCGGATCGATGCCGAACCAGCCGAGCAGCGACGAATTCAGGAAGCCCTTGTCCGTGTTCAGGAACGCGTAGGCCAAGTAGCCGACGACGATCATGGACAGGAAGTACGGCATGATCAGGAACGTCTGGTACGTCTTCGCGAGCCGGCCCCGCAGCTCGTTGATCGCGACGGCGATGCCGACGGAGAGCACCGTGTTGACGATCATGAAGAGCAGACTGTAGCCTACCGTGTTGCGCGTAATTCGCCAGATCGATCCGGAATTGAACAAGAAGGCGAAGTTATCGAAGCCGACCCACGGACTTCCGAGGATGCCGTCGATATAGTTGATATTCTTGAAGGCGATGAATACCCCGAACATCGGCATGTAGTTGTTCACGATCAACACGGCCAGCGTCGGAACGAGCATTAACGTCAGGAATCTGAATTTCCATAGCGAATGGATGAATCTCGCGATCCCCGCTCTCTCTCTCACTTGCTTCCACTCCTCTCGATTGATCTCAGTATAGGTTAGCCCTCCCCGCAATACGATGATATAAACCTATAACTGCGTGACGTATAAATCGGGGTGTCGGAAAGGGCGATCTATCGCGAAAATAAAAACGGCTGTTCCAGGGTCATCCTCTTGGACGACTCCGGAACAGCGCCTTTCAACCCGATCTATGCACGCGCGCAGGGAGGGTGATGACCGCTCGGACCCCTCCGCCTTCCCGCCTCTCGTAACGCAAGCCGTACTCGTCCCCGAAGTGCAGCCGGATGCGCCGGTGCACGTTCCGGATGCCGTACCCGGCGTCTTCCGTATCCCCGTGCGCGATCTCGTTCAACCGCTCGACCTCGACTTTCTGGAAGCCGTTGTCCTCGACCGACATCTCGAGGCGGTCGTCTACGCGGCGGACGCGGATCCAGATCTCGCCTTCCCCGTCCATGCCGCTGACCCCGTGGAAAATCGCGTTCTCGACGAGCGGCTGCAGGATGACCTTCGGCGTCGTGCACGCGAGCGCCTCTTCCTCGATGTCCCAATGCGCTTCGAACGTATCGGGATACCGCTTCATCTGCAGCCGGCTATACGCCTGCACGTGCTCGGCTTCCTCGGCGATCGGGATCAACGTCTTCCCTTTGCTTAGCCCGATGCGCAGCAGCATCGACAGATCCATGACCATCTCCCCGACTTCCGAGTTGCCGTTGTCGAGGGCGTACCAATAGATGGAGTCCAGGGTGTTGTACAGCAGGTGCGGGGTAATCTGGGAGTGCAGCGTCGCCAGCTCGGTTTCCTGATGGCGAAGCTTCATCAGATAGTTGTCCTCGATGGAGCGGTCCAACCGCCGCGTCATCTTCATGAAGGCGCCGGTCAGGATGCCGAACTCGTCCGAACGCAGCGGATCGTCTCCGATGTCCATCGGGACGCCGGGCTCGTAGATCTTCGTAATCGAGACGAGACGGTGCAGCGGTTTAACGATCGTCCGCAGCAAATACAAGACGAACAGCAGCACGAACGCCAAGTAGATCGCGGACAACGCCATGATGACCCACTGGAACGAAGTCTGCCCCCCCGAGATCGCATCGAGCGGTATGCGATAGACCAAGTTCGTTCGATACAACGGTTCGTAAGAGTGCGAATAGAGCCACCGTTCGCCTCCCTCGCTCGCGAAGAAGTAGCCCGGCAGCTCTTGCCTCGCCGAACCGGGCACGAGCTCCGGCGCCAGTTCGGACGTGCCCGCCTTCATGAGCAATTCGTCCTGTTCGTTGAACAGGAAAATGCCGGCATTATCCGGAAGCTCCACCGACAGGAGGTCTCTTCGCAGCAGCACCTCCAGGCGGGAAACGACGAGAAATCCCAGCACCTCGTTATAATTTTGCATATTCAGGATGCTCCTCACGAAGCTTACGGTCGCGAGGCCGTCCGGCGAACGAAATAGGCGGAAAGCGCCGGCTCCCCGCTTCTTCAGCGCGTGCTCGGTCCATGCCGGAAGCTCCGCGGCGCCGATATCCATATATTTGAACCCTCTGTCCTTGCCCGACAGATCGAACAACGTTCGCTTCTTCTCCCGATTGATCATGAACAGCGTATAAGCGGTGCCGTCCGAAGACCATCGCTCCAGAATATCGTCTGCTTGGTTCATGTCACCGAGCGACTCGATGTTGTACCAGAACTCGTTCGGACCGGTCGGATCGAGCAGATGGTTGTCCAGGAACGTGATCGTCTTGTCGTTGACCGCCGACATCGTCTTCTCTATGGTCGCGTGATTCTGCTTCGTTAGTTGGAGCATCGTCCGCCCGACTTCGTCCTGCATCGATTCCGCGGCCTTGAAGGCCGATATCCAACCGACGACGAGGAACGGTCCGACGATGAACAGCAAGAACGCGATCGTGACCTTATATTTGAGCTTCAGTCGGATCCCCCCTGACCTTCCTTGCGATAGTCCGCCGGACTGACGCCCGCGTAGCGCTTGAACATTCGGCTGAAGTGTTCCGGCGACTCGTAGCCGACTTCGTAGGCGATCTCGTACCGCTTCTTGTCCGTCGCGACGAGCAGCTGCTTCGCCTCCTCGATGCGCAGCTCGGTCACGTAATCCCAGACGTTCTGCTTCGTCTCCCGCTTGAACCAATAACCGAAGTAGGCGGGGCTGAAGTGCGCCTCCTGCGCGATGTCCTGAATCTTCAGCTCCGGGTTGCGGTAGTGCTGCCGAATATAGCCCGTTACCCGGGACAGAATCGTCATCTCCCGCTCCCGGGTTAACTCGCCGAGCGTCCGGCCGGCCTCTTCGATGTAACCGCCCAGACGTTCGATCTTGCCGGACGCGCCCGAGTCGCGGAAGAGGACGTCCGGATCGAACCTCCTCAGCGAAGGCCCGTTGCCTTGCGCGCCTTCGAGCAGCAAGCCGTACACCCGGTACGCGAGCATGCCGAAGTAGCTATGAACGAGCTCTTCCGCGTGCGACAGATCGTTCAACGACCGAACCAAGTCCTTCACGATCGGCGCGATGTCCCCGCCGGCCTTCAACAGCCGCGCGCACTCGTCCACCTTGGCCACCCATCCGACCATGTTCAGCGTCTCTTGCGCCGCGACGTCCTCGTAATGGAACACGTTCTGATCGGGATGGAGCTTCTTCCAATCCGCGGCTCCGACCGCTTCCTCCATGAGCTTGGACAGCATCGTCACGTCGGCGCGCAAGCCGCTAATGCCGATCGTCGCGCCCACGTTCAAATATTGCTTCAGATTGTTGGAGACGAATTGACCGATGAAATGCAACTGAGACGGCAACGGAAGAGACTGACCCGACGCGTCCCGGTCGCTCGGCTGCACGATGCCGATCAGCTCGTTGCCGAACCCGTTGAACGCGAGGCCGTTCCACTCGGACAAGCTCTCCTCGAACAGATTAAGCGCCGCGTACTTCAGCAGCTTCCGGTCCTGAAGCACCATCTCCCGGCTGCTGAATCCTCCGCGGCTCAGATCGAGACGGACGCAGACGACGCCGTAATACGGCCCCCGGAGCAGGTCGCCTAGCTCGGCGATTAAATCGTCGTGATCCTTCTTCGACAAGCCCCGCTCCGTCACGAGCTCCATTAGAATTTCGCGCCGGCGCCCCGGTTCGGCCGCGTCGCCGGAGCCGCCGCTCACCGACCGCTCGAGCGCCAGCTTGCCGGCCTCTTCCTTCTCTACGAGCACGCCGCGGACGACCCGGAGCAACTCGTCGCGCTTCACCGGCTTGACGAGATAATCGCGCGCCCCGAGCCGAAGCGACTTCGTGGCGAACTCGAATTTCTCGTGCGCGGAGATGACGATGACGGGGAGGCTCGGCTGCTCCAGATAGATCGTCTCCATCAGCTCGATCCCGCTCATCCGGCTCATCTGGATGTCGGTCAGCACGAGGTCGTAACGGTCCATGCGCAAGTAGTCGACGGCTTCGAAGCCGTTCAGGGCCGTCTCCACGACGGAGATGTTCAGATCCGAGGAGAGCAGGAAATTACGAATGCCGATGCTGACCCGGGGTTCGTCGTCGACAACCAATATTTTATACATGAAGGCACCTCCGCGGGGGGCGAACCGCACGCTTCGCCGGCATTTTTACCATTATAAGGGGGGGGCGCCGGGCTTGTCGATGATGTAACGCGCGATGTTCGTGATGGAATTCAAGGGATTCGGGCGCGGGTTCTCCGAAGTCTCGAACTTCTATGAAAATATCACGCCCGTCTTGAATTACTTCATCGCTACGCCGAAATCGATTCTCTATAATCGACACTGTAATCCAAAATTTAGCAATGAAGGGAGGGTTGCCTCCAACGATTCGGTATTCGCGTCGTCCGCCGGAAGCCTCATCAAGGACTCGCATACTTACGAACGAACAACCACATTCATGGGAGGTTTTATGATGACAAGCGTCACCCGCATAGGGGATCGTGCCAAGAAACTGCTCTTGATCGGGCTAAGCCTGATCCTCGCGCTCCAAGCGCTTCTAATGTCTCCGGACACTTCGCATGCCGCGGTCAAGCCGCTGCCGGATCCGGCGAATCCGCTCGTGTTCGACGACTTCGCCAACAACGGCGAATTCAAGCAAACCTGGCAGAACTGGTACAATCAAGACGGAGGGACCGGAACCAACACGAAGGTGACGGTAGATTCTCTCCAAGTCGGCAAGTTCGCCCAGACGCCGGCCACGAGCGCCTCGCAGGCCAAGTTCGAGCCGTGGCATCAGACCGTCAATCTGACGGGATACCGTTATCTAACTTTCAAGATGAAGAATCCCGGGTACCCGAATGCGCGAATCCGCATTATTATCAATGACGGCTACAAGAATCATGACTTGACGGGCGGCTACGCGGCCGTGCCGACGACGTGGACCGATACGCAGATCGACTTGGACGCGCTCTCGCCGACGATCAACAAGAAGAGGATCCGGTTCGAAATCTGGCTGAAGCAGACCAGCAACACCTACGGCGAAATCTTGATCGATCATATCACGGGCACGACGGCCAATACCGGCAGCTCGCCTACGCTATCGGGCGCTTCCCTGACGTCTAACTCGGGTACGATCAACAATCAGAACACCGCATATACGTTCAAGGCCACCTATACCGACGCGGACAACAATAAACCGAACGCGATGCAGGTCGTCATCGACGACAAAGCGTACGAAATGCGCGAGGCCGACTACGGCGACGCGACGTACACGGACGGCAAGGACTACTTCTATATAACGAAGCTGCCCGTCGGCAGCCATACCTACTTCTTCCGGGCGGCAGACGGTTCTTCTCTTGCCGCGTCCACTTCCCCGCAGACCGGACCGACCGTTACGCAATCGTCCAACGTCATCGACGTCCTCGTGAGCCAAGCCGGTTACAGCTCGACCGCTTACAAGAGCGCCATCCTGACGTCGACGACCTACCTAGCCGACACCACTTACCAGGTCCTCAACGGATCGACCGCGGTCAAATCCGGGGCGATGACTTACAAAGGCCAAGTATGGGGCAAATTCTTGTACACGATCGATTTCTCGACGATTACGACGCTCGGCAACGACTTCACCGTGAAGTCGAACGGCATCTCATCGTATCCGTTCTCGATCAAGACCAACGTGTGGGACGACTACAAGGACGAGATGACGGCGTTCTACCGCCTCCAGCGTTCCGCCGTCGCGACTTCGGACGCTTACCCTCCGGGCTATAGCAGCATTCCGCCTTCGGACAAAGTGTTCCACCCGGCGGGACATCTGGACGACGCCAAGAGCTATGTCGGCACGCAGAGCTACGACTTGACGGGCGGACACTACGACGCGGGAGATTACGGCAAGTACGGAGCCAACCAATGGGTAGGCGCGGAGATCGTCCTGGCTTATCTCCGGAACGTCGACTCGCCCAGCGTCAAATTCGATAACGACGATAACGATATTCCCGACCTGATCGACGAAGCGATCTTCGCCAGCGAATATATCGTGAAATTCGCCGACCAGTTCGGCGGGGCATTCCATGACATTTCCCATCATGGCGCATTCGTTCACCCGAACAAGGAGACCGACGGCATTCCCGGCACTTCGGATGACCGGAAGGTGCGCACCGACATCCTCAGCGTCGAAGGATCGGCCAAAGGCGCGGCCACGCTCGCCGCGACGGCGCGCGCGATCCGCACGGCGATTACCGAAGGCGACGTGCCCACGGCACTCGTCACGGATCTGACCGCATCCGCCGACGAATTCGAAGCGGCTGCTATTACGATGTACGACTTCATGGTCGCCAATCTTACCGCTCCGCAGCGCGGGGACGTCAATATGTCCAGAATATTCGCGGATGTCGAGATGTACCTGCTCACGAACGATGTCGATTACAAGAACGCGGCGACGACTGCCGCTAACGCTCTCACGTTCGACGGCTTGAGCTCGACCGCCTATTGGAGCATGCGGCCGATCGCGCTCGCCGAATTCTATCCGGTGGCCGATACGGCGACGCAAGCGCATATTCAAGACTTGCTCGAGCAGCAGTTCCACTACGTCATGACGCTTATGGACGATACGCCGTACGGCGTCATGAACCAATTCAGCAACTTCGGCGTGAACGAGCCGCTCATGTCGTACATCGGGGATATGATGCGGTACTACGAGCTGTTCGGCGATCCCGATACGCTCCGCGTGATTCAGAGAGCGATGTACTGGGTCTACGGGCAGAATCCTTGGAATATCAGCTGGGTGTCGGGCATCGGCTCGGATTACGTCGATTTCCTGCATACGCGGCTAGACGAAGAGGCGAGCTCTTCCGCCAATCAAGGGGTCGTCATACCCGGCGCCATGGTAAGCGGCGCGAATATCAACGATCCGAAGGACAAATACAGCGTTAGTCCTTGGTATGAAGACAGATACATGGGCGCGGACAATATGAGCCAGTGGCGCTACAACGAATACAGCGTCAACATCCAAGCAGGCATGCTGTACACGGTCATGGGTCTCAGCGCGATTGCGAACGAAACATCGTCGCCGTCGAACCTTCCGGAGCTTCAGGTAAGCCCGCTCCTCGGCGAAGTCGTGCGCGGCAACGTCACGGTGTTCGCTAGCACCAACGCCGGCACGCCGGCGGTAAGAACCGGCGGCACCTACGTGCCGATGACCCTGGACGGCGCCGCCTACGAGCATACGTTCGACGCAAGCGCGGTCACGCCGCTATCCAACCTGATCATGCGAGTCAGAGGCAACGACGCCTCGGGCAACTATACGTTCAGCAATATGCATTATACGGTTGCCCAGCCGCTTCCGGACCCTTCCCATCCGCTGCTCTTCGACGACTTCGACAAACACGGAATATGGGGATTGGCGAACGGACAATGGGTTAACTGGTGGAACCAGAACGGCGGCAACAACGAAGGCACGTTCACCAGAGTCGAGGATACGCCGGGGAATTTCGTCGGCAAGTTCACGCAGAATCCTTCAACCGCCACTGCGCAAGCCAAATTCCAGCACTGGAACGAGTCCTACAACGTGGACGGCTATCGTTACGTCAACATGAAGGTGAAGAACCCGGGCCATCCGAATCTGCGCATGATGGCAACCTTGTCCGGCGGCGGCGGCAGCGTCAACTTGACGAACGGGTGGATCAGCATCCCGACCGCGTGGACGGATCTGCAATTCGACACGAGTGCCGCACCGGCCACCTTAGACAGGAAAAAAGCCGTCATTACCATCTGGCTGAAGCAGACGGTCAAGGGCTACGGCGAGATGTTCATCGACGATCTTCGATTCACGAACGCGGCCAGCGGCACCGCGCCGACGCTTACGTCGGGCAGCATTAACGCGACGACCGGCGGCGTTCTGTCCAACTTCTCCTTCACCGTCACGTATACGGATGCCGACAACGAAGCGCCGCATGCCGTCGAGCTCGTCGTCGACGGCGTCGTTAAGCAGATGGCCGAACTCAACGCGAGCGACACGAACTACGCGGACGGCAAGCTCTACAGGGTCATCACGAGGCTGCCGAAGGGCAACCACGAGTATTACTTCACGACGACGGATAAGACTTCCAACGCGGTCAGCACGCCGGTGGCGACCGGACCGTCCGTTAGTTAGCGGCGAGAATCGATAATCGCATCGACAGAAGCTCCCTCCGGACGAACCGGAGGGAGCTTCTTCGCGCATGGCGGGGATTAGAACCAATTCAACGCGACGACGGCGGGCAGCAGCACGTAGAGCGCCTTCGTCATCATGCCGTTCTTCCGGAACGGCACGGCGGACAACATCAGAAGTCCGCATACGGCGAAGGCCGCCGCTATCGATGCCTCCCGTCCCGGGAAGTCGCCCGCCAACATGAACGGGCTTAGGAGCAGCAACCAACTGGCAGCGATCGTCGTCGGTACGCCCGTGTAATAAGCATGCCGTCCGTCCTCCTCCAGGCCGCTGACGTTGAAGTAGGCAAGGCGCCACAGTCCGGCTGCCAAGTACAGAACGAGTGCCGCGATGCCGGGAAGAGACGTTACTCCGAGGGCATAACCGGCGAATGCCGGAAGCACGCAGAAGCTGATCGCGTCGGCCAGACTGTCGAGCTCCTGGCCGAAGGCCGATGACTGCTTGAACTTGCGGGCGACGATCCCGTCGGCGTAATCGCCAAGAATCGCGGCGCCGTATAACGTAAACGCCAGCGGATACTCCCCCCGCACGAAGAACACCATCGCCAGCAGTCCGCAGACGGATACTCCGGTCGTTATGGCGTTCGCCAGGTTCCAGTATCGGAGCGCCGGAAACCATCTTTCCATTACGATTGCCCCTCCTTTCGCGGCTTTAGCCGAATGGTTCTTTCACGGAAGCAGACCCCATAGCAGCGCGAAGAGCGGCGCGCCGAACAGAATGTTATCGAACCGGTCGAGAATGCCCCCGTGTCCGGGCAGCACGCTGCCGAAGTCCTTCAAGCCGAGCTTGCGTTTGAGCGCCGAGAACAGCAAGTCCCCCATATTGCCGAATAGCAGAATGAAGCAGACGATGAGCAGCTGTTTGCCGATCGTAACGTCCGTCAGCGCGGGTATCCACCCGTTCAGCATCAGGACGCCGGCCAGGACGCCGGCCGCGCCCCCGATATAGCCTTCGAGAGATTTGCCCGGACTGATCCGGGGGAACAGCTTCGTGCGGCCGAACTTCTTGCCGGCGAGCAGCCCGAAGGCATCGTTCATCTGCAGCAGCAGGAGGAACGTCACGATCGCGGCTACTCCGTCCTTGGACAGAATGGCTAGGCAGCCTGCCCCGAGCGCGACGACGAAGACGGCGAACGACGCGCCGAACGCCGGGCTGCGCGCTTGGCCCGCAGGCGCCAGGAACGCGTATCCGGCAAGCGCGAGTCCAACCGGCAACGCATAGATACCGATCCGCTCCGCCTCGAGGAACAACGCGGCCGAAGCCGTCGCCGCGAGGATTAGGAGCGGGATAGCCGAACGCGGCCGCATGCCGCCGACGGCCCGGTAATGCCGGGTTAACTCGAGCAATCCGGCGAGCAAGACCAAGGCGGCGTACAAGCGAAAGACCGGGTAGCCGGCCCAGAGGGCGAGGCAGGTTACATTCTGCAGCGCGATCAACGTCAACCCGCGCACGACGACTTCGCGCTTGCGTCCGATCCAAGCCGTAACGGTGAAGAAGCCGATCATGGATAGCGTTACGATATAGAAACTGAGCAGCAATTTACGCGCCTCCGATCACGGCTGGAACGGCCGCGGCCTGTAATCGAACGCTTGCGCCGGAATCGGAAGACCGTAGCTCCTCAACTGCTGCGCTCTCGTGACGACGGCCGCTCCCTCCAGCAGATTGCACGCGATCTGGACGACCGTGCGGTTGACCGGCTGTTCGAGGAAGGAGCCCGCGGCCCATGCATTGAACGAGCCCATCGCCGGTCCGCACCAGATCTGGTAATCGAGCTTGCGTTCCTGCGTTCCGTCGATCGCCCACCGGCTTGCTTTGCCGAGATACCACCGGAATATCAAAGCCATCTTGTGCTTCGGATCGCGCGCGGCGCGCTCGAGCTGCCCGGGCTCCCGCTTCTCGAAGAAACGGGCGGTGTCCGCCCAGATGGAATCGAGCGGCGCCTGGAACACTTCCTTCTCCAGCTTCAAGCGTACGCTCTCCGGTATATCCTCGATCCGGTTATAGCTTCGGTACAGGTCGAGCAGTTGGAAGCCGCGGGAGCTGAACAAGGTGCCGCGTTTCAGCACTTGCACCTTGACCCCTTGCTCGAACATGTCGGCGGCCGGCGCCATGACGACATCGGCCAGTCCCGCCGTCGCCAACATCGCGCGGCCCTCGTCCGACAATCCCGACTCCAAGGCCGATTGGTTGACGGACCCGGTCATAACGTAAGCAGCGCCGAGCGCGAACGCAGCCGCCACCGCGGCCGGCGTGCCCAGACCGCCCGAAGCCCCGATGCGAATCGGGGTCGCATACTTGTATTGCCGTTGCAGATCGTCGCGCAGGCGCATGATCGCGGGGAACAGCGCCGTCAACGGACGGTTGTCGGTATGTCCGCCGGAATCCGCCTCGACCGTAATGTCCTCGGCCAGCGGCACGTAGGCGGCAAGCCGCGCTTTCTCGGCGGTAAGCAGGCCGCGGCCGACGAGATCCGCCAGCATTTTGTCCGGAGCCGGCGACATGAACGGGCCGGCGACCTCGGGCCGCGAAATTTTCGCGAAGAGATGATTCCGGCGGCGAATCGCGCCGGATGCGTCAAGCGTAAGTCCGCTGCAAGCGTAGCGGACGATGCTCGGCGTAAGTCCCATGAACGCGGAGGCCGACACCCTCGTGACGCCGCGGCGGAGATACAGATCGACGATGTGCTCCTCCATGGCCGGCTCGTTGGGCGTATGGATCAGATTAATGCCCCAAGGCAGCCCTAACGGATCGAGCTCGGCCTGGATGACGTCGAGATTGTCCTGGACTCGCTGGAGCGGAAGGCCCGCCGCGCCGAAGAAGCCGAGCATGCCGGCCTTCGCCATCGCGATGACCATGCGCGCGGTCGCGATGCCGTTCGCCATCTCTCCCGCGATATAAGCGAAACGCACGCCGTGCGCTTGCGCGAACGCGCCGCCGCCCAGCCACTCGGGATAGAGGGCGGGAAGCATCGCGGCAAGCGGGTAATTCGCTGCCTCCGTGCCGCCGGCTGTAACGACGCTCCCTCCTACCCCGGCGCCTAAAGCTCCGTTCTCTCCGTAACGGACGACGTACGCCGGCTCGCGCACGCGAGCCGCCAGCAGCGTAAGCTCCTCTCCTGCAAAAGCCGGCCCCGTATCGCCCGGTATCCATCTAAGCGTTGTCTGCATGCGTGCTTTTCCTCCGTTTCGTCGCTTGCGCCTTCGGTCCCTCTTCGCCGTACAGCCAACCCGCGAACGCCGCGAGCCATCGTCCCGCGGGATCGTCTTGGACGCGTAGCTTCCCTGCCGACACCCCTTGCAGCACTGCCGCGCTATCGTCGCCGCGCGCCTCTAGGCGCGCCAACGACGCAAGCAGCACGGCTTGCTCGTAAGGCACGCGTGCTTGCTCCGTCAGAACCTGAATCCGTTCTGTCAATTCCGGATTGCCGCCGTTATCGGCCGGCTCGTCTTCCTTCCGCGCAGCCGTTCTCCCCGTAGCGTTCAGCGCCTCGAGGATGACCTGCTTGCGCGCCGGCAATGGCAGCGACCGCAGCTCGTCCGGGAAGATCGGACGTCCGATATGATAATTCTGCCTGCCGTATCCGACGGGAAACTCCAGCCGCGACTCGGATTCTTCCGCCGGCAAGCCGCCCGTGAACCGGACGGGCACGATCGGAATGTTGCCCTGAAGCGCCAGATCCGCCCAGATGCCGCTTACGACCGTAACCTCTTTAGCCTCGGCCTTTGCCCGCGTCCCCTCGACATGAACGAGGAGCGATTCGTTGCCGCCCTGCATGCGGAGAGCGAGTTCCTTCAACGTCTGCAGCATCGACCCTTGGTCTTCGCGGTCGACATGAACGATCGGAATCGCGAACCGCGCATTCGGATTCGCTTCCAAGTGCGCAAGCATCCGGCCGATCCAGGAATCGCGATGCTCCTTCTTGGCGATCGCCGCTACGGGACTGTGCGTCAACCCTTCCGCCAGACAAGCGAACAGCAGCGATTCCACGGCCGTCTGATGGTTCGCGAGATACAGCACCGGTCCTTGGCTCGCTTGCGCGAACCGCGCGGGGTCTTCGACGACGAACCGGCCGACGAAGCTTGCGATCAACGCCCGGTACAGGTCTTCGCCGAGCCAGCCGTCGCTGCCGAGCTTGCGCCTCCAGTAGCTCATCGCCCTCTCGATATCCCGGATAGGCGCTTGCGAGGAGACGCGGATTTCCCCGTTCTCTTCCTCAACCGCGATCTGATGGCGTTCATAAGGATGTACCGAGCTGAAGGCAGTGCTTTCGTTCTCATTTATGCGTACCGTCGCAGGATGCACGCCGGCCATATGCCCCACATGGTCTTTGATCGCCGCCAGCCGCGTTAGCTCTTTATAGCTCGCCGAGGCGTCGACGCCGTAGACGGCCGCCACGGTACCCGCGAACCAATCCGACGCGCGCGCCTCCGCCTCCGTCAGCTTCGTGACTCCGCTCTCGCGGCGGGAGAGCGCCATGCCTTCCGTATAGACGCGAGCCTGCAGGAAGGCTTGCCGGCTGCGGCCGTCGCCGCGCCCGATCGGTCCTGCGGGCATCAGAACCTCGACGAGCCGCAGCGCCGCCCATAGCCGATCGCCCTCATAGAGTCGGATCCGGAAAGCCGGGAAGCGCGCGTCGTCTTCGAAGCCGTCGAAGCGGATGTCGCAACGAACGTCTCCGGCGTTCGGCGTATCCCCGTAGAACCGGCAAGCCGTCATGCGGTACGGGTAACCGACCAGATCGTCCGCAACCTCGGACGTCCATAAGGTTAATTCGTCATGCGGGATCGCGTGCGTCGCTCCGTCGAGTACGAGCGGATGCAGGCATCCGATCGGAATCGAAGCGGCTCCGTTTCGATTGCCCTCTGCCGAGAGGATGGCGGAAGCCCCGTTCGAACCGAGCACGATCGCGCTTGCGACCTGGAAGGCGGGTCCGTGGAAAACGTGCCCGGATTCGTATGGATCGTCGGCGGGCTTTGGATCTTTAAGCGGCTCGAACGGCCGGGAATCCGCTTCGTCCACGGCCGAATATCGGCTTGCCAGCTCGAACCTGCCCGACGCGATTTCCTCGAACCGGGACAACCGGGCGTCCGGCGCGTCCCGCCATGCGGATAGCATCACGTCGTAGAAGGTACTATCGTCGCTCGCGTCCTGGTTGTCCGCGCGTCGCACCTCCGTGCGAAGCCGGCGGGGACGGTCGAGGATGAGCCATCGCTTGAACCGCACGTCCGACGCGCTTGTCAGGAATCGGTTCGGCTCGCGATTGCGCGCGGCAGCCGCCATCGTATCGAGAATGAACGTCGAAGGCATCGCCGGCGCCGTATACGTCGGGCAATGATCCCGAATCCACGGATTCTCCTCCGGGTCGAACAGCGATTGTTCGATGAACGCGTCCGGCTCTCCGTTCGTCTCGTCGTTCGTCTCTCGCGGCTCGGTGCCGGCACCATCATCGTCGACCAACCGCATTCCCATGCGAGGCACGCTATAGATTTGCAGACCGTCAACCCAGAGAGATGCTTCGGCTATCGCATAGACGCCGCGCTCGTCGCGGCCCGTCTCCAGCACGTCGAGGTCCACGACGATCGTATCCTTCTGCGGCGTCACTTGGCCTCTGTACTTCCAGACGATTTCCATGCCCGTGCCGAGCGGCTCGAAGCGCGGCTGCTTCATGCCGAGATCCATGCCCTCCTGGAGCATATGGAACTGCAGCAGCTGAATCATCGCTTCGACGCCCAAGGAGCCCGGCTGCACCGGGTCCTGGTAGAAGTGCGCCTTGAAGAACCAATCGCCGGCGTCGACTTTCTTCTCCGCTCTCGACCGGCCCAAGCCATGCTTGCCTCCTCGGGACCAATGGCCGGTCACGCGATCGAGCATGAGCAGCTTGCCGCTCGCCAGCCTTGCCCGCTTCCCTGAGGGACCTGCCGGGAAGACGGCATCGCCGTTCCGCAAGTCCGCCTCGAAGCCGGACGGCTCCAGCAAGCGTTGAAATTCGGCCTCCCCCGCGCCGAGACCGACCTGTTTGGACAAGTCCTCCAGCGTGAAGTGACCGAACACGGTCGACATGGCGAAGACCGGTGCATCGGGGGCATCCGCGAGGAAGCAGTCTACTTGGAACGATTCGATGTACGTATGGCCCATCCGCGACAGGCTCGTCAGGCTTACCCTGGTCCGCAGCGTGCCGGCGCCCGGAAGCACCTCCCGATACTGCGTCGCCTTGCCGTCCAAGTTGCGGAAGAAGGCGTCCCGCTCCGGCGATTCGGGAATGCCGAGATAGGACACCAGCCAGCCGCAAGGCTGCAGCGCGGCCTCCATCAGCACGCAGAAGGGCATCGTACGGGAACCGTTGTCGGCAAAATACCATGCGTCCGGCGGGATGTCGTATTCGGCCGTGATGACGGTGCCGGTCTTCGGCACGCCAAGCTGTCCGCCGGCTTCCGTTACGCGCGTCATGAAATGATAGGGCGGTCCCGGAAGACGGGGCACGTGCTTGCCCTCGTCGTACACGGCGTAACGGCTGCCGAACGCATGCGACGGCTTGCCGAAGGCGCAGGCGAGCAGCGAGTAATAATCGAACGTAACCCCTCCGGACGAGGCTGCCCTCGGGTCGCCGGAAGCGCCCTCCGCCAGATGCCGAAGCTCGGTGTGCAGCGGGAAATCGGGCACAAGCCGCACCGCGAGCCGGCTGCAATGGAACGCCTTGCGTCCGTCCACCGTGAGGAGAACGTCGGCGATGACCGTCGGCTCCGGCCCGTCCATGACCTCTTGGACGAACACCTCGTAGACGAGGCTGCGGGATTCGGGCGTTACTTGCCCGCGGCAGATCATCTTGTAGAGCAGCTCCGGGACCGGCTCGAAGCGCCAGCCGTCCTTGCGCAGCGTGTAACCGAGGCCCGCCAGGTAGAAGGACATCGCCTGAACGCAGCCTTCCAGCATGAGCGTGCCCGGCATCGCCGGGTCGTTCTTGAAGTGACCGGCAAAAAACCACTCGTCCCCGCTTAAAGCCGTCTCCGCGCGAAGGTAGCCGCGGCCGAGCGGTCCGCCGGCTTGCTCGAATGCCGTCACTTCGCCCAGCAGCAACATGCGGCCGCTCTGGATCGAAGGCGAGCACGTGTGCGTCCGGGCGAAGCCGAAGCCTTCGCCGAAGCAGCCGTACAGGTCGCCGGAAGCGAAGGCACGCACCTCGTCCGGCGTATATCGCGTTCTAGCGGTACGGACCAGGGGTGCGTCAAGACGCGCGTCCGGCGGGATCTCCGTCTTCGCCGGATCCCAGATGACGCCGGCCGACTCGCGCAATTCCTCTCTCGTGAAGAACCCGGCCTGTCCCTGGCGCATCGTCATCCTTCGGCGTCCTTGGCCGTCCGTGCAGTCGTAATGGAAGAAGAAAAGCCGGATATCCCCGTGCTTGGCATGCGAATCGACGCGAATGTCGTAGCTCAGCTTCTCGCCCGGCGCGGGCAGAGAGCCGTGGAACGTCAATTCGCAGCCAAGCAGCCGGTAGGCGCGTTCCCCCCGGTTCAACCGGTCGATGCCGAGCCAGGAGATGAGCAGCAAGTCCGCCTGCCCCGACTCGATCATGATGCCGAACGGCATGCGGCCCTTGTGCAGATACCAGGAGTCGTTCCGCACGTCGGTTTCGGTCGTAATGGAGCCCCGCCCCATCGAGAGAGGCTCCCCCGTAAGCGCGACGACCCGGTCCGCGAGCAACAGCGGCGGCTCCGGCATGCGCACCTGCACCGCATAGCCGTCTTGACCCGCGAAGGCGGGACCGAACACGTCGGAGATGCGCCCCGATGCCAACGTCTCGAGCTGCTCGCGAGAGAACCGGATTTGCCGCGCCGTTGCGGGCGCCGCTGCGGGCGTCGTTGCGGCAGCTGTTGCGAGAGCCGTGGCGGGTGACGGTGCGATAGCCATTGCGGGAGCCGTTGCCGCGGGCGTCGCATGCACTGCCGGCATCGGCCCAGGCGCGCTGTGAATCGGCAGCGATTTGCCGTTAGCCAGCACCTGCATGAGCTGCAGCTGCATGGCGCTCTGCAACTGGATGTACCCGCGATGCGCGGACGCCATTCTGTCGTATTCCCCGATTACTTTCAATGACTTAACCTCTTCCCGTCTATTCGATTGGCCGGCATCCTGCTTTCTAAGCTGCAGTTTCGGCAGGACAACCAGCGGCAGGTGCGCCGGGAACGTCATGGCTGAGGGTTTGCCGTTCCGGTCAGAGCCCGCGCCTAATTCAGCCAACCGCGACCGCAAACGGTCGAGGTTAACGTCGATGCCGGACGCGAATAGCCGGGCTGCGGCCGTCGCTGCCTGCTCGAGCGGATCGACGCCGGGCTGGTCCAGTCCGATGCACAGATGCTGGCGACTTGCCAGTATTCGACCGATCCAGTCCGAGCATAGGCTGCGGGGACCGTGCTCGACGAATACGCGTACGCCGTCCTCCCAAGCCTTAAGGATCGTTTTTGGAAAATCGATCATTCCGGTCGCCATGTCCAGAAGCGCGTCGGCAGACTTGTCGGCGTCCGGCTCGTAGTGCGTGGCCGACGCGCCGGAATAGAAGCGCACGCCGGGCACCGGCCGCGTCGGACGTCGATGAATGTCCCGCCACAGCGGGGCGATCGCCGCCAACTCCGGGCAATGCACGACCATATCGTAGCCGAGCGGATAAGCGGGCGCCGGCCTCAGCTTCTGCAGAACTCGCCGACAGGCGGCGGGTTCGCCGCCGATGATGCAATCTCCCGGCGCGTTGTGCATCGTAAGCCGGACGCGCTCTTCCGTGGCGATCGCTTCGCGGATGGCGTCCGGCGAAGCTTGGACCCGCCAGTTCTCCCACCTCGGCTGCGTTTCCCCCCATGCTTCCCGCAAGACGCGGTAGTCTCCGGCAAGCTCGCGGCTATAGATGCCGAACCGCTGCAAGTCGCGGAATAGTCCGTCTAGATTGTCCCAAGCGCCCATCGCGGCCAGCGCGTTCGTCTCGCCCGAGGACAGTCCGATCGCGGCCTGCGGTTTCAGCCCGAGCCACTCCCGCGTGAACGCCGCGTGAATCTGCGTCAAATAGGAAGCCCCGCCGAGCATCGCGAGCGGGTCGGGAGCCCGTTCCGCCTGTTCCGCGTATACCCAGCCGGCAGCCTCGGCCGCCGTACCGAATCGTTCGCGGATCGCGATGCCCAATTCGGGTATCGCCGAGAGCAGTCCACTCCCCATGCCCGCGTAAGCGGATGCCGCGCCCGAGAATACGAAAGCAAGCTCGCCGCCGGCAGGCGCGTCGGCGTAATGGATACCCGGCCCTTCGCGGAAGGGTCCGGATCCGGGAGCAGCGATAAGCCGCTCCAGCTCTATCGACGCCGCTCTTCTCGCCGCCGACAGCTCCTCGTCTCCGCGCGCGACGATCACCAAGCGAACGGCGCCTTGCGTCGATTCCGTTCCGTCGCGAAGCGATTGCAGCAGCGTACGGCGATCGCCGGCTGCATAAGTATGCAGGGTTGGCGCAAGGTAACCGCTCGGCACGAACGGAGCGACGCCGTCTCCTTCCTCGAGGAAGACGGAGCCTGAAGCGCCGCCGAGCGCGCGGACGTCTACCCGAGCGGTACGGGCCTCTTCTCCTCGCAGCCAAGGGCGCGGACCGCGCTTGCTTCCGTACGGAAGCAAGCCATAGTGCAGGGCAAGCGCGCCCGCCGCCACGTGCAGCAGCCCGGAAGCCGCATGCGAATGGCCGAAGCGCGAAGCAAGACGCACCGCATCCTCGTCGTCCGAACCAAGCAAGAGACCGGGTTCGGCGTCACCGGCGTTAGAAGCAGGCAGCACGGCATAGACCGAGTTGCCGTCGCGGCGAGCGTCGTCGAGCCGCTTGACCGCCAGCACGACCGAAGCATCGCCCGGCCGCCGTTGGCCGATATCCAGCTTAGCTTCCGCCGCGGCTCGATGCACGCTCTCGCAGCTGAGATCGACCGCCCCGATCAGGGCGGCATCCAGTTCGCCGCACCTTAAGGCGCGGGAAGCCAGCTCGAGCGCGGTAATGCCGGATAGTTCTTCGCTGGACACGGTAAAGCCCGGACCGGATATTCGAAGATGCTTGTTAAGCCGATTGGCCGGCACGTTCGGCAGCAGGCCGACGACCGTAGAAGATTCCAACGGTCCATAGAAGGCATTCTGCAGCGAGGAGACGGAATCTCCCGATGCTTGCGGCTCGAACAGCCCCGCATGCTTGCCGGCCCATTCCCCGATTCGAACCCGCGCGATATGGCGGGCGATCTCGGCATCGCACTGCATGCCGACGTATATGCCGACGCGATCGCCCGTCAGTCCGCCTGCTTCCGCCGCGGCGTCTGCCGCCGTCCGAAGCAGCATCACCTGCTGCGGCAGCGCCTGCTTCAGGTCGACGGGCGGCACCGTAATGTCCTGCATGGCCAACGAGATATCGCCGGAGCGGAAAGCATCCGTTCCTTGTTTCCCGCGATCGCTCTCTTCCGTCCCGAATAGGTCCGCGGCCCATTCCCGGGTTGACCGGCTGCCGCCGGCGCTGACGCCGATGCCGACGATGGCCAGATCCGCATTCCTGCCGCTTGCCGATTCGGCTTCATAGCCGTGCTTCGTTGTCGCTTCGCGGCTTCCGGATTCATAGCGTTCGACGATCAAGTGCGCATTGTTGCCTCCGAAGCCGAAGCTGCTCAGCGCCGCTCGCCGCGGAGCTTCCGTCCGCCAAGCCTCTCCCGGCCGCGGCAATCGGAAGGGCGTATCCTCCAGCAGCTTAACCGGTCCTTCGACAGGCAAGTGCAGAGTGGCGGGATAGACGCCCTCCTCCATCGCGCGAAGCAGCTTCATCAAACCCGCCATGCCCGCCGCCGTCACCGGGTGTCCGATATTTCCTTTGATCGATCCGATCGGAATGCCGCTCCGCCCGGCGAACACGTCGCTCATGCTCTGAATTTCCACCGCGTCGCCGAGCGGCGTGCCGGTCGCATGGCATTCGATCAGCGATACGTCCCGCGGATCAAGGCCCGACATCTCGTACGCCTGCCGCATCGCGCGAACTTGCCCCTCCCGGGCGGGAGCTAGCAAGCCGCCGTGCCCCCCGTCATTCGACAGACCGATGCCCCGAATGACGCCAAGAATACGGTCCCCCGCTCGCTCGGCATCGGCCAATCGCTTCAGCGCGACGAAGCCGCTGCCCTCGGACGGTACGAGGCCGTCCGCCTCCGGATGGAAAGGTCGGCTCCGTCCGCTCCTGCTGATCGCCTTAAGCGCGCGAAAGCCCGTATGAAGGAATAGCGCGTCCGTCCCGTTCACGGCGCCGGCAAGCATCAGGTCCGCGCTGCGGTCATGCAGGCGATCGCAAGCGAGCTTGATCGCATAGAGCGACGAAGCGCAGGCGGCATCCAAGCAGAACGCGCCGGCTCCGAGACCGAACGCCTCCGCGAGGAAATGCGCCGGATACCCCGACATGAACCGGTTGACCGCATCCGGCGGCTCTCCGACCTCGCGCGCGAGAAATTCCCTCGCGGCATCGCCTTCCTGCGCTTGCAGCCATACATGCTCCGCATAACGCGACATCGATTCCGTCGGCAGCGACAGATTGCCGATTACCGCGCCGGTCCGCTTATGTTTACGGGGGCCGGCCGACGGATCGGGCAGCGCTTGCGCCGCCGCATGCAGCATCCAGTGGACCATTCGGTCCATCGCGCCGATCCGCTCCGCGTCGACCTGCAAACCAAGCCGATCCCATTCCGCCCGGAAGCCTCTGACGTAGCCGCCGCGGATCGACCACTCTGTCCCGTCCGGGCCGCGGCTGGATGCCGCGCGGGACAGACGCCATTGTCCGTCTTCGGGCTCCGTCAGCGTCTCCCGCCGTTCGTCGACGATACGCCATAATTCATCCGGGTTCGCCGCGCCGGGAAACACGCATCCCTGCCCGACGATCGCGATCGGCTCGAATCTCATGCCCCAACCTTCCTCTCACTCATGTGCCTGATCCTGACTTGCCACGATATGCATCTCGACGTCACGGAGCTCGGCCGTCACTTCGCCTTGTTCGTTCAACCAAACCACTTGCGTAACGGTCTTATATCTTCCTCGGCGCTCGCTTCGAATGCGGCAGACGACGGGTTGATTACGGGGCATGCTCAGGTAAGCCGCATACGACCCGATCTTGGTAGGAAGGGTCGGTTCGCCGAACGCTCGAATGCCCCATAACCTTGCGAGCTGCAAGCCGCCGTCGATCATCGCCGGGTCGATTCCTCCGTCCCGATGCGACCATGCCGTCGCCGCGTCATGCTCGAATATCGCCTCCGCGCCCGCGCCGCCCGCAAGCGTCAGCTCGCGAATGACCTGGAAGGCCGGGCCATGGAATAGCTTGCCGCCGTCATACGCGTCGGACGGTTGCCAGTCCCAAGCTTCGGTTCCCGCATGGGGAAGCGGCTGCGCATCCGGCGGGACCGCGTCCCGCTCCATGCTCATTTCGACGTCGGCTGTATAGTGAACGCGGCCACCTTCTCCCCGGAGCTCGAAGCTCAGCCATGCTTGCGCCAGGCCGTCCGTCCGGTCGTTGCACGTCAATGTCAACCGATCGCGCTTGCCGTCCCGCTCCGCAACGACGATCCCTTTCTTCACCGTCAAGTTCGAACACCGCTTGACTTCAAGGTGCGGATACGCGGCCTTGGCGGCGCGCACGAACCAGTCCATGGCCATCGCGGCCGGCACGACGGGGCTTCCGCCGATACGGTGGTCGTCCAGCCATGGCGCGATCGAAGGATCCGGCACGAATATTTCCGCTGTCCATGTCTTCTCCGCCGCGCCTTCGATCAACGTCGGCCTGTCCTCCGAGCAGCCGCCGATGACGACCTCCACGGGTCCGCCGGCGTCCGACGTCTCCGCCGCGAAGGCGGCCGTTCCCGCTTCCAGCGGAATGAGATTGACGCCCCGCTGTTCGAAATGTTTCTTGAGCAGCGGACTGACCATCCCGCCGTCCCAAGGTCCCCAGTTGATCGACTTCACGGTGCAGCCCGGGCCGCGCCGGAACGCTTCCGCTTGGGCGCACTTGTTGAGCACCTCGTTCGCCATGGCGTAATCCGCTTGCCCGGCATTGCCGCTTCTCGCGGATACCGAAGAGAACAGGCAGATCAAATCAAGCGGATCATTCTCCGTGACGGCCAGAAGCGTCCGCAAGCCGCCGACTTTCGTATCGAATACGTAGTCGAACTGCTCGGTCGTCTTGTCCGCGATCGCTTTGTCGGCCAACACCCCCGCGCCGTGCACGATACCGGTGATCGGCCCCCATTGAACGCGGATCGGACGCAGCGCTTCGCGTAGCGCCTCCGTATCCTGCACGTCTACCGGCACATAGACGACTTCGGAGCCGAGCTCCTTCAGCATCCTCAGATTACCGGCGATCTCGCGATTCATCATGATACGCTGAACGCGCCGGCCAAGCTCCGCCAATCCCAACGCGGCGCCTTCCGCCTTCGCTTGCTCGAGCAGCGCGCGCTTCATCCCCGCGTCGTCGCCAATCCCCTTGCATGCGGCGGGTTCCTCTTCGAGCGGCGTTCTGCCGAGCAGGATGAGGCGAGGACGTTCGGTCCGCGCCAGTTCCGCGATCGCCGCCGCCGTAACGCCTCTTGCCCCTCCGGACACGAGCAGCACGGCACGCTCCGATGCGCTTCCTTGGATTCCGTTTGCCGGTGCGACCGCAGACGAGTTCAGCTCCAACGTCGGAGTCATTCTCTCTCCGCCTCGTTGCAGACCGACCTCAACTTCAGGTCCGCCGGCGGTCAGCTCCAGGAAGATGCGTTCCGCCGCCGTCTCCGCCGATAGCCCCGTCCGGTCAAGATCGATCGCCTTGACGGCCGCTTGCGTCCATTCGCGCGCGGCCGTCTTGACGAGCCCCGTCAAGCCGGCGGTCCATACGCTGCGGGACTCCGGCGAATCCGACAGCCCGAACGAGCCCCCGGTGTCCTGCACCGTGACGAAGACGCCGCCCTGCTTCGCGAACTTCGCTGCGACCGTCTTCGCCGCTTCGAAGGCGCGGCGGTTGACCGAGAGCGCCTCTTCGTCCGTATTCATCTTCTTCAATGCATCCAGCCATACGACGGCATCGGCTTCATCGGAGATCGTCGCGACCACGCGCGCCTGCGCCCCCGACTCCTGCAAACGCAGAGCAAGCGCCGAAGCGATTCCATTCCCGTCATCCATGATTTCAACGGCCGCGCCGCTCCATAGGCCTGGCATCGCCAAGCCTGCTGCCGGCGCAGGGGCAGCCTTCACCCCGTAACGCGCGACGGCGCGCCGATTGCGATCATGGGCAACTACTTTTTTCCCGGGGATACCCCGCCCTTACCGAGCGCGCGGTTCATATAGTCGACGATTTCGCCAAGCGTATTGAGCGCCGCGAGTTCGCCCGGCTGCACGTCGGGCAGCTCTGGCAACCGTTCCTGCACGGCCGACAAAATCTCGACGCGCTTGATCGAGTCGATCCCCAGTCCGGCTTCGAGCTCGATATCGAAATCCAGCATTTCGACCGGATAGCCCGTCTTCTCCGCCACGACCTCGAGCATGACCGAACGTACGTCGCTTGCCTCCGCTTGCGGTGCAGCCGCAGAGACAACCGGAGCGGCTGGCGCAGGCGGTACATAGGCCGGCGGTGCGGACACTGCTTGCACTGGCGGCACGTAGGCCGGCGGTGCTGCCACTACTGGCGCTGGCGGCATATAGGCTGGCGGTGCCGCAACTACCGGCGCTGGCGGCATGTAGGCTGGCGGTGCCGCAACTACCGGCGCTGGCGGCATGTAGGCTGGCGGTGCCGCAACTACCGGCGCTGGCGGCACGTAGGCTGGCGGCACGTAGGCTACCGGCGCGGCAACTACCGGCGCTGGCGGCGCGTATGCCGGCGGCGCTGCCGGAATGTAAGCCGGCGGAGCCGTTGGCGCGGCCGCGGCCGCTGCTTCGGGCATTGCCGCGAAGGCGCCAAACCCGCCGGCCGCCAAGGCGCTCAGTCCGGCCAGCGATGCTTCGACCGTGCGCAGGAACGCGACGTGTCCGTCGGCCATCGCGCGTTGATAGGCGGCGTGCGCCTCGACCGTCTGCCGCTGCATTTCCGTGATCGCGCCAAGCAGAACGGATTGGGTATTCGTCGGGTAAGTAGACATTATATGTTCCTCCTGATTATCGTTAATTCGGGCTATTGTCGGTTGAGATACGGCATTCTGTCGATAGGCTTCTACGCCGACTTCAACGGCGCGGCTGGCTGCAGCCTCTTGCAGGTAGGCTTCATAGTCCGATATCGGACTAAGAGCTACTTGCACCGGTCGCACAGCCACAGCCGCTATATCCGGTTCGGATACTCGCAAATCTGCAACGTCAGGCAGTCTTGCCTCGTTCGGCTTCGGGAGCGCCGGCGTGCCGCCTTCGGGCGGATACGGTCTTCCGCTATTGACCCCGCTGATCGGGATCGTGAAGGCCGGCTTCGGACGGCTGCGCGGATCTTCCTCCCGCTTGTATTCGTCCCAGAACGGCGCAAGGTCGACCGGAACGCCCGCTGTCGCAAGCCTGCCGAGCGCATGCCATATCGAGTCGACGCCGTGCTGCCCCTTCCGGTCGGTCACAACGGCCACGATGTCTCGGCCCGCCAGGCATTGCTCGACGAGTCCGGACAGCACGCCGCTCGGACCGACTTCGATGAACGTACGGACGCCGCGCGCATACAGCTCCTCCACCGTCTCGGCGAACAGGACCGGCTGCGCGATTTGCCCGGCCAACCGATCCCTCAAGCCGTCCGGCGAGGCAGGGAAAGGCTGTCCGTCCGCGTTGGACAAGACGACGGCCTTTCCCTCTCCAAGCGGCGTATTCGACAGGAACGCGCGGAATTCCGGCACGGAGGAAGCGACGAGCGGCGAATGGAACGCCGTAGATACCGGGAGCCGCATCGATCGAATGCCTTCGGCGGACAGCTTCTCCTCCAGTCGGCCGATTTCCCCCGTCTCCCCGGAGACGACGACCTGGCTTGGACTGTTATGGTTCGCGCAAGCGACGGCCGTGCCGCTCTCCGCGATCAGCTCGCGAACCCGCCCGACGGAGGCGAACACCGCGCTCATCGCGCCGCTTCCGGCGGATGCCGCCGCGGCTGCCGCCATGAGCTCGCCCCGCTTTCTCGCCGCTTGAAGCATGTCCTTCTCTTCAAGGACTCCCGCGGCGCTCAACGCGGCAAGCTCGCCGAAGCTGTGGCCCGCGACATACGCTGCCTGCACGCCCGCCTTCCGCAGCACTTGCAGAATCGACAGACTCATGGCGCCGATTGCCGGCTGCGCCCACTTGGTTGCCTGCAGCCGGCCGCGCTGCGATTCGAGCTCGTCTTCGGAGAAGACGGGCCGCGGATAGACGACCTCTTGCAGGCTGGCGCTTGCATCCATCTCCAGGTCCGCCGCTTTATCCCATACGGCCCGGGCTTCGTCGAACGCCAGCAGCAGCTCCGCGCCCATGTTCACATACTGGCTGCCTTGACCGGGAAACAGCATCGCGACTTCGCCGGGATTCGCGTCATAGGCGTAATAGACGCCGCCGTTGTCGTTGATCTGCCGCTCCGGATGGCGGCTAAGCTCCGCGATCGTCTTCTCGAGCTTCGTCCTTAGCCCGCCCAAGTCGGCGGTTACGATCGCCAGCCTAGCCGGCAGCTTCGGATCGTAATGCGATTGCGTCTGCCGAGCGAGATAAACAAGCAACCCCTCATCGTCGGTCAGGCCGGCAAGCAACTCTTCGCACCGCGCCAGCAGCGACGAAGGATCGTTAGCGCCGAGCAGGAGCAGCTCGGAAGGCATCCTCCGCAGCTTCCATGCCTGACGGCCCGGTCCGTTATATTCCTCCAGGGTGACGTGAAAGTTGCTTCCCCCGAAGCCGAAGGCGCTTACCGATGCCCGCCTCGGATGCGATGCCCCTCTGATCCAGGGCCGGGATTTCGTATTCAGATAAAAAGGACTATTGGCGATATCCAGGTTCGGATTGGGCCGCTCGACCTTGATCGTAGGCGGCAGCGCCTTGTGCCGAAGCGCCATGACGGCCTTGAACAAGCCCGCGGCGCCCGCCGTTCCCTTCGTGTGTCCGATCTGCGATTTGACCGAACCGAGCGCGCACCATTGCCGGTCTTCTCTCTCGCCGTCGTCGAATACCGACGCGAGTCCCGCGAATTCCGCCGCATCGCCGGCTTTCGTCCCGGTGCCGTGCGCTTCCATCAGCTCTACGGTAGCCGGCGAATAGCCGGCCATTTCGTAAGCGCGGCGAAGAGCCTTGGCCTGTCCTTTGGAGACGGGCGCGTATACGCTCTTAGACTTGCCGTCGGAGGACGTGCCGAAGCCTCTCAGCACGGCATAGATCCGGTCGCCGTCCCGCTCCGCGTCCTCCAGGCGCCGCAGGGCGAACATGCACAGCCCCTCGCCGAGCATCGTGCCGTCGGCCTGATCCGAGAACGGTCGGCAATCGCCCGTCGGCGAGAGCGCCGGCGTCTGGCTGAAACACATGAACATGAATATATCGTTCAACGTATCGACCCCGCCCGTAATGACGAGATCGGACTTGCCGGCCAGCAGCTCCATCGCCCCCATCGAGATCGAGGTAAGAGAGCTGGCGCAAGCCGCGTCCACGATGCAGTTCGTGCCGCCTAGGTTGAAATGGTTGGCGATTCTTCCCGCGATGACGTTCCCGAGCAAGCCGGGGAATGAGCTTTCCTTCCAAGGCACGTACTCGGAAGCGATGCGGTCGCTAATCTCCTGCACCTGGTCCTCCGGCACTCCGCTTTCCCGCAGCGCCTTGACCCAGACCGGCCGTTGAATGCGGCTGCCGAGCTCGACGGTGAGCTCCGAGGCGGAGGCCGTACCGAGAATGACGCTGATACGATCCTTGTCGATCGCGTTGAATTGGCCGGAAGCGGCGTCCTCCAGCACGCTTTTGGCCACCATCAATCCGAGGAGCTGGCTCGTATCGGTAGCGGGAATGTTGCTTGGCGGCATCGAGAATTCCTTCGGATCGAACTGAACCTGCGGCAGGAAGGCCCCCCGCTTGGCATAGGTTTTGTCCGGCGTCATGGGGGTAGGATCGTAATAATCCTCGATGAGCCAGTGCGTGGGCGGTATATCGGTCATCAGATCCCGGCCCGCCATGATGTCGTTCCAGAATCCCCGGTTGTCGGTCGATCCGGGCAGCAGGGCGCTTACCCCGACGATCGCGATCGCTCCGGATCCTTGTATCTCGTTCACTGGCAATCCTCCTTATCCACTTTCGTGAAAGCATGCATTAACTAATTCATCGCTGGACAGCATAATCGGCCGATCGGGATATCGGACCCCTTCCTCCGCGCAGGCCGCCATGACGGCACCTTCCAATCCGTACAGCCGCAACGGCCGCGGCGTGGAAGCCATCGAGCCCGGATACGCGGGATAGGCATGCGCGAAGCAGCCTTCTATGTCCACTTGAAAATCTCGCGGCGGCAACGACAGTCCGAGTCCCTCCGCTTTCATATAGCTTTCTTTGCAGGTCCACACCTCATAGAAACCGCGAAGCCGTTCTTCTTCGGGCAATCGTAACAGCAGCTCTCGCTCCCGGTCGGCGTAATAGCGGCTTGCTATCGCGTTCATATCGATCGGAACGATCTGCTCGACATCGATGCCGACCGGCCGGTCGTGTACGATGCACGCGACCCATTCGCCGCTATGGGACAGATTGAAATGAAAATCCGTCGCTTCCTTTATATACGGCTTACCGAATTCGTTCCTCGCGAATACGGTGTTGCTCGGTTGCCTCCCTAACCTCCCGCGGATCAAATGCCGGATCAGCGACTCCGCGAGCAGCTTCCGGTCGCGGTCCGCTTGCAGCCGGTATCGGCCAAGCCTCGTTCTCGTTTCTTCCGGCAGAGCCGATGCGAGACCATCCGCGACTTCGGACGACAGCGGTCCGGTCATGCGGATCGCGAAGATGTCGGGCATGGCCGTTCTCCCTTCCTCTATGAAGATGAATCTATAGTAATCCGAGGTTAAAACACGGCTATGTGGCGAGAAGGCAACTACGATAGTCTGATCTGCCGCGATTACTGCGCTTGGACTCATAATTTTCTATTATAAGGGAATAACATGCCGCCGTGAACGCAAAACTTGTCGATACGCTATGAAAATTGACGCTTTACGTGAAATAAAACAACTCCAAAAGTCGCATTATACGATTTGAATCGAAAAACGACCCCGGTCATTGGACCGAGATCGGTTTCTACCCGAATAGGATTGACGTATACGCCTCTAACCGTCATAATTATTTTTAACACCAGGTACTAATACTATGTACTATAACTTGACGATAAACGTAACGGAGGAATCGCCATGACCGAACGAAACGCCAGGAACGCCGCGAACGCCGGAACGAATGCCGGAGCCGCGCGAATCGCTTCGCAAGCCGCCATAACCGCGATCGGCAGCTATGTACCCGATCGGGTGATCACGAACGCCGATCTTGAACGCATGGTAGACACGGACGACGAATGGATCGTGCGCCGCACGGGAATCCAAGAACGCCGCCAAGCGTCCGCGGACCAATATACGAGCGATCTGGCGATTCTCGCCATCCGAGACTTGTTCCGCAGATATCCGGGCGACCCGGGCGAGGTCGACGCGATTCTCGTGGCGACGACGACGCCCGACATGCCGTGCCCGTCCGTTGCCTCGCGCGTGCAGCAAGCGATCGGCGCCGCAAGATGCTTCGCCGCCGACGTAAGCGCCGCGTGCGCGGGCTTCGTGTCCGCGCTCCAGCTCGCCAACGGCCTGATTCTGTCCGGCGCGTACCGTAAGGTGCTCGTCGTCGGCGCGGAGACGCTGACGAAGATTACGGACTATACCGACCGTTCGACGTGCATCTTGTTCGGCGACGGAGCCGGCGCCGTGCTGCTGGAACGCGCCGAGGAAGGCGCTCTGCTCGCCTCGAACGCGGTGACGGACGGCTCGGGCGGCTTCCAAGTTTACGCGACCGGCTTGTCCCAAGCCGGAGACGGCTCGCCGCTGGCCGGAGAAGGGAAGCTTGTCCAGAACGGGAGAGAAGTGTACAAATGGGCGCTGTCCACCGTGCCTGACGGCGTCCTTCAATTGCTCGGCGCTCTAGGCGCCGAAGTCGGGGACGTCGACTGGTTCGTTCCCCATAGCGCGAACCTGCGCATGATCGAAGCGATCTGCGAACGGCTCGGGCTTCCCGCGGAACGAGCCTTGCAGAGCGTCACTCCGTACGGCAATACGTCGGCGGCATCGATCCCGCTCGCTCTCGACCTCGCGGTCCAAGCCGGCAAGCTGTCGCCGGGACAGCTGATCGTGCTGTACGGCTTCGGCTCCGGCTTGACGCAAGCCGGCTTGGCGGTTCGCTGGTCGATTAACTCGTAAGCGGCGGCTTGTCCGCCGAACAAGGGAATGCCGTCGATCCGCATTCCCCGGGCGGCTTAACGACGCCCTCTCCCCGCGCGCCTTCCCGCATGCTTGCGCCTGCGCGCGCCGGCGCCGATCCGAGAACCGCCGCGGCGGGCTTTGCCTCGCGTCCGACGGCGTCCGGGCGAACGATGAGCCGCGGCGCGACTGCCGCCGCTTCCGGTTCTTCGCCCTCTTGACGGCGCCGGCCTCGCGCGTCGAGCCGTTGCCGGCGAGACGACCGCCGCGGCCGGTTCGGGCGGAGCGGCGAACGACGGAATAGGCGACGGCGCTCTGTCCGTCGGCAGGGCGGCGATCAACGCCATCAATTCCGCCAGCTTGCTCCGGAACGCCGCGACGCCGTAGGCGCGTACGGATGCTTCGCCGTTGCGCTTCGCGATCGCTTGCCGGTACGATTCGTCCCCGACGAGCCAACCGACCCGCTCCGTTAAACCCTCCACGTCCCCTTTCGGCACGAGGAACCGCTCGTTGCCCGTCGCGGTCAGAATTTCCGCCAACCCTCCCGATGAATAAGAGACGACCGCCTTGCCGAACATCATTCCCTCGAGCGCCGTCATGCCGAAGCCCTCCGTCATTAAGCTCGGAACGACGACGATGTCCATCGCCGGATACACCTGATGGACCTGCTCGGAGAACGGATAGAACACGAATCGGTCCTCGTAACCCGCCTTGAGCACCTTCGTACGGCAAGCGACGTAATGCCCTTCGTCGACTTGGCTGCCGACGATCAGGAACCTCGCGTCCGGATGCTCCGCGGCGATCGGCAGCATCGCGTCGATGAATTGCAGCTGCCCTTTGTTCGGATAGATCGTCGCCGCGATGAACCCGACGACGCGATGCTCGTCTTTCCACCGGTACAGCTTGCGCAGTTGCGTCCTTGCCTGCGGCCATACGCCGGGCACGAGCTCCTCGGTTTCCATGTAAGGAGGCAGCACGTACGTAGAACGTGCTTTGCTCGCGCCGGAGAAAGGCTTCAACACCGTCTTGGACATGCCGACGATCAGATCGCAATTGCCGGAGATGAGCGAGACGGATTTGTCCCGATGCGGCGTATCGTATAACGTCTCCATGAGCAGCCATACGGTCGGAATCCCTCTGGCGAAGGAAGCGATCGCCGGCAACGGATGAACCGCCGTGTTCACCATGACGACGTCGGGACGCTCGTGCGCGAGCAGCGCGTTCAGCGTACGGAACGCGGGCTGCCGGATCGCGTTCTCGACGTCTTGCAGCACGTGGGGAGCGCACGTGTAGAGCGAGAAGCAGAGAGGAATATCGAGGACGACGGTGCGTATGCCGATCGCCTTCGCCTTGTGCGCGATCGCCCCGAGCTCGGGAACGACGAGGACGCATTGATAATGCCGGACCAGCTCGCGCAGGAACAGGGACAGCACTTTTTCCCCGCCCGTCACGAGCACCGGATTGCAAATATGGGAGAACACGAGCAGCTTCGGCTTGGCGTTCGTCTCCGTCATGGCGCCATCGCCAGATCGAACAGCTGATTCAGCCTGGACGCGTACGTATGATCCCTCATCGTGCGATAGAGCCCCCTGAGCGCGATTTGCTGTCTCTCCGCTTCGTGGTGTAAGTAGTACTCCGCCTTGTTAGCCAAATCCTCGGGCGAGTCGTAGGTCACGACCTCGACTCCCGGAACGTAGAATTGGTCCAGATCTTGCCGCATGTCGGTCAATTGCAGCGTGCCCGATGCGGAAATCTCGAACGTTCGCGGGTTCGGCGACAAGGCTTGCACCCTCGCCCGGTTCATGTTGTACGTATCGTCGTCGTGCGCGCGATGGGTATTGATGACGATTTTGTTGGCGTTGTATCGTTCGCACGTCTTCCCCGGATCCTGCCAAGCCTGAAGATCGATATGATGCTTGTATCTATTGAAGTTCGATAGCCGGTCCCACCACATTCCCGATATATACAGCTTCCGATGAGAGATGAGCGGAATGACGCGTTCGAACAGATTGACCCGGTTCCAATAGGCTGTGCCGATGAAGCTGATGTCCCCGCGCAGCGATTGCCTCGGGTTGAACGGGCGGAATGCCGCGGGGAACACGCCGAGCGGCAAGTAATGGACTCTCTCGCAACCTAGACTCCCGTAGAAAGCCAAGCAATTGCGCTCTAGCGTGAACACGCGGTCGTAATGCGGGGCGATGCCCGACGTAATGTCCGTATAGTACGGATCGTCGGTGAACCAGATCGCCGTTCGGACGCCGAGCGTCCGGACCGCCCGCACCTTCTCGGGCGGCATGTTCATCCCGTCGAGCACGAGCATGAGATCGGGTTTCGCCTGCGAAGCGATGAATTCGATATCCTGTGTCGGCTCGGCGATCGTAACGCGAATGACGATTTCCTTCAGCGTCTCGTGAATCGCATAGTCCAGCGGGCTGTAAGGGTAACCCTTGCCGGACGTCACGTACAGGACGTGCAGCGGACGCTTGACGATCGGCGGCAGCGCCCGCAGCTTGGCGACTTCGCATCGGCCGAACCAATGGCCGTGGCTCCACCCGAGCGCGTAGGCATCGCTCCGCGCCCTCGTTCGCGACCTCGCTATCCCATTGGCCACTGTCGATCCCTCCCGCGATCCTATTCTTCGTGCGCCCGCATGATCGGGAATCCGACGATGTCGAGCATTTTTGTAATGCGGTCGTCGAACGTATGTTGCGTTCTCGTGCGGCGGTAGCCTTTGGCGGCGACGATCAGCCTCTCGGCTTCATGAGTCAAATAATAGTCGATCTGTTCGATCAGATCGTTAGCGTCCCGATAGACCCCCAGCTCCGAACCGACCGCGTACATCTCCCTAAGCTCGCTTCTCTCGTCCGTCAATTGCAGCGTGCCGCAAGCCGACATGTCGAACGTCCGCGGATTGATCGATTCCGCCGGCCAGTCGAGGGCGTTGCGGTTCTCCGGACTAAGGCCCGGCATGCGGTGAAGATTGATGACGATCTTGGCTCCGTTGTAGAAGTAGGCAGACTCGGGGACGGCCACGCCGCCCTTGCGCAGAAACCGTTCGATCGACCGGTAATGGCGCATTCTGTCCCATAGGCCGCCCGCGATGACGACTCTCTTGTCTTGCAAGTAGGGGGCGAGCCGATCGAAGAGCGCGATTCGGTTCGGGAAGCCCGTGCCGATGAAGCAAATGTCCGATTCGTACGCCCGCGGCGTCGGCATCGGACGGAACGTGCCGAAGTGCGCCGCGAGCGGCAAATGATGCACCTGTTCGCAGCCGATCGATCGATAGAGGCGAACGCAGGATCGCTCGTGCGTGAATACGTAATCGTAGTGCAGCGCCAGCTTCACCGTATCGTCCGTTACGTAGGGATCGTCCACGAACCAGACGACGGTCGGAATGCCCATCCGGCGGACGTATCCGAGCTGCTCCAAGTAATCGGGCGCGAACAGGTGCACCCCGTTCAGCACGACGACGACGTCGGGCCGGAACTGTTCCGCTTGGCGCCTGAGGCCGTCGTTGGAGCCCACGATGACTTCGGAGACGTTGGCCCGCAGCGCTTCGACGATTCCTTGATCGATCGCTTCGAAGCCTTGTGGAACATAGAGCACGCGCGCCGCGCGGATCGGTCCGTTCGCCGGGACGATCGATTGATCGATGCGGCGGCACGCGCCGAGCCGCCACCCTTCGATCCAACCGTCGCGGAACGCCGCCGCGCGTTCGTCGCGCACGGATATCGCTTGCCGATGCCTCCGCATCCTCATCACCCGCAATCAATATATGCGCATGCGCGGGGATAGACTTGGATACTAACCCGCCCGGAAGGCGAATTTAGGCACAAGCTTGCGGCCCGGAGACGAGGCCCCCGCCTGGCCGCGCCGCAACGCGAACAAGGACGAAGGCGCGATATGCGCCCCCGTCCTATTCGTGCGTCCGTATGCGAAGCGGTTCAGGCTTGCTGCTCGTAAGCGATCTGGTGACCGTCCTCGAAGCCTTTGCTGAACCCCGCGTTATAACCCTCGTTATACGATTGCGTATATTCCGCGCCCGTACGCCGGTTTCTACCGACCGCGCGCCGTTTCCGGCTCCGCAGCTTCCCTTGGCCGGTTCTCGGCTTGCGCGCGAATGCCGAGCGTTGGCCCGCTCCGCGTCCTTTGATTCCCGACTTGACCCCGGTTCGTCTCGTCCTCCGGGAGACGATCTTCCTGCGCTTCACTGCACGGCACCTCCGCGATCGTTATTCCTATGCTGCCGACGTTCCCGGGCGTCTTCTCGCTTCGTCCGAACCGCGACCTGCTCCGACAGCCAAGGCGACGCCGGCGTTCCCCTGACGGGCGGACGCCAGCTCATTCCGGCCGCGGCGCGAAGCAAGGCGCCCTGCATGCCCGTAATGACGCGTACGTGCTCCTGCAACGTCTCCGGCGTCACCCCGCTCAGATCGGTAACGTCCGCGACGTGGCTCAGAATCCGGGCGAGCGCTTCCTGGCTGCGCGCGATCGCGCCCATCACGCTTAGCTTAATCGTCCATTCCTGTTCCCGACGGCTCATTTGCCTTTGTCCTCGGAACCGAATCCGCTCATGAACGACGACATGGCGTCGCCGTCTTCTTTGTCCGGATTGATGATTTCCTTCAGGTTCCGGCTTAAGCCGTTGCATAGCTTCGTGAGCCCCTCGATCACCTCGACGTTCTGCTCGTGGAAGCCCAAGCATGCGGTAAGCTGTTCGCTATGCGCTTCGTACGTATCGTTCGTCACGTGGTGCAGCAGCCAATTGCGCACCTTCTCGGCTTCCGTCGCCTTCGCTTCCAAGATCATCGCCACGTTCCATTGCATCTTGGCGATCGCGTCCAACGTAATATGATAAGCATCCTCGCGCGTCAATGTCGCCCCTCCTTCCGCAGGCCAATTCCGTTATTCCTCGTCTCCCGTATCTCCGATCGCTTTCAGTACGTGCGTCATGCTGTCCGCCACCGCTTCCTCGAGATCGGCCAAGCTGTTCAAGAACGAGATGACGCTCTTCGTCACTTCGGAGGAGCTATCGACCAACCCGTTCAATCCGTTCAGATGAGGATGCTCGTTCGGCAGCACGTCGATCAACTGCGCCATTCGGACGGTCACTTGCCGCTTCGCGCTCAATATTCTGGCCATCTGCTGGTGGGAGTGCGACAAGTGAATGACGATCTCCGTCAATAGCTCCTGTTGCATGCGATCCGACTCCTCCATCTTCGGATATTGCCCCCGCGCGAGACGGGCGAATCACGTCGGGCGCGCGGTTTTCGGGCCGACAATGTTATCCCCTATAGCATATGCCGCCTGTCGGCGCTTGCCACAGCAACGCCGCGACGTCCCGCCGCCGGCGCGCAGAGCGAGACCGATCGGAGCGGACGGCGCGGCGGTTCGCGGGCGGTTCACAACGACTGCTTCAGCACGGGGGGACAGATGATCGGCAATCCTTCGCGCAGCTCGGCCATGTTGGCTGCCGATAGCTTCATCTCCGGTTTGCCGCCGAGACTCCAGCCTTGCAGCGCGGCTTCTCCGTGCAACCTGCGTACGACGTTTCCTTCCCGATAATACGTTCTGCCGTCCGCCGTCTTGACGATCGCCGTCGGATCGTCGGTATCCCGTCCATGCCAGCGCTGTTCCGCTTCCTCGGCGGAGATCGGATCGCCGATCGGCCAGCCGCGCAATTCGATCTGGGACAGCTTCGTAACCGGCACGCTCACGACGCCGTCCACGAGCCTTCTCTTCCCTTGCTCGATCCAATAATAATTCGCTCCGATGCCTCTGACGATGACGCGCTCGGGGTAGAACGCCGAAGTGCCCGCGCGAGGAGACCGGGAGTCGGCCTTCGTCTTCATCGAACCGATCAGCTCGCCGGGCTTCGGCCACTTTCGATGGTAGAACCGCTCGTTCTGATCGTTTACCTTTACCATTTTGTCGCCGACCGCTTTAATGCTTACGCTGCCGATATGATGGATGAAGGAATCTTCCGCGACCATTAGCTTGCGGCCGAGCAGCCGGACCCGGAGACTATAGTCGTTATCCTCCCAGTTGCCGATCTCGAAGCCTTCGTCGAAGTAGCCGACATCCTCGAACAGCTCCCGCCGGAACAGCAGGCAGAAGCCGATCAGTTGGTCCGTCTCCCGCCACCTCGAAGGGTCGGGGCGGTTGTTGCGCCTGGCGAATTCCGGCATGTCGGTCAGCGTCTCGTAAGGCACTCTGACTTGTTGGCTGCCGCTGATATAGTTCGTGATCGGGCCGACCATGCCGATCCCCTCGTCGCTGTTCAGACAACGCAGCATATTGCCGAGCCAATTGTGCGTAACGATCGTGTCGTTGTTCAGAAGCACGATCGTGCGTCCTCTGGCCATCATCAGCCCGACGTTGATCGCCCCGGCGAAGCCGTAGTTCCGGTCGAGCACGCGGAACCGGACTTCCGTGCACGCGCGGCGCAAGTAATCGCCCGTCCCGTCGGCGGACGCGTTGTCGACGACGATGATTTCGTAAGGCTCGGGCGTGTTCCATTTGATCGCCTCGATGCATTGCTGCACGAGAGCCGCTTGGTTATAGGTCGGAATGACGATGCTCGTGCCCTCGAACGGAACCGGATACCGCTGAATGCCCGTCTGGACGCCCAATTGGTAGCCTTGCTCGAAGCCTTGTTCGAAAATCGGGTTGCGAACGCTCGATGACGCGCCGCCGGCGAAGCGTGCCCGGCTTCTTCCGCGAGGGCGCCCGGCGCGTGCGCGATGTTTCCGACGCGACAATTTGCGGGTCGCCGCCATGCCATTCACCCCTCGTCGCTTGATAGCGAAGATATTCTCGTCTTCACGCCCGCGATCCGGTCGGCCAGATGCCCGAAATCGATCGCGACTTTGCCCGTTCTTGCCGCCAGGCCGACGACGATCGGAATGGCGGGAATGCCCGCCGACACGAGCGCGAAGTCGAAGTCGTGCGCCGCGCTTTCGGCGACGACGCGATCGACGTCCCCGAAGCCCTTGACCGGGCTCACGACTCCCGCGACGTGATAGCCTTGCGCCTTGAACGCCATCGCCAGCTCGTTCGCGACGTTGCCCACGAGCAACAGCTTGCGCCCGCCGAGCAAGCGGGGCAAGCAATCATGCTCGTAGAGCGAGTAGTTCATCGTCGACGTCGTAAGGCTAAGGTTTGCGCACGGGATGCCGTGGGCATGCAACACACGGAACAACAGCGGCTGGTATTGCGGCTGCCGGGACACCGGCACGCCGACGAGCGTAGCCGATCGAATCGCTTCGGCAAGCCGGTCCCGCGCGGACAGATCGGGAACGACGATGCCCGCGTACGGCAGGAACGGGCTCGACGTTCGCAACTCCGATACGGGCATCACGACCTCTTGCGCGAGCGTCATCAGCTCGCCGTCCCCAAGACGAATGAACGAATAAGGCCGACGCTCTCTAGCCGCGCCGTCAAGCTCCTCGAAGACGCGATCTATCCCGATCAACGGCAGCGAACGAATCCGCAGCGCCTGCACGCCGGCCGCCATCGCCTCGTCCGCGGTTACGTCCGGAATGATTCGGTCCGCGGGCAAATGGTGCTCGAGCAGCTTCTCCGCTCCGTCGACCATGCCGCGCCTGTACCCGAGCTCGTATTCGGTGCCGGCGGACGTTTCGTAGCCCGGGCCGGCCTCTGACCAAGATAGGCCCGTCGCCTTCTTTCTCTGGGCTCGCGCCGCATGATGCCTGTGCGCGCGGCGATGCTTGCCCGCGCGGCGGACGCGGACTCTGCTGCGCAGCCGTCTCGTCTGTCGCGCGGTCCGAACGGCCATGATGACGGCTTTCATGAGATCGCCCCCTTTAATCTCCTTCCCGCTTCCTCGAGCGATTCGAACGTGCCGGCGTCGGTCCACCAAGCCGTCAGCTCGCGGTAGGTCAGCTGCCCCCGCTCGGCGTAGGCGTTATTCACGTCCGTGATTTCCAATTCTCCCCGGCGCGAAGGCTTCACGCCGTCGATCAGGTCGAACACGGCCGTATCGTAGAAGTACATGCCCGTCACGCAGTAATCCGACTTCGGCTTCTCCGGCTTCTCTTCGATGAATTCGATGCGGCCGCTCGCCTCGTCCAGCTTCGGTACGCCGTAGCGGCGAGGGTCTGCCACCTTCTTCAACAATAGCATCGCTCCGCCCGCCTGCCGTTCGTACTGCTCGAAGTAGGGCCTCAAGCTCTCCTCGAACAGATTGTCTCCGAGCAATACGGCGAACTTCTCCTTCGGCGACATGATCGGCCGCGCAAGCTCCAGCGCCTGCGCGATGCCGCCCGCTTCCTCTTGGATGCGGTACACGATGGATACGCCCCAATCGCGTCCGCTGCCGAGCACGTCCACGAAGCCTCCGATCGCCGTTCGCGACGTAACGATGACGATGTCCCGTATGCAGGCGTCGCGCAGCTTCGCGACGCCGTAGCAGATCATCGGATAAGAACCGACCGGCAGCAGATGCTTATTCGTCCAGTAAGTAAGCGGCTTGAGGCGTGAGCCCGTTCCACCCGCCAGTATGACTGCCTTCAAGTCAATACCTCCCCGTTATTGGTAACGATCAACGATCCAAGTCCCCTAAGACGGCGCGGTTGCGATAGAGATCCGGACGCGTAAGCCTGCCCCCGCGAATCGCGATCGCCGCATGCCATGCCTCCGCATGGTCTCCCGCAGCGAGTCGGCTGACCGATTGCCCCGTCAAGGCGTTCGATCCTCCCGCGCTTCCCCCGGTTACGATCCGCAGCTTGCTCAGGATGGCGACCGCATGCGCTTTGGCCGGCACGCACAGCGTGGCCGCCCCGATCGTGTCCAGCGCCTTGCGGGAGAGCGCGTACGGAAGCGCCGTTAACGAATTCGACTTCAGGTCCGGACGGTTCAGGCTTGCGTTCAGGAATTCTTGCAGCTGCGCGATGCTTCCGCGTTGCCGGAACAAAATGTTCCGCATCGACAGATCGCTTAGCGCGATATCCGCCCGTCCGTCGCATTCCCAGAGGAAGCGCGCCAGCACGCTCGCGGCGACCGGTTTCTCTCCGCTTACGAACAGCAGCATATCCGATGCGGCTAGTCTGGCGCCTAGAGCCCGTCCGACATCGGGATCGGAGACGTTTGGGGCGACGACTACCGAAGCGGTCGGATGAATGCTCTCCGACGGAGGAAGATGCTTCTGTTCCCCGTAGACGACGACGATCACTTCGCGCAGCGGCAAGGCGTCGAGCTCCGTCAGCACTCGCGGCAAAGCGCCGTTCGGGTCGTTCGTGCACACGATCGCGGCCGCCTCTTTGCGAAGAGGAACCGGCACGATCGGCGCAACGTCCCGGAACCGGTGCAGGAATCCCGCCGCATAATGCCGGCCGCAAGTCAACAGTCGCTTCCACGCCATGCCCATCAGGGCATGGCCGCCGTAATACCTCTCGCTCCACATGCGGTGCAACGTCTCTCTGGCTTCCTTCGGCGTAACGTCCTCCGCGCCCCGGCGCTGCAACCATCGCGCGGCGTCGCTCATGCCTTCCGCGAAACCGTCCCGCGAATCCGCTTCGCCCGGCCTTCTTCGCTTGCCGCGCGAGGCCGTTCGCTTCCGTTTGGCTTCCGCCATGCCCGGTCTCGAACCCGCCCGACGCTTCGGCGCCGAAAGCCGCGTTGTGCTTCTCGTTCTCATCGTCTCCTACGTCACCATCCAACGTTGACGCGCTCCGTCATCGAAGCCGCCGCGGGAATCGGTCTGATTCAGCCACCATTGAATCGCTTCGAGATGATCTCCCACGATGAGCGGCTCGAGCGAATGCTTGCGCTCGCGTTTCATTCGCAACGGGTTCAGCCTTCCGACGTTCACCCGAACCGTTCTTTGAACTTTCAACCCTTCGCGTATGGCCATCGTGTGCGCGAGCGGAGGCACGGCCAAAGCCGAAGCCCCGATTCGCTGCAGCGCCCTGCGGCTTAGCGCGTGGGGAATCGCCGTCATCGATGCGCCTTGCAGATCCTGCCTGCCGAACAACGCGTTGAGCGCGTGCTTCGCGAGCACGACGCCGTGCACGACCGCCTTGTTGACGGGCCCGGAATAATCGTTAAGCGCGACGTCCACTCCGCCGGATACGGCGTCGACGAAGGCTCTCAGCTTCGCGGCCGGAATGACCATATCCGCGTCGATGAACAGCAGCACTTCTCCCTTCGCCGCCCTCGCCCCGATCGCCCGGGGCACGTCGTGGCCGAGCGCGCGTCCGTATGCCAACACCTTAGCGCCTCGCTTCCTCGCGATTTCCATCGAACCGTCCGTGGAGCCGTTCGCGACGACGATCACTTCCGTACGAGGATGGACGCGGTAAGCTTCGGCGATGACTCTGCTTAACGTTCTTCTTTCGTTCATGACCGGGATAACGACCGAGACGTAAGGCTCGGAACGCGGCGAAGGACGTGAATCGACGGACGCCTCGCTCCGATATGCCGACTTCGCGGACACCGTTGCGAGCTTATCACGCGGCCTTCCCGCGTCTTTCCTTCGGAGCGCGGCAACCCGGACCGGTACTCTCCCACGCTTGTAGGCCAATCCATCCACCCCCTCAGCTCGGGCATCGGTTTACAAACCATTGTATGTGTGACGTGTACATGCGCAACGGCATATGTACGGGGAATCGGAACGGTAACCTACCGCCCGCGATCAGGCGCGCGCCGCCCAAGCGGAAGGGGCTGTCCCAAAAGTCATTATTTAAATGACTAAGGGACAGTCCCTGTTTTTTCGATGTTAGTGTGGTCGGACATCTATCTCCTTACGCTGCCGTTACGGTCGTGAAATTTGAATGGGAACCC
>NZ_JBHTGV010000007.1:0-274573 GCF_042675445.1 Cohnella sp. GCM10027633 | reverse complement strand
ACCGCCTGTTCTTTAAACTCTTCGTTGTAATGCTGTCTTCTCTCACTCATGCCGGACACCTCTTAATTCTTGTTGAGTTTATTATCTGTTTGCGCTTATGAGGTGTCCACTTTTTATTCTAGTTGCACTGGCACCGTTATAGAAGTCGAGTTACCGAGTTTGTCCGCTCTAACGGCGTCTGGCACCGTTGCAGCAAGATGACCAAAAAGCCCCGATCCGGAACCTAAGTTCCGAGTCGGGGCTTTCTCCGTTACCGAAGGCGATTAGTAAGCCATGTTAGGATACAGAGGGTATTGCGCCGTGAGATCCGCGACGATGGTGCGCGCTTTGTCGAGCGTCGCAGGGTCTTTCGGGTTCTTCAGCGTGAGCGCGATGACCTTGGCGATCGTCTTCATCGCTTCCGGGCCCATGCCGCGCGTCGTGATCGCAGGCGTGCCGATGCGAATGCCGCTCGTGATGAACGGGCTGGTCGGATCGAACGGGATCGCGTTCTTGTTGACGGTGATCGCAACGGAATCGAGCACGTGCTCGGCTTCCTTGCCCGTGATGTTCAAGTTGCGCGTATCGATCAGCATCAGATGGTTATCGGTGCCGCCGGACACGATGTTGAGCCCTTCCTCTACGAGCGCTTCCGCCAACACCTTCGCGTTCGCGACGACGTTCTTCGCGTAGTCCTTGAAAGAAGGCTGCAGTGCTTCGCCGAGCGCGACCGCTTTGGCCGCGATGATGTGCATGAGCGGTCCGCCTTGCGTGCCCGGGAATACGGCTTTGTCGATCGCGGCCGCCCAAGGCTGACGGCACAGAATCATGCCGCCGCGAGGACCGCGTAGCGTCTTGTGCGTCGTCGTCGTGACGAAGTGAGCGTGCGGAACCGGGCTCGGATGCTGGCCGCCCGCGACGAGACCCGCGATATGCGCCATGTCGACCATGAAGAGCGCTCCGACGTCGTTTGCGATTTTGCCCATTTTCTCGAAGTCGATCGTGCGCGGATACGCGGAAGCGCCGGCTACGATCAGGCGAGGACGGTGCTTGAATGCCGCCTTGCGTACTTCTTCGTAATCGATCGTGAACGACTGCTCGTCGACGCCGTAAGCGACGAAGTTATAGAGCAAGCCGGAAGCGTTCGCCGGGTTGCCGTGCGTCAAGTGGCCGCCGTGCGCGAGGTTCATGCCGAGCACCGTGTCGCCCGGTTTGAGCACCGCGAGGTATACCGCGAGGTTCGCTTGAGCGCCGGAGTGAGGCTGCACGTTCGCGTGCTCCGCGCCGAACAGCTCCTTCGCGCGGTTGCGCGCGATTTCTTCCGGAATATCGACGTATTCGCAGCCGCCGTAGTAGCGTTTGCCCGGATAGCCTTCTGCGTATTTGTTCGTGAGTACCGTGCCCATCGTTTCGAGTACCGCTTCGCTGACGATGTTCTCGGACGCGATCAGCTCGATGTTGTCGCGTTGGCGTTTCAGTTCCAGGTTCAGCGCTTTGACGATTTCAGGGTCTTGCTTGTTCAGGTTTTCCAACATGATGATAGCCTCCTAGAGTATAAGTTCAATTGATCGCGACTGATTAATCGCAAGCGGTTCCTTCGTTGCCGGGAGCGACCTCGCCCTCCGCGGCCCGCGGAGCTTCGTCCAGCGCGTACACCGCGCGCGCGCCGCCGATCAGTCTCGGGCGCGTCGTCGCCATCGTCACTCTCGCCTGTCCGATCCACCGGACGGACGGACGGAGAGGAACGGCGACCGGGCGCAGGTGCATCCCGATCATCGTCTCGCCGATGTCGACGCCGGCATGGGCTTGCACCGATTCGACCAAGCAAGGCTCTCGCAGCTGACGGTAGGCGTAAGCCGCCATCGAGCCGCCCGCCTTCGGCACGGGCACGGCCGACACCTCGATCCAGCCCCGCGCTTCGGCGACGCTCCGTTCCGTCACGAGCGCCCGGTTCAGATGCTCGCAGCATTGCCAGACGACGTCGAAGCCGTACTGCCGCCTGACCCGCTCGACGCCGTCATGAATCTGCTCGGCGATCGATAAGGCGCCTGAAGTCCCGATGCGCTCACCGCGCACCTCGCTCGTGCTGACCCCAAGGACGACGATCCGTCCCGGACGCAGAGCCGCGGTTTGCGCGAGCTCGCTCAGCACCTGTTCGACCCGTTCGGTAATGTCGTTCGCGGCTTCTGACGTCATGGGCGAGCCCTCCTCTTGCTTTTGCGCGTTTACTTCGATTCGATCGCCATCACTTTGTTAATGCGGTTCCGGTGGCGTTCGCCGCCGGAGAACGGCGTCTCCAGCCATATTTTCACGATATCGGCCGCCAATCCCGGACCGACGACGCGCTCGCCCATGGCCAGCACGTTCGTATCGTTATGCTCTCTCGTCGCCTTCGCGGAGAACGTGTCGTGAACGAGCGCGCAGCGAATGCCGTGCGTCTTGTTCGCCGCGATCGACATGCCGATGCCCGTTCCGCAGATCAGAATGCCCCGTTCGGCTTCGCCGCTGACGACCTTGTCGCACACCGGCAGCGCGTAATCCGGGTAATCGACCGAGTCCGCGCAGTCGCAGCCCAAGTCGATCAGCTCGTGGCCGAGCGCCTTCAGCATCGGCACGATCTCGTCCTTCAGCCGGTAACCGGCGTGGTCCGCCCCAATCGCGATCTTCATCCCCAATGACCTCCCTCGTATACGTAGCTATTATACCTGAATTGCCCTTCGCCAAACAGAATTCGACATCCGCAACGCCGTAAAAAGACAAAAAAGAGCAAACGTGCATTCGCACGTTGCTCTTTGCCCAGGCGACCGGCCGTCATCCCGATGCTCCACCGTGGTTTCATCCACTACGCGTCGCCAGTTACATCGGAATCTTGAAGTTATGCTCTAATCATACCGAACGAAGCCGAAAAAATCAATCACTCTCCGCGACCCCGACGTTCGCCCCCGTCATCGCCGAGCTTCTCGACGATGCTGAGCAGGGCGTCCTCGATCTCGTCCGCGCATTGCTCGTACAGCGACAGCGACCCGCCGAACGGATCCGCGATGTCGAAGTTCGGAATCGTCCGCTGCAGCTCGAACAAGCGGGCTTGCTCCCGCGGGGACAGCTGCTGCCCGAGCGCTTGTCGCACCTGCCATTCGGAATACAGCCGCTCCGCCTCCGCCACGTCCTCCATGACCCGGTCGCCCCGAAGCGCGTATTCCTTGAGCGTGTACGTCTTCGCGATCGCGTCCGGATACGTCTGGACGATCGCCCGCTTATGGCTGGTCGAGAGCGTCAGAATCAGATCCGCCCAATGTACTTCGTTCTCCGTTAGAGCGGTCGAAGCGCCCGGGGCGCGCAAATTGCGCTTGCGAAGCGCGGTCGCCGCGTGAGGGGATGCCGGAAGCCCGTTCATCGTGGCGACGCCCGCCGAGCGAACCTCGATCGCCTTGCCGTTGCGCGCGGCCAAGTCGGCCAGCATCGCGTGAGCCATCGGGCTGCGGCACGTATTCCCCGTACATACAATCAAGATGCGAAGCAAAGCGGTAACCCCCTCTTGTCGAAGCCTTGTCGTCTCTATAGTAGAAATAATAATCCAAATCCGAATAAAATAACACCGCCGAGCGCCTCCCCGTAACCGCCGAGCCTCCGGCTGACGCGCCGGCCGAGCATGAGCCCGAACACGCTCATGAGCCCTCCGCTCACCCCGAACAACAGCACCGTCAGGAACAAGTGCGACGAGAACATCCCGAGCGATACCCCGACGGAGAAGGAATCTATGCTCACGCTGAAGGAGAACACGAGCGTCCCCCATACGGTGCGATGATCGATCGAATCGACCGCCTCGCCGCGAAGGGAGCTATATACCATATGCCCGCCGAGCAGCAGCAGCAACGCCCCGGCCGCGGAAGTCGCGATTCCGCCGAGCAGCTCTCCGACGTATTGACCCATGACCATGCCGCCGAGCGGCATGACGACGTGGAACAGCGCGATCATCGCGCTGAGCCGCAGCACGTCGAGGCGCCGAATGCCTTTCAATCCGAGTCCGATGCCCAGAGAAAAAGCATCCATGCCCAGCGCCACCGCCATGACGAGTATCGTCAGCATTTGCCCGGTCGCGAAGGACCAGTCCGACATCGCTTGTCCCCCCTAGCGCGGCGAGCGACCCGCCGCATCGCTTACATCCTCATTCAACATATGCGGACGAGTCGGGGATCATGCCCTTCGAACGAGTCGGCGATCGGGCACTCGCGTTAGACGGTTGCCTCTAGACGCGCAGAACGCGGCCTCCCGCCGCCTTGCGGAGGCGATTCATGAGAGCGGCGCCGATGCCGTGCTCCTCATAGCCTTCCGCGACGATGAAATCCAATTCGCGTTCGTCGCATTCGCGCAGCCTCGCGTATAGCGTCTGCGCCGCGACCTCCGGCCTGCCGCGCGGCCCGCAATCGAATATCGCGTCCGCCTCGTATCGGTCCGCGTGCTCCGAGCACGCCAGCACGCCTACTCTCCTGCCGCCGCCGCGCGCTTCATCGACGCGCGCTTGCGCTGCGGCGATCATCGCTTCCGGGTCGCCCGTCACGAGAAGCATCTCGCCGCGAGGCGCGTAATGCGCGTATTTGACGCCCGGCGAACGAGGCGCCTGCTCCCGCGCTTGATCGCCGTCCTGCTCGTCGTCGGGTCGGCCGTTGCCGTCCGCCACCGAAGCGCGGCCGACGAGCGCCTCGCTCAGCATCTCGCGGGTAACGCCGCCCGGTCTTAGAATGTGCACGCGGCCGTCCACGACTCGCACGACGGTCGATTCCAATCCGACGCCGGTCGGTCCGCCGTCCAGCAAGCCGTCGATGCGGCCGTCCAGATCTTCGCGCACATGCTCGGCCAGCGTCGGGCTTGGCCGCCCCGAGCGGTTCGCGCTCGGCGCCGCGATCGGCTTGCCGGATTCGGCGATCAATCGCCGCGCGACCTCGTGCGCGGGCACCCTTACGGCTACCGTATCGAGCCCCGCCGTCACGAGCGGCGAGACCGTGCCCTCCCTAACCGGGAGGACGAGCGTGAGCGGACCGGGCCAGAACGCTTCCATCAACAGCCGCTCGATGTCGTTCACCCGCGTCGCCAGCCTCTCCGCGCTGGCCGCGTCGGCCAAGTGCACGATAAGCGGATTGTCCGACGGGCGCCCCTTGGCGGCGAAAATCTTGCTCACCGCCTCCGTATTGCCCGCGTCCCCGCCGAGCCCGTATACCGTCTCCGTCGGAAACGCAACGACGCCGCCTGCGGCGAGCGCCGCGGCGGCTTCCCTTATGTCGGTCCCCGCTTGCGCTGCGGACCAATAGTTCGTTATCATGCTACCGTTCCATCCTTGTCTCCATGCTTGTGCCGCTATTATAGCACATCAGGAGAACAGAGCCGCGAAGAACGCGATGATCTTCTCGATGATGACCCACAGGAAGAACTTCGGTTCCGGTTGATCCTCGCCCGATTCGCCGCCGGAAACCGCCGATGCTCCTCCGGTCGACAAGCTTGCCGGCTTCGCCTTCGCGTCGTCGTCCTGCGCCGTCGCCGCGGTTAAGCACATCGGCGGGAAGAGCACGCACCACCAGTTCGCGCCGTCGCCGCCGCCGAGCGTTATGCGCAGCGCCTCGTATTCGCCGGCCGGATATTCCGCCCCATCGAACTCCTTCGCCGGGAACGGAACTTCCGCCAGCTCCACCTTGCCGCCGTATTCGACTTCGTGCTCTCTTAACTTGGCGCTTACAAGCTTCTGCAATTGCTTCAGATGATCGCTAATGAAAGCTTGCGCTTCGTCATGCGAAGCCGGCATCTCGCCCCACGCGACGATCGCGTTGGAGACGCTGGTCTTGATGTCTTGCTTCACGCGCTGATCGAACTCGCTATCGGAATTAGCGATGATCCGAATCCGAATCGCGTCCTCCGGAATACCCGCAGCCGCGTTCGCGGCGGCGTATCGAACAAGAAGAGCGGCCAATGCCACGGTTAATGTTAACAACACGATAATTATTCTTACGAATACGAGGATAATAGAATTGGAAAATGGCACAATCAGAAAATCGCGCATAGATTATTCGCTCCCGTGGCACCCGTCGGCGCCGATCCATGCGTTCCGGAACGTCGTATCCCTAAGTATTGCCGGGATTCGAATCTATAAACCTATCAATTTTCATTCGCCATAAACCGATGATATATTACATGACATCTAGGCGCAGGAGGCCATCTATGAGCATTCGCAATAAATTAATTGCCGCATTCGCCATCCTCTCTCTGTTACTCTTCTCCCTCGCCCTGGTCACCCAGCTGTACTTGGCGCATTCGCGGGACGCCCATACGGAGACGATCGAAGACACCGAGCTGCGTTACTTGTTGAAAGACCTGCAATTCCAATTCGTCGGCATATCGAACGACGAGCGCGGCTACCTCCTGCTCGGCTCCGAAGAATACGCCCAAGCGATCGTCGACAAAGACAAGGCGATTCGCGAGGACATCGCAACGATTAAAGCCAACCCCTCGCTTAACGAGAGCGACCAAGCGATCGTCGATAAAATCGAGCAACTGTATGCGGACTATTACGAGCAAAGCGCTAAAGTATCCGCGCTCATGGGCGCGGGCAACGCCGCGGAAGCCCAGATGTTCCACTTCAACGAAGAACGGCAAGCCCGCAAGAAGCTGGACTTGGAAGCCGCGCGGCTCGTGGACGATTTGACCGCGGAGATCGCCGGCGACCAAGTCGTCCGGCGTACGGAAGACAAAGAGCAGCAGTGGCTCATGTACGGCTTGTTCATCGCGGGGGCCCTCCTGTCCGCAATCGTCGCGTTCTATATTATCCGGTCCATCATGAAGCCGCTTAGGACGATCGATCGTCAGATGAAGGACATCGCCTCCGGCCACGGCGACTTGAGCCGAGACATCGTCGTCCGTTCCCGGGACGAATTCGGCGACTTGGCCGACACGTTCAACCGGATGGTTCGCAACCTTCGCGGCATTCTCGGCCAAGCGCAAGACACCGCCATCCAAGTCGCCGCTTCGTCGCAGCAATTGACCGCCAGCGCCGAGCAGACGACGCGCGCGACGGAGCAGATCGTCGAGGCGACGAACCGGATCGCGACCAGCTCTACGAACGAGCAGCACAATGTCGCCGAAGCGGTCGCTGCCGTACAGCGAATATCCGACGGCATCTACGAAGTATCGTCGTCCAACGAAGAAGTATCTCGCCTCGCGCAGTCTGCTTCCGACGCTTCGGCGGAAGGCGCGCGTTCCGTGCGCGAGGTGCTCGTGGACATGCAAGCGCTCGACGAGACGGTGCAGCAAGCGGCGCTCGTCATTCAGTCGCTCGGCAACCGCTCGCAGGAAATCCAAGGCATCGCGGCCACGATCACGGCGCTTGCTTACCGGACCAACTTGCTGTCCTTGAACGCGGGCATCGAAGCGGCCCGCGCGGGAGAGCACGGCAGAGGCTTCGCCGTCGTCGCCCATGAGATCCGCAAGCTTGCCGAGGAATCGCGCAAGTCCGCCGAGCAGATCGGCGCGCTCATTCAGGACATCGTGTCGGATACTTCCCACGCGGTCCACGCGATGCATGCCGGGACGGAGAAGGTTGCCCATAGCTTGACGAAGACGGATACGGTCGACCGGGCGCTGCACGCGATCGACGAGCATGTCGGTGCCGTTACCGTCCGCGTCGGGCAAACCGCGATGACGACGCACCAGCTCGCGGCTTCGAGCAAGCAGATCGTCGCCTTGATGGAGGAAGTCGCCGATGCGGGCAACGAGGTCACCGCCGCCTGCCAGAACAACTCCGCGACGACCGAAGAACAGCTCGCTACGATGGAGGAGATCTCCTCGTCGTCTCAATCCCTATCCAAGCTCGCCGAGGATTTGAACGGCGTGCTGTCTAGATTCAAACTGCAATAGAGGTATAGGGATGACAAATAAGGCAAAGCGCGTCGGCGCTTTGCCTTTTGTTGCATATAGTCGAATTCAATAGCGTTATCTTATAACGCTACACTGTAGATTCTCAGAACCGCACACCAATAGCGTTACCACATAACGTTACACAGACAAAACCCGGAACCACGCCGAAATAGCGCTACCACATAACGTTACACCGACGAAATCCGGTTCCGCGACGCATTAGCGCTATCTCGTAACGCTACTCCGCCCTGTCACTCCGCGCGAACCGCCATCACGTGCCTGTCGATGCCCGCGTAGTCTTTGACGAAGTAGACGTCGCTCCACGCCGCCGCTTCGCGCAGCATCGCCGCTACGTCTTCCGCCTGGCCCATACCGACTTCCCATGCGACGATGCGCGGCAGCCGCCGCAGCGACGAGAGCTGGCGAGACATCGCGCGATACGGGTTCAACCCGTCCTCGCCTCCGTCGAGCGCCAGATGCGGCTCGTGCGCGCGCACTTCCCGCTGCAAGCCCGGAATGTCCGCCGACGGAATATACGGCGGGTTCGACACCAGCACGTCGATCGGCGGATAATCGGCCGCGCCGTCACCCGTGAACGGCGACAACAAGTCGCCTTGCACGAACGCCACCCGTTCCGCCACGCCAAGTCGCGCCGCATTCCCCCGCGCCATCGCCAGCGCGTCCGGCGACAGATCGGACGCGATTACGCGCCACGCCGGCCGCTCCGCCGCGAGCGTCACCGCAAGCGCCCCGCTGCCGGTACCGACGTCCAAGACGACCGGCACAGGCATCGCCACGCCCTCGCCGCCAATTGGCCATAACCGATCGCTCGCCGTCAGCACCGCCTCCGCGAGCAGCTCCGTCTCGGGGCGCGGCACGAGCACCGCCGGCGATACCTCGAAGCGCCGCCCGTAGAAGTATTGCTCCCCGACGATATACTGAACCGGCTCGCCCGCCGACTTGCGCGCCAGCATCCTATCCCACGCCTCGCGCTTCCCTGCAGGGAAGCTCTCCCGCCAATCCCGCAGCAGCTCCGCCTTGCCCATCCCGAGCAAATAAAGAAGAAGAAGCTCCGCGTCCGCGTCAGCTTCTTCCGCTCCGGCTTGCCGCAAGCGATCGGCGCCAAGGCGCAAAACCGCGCCTAACGTCCAATCCTTCGCATCGCTCACGTCCGATATGCCTCCAACCTTCATGCTTCGCTCTAGCTCTTGCCGGCGTCCACGCTTCTAGCCCGCTTGTACGCTTAGCCCATGTTCTCGCGTTCTAGAATTTCCGCCTGCTCGGCGAGGGTCAACGCCTGGACGATCTCGGTCATGTCGCCGTTCAGCACGTAATCGAGCTTATGCAGCGTCAACCCGATCCGGTGGTCCGTCACCCGGCTTTGCGGGAAATTGTACGTGCGAATCCGCTCGCTGCGGTCGCCCGTGCCGATCTTCTCGCGGCGTTCGCCGGACACCTTCGCTTCTTCTTCTTGGCGCTTGACGTCGTAGATGCGAGTCCGAAGCACTTGAAGCGCCTTGTCTTTGTTATCGTTCTGCGACTTGCCGTCCTGGCACGTCGCGACGATGCCCGTCGGCACGTGGGTCACGCGAACCGCCGACTTCGTCGTGTTGACCGACTGGCCGCCCGCTCCGCTGGAGCAGAACGTGTCGACGCGAATGTCCTTGTCGTGGATGACGATGTCGATCTCTTCCGCTTCCGGCATGACGACGACCGTGGACGTCGACGTATGGATGCGTCCGCCCGACTCCGTCTCCGGCACGCGCTGCACGCGGTGCGCGCCGCTCTCGTACTTCATCATGCGGTAAGCGGCCGCGCCGCTGATCGAGAAGATGACTTCCTTGAAGCCTCCGAGATCGCTCACGCTCGCTTCGAGCATCTCCGTCCGCCAGCCTTGGCTGTCCGCGAACTTCGCGTACATCCGGTACAGCTCCGCCGCGAACAGGTTTGCTTCCTCGCCCCCGGCCGCACCGCGAATCTCGACGATGATGTCTTTGCCGTCGTTCGGATCCTTCGGCAGCAGCAGCACGCGCACGAGCTCCTCGAGTTCGGTTCGACGGGCGTTCAGCTCCTCGAGCTCGAGCTTCACCATCTCGCGCATCTCGTCGTCGAGCTTCTCCTCCTGCATCGCCTTCGCGTCTTGCAGTTGCTCGAGCACTTGCTTGTATTCTTCGTAAGCGCGGTACGCTTCCTCCAGCCCGGATTGCTCCTTCGCGTAAGTGCGCAGCCTCGCCGTATCGCTTACTACGTCGGGATCGCTTAATAATTCGTTCAGCTTCTCGTATCGATCCGCCAACACTTGCAGACGGTCCAGCACTTCTCCTCAACCTCCGTTACTCGCTAAAAAAACATGATGTCTCTATTATAGCACACTGAGGCGATTCCGCGAGAAGGCGATGACTGCCAAGGTCGTTCACCCCGTCGTCCGGTACACTTCCCGGATCGCGTCCTCGATGTCCGGCTCCTGCACGCTAAGGTCCCGGATCGGCAGCTTGCCCGACAGATCCGCGATCAGATCCGCCGCCGTAATGCCCGCCTTCTCGAATTGGTACCATACTTTGAGCCCGTCCTGCTTCACGACCTTCGCCTTCGCATGCTCCGGCGCTCGCACCTCCTCGGACAGCTCGATGACGAGCAGGCGATTCGGAGCCAGCTTGCCCACGATCGCGTCCAGCGGACCGTCCTCCACGATCTTCCCGTGGTTGACGACGAGCAGTCTCGAGCACAGCTGCTCGACGTCGTCCAGATCGTGCGTCGTCAGCACGACGGTCATCTTGCGCTCGCGGTTCATCGTCAGGATGAAGCGGCGGATCGCGTGCTTCGCGTCGGCGTCCAAGCCGATCGTCGGCTCGTCGAGGAACAGCACGGACGGCTCGTGGATCATCGACGCCGCGAGATCGCCTCGCATCCGTTGCCCGAGCGACAGCTGGCGCACCGGCGTGTCGATGAAGTCCTGGATGCGCAGCACGTCGTTCAGGATGTCGAGCGTCTCCTTGAACCGCTTGTCCTCGATCCGATAGATCCGTTTAAGCAATTCGAAAGTCTCTCCTAGCCGCAAGTCCCAATACAGCTGCGTGCGTTGGCCGAACACGACGCCGAGCTGACGTACGACGGCTTTGCGCTCCCGCTGCGGCGACAAGCCGCACACGCGGATGCTGCCCTCCGTCGGATGCAGGATGCCCGTCAGCATCTTGATCGTCGTGCTCTTGCCGGCGCCGTTCGGCCCGATGTAGCCGACGATGTCCCCCTGCTCGATATCGAACGATAACCCGTCCACTCCGCGCACGATATGCTTGTCCGGCATGATCAAGCTGCGCAGCGCGCCTCCTAGCCCCGTTTTTTTGCGTACGACGACGAATTCCTTGACCAAGTCCTTCACTTCGATGATCGCCATCTATGGTTGCCCCCTTAAGATCCCGCGCTCTCGTATCTGCGTAGCCCTAACCGGAAAATCGCATAAGCGACCGACATGCACAGGACGCCCGCGACGGGGGTCCAGATCGCCATGCCGAGCGGCAATTCCAACGATGCCGTCTTGCCGAGGAAACTCTCCGCCGGGTAGAAGCTGATGAACCCGATCGGGAACAGGAACGTAAGCGCCGCCTGCACGGCATGCGGATACAGCGTCAGCGGATACATCGTCGTGCGCTCCAGCGTCGCGACCGACATACCGATCAAGTTGCGGCTTCGCTTCGTCCAGAACGCGACCGACCCGACGATCGTATACAGGCCGCCGCGAATGAACAAGCCGCCGATGACGACGAGCACCAGCTTCGCGATATTGTCCGGCGCCCAACTGAAGTCGACCGCGTGCGCCGCGTACAGGAAGATGACGACGCCCGGGATGAGATCGATGAGACCGATGAAGTTGAAGTATCCCGTCACGAATTGGAAGAACACGTTCATCGGACGCAGCAGCAGCCTGTCGAACTCGCCCCGGATGACCGCGAATTCGGTGCCCCACGTCGGAATGAAGAAGACGACGACGAGACCGTGGCTTAGCAGCCCGAGCCCGTACAGGAACGCCAAGTCCTCGAACCCCCAGCCCGCGAGCGGCTGGAAGCGGTCGACGATAATGCGAAGCATCCAGATGCCCGCGAAATATTGCGTCGGAATCATGAGCAGCCAGCTGATGAGAAACAGCGGATACTCCAACTGCCTTTGAATCGCCAGCTTGGCGTAATAGCCGAATACGGTGCAATAGTGCCTGACCCCGTTCATCTTCGCCTCATCCTCCCTGCACCATGACTTTGCTCCGCGCGCGCTTCCAGATCAAGGCGAGGAGCGCCGCGAGCAACGCGATCCACGCCGCCTGCACGCCCATCGACCGCAGCGCTTCGGCAGGCTTCGTCATGCCGATGTAGATGCTGATCGGGAGCTGGTACGTGTACTGGAACGGCAGCCATTCCGATACTTTCTGCAGCCCCGCGGGGAAGAACCAGAGCGGAACCAAGCTGCCGGACAGCACCCGGACGACGGCGTCCTTCACCATGCCGAGGTTGCCGAGCTCCGCCACCCAGAACGCCACGAGCCCGACCATCGCGCTCATGAGCCAGAGGATCATGAAGCTGAGCAGGCAGCTTGCCGCGAACAAACCCGCCGCGGCAGGGCTGTCCGGCATCGGGAACCCGAATAGCAGCGCCGCCATCAGGACGAGCGGGATCGCCTTGTTCACGAGCGAGCTGACCATGCTGCCCAAGTCTTCGGAGAAGTAGATGCCGAGCAGATTGAGCGGCCGCATGAAGTCGAGCGCGATGTTCCCTTCGCGCACTTGGCTGTATATCGTGTTCTGCACGCCGGTGCTGAACACCGCGGCCATCAGGACGGAGACGACCGTGTAGGTGATCATGCCGTCCAGCCCGACGACGGAAGCGCCCGTTCCGAGCGCGTCGCTGCCGTAAGCAGCCTTCCAGATGTAGACCGACGCCGCGAGCATGATGACGTCTCCGACCATGCCGACCCAGACGTCGAAGCGATAGGCTATGGCCGTCAGCATGCGCATCTTGATTAAGTAACCGTAAGCTTTCATGTCCCCGCCCCAACTCCATCCGACGCGTTATCGCGATATAAGGGATAAATTGGATTTTACGATAGCAGATATTGTAAGGTTCGTCACGATAAATTTATATAGAGGCGCCGGGGGTTGCTGCAACGCAAACAGGGACCGCCCGCAACGTCCATCCTTAGATGACGTTGCGAACGGTCCCTGCATCTGATTCGTAGGGATCTTGGCTATAAGATTATCTGCGCGGGTAGTAGCCTAGCAGCTTCTTCGAGTCTTGATCGAACACGAGCACGAGCGGTCCGATCAGTTCGTCGCGGTCCGTATTGTACGTTACCGTGAGTACGTTGCCGCCGGCAGCCTTCACCGCGTCGTACAGCTTCTTCTGCTCTTCGTCTCCGCCGAAGACCGGAGCGTCCTTCGCGGGCACGGATTCGACCTTCGCTTCGTCTTGCTTCGTCGTGACGTGCGGTTTCTCGTCCGCGGAGATCAGCGACCAAGCGAGATCGCGGAATTCCTTCTGCGTGGCCGGAGCAACCGACGTTTGGTCCGCTTTAAGCACGACGAGGTAGTGCAGCGGGCTTTGCGGCGGCAAGCTCTTCGTCATGATCGGACCGTAGTACGCGCGCACCTTCGTGCCCGCCTTCAGGTCTTCCCAAGCGACCGATTGACCTTGAGAATCGAGCACGGACGTTTCTTTGCCGGCGTTCAGCACGATCGTCGTCGTTGTCGTTCCGTCCTTCGTCTCTCCGAAGCTGACTTGCCAGCCGTCGTCCGTCTTCTCGACCTTCTGGATCGTCGACTCTTGGACGAGCGAATCGGCTTGCACCTGAATCGATGCAGCGTGCGACTGTCCCGGGAAGCTAAGCGCCATGATCGGTCCGAATTCGGCGGTGATCCGCTGGCCGGCCTTCAGGTCTTTGGCCGCGAACGGCTTGCCTTCCGCGTCGGTCAGCTCGGTGTCGGGATCCGCGTAGAGGATGACCCAGCTATGAGGGCCTTTGCCGAGCACTTCGAGTCGATATTGGCCGTCGTCGGTCTTCGTCACGTCTACGATGACGCCCATCGTGCGCATGTACTCGACCTCTTCCTCGTCGTCGATTTCGTTGAGCACGATGCCGTTGTTCTTATAGTCGAGCTCGTAGCCGAGCGTCGGCGCCGCGTCGCGAATCGGTAAGTACGCTTTACCGTTGATGAATACGGGCTGGAGCGACGTCGCTTCGCCGTTGATCGTAACCGAGACGTCCTTCCGCAGGAATCCGCTGATCTTGTCCGACATGCCCTTCGCGCCGACGGCCGCCGTCGTTCCGAGTATGCCTACCGCCGTCAACACGAGTATCGCTTTCTTCTTGTTCATGATGTTTCTCCTTCCGCATCCGTAATGAGATTGCGTCGATGTGAAGCGCCTTTGGCTTATGCTTCCACCCCCACAGACGCGCTAGCCGTCCGTAAGGTTGCAGGGCCCCGGCGAAAATAAAAAACGCCTGGCGAGCGCGCCAAGCGGTAATCCACCGTATTGTTATTGCCGCAATTCCTTCGGGAACACGGCATCAAGATCGATCGACAAGCACGAAATCGTCGGAGAGACCAGTCTATCGCCTTCCGTCCAAGTCGCCGCGAGCTTGTAGCGAGCCTCCCGCAGCACGAATTGATCGACGGTGCGGTAGATCGGATCGGCCAGCCAATATTCCTTGACGCCGAACCGCTCGTACGTCGTCTTCTTGATCGTCTTGTCCCGTCGGGCCGTGCTATCGGACAAAATCTCGACGACGAGATCCGGCGCGCCGAAGACGAATCCGTCGCGAATAATGTCGAGTCTCGCGCGCGCGATATAAATGACGTCCGGCTGGAAGATGTTGTCCTCGTCCAGATGCACGTCGAGCGGCCCGAGCATGATCTCGCCTTCTTGCGCGCACGAATCGTGAAACGCCAAACAAAAATTCGTCAACATCTTCTGATGCGCATACTTAGGCGAAGAAAGAAAATCATAACGGACGCCTCCTATGATCTCGTAACGCTCGTCGATCATCGCATATCTTTCCTGCTCTTCTTTCACCTTCGAGAGCCGTTCTGGGGGTTTCGCGCGTTCCGTCATCGTTACCGCTCCTTTCGTTGCGCCGCAACGGAAAACACCCCGCAAAGGAAACACAGGAGACGTGTTTGACTTTGCGGGGTGCTTCCCTGCCGTTATTTTCCCTAATTATGGACAATCGTCGCAATTGTGTCAAGTCATTATATGCTTATCCGATTATACGTTGAACAAGAAGTGCATGACGTCTCCGTCGGCGACGACGTACTCCTTGCCTTCCAAGCGCACGAGACCTTTTTCCTTCGCGGCTTTCATCGAGCCGTTCGCAACCAAGTCGTCGGTGCTGACGACTTCGGCGCGGATGAAGCCGCGTTCGAAGTCGGAGTGGATGACGCCCGCCGCTCCCGGCGCCTTCGTGCCTTTGCGGATCGTCCAGGCGCGAACCTCTTGAACGCCTGCCGTGAAATACGTGTACAGCCCGAGCAGCTTGTAAGAAGCGCGAATGAGGCGATCGAGGCCCGACTCGGTCAAGCCTAGCTCCTCGAAGAACATCTCCTTGTCTTCGCCCTCGAGCTCCGCGATCTCCGATTCGACCTTCGCGCTGATGTGCACGACTTCGGAGCCTTCGGCCGCCGCGAACTCGCGCACGCGCTGCACGTACGGGTTGCCGTCCGCGTTCGCCGCGTCGGCTTCGCTCACGTTCGCCGCGTACAGGACCGGCTTCATCGTCAGCAGATGCATGTCGCGAACGAGCAGCTTCTCTTCCGCCGACAGCTCGACGCTTCTCGCCGGCTTCTCGGCATGCAGCGCGGCATGGATGCGCTCGAGCGCTTCCATCTCCTGCACGACCTTCTTGTCGCCGCCCTTGAGGTTCTTGCGGGTACGATCGATCCGCTTGTCGACGGACTCGATATCGGTCAAGATCAGCTCGAGGTTGATAACCTCGATGTCGTTGATCGGGTCGATCTTGCCCGCGACGTGCGTAATGTTCTCGTCCTGGAAGCAGCGCACGACGTGAACGATCGCGTCCACCTCGCGGATATTGGCGAGGAACTTGTTGCCCAACCCTTCTCCGCGGCTCGCGCCCTTCACGAGGCCCGCGATGTCCACGAACTCGTAAGCGGTCGGAACGATCCGGTTCGGGTTGACGATCTCCGCCAGCTTCTGCAGGCGCTCGTCCGGCACCTCGACGACGCCGACGTTCGGATCGATGGTGCAGAACGGGTAGTTAGCGGATTCCGCGCCCGCTTGCGTAATTGCGTTGAATAAGGTCGACTTCCCGACGTTGGGAAGCCCGACGATTCCGCACGACAATGCCATGTACGTTAACACTCCTGACTTCTTGCGGCCATCGCGGACGCCAATCGTCCATGGGCCGTCAAGCTGTTCAATTCTCACGCCATTATACAAGAACGGCGGCTTAACGTCCACAGAAGACGGCCGGGCGGCGTTACTCCTCCTCGTTCAAGCCGAGCGGATCGTCTCCGAGTTCCTTGTCGATCTGGTCGGGATCAAGCGCTCCCTTCGCCTCCTCGGGGAGGACCACGGCGCCCGACTTGTTGATCTCGTCGTAAGAGCCCTCCATCGTCGTCTCGACGGTCGTCCGCTTTCCCTCCTCGAGCTCCAGCGACAGCCCGCTCTCGATCCGATAGGACAGCGGCCAGTGAGCCGATGTATCCAGGGTGACCGATACTTGCAGCTTGCTTACGTTCATGCTGTTCTTCAACCGCTCGTCCAAGTCCGTATCCGTCAAGCCGAGCGTGCTCTGGAGCAGCTTCATCGAATACGTCTTCGCCTCCGCTTCCGTTCCTTCGTAGCGAACCGTCCGGGTTCCGTTCCCTTCCTCCAGCGTCGCCTGTCCAGCCAAGCCGAGAAGCTCTTCCACCGCCTTGCCCGGATCGGCTTGGAAGTCGGATAGCGTCTTCGTATTGTCCGCCGCGGTCGCCGCCGACAGCTTGCTCCATTCCTCGTACTCCGGCACGTACATATAGTAGCCTTCCGGCACGATAACCGTCCGGACGTCGGACGACTCGCCGCCGATCGTCGTATGGATCGTCTGGTCCAGCTTCAGCGGCTCGCGTTCGGCCATGCCCTTCATGGCGACTTTGACGTCTTCCGTCTTGTCGGAAGTCACCTTCTGGTCCATATGGATATCGAAAGCGTACTTCTTGAATTGCCCGGCGGCGATTCGGGCTTCGTCGAGCGCCTCGGCGGCGGGCGTCCGTCGCTTCGCGGCCGGCGGCTGGTCCTCGACAGCATTGCCGCCGCACGCCGACAGGAGCAAGGCGATCGCGACGAGCGCCGGCGAAGCGACTCGGACGATCCGGATGGAGAACCTATGCATGTTCTACGATTCCTCCTCGATAGATAAAATGCTCGAATTACCTCACCCTTCGCGGATAACGGGCTTCGGGAGTGCGCACAATGACGACAGGAAGGAGGCTGATCAAGACGATGGAGAACAAATCGCATAAAGGCAACTACAAAGGCACGACGAACATGAAAGCTCGCAATCAAGACATGGCGTTCGTCAACGACACGTTGGAGAATACGAAGTCGGTCGCCCCCGTGCCGCAAGCGCAAAAAGAAACAGACTAAGCCGCTTACGGCCTAGTCTGTCCTCCCGGGCGCCCGGTCTATCCCTTGCGGTCGGCGTCTCGAACTTCGCCGATCGCGCGGGAGCTTCGCGTCACGAGCTAAACCATTCGTTTTTCCTCACCCATGCGTCGTTATCGTAGCCTCTCTGTTCCCAATACCCGATATGCGCCTTGTCGATCAACTCGATCCGGTCAAGCCACTTGACCGACTTATAGGCATACATGCCCGGCACGATCAGCCTCACCGGTCCGCCGTAGTCGCGATGGATCGGCTTCCCGTCGTGCAGCAAGGCGACCAGCACGTCGTCCATGCTCGCTTGCTCGAGCGACAACGCGTCGGTATAGACCCCGTCCCCGGAATAGAACTTCACGAACTTCGCCCCCGGCTTAACTCCCGCTAGCTTGAGCAGCTCCGATAGCCGAATGCCTTCCCATGTGTTGTCGTACACCGACCAGCCCGTCACGCAGTGAAAGTCGCTCACCTGAACCGTCCGCGCGATCGCCAGGAACTGCTCCCAATTCCACGTCGCCGGTCGATCGACCAGACCGTCCAGCCTGAACGTCCACGTCGCCGAGTCGAACGTCGGCAGCTTCGTCACCGTGTACATCTGAAACTGTCCTCTCGCGCCCCCGCCGATGACGTTAACCGAATCGGGCAGCGGCACAGGCTCGGGCAGCATCGCGTTCGCGTCCGGCATCGCGGCTTCGTCGACGCCGGGCAGTCCGCCGCCTCCCGTCCCGACCTGCCGGGACAGCCACCGCGCGAACGGCGGCGCGAAGGCGACGGTCAACGCCGCCCCGACGGTCAGCTTCAGGAACTGTCTGCGGGTCATCCACTGCGCGGGCGCGGGCTGCGACGCGGCCGCGGGATCTTCCCGCGACCAGCCGATCGGCCGGGCTGTCGGCGCCTCGGCCGGCCCGACGTCCTCAACCGGCGCCGCCGGCTCCGCGCCAGCCGTCGCCGATCTTCGCCCGGGCTGCTTCATCCAGCGGAGACGGGTAACGGAATGGTAGATCAGATAGGGTACCCCGAACCACGTGAATAGATCGTGGACGACAAGAGCGGCATTGGCCCACGACGGGGGAAAATGACGAAGCTGCCACAGCACGATGCCGGACAACAGCCAGCCGACGAGCAGCGCGATGACGAACGCAAGATTGCCCTTCTGCTTCGGTCGGCTTCGAAGCTGCTTCAAATGGCGTTTCATTAACGGAAGATAGAGAAGGACGAGTATTCCGGTAACCAGACCGAGCGCGATATGAAGCTGCTTGATCGGCTGCCTCGCATGGCCGTCGAGCCATCCGCGCACGGGCTCCCAGAACAGGAGCACGCCGGATACGGTCAGGATAACGACGATCCAAGCGTTCCATCGGTGCAATTCCGCGAGCTGCTTGCCGAAGCCCGGCTTCTTTCGGTTCATGCCATCGCCTCCATCGGGACGTTGCGGATGCGGTTCGTTTGAACATATTATAACATACCACCAAGTCTTGGAAGCCAATGCCGGCGCGCGATGCCGGGAATTACAAAAAAAAATTCCAGCCGATTTTCCGCGGAACATCTTGGCTTAATCTGCGTCTAACGTTGTACTTACACGCAAGGAGGTCATTCATGATGCGCAAGTTGGCACCGCTATTGCTCGCGGCTGTTCTCGCGCTTGTCACGGCCGGCTGCGGCTCGTCTTCGAATAACGACGGCGCGAACGCGCCAAGCGCGATCCCGGAGTCGTCCGCTCCTTCTTCCCAGCCATCCGCTACGGCTTCCCATAGCAGCGAACCGTCGGCCGGTTCCGCCGGCGACAATACCGCGCAACCTTCCGGAAGCTCCGAGCAAGCGTTGAAGGACGCTGCATCGACGATCGTCGAGCTGCTGCGCGACCGCGACCTCGGCACGTTATCGGATTGGGTCGACCCCGGGCAAGGGTTAAGATTCTCCCCGTATTCGCACATCGATACGGCAGGAAGCCAGCTGTTCCAAGCCGACAAGCTCCCGGACTTCAAAGATACGGCGAAGCTGCAATGGGGAACCGCCGACGGCAGCGGCGAACCGATCCTGCTTACGTTCCGCGACTATTACGAGAAGTACGTGTACAATCAAGACTTCGCCGACGCGCCCAACGTAAGCGTGAATGCTCTCGTAGGCCAAGGCACCACTGCCTTCAACGCCGCCGAAGTCTATCCGGGCTCGTCTTACGTCGAATTCCACTTCCCGGGCTTCGACGAGAAGGCCGAAGGAATGGATTGGCAAAGCCTCGTGCTCGTCTTCGTACCCGCGGGCGAGGAATGGAAGCTCGTCTCCGTCGTTCACGGACAATGGACGATCTGACGCGGTTCGACGACGCAACGAACAACGAAGGCCTCTACCGCTCGCGCGGCAGAGGCCTTCGTCTTTGCGTAACGGATTATGCGGCGACGACCTGCTTCGCGCCGCTCCGCTCCTTGCGATAGGAGAGGAAGAAGAACGTGAACGTAAGCGCCGAGAACAGGACCGCCACGATCGCCAGAACGCCCGCGTTGTTCCACAGCTCCGCGTAGTCGCCCGTGGAGATGACCGCCTTGAAGCCCGCGATCGCGTACGTCATCGGCAGCCATGCGCTGACGTTCTGCAGCCAATCGGGAAGCATCTCGAGCGGGAACGTGCCTCCCGAGCTCGTCAGTTGGAAGATGAGCAGCATGATCGCCAGGAATCTGCCGGGATTGCCCATCGTCGAGACGAACAAGTGAATGATGCTCATGAACGTCACGCTCGTTACGATGCTAAGCAGGACGAACAGCGGCACGCTGCGTACTTCGAGCCCGATGCCGTACAGCAGGACGGCGTCGGCGATCAGCGCTTGGAACGTACCGATTACGATTAGCGTCATCGCCTTGCCGGCGAACCAGCTCCAGGCGCTCTTCGGCGCGATCGCCGGCTCTTTCACCGAATAGACGACCGTCAGCAACAGCGCGCCGACGAATAAGCCGAGCGACAGGAAGTACGGCGCGAAGCCGGTGCCGTAGTTGGCGACTTCCGTCGTCTTGACGACGTCCAGGCTAACCGGATCGGCGAACATATCGGCCACGCTATCGGCGTTCGCGTCGCTCAGCCCCGACGTTTGCTTCGCGGCGTCGCTCAGCTTATCCGACAGTCGGCCGGAGCCGTCGGCGAGCTTAACGAGCCCGCTGGCCATCTCCGACGCGCCTTGATCGAGCCGTTCCGATCCGTCCGCGATCGACCGGAACCGCGCGGACAGCTCCGACAGTCCGCCGTTCAATTGCGTCGCCCCTGCGTGCAATTGCTTCGCTCCGGACGCAAGCTTGTCGCCGCCGACGGCCGCTTCGCTCAGCTTATCGCCGAACGCCGTCTCGCCGGACGCTAGCCGCTGGGTCCCGGCGACGAGCGCATCGGCACCGTCCGCCAGCCGTTGCTGCCCCGCTTGCGCTTCGACCGCGCCGGCCGCCAGCTGCTTGCCGGCCGCGAGAAGCTGCCGGAAGCTCGCGTCTTCGGCGAGCTCGGGCTGCGCCTCGGCCAGCCGCTCAAGCCCCGCCGACAACGCGGCGGCGCCGTCCTTCAGCTTGGCCGCGCCGGCCGCGGAAGCATCCAGCCCTTCGGCGAGCGCGGCGGCGCCTTGATCGAGACCTTCCGCGCCCGCCTCCAATTGCCCCTGCGCTTCGGTCAGCCGCGCCAATCCGCTCGCCAGCGCGCCTGCGCCGCCCTGCAGATCAGCGGCGCCGGCATCCATCGCTACGGCGCCCGAAGCGAGCTTATCGATGCCTTGCCGCATCGATTCGGACCCCGACGCGAGCTTATGCAGGTTCGCCTGCAACGCGGCCGCGCCGTCTTTCGCGTTGGCGGCGCCCGCCGCCAGTTCGCCCGCCCCGTCGCTCGCGTCGCCGAGCCCGTCGGCGAGCGTCGACATCGTATCCAGCACCGTATGGGCGTAGGCTTTCGTGACTTCCTGGCTCAGCTCCGTCTTCATGCGGTCGACGGCGTTGTTTCCGATCTGCGAAGCGAGGAAGTTGCTCCCTTCGTTCTTCAAGAAGACGATTTCCGCCGGCGTCGGATGATCGGACGTCAGCGTCGCCGTCTTCTCCGAGAAGTCGGCCGGAATTTCGATCGCCATATAGTACGTATGATCGCCGAGCCCTCTATCCGCTTCGTCCCGATCGACGAAGTGCCATTCGAAGCTGGCGTTGCCCTTCAGCTCCTCCGCGAAATCTTGTCCGATATGGATCGGTTCGCCCTCCGCTACCGCTCCGGCGTCCGCGTTCACGACCGCCACGGGCAGCTGGTCCATTTTACCGTACGGATCCCAGAACGCGCCGAGGAACATGCCGCTGTACATGACGGGTATCATGATCACCGCCGCGACCGGAATGAGCGTCTTCGGATTGCGGACGATCGTCGCGACTTCTCCGATAAATTGCTTGAATCCTTTCATTGTCTCCACCATCCTGACTGACTATTTTGTTCATTTGGTCATTTATTGCGATAGAAAAACGGTTCGCATCCGCCCTTGCCCGTAAGGGCTCGAACAATACGACCGTCTATTATCGTTACGCGCGCATCACGCCTTCGCCGCTATGCCTTCCATTAGGTACAGCCGGAACAGCTCGGTCATCTGCGTCTTGCTTAGCGGTTCGTGCGACTTCTGCCAGTCCGTCGCGAGCGCGAGATACAGCTTGAGCATCACGAACGCCGTCACGGCCGGATCGCACGGCTTCAATTCGCCCTTCTCCACGGCGGCTTGAACTTTCGCCTGAATATACCCTTGCAGCGCTCGTTCAATGCGATCGAGGCCTTCGCTCGCCTTCGGAGTGTTCATGTCGCGCACTTCCTGCGCCATCTTCACCGCCAGCTGATGCTTCTCGCGGTAGTCGAGCAGGCGGGTCAAGATTCGGCTCAGGTTATCGAAGAACGGCCGGGCCGCGTCGTATTCCTCGTCCGCTACCCGCTTCATGTCCCGAATGAGCGCGTTCATGATCTCGTCGAACAGCTCCTCCTTCGTCGCGAAGAACGTATAGATCGTTCCCTTCCCGACATTGGCGAGCTTCGCCACTTGATCCATCGTCGTCGCCTTGTATCCGTATAGCGCGAACGATTGCGCAGCCGCGTCCACGATCAGCTTGCGACGGTCGATCGACATTCGATTGCGCCTCCTTTGGCCTTAAATGACTAAATTTCATTTTCGGTCACTCGGTCATAACCTCATCATACTCCCGGAATGCTCCCTTTGCAACCGCATTGTGATCCCGGAATAAGAAAAAACTGCCGCATCCGCGACAGTTCTTCCCCTTGCTATTCCGTTACGTCCGCGGACGCTTACAGCTGACCTTGAATCTTCGCTTGCAGAGCGGCCTTCGATTGCAGACCGACGAGCTTGTCGACCGGTTGGCCGTCCTTGAACAGGATCAGCGTAGGAATGCTCATGACGCCGAATTGGCTTGCGAGCTCAGGCTCTTCGTCGACGTTCACTTTCGCGATCGTTGCCGTGCCTTGCAGCTCGGTTGCCAGCTCTTCTACGATCGGAAGCTGCATTTTGCAAGGTCCGCACCAAGGGGCCCAGAAGTCCAGAAGGGAAACGCCTTGAGATACGGTGTCTTTGAAGTTGTCTTTCGTAATTACGACTGCCATGGTTCATCTCTCCTTATCGATCTATCTGAATGGATTAAAGCCTAATGTCGTAGACCGGGCACGTCTATCTTCGCCCGTTGCATCCGACTTCCTTCTCGAGCCTAAGCTTTCGCCTTGGCTTCGATTCGGGACAGCATCTGCGCGATCGTGATCGATTCGAGGTACGACGCCAACACTTGATCCGCTCCGCAAAATACCGCGTTCATGACGTCCCGCATGTTGGAGCCGACGACGCAATCCATCTCCGGATCGCCGCTGCACCAGCTCGGCGCAAGCGATCCCGCCGCAAGCGCGCGGTACACGCTGGAGAGCGTTACGTCTTCGGGCTTGGCGACGAGCTTGTAGCCGCCTCCCGAGCCTTCGCGCGTCTCGACGAAGCCGCTCTTGCGAAGACAGCTCATCACTTTGCGCACGCGGACCGGGTTCGTGCAGACGTTCGTCGCGATCTCCTCGCTGGAAGCCATGCCGTCGGGACGATAGGCGAGCAGCGTCAGACCGTGGACAGCAATGACGAATTCACTGTTCATCGTTGTAACGCCTCCCCTGTCGATACTGTAATAATATCAGTTACAGTTGGAGGTGTCAAGCGGCGCGGACGCCCAGATGTATTATACCCGTCGGCGCCTTCTAGAAATCAATATGGTCCGGATCCGCGCCGAACCGACGATTCTCGTTGAGCGCGTCGATGCGGACGACGTCTTCCGGCTCGAGAGCGAAATCGTACAGCTCCGCGTTCTCGCGTATGCGCTCCGGCCGCACCGACTTCGGGATCGTGACGACGCCGAGCTGCAGGTGCCAGCGCAGGACGATCTGGGCGGGCGTCTTGCCGTACTTGGCCGCCAACTCCGTCAACAGAGGGATGTCCAATCTCCCCTGCATGAGCGGACGCCACGATTCCAGTTGAATGCCTTCCTTGCGGCAGAACGCCAGCAGCTTCTTCTGCGTGAGCAGCGGATGCAGCTCGACCTGGTTCACCATCGGCTTGATGCGGCACGTATTCATCAAGTCCTCCAAGTGGTGGATCAGGAAGTTGCTCACTCCGATCGCCCGGACTTTGCCCTGCTCGTACAAGTGTTCGAGCGCGCGATACGTCTCTTTGTACTTGCCGGCGACCGGCCAATGCACGAGGAACAAGTCCACGTAGTCCATCTCCAGCCTTCGCAGACTCTCATGGAACGAAGCGACGGTCGTGTCGTACCCCTGCTCGCTGTTCCATACCTTCGTCGTGACGAAGACGTCCTCCCGGGCAATGCCGGACGCCCGGATCGCCCTTCCTACGTCCGCTTCGTTCCGGTATAGCGATGCGGTATCGACGCTTCGGTATCCCGCCTCCAGAGCGGCGAGTACCGCTTGTCCCGTCTGCTCGCCGGGCTCGGTCCGCCATACCCCCAAGCCGAGCCTCGGCATCTCTACGCCGTTCAATAACTCGGCCTTCGAATCGATCGTCAACTTCATTCGTCTTTCCTCCTTCGATAGCGCGCCGGCCAAGACATATTCCCTTATTCTAACACCCGAGCCTGCGAAGCGCACATTGACATCGTCCGGTTGTCTGCCATACTAAGAGGACAACAGTTCGCTTAAGAGGTGATTCCGATGAAAATCGATGTTTACTCCGATATGGTGTGTCCGTGGTGCCGCATCGGCAAGAAGAACATGAACGACGCGATCGAAGCATGGGCGCAGGCGACCGGCGAGACGATCGACGTGAATTACCACGCGTTCCAGCTCGATTCTACGCTCCCCCCGGAAGGCCTGCCTTTCAACAGCGTCATGGAGAAGAAGTTCGGCGGCGCCGAACGGATGCGCCCGATGCTGGAGCGCGTCACGGACGCGGGCGCGCAAGTCGGCGTCACGTTCAAGTTCGATAACGTTAGCCGGATGCCGAACACGGTGCTCTCGCACCGCGTGACTTCGCTGCTTGAGGAAGCCGGCCAAGCGCATTGGGTCGAAGCCGTCATGAAAGCCTACTTCGAGGACGGCAAGGACATCGCCCGCGAAGACGTCTTGCTCGAGATCGCGCGCGAGGAGCTCGGCGTCGACACCGACGAGTTGAAGAAGCTGCTCGATGCCGGCGAAGGCTCGGAAGCGGTCGCGCAAGATCAGCAGACGGCGCAGAACATCGGCATCAGCGGCGTGCCGTTCTTCATTCTGGACGGCAAGTACGCGCTGTCCGGCGCGTATCCGTCGAAGCAATTCCTGGAGGCGTTCCAGAAGATCAAGCAAGGGTAACGCAGCGACTTCCTTCCGTCCTACCCGTCGCGGGATGTATTCGGTTTTTCAGTTCTATTTTCGTCGATCAGCTAGTTTGCGCGGGATGTATTCGAATTTTCAGTTATATTTCTTGCGTTTAGCTAGTTTGTGCGGTATGTATTCGATTTTTCAGTTATATTATCGGCGATCGGTTATCCGGCGCGGAATGTATGTGATTTTTCAGTTACATTTGCGACGCTTTCGACGATCCCCGCATGCTTCGTATGCAAACAGCCCCGGCGCGACTCTCGCACCGGGGCTGTTTCTTTATTTACATGAATCCGTTCAACAACAAGCCGCTTGGCGCGAAAGGCATCGCATACGCCGCGGGCGCTTGGAACATCGAAGTCTGATACTGCAGAAATTGCTGCAGGCCCTGCGCCTTCGCGTTCATTAAGCTGCTCGCAGGAACTTGGTTGAATCGCTGGGCCATCGACGACAAGCGATCTGCCAGACCGCCGATCGCTTTCGAAGCGCGCTCGCCGTCCGTGCTCAAGCTCTTCCGGAATTGCTGCTCGTCCAGCTTCAGCGTGCCGTCGCCGTTGCGTCGAATGCCGATGTCCCCGTAGGCGGAAGAGCTCGCGATCGTATCGAGGCTTCTAAGTATCGAAGAATGCAGATATCCGCTCGCGGCATCGCCGCGTTCATGCATCGCATTGAAGCTCGACAACAATTGCTTCACTTGCTTCGTCGCTTGGTCGGCGTCCGGACGAACCTCGATCGTCACTTCCTCCGTCGTCGGCGCGAGAAGCGTCGCTTTGACCTTGCCCTTCTCCAGCTCGACCTCGTTCGACTGCGACGATTGCGCCGCTCCGCCGTTCACGCTGTACGATGCGTTGGACGCTTCCGTCGTCGCGGTTCCGATTCCGGTCGCGGCGACCGCGTTGCCGGAGACGTCCTCGATCTCGAACTTCGCGTCCGTGCCCGTCTTGTCGCTCTTCAGCTCCAGCTTCCGCCGTCCGGTCGCTTCATCCGTCGCGATACTGGCCGTGACGCCCGTCTTCGCCTCGTTGATCGCGTCCTTCAGCTTCGTCAACGCCCGATCGTTCGAATCCGTAGACGAGACGAATGCCGATACCGTCGTCGACTTGCCGCCGATCGTGATCTTGAATCGGTTCGTTCCTTCGCTCGCCGCGGAAGCATCGGTACGGGCCAACCACGATCCACCGTTCGTCTGGGATGTCGCCAGCGCGCTCGCCTTCACCTCGTAGCTCTTGGCTGAAGCGCCGGCGACGGCCGACGCCGTAACTTTCTTCGCGTCCGTAGTCGTCGCGGCTCGCGCATGCAGACCGGAATCATCCTTGCCCAGCAAGCTCTTCGCCGCGGCCTGCACGTCCTGCGCGGCTTTCAGGAAGCCGGCGATGCCGGTGGCCGCGGACTTTACGAACCGCTCGTACGGGTTGTTGATCGCCAACGGCTGTCTGGCGAACGGCTGCCGATAACTAGCCGGCTTATCGTAAATAGGCGGGAAAGCCGTCGGTCTGACGGCGTATGTTCGGTAGATCGCGTCGATCGTAATCGGCATTTCTCATCGCCCCTTCGCTCGTGGTAAATATTTCATACTAAAATATACCATTTTGCGACAAGCTTTTCAATGCCCCGCCGTTACGCCCCGCTCTTGTCGACGATAGCCCGTGCGATCCAGACGCCGGCCGCGCCCGCTTGCGCCAAGCCGCGCGTGACGCCCGCTCCGTCGCCGCCGCAGTAGAGTCCGGCGATCTCGGTCTCTAGCGTGTCGCTCAGCTTCGGGCGCGCCGAATAGAACTTCGCCTCGACGCCGTAGAACAACGTGTGCTCGGACGCGATGCCCGGCGTCACCTTGTCGAGCGCCTCGACCATCTCGATCAAGCTCTTCATCGTGTTATACGGCAGCACTAGACCGAGATCCCCCGGTACCGCTTCGCCGAGCGTAGGCTCGATGAACCCTTCCTTGATCCGCCCTTCGGTCGATCTGCGACCGCGAAGAATATCGCCGAACTTCTGCACGATGACCCCGCCGTTCGAGAGATCGTTCGCCCGCTTGCAAATTTCTCTCGCGTATTCGTTCGGCTTGTCGAACGGATCGGTGAACTTGTGCGAGACGAGCAACGCGAAGTTCGTGTTCGGAGAACCGAGCGCCGGATCCTTGAACGCGTGACCGTTCGCCGCCATGACGCCGCTATGGTTCTCGACGACGACGTGGCCGGACGGGTTGCTGCAGAACGTGCGCACCCGGGTACCCACGGACGTATTGTAGACGAACTTCCCTTCGTACAGATGCTCGTTGATTTCCCGCATGACGACGTCCGACGTCTCGACCCTCACGCCGACGTCGACTTGATTGTTCACCATCCTTAGGCGGCGCTTCTTGAGCACCTCGGTCAGCCACGCCGACCCGTCGCGGCCCGGCGAGACGACGACCCGATCCGCCTCGATCTCCTCGCCGTTCTTCAGGACGATGCCGCGAACGCGATGCGCGCCGTCTTCCTTGACGGTCAGCAGGTCCGCGACCTCCGTCTTGAACCGCATCTCGATCCGGCCGTCCAAGTAATCCGCGATCGACTTCAAGATCTCCAAGTTCTGCTCGGTGCCGAGATGGCGCACTTGCGCGCGCAGCAGCTTCAGACCCGCCGCGAACCCGCGATGCTCGATGCTCTTCACGACGTCCGTCGTCGGATCGGTGACGTGAAGCGTCGCGCCGTGCTCTATATTGATGCTATCCACGTATTGGATCAGTCCGAGCACCTGGGACGGAGGCAAGTAATCCGTCAACCAGCCGCCGAACTCCGTCGTGATGTTGAATTTTCCGTCGCTGTAAGCGCCCGCGCCTCCGAAACCGGCCGTAATCGAGCAAGCGGGCAGGCAGCCGGCGAACTCTTTTTTGCCTGCCGGCGGCGGGCAGAGCTCGATCTTGTTCTCGAGAATCGGACAATGCCGGCGGCGAATCTCGTGACCCTTATCCACGAGCAGCACCTTGAGCCCGGGCGCCTTCCTCGTCAGCTCGTAACACGTGAAGATGCCCGCCGGACCCGCGCCGACCACGATAACGTCGTAAGCTTTCACTCGTTCGTCTCCTCTCGTATGCCCCAAGCCCGGCCCGAAACGCAAAAAAATTCCCGACCGGCGAAGGGTGTGGTTCTCCCACATCCTTCGTAGTCGGGAATTATCGGTTCCCGGTAGAAACCCGCGGCCCGTATCGCCGAGGATATACGAATGGACGATCTAGTCGTATGTCGTTGCGACCCGTTCGGCCGCCCCTACGTAGATTATCGCATTCCACCGTACATGTCAACGCATATCAGCCCAATCGTTCGTAATTATTGACTAAATATCAGCAAGTATATCTATACGCCAACATAATCTTGTCCAATTCCGAACGTTAACCCGTTTCCGCCAATCTTACGTCCACCGTTACTTGAAGCGTCTGATCACCTGTTCCGCGGTAGATGCCTTTGACGGGCACGATGTCCATGTAGTCTCTTCCGTGGCCGAGCTTCACGTAGCGCCAGTCGATCAGGTTGTTGTTCGTCGGATCGATGCCTTGCCAGCCTACGCCCGGCACGTACACCTCGACCCATGCGTGCGATGCTTGCTCGAAGTCGGCGTCGCGCCCTTGCAGATCGCCCACGAAGTGATAGCCGCTCACGTAGCGCGCCGGCACGCCTCTAAGCCTGCACACCGAGAGAAGCAGATGGGCGAAGTCCTGGCAGACGCCGGAGCCGATGCCGATCAGCTCGCCCGCCGTCGTATGCACGCCCGTCGACAGCGGCTTGTATTCGAAATCGCCGAAGATCGCGCCCGCCGCATTCCGGACGAAGCCGAACACGCCCGCCTCTTCCCCGCGAATGCGCGACGCGTATTCCTCCACGCTCGGATCGAACGTAGCGAATCCCGTCGGCAGCAAATATTCGGCGTTCCGGTCGATGAAATCGACGCTGCGCACTCTTTTCCAAGATTCCTCGGGGCCCCATGCCGCCTTCCAGAGCACGTCGCGGTCGCGCGTCACGACGGTCGAGTGCGCCGTAATGACCAACTCCCGATGCGGGTGGTTCGCCGTGAACGAATGGACGCGATTGCCGAAGTAATCCTCGTACGACAACAGCTGCACGTTGGGATCGACGACGAGTCGGTGCTGATAGCACGCTTGCCTCTCGTCGGTTCTCGGGGTGAGCCTAATTTCATTGACACTGTCCGTTACCGAAGAAGCGTAACGATATCTCGTGACGTGGCAAATGTCCAGCTTCATGCGATAACCTCCCGGTTGGGGGAAAAAAAGTACTTCGCCACCGACTCCCCGAGCTGCCTGCTCGTGGACATCAGTTGCTCCAGCACGTCTCCCAGCGAATCCAAGTCGATCTCGTTACGGTCGATCCACCCGAGCTCCGAACGGGCCTTGCCCGCCATTCGAATGACGCGCTCCAGGCCTGCGCCCGACTTGTCGGACTGGCCGCGCATCGACTTCAAGTGCTGCTCGAACGACGCGACGGAGAACTGTACCGAACGCGGGAACGTCTCCTGCAGGAGCAGGAAGCGCGCGACGCCCTCCATGCTGAATTCCTCGTTATCGAGCTTGCGGTAGGCTTCGTATCCGCCCGCCGACTTCAATACCGCCATCGTGAAGGCGTACGATGATTCCCGTTGTTCGGGCACCCGTTCCGATACGGACTTGAGCAGCCGAAGCACGTTCTCCGAACGCTCCAGATACCTGCCGCTCTCCATCATGTGCCACGATTCATCGCGCAGCGTAATCGACACCGCCGTGCCTTGGAACGCCGCGAGCCCCTCCTTCACCCGCTGGAAGAAGCGGTGCGGCGATTGCCGGATCACCTCGTCGACTTGCACGCTCTTCAACCACAAGTAGAAGCCGTTCATCAGGTTCCACAGTTCGGCGGGCAATTGCTCGCGTATCTTCTTCATGTTGTCCCGCGCCTGAACGATACACGTCAACAGGGAGTTGGACTGCGTCGGATCGAGCGTCAGGAAATGGAGCACGTCCCTCTCTTCGTATGCGCCGTACCGCTCCTCGTAGCTCGCGCTGTCCCCGAGCGTGCTCGCGATGCGCCGCCATACCGTCTCGTCTTCCCTCGTGCTGTCTTCCCGCAAGTGGTAATACACGTCCAGCAGCCTTGCATGATTCTCGGCCCGTTCCGTGTATCTCCCGATCCAAAACAAAGATTCCGCGATTCGATCCAGCATAGGAGCACCTCCTTCATATAGATGTCGGCGTTGTTAATCCGCAATGACCCACGTATCCTTGCACCCGCCGCCTTGGGAGGAGTTGACGACGAGCGAGCCTTCCTTCATCGCGACGCGCGTCAAGCCGCCGGGAAGCACGTGCACTTGGTTGCCGTCGGCGAGCGCGAACACGCGCAAATCGATATGCCGATGCACCATTTTCCCGTCCAAGCTGATCGGAGCCGTGGATAGCTGAATCGTCGGCTGGGCGATATAGTTGTCGGGGTTGGCGCGTATTTTATCCGCGAACTGCGCCCGTTCAAGCTCGGTGGACGCCGGTCCGATCAGCATGCCGTAGCCGCCGGAGAGAGACGTCTCCTTGACGACCATCTGGTCGAGCCTGCCCAGGACGTGCTCCCGTTCGTCCGGACGGCTCATCAAGTAGGTCGGGACGTTGTTCAAGATCGGGCGCTCGTTCAGGTAATACCGGATCATCTCCGGCACGAACGTATAGATGGCTTTGTCGTCGGCGACTCCCGTTCCCGGCGCGTTCGCGATCGCGATGTTGCCGAACCGGTACGCGTTCATCAGTCCCGCGACGCCGAGCAGCGAATCGGGCCGGAACGCCAGTGGATCGAGGAAGTCGTCGTCGATGCGGCGGTACAGAACGTCCACTTTCTTATAGCCGTTTATTTTACGTATATATATTTTGTTATCGCGGCAGACCAGGTCTCGTCCTTCGACGAGCTCGAGCCCGAGCTGCTGCGCAAGGAACGTATGCTCGAAGTAGGCCGAATTGAAGCTGCCGGGCGTCAGCAAGGCGATTACCGGCTCGCTCTTGTCGGCAAGGGCGAGATTGCGAAGGGAAGACCGGAAGCTATGCAGCGTCTGTTCGATGCCGCGAATGGCGTACGAGAAGTATAATTCGGGAAAATCGTGCTGCATGATCGTTCTGCTCTTGAACACGTAGGAGAAACCGGAGGGAGAACGCAAATTGTCTTCGAGGACGAAATAATCGCCCTTCTCGTCGCGGATCAGGTCGATGCCCGAAGCGGTTACGTACGCGCCTCCGGGCACGGGCAGGCGCATCATCTCCGTGCGGAAATAGCGGTTGGCCATGACCATCCGGCGCGGAACGATTCCGTCCTTCAGAATGCTCTGCTCGTTATAGATGTCCGCAAGGAACGCGTTCAACGCCCTGACGCGTTGCTTCGTCCCTTGCTCGATCAGCTCCCATTCCCGGGCGGGAATGATGCGCGGCACCAGATCGAACGGAATCGTTCGCTCCAGCGACTCCTGATCGCCGCCGTTCAGCGTGAACGTGATCCCTTCTTCCAGCAGTCGCCCGTTCATCGACGATTGCCGGGAAATCCGCTCGTCGATCGACATCCGGGCCAGCGCTTGATGGACTTTACCGTAGTGCCCGCGTACTTGAGATCCGTCATACATCTCGTTGTAGAAACGGGAGGAAGGCGAGGTCATATATGCTTCGTTCGTCATTCCCATGCAGAACGACTCCCTCCGATATGGGGTTTATTGCTAATCATATGCCTTGCTATTTTCAATGTCAATATTAATGACATGCATTTACCATTGTTATTTCAATATATAACATGAATATAACATTTAAGTATATTAACGATTAAGAATGGCGGTTCGCATTCACTTCCGGCGTATGTTACAATTGTAGCGAACTATAAACGCGTAATCGCTCGAAGAAAGGGTGATGGACCACCCATGACTTATTTATATGTAGAACGAATACGAAGTTATGAGGACATCATCGTCTCGAATACAGGCTTCCGACCCTAGGGTTGGAAGCCTGATTTATTTTTTGCGCGGGGCAAACTTTATTAGAAGGGGCAATCTTTGTGGCGGATAGGCATCATTCCGGATTATTGGCGATCTGGATCAGTTTAATCAGCAACGTCGTACTTACCGCGCTTAAGCTCGTCGCCGGGATATTGCTCGGGAGCCCGGTCTTGCTCGCGGACGGCGTGCATAACGCGGGCGACATTATCGCGACCGTAGCGGCGCTTACTTCCTCTATGGTATCCAAGAAACCGGCCGACGAAGATCACCCGTACGGACACGGCAAAGCCGAAGTCGTCGCGTCCGCGTTCGTCTCCATCGTCCTTATCCTCGCCGCTCTATGGATCGCCTTCCAATCGGTCGTCGCGTTGTTCGAGCCGGCGGGCGAAGAGAGCTGGCTGGCGCTCGGCGCGGCCGCGCTCTCGCTCGTCTGGAAGCAGGGACTCTACGTCTACACGCTGCGCGTCGGCAAGGAGACGAACAGCAAGAGCGTGATGGCTACCGCTTACGACCATTTGGCCGACGTATACGCCTCCCTCGCCGCCGTCGTCGGCATCGGCGTCGGTCTGCTCGGCGATCATTACGGCTGGGCATGGGGCGCCTACGGAGATCCGATCGCGGGCATTATCGTCTCCGCGCTCGTATTGAAGCTTGCCTACGAGATCGGACATGAGGCGGTCAACATTCTGATGGAGCGCAACGTCGCGCCGGAGAAGCTGTCGCGGTACGAGACGCTCATCTCCGCGATCGAGCCGATCAAGCGCATCGACCGCGTTCGCGCGCGCGAGCACGGCCACTACATTACCGTCGACGTGCGCGTCGGCGTGCCCGGCGATTATACGATTCAACGGGGCCACGACATCAGCCGCCTGATCAAGCAACGGATCATGGACGCCGATTCGGACGTGGTCGAAGTGATGGTGCATCTGAATCCTTGGTATGCGGATTGATTCGACGAATAAGAACATATGTTTGTATATTTTTATCCGATTCGCTATACTATAATAAGAATCTACACGACGGACCGGCCCCATTATCTCCACTAGAGGTGAAGCGATGGAACCGCAATTGATCGAAGCGTTAAGAGGAGTGCTGCAGGACGAGTTGAAGCGGGAGTTGTCTCCCGTTCATGCGAAGCTGGAGCGTATCGAGGGTAAGATCGAGGGTATCGAAGGCAAGATCGAAGGTATCGAAGGCAAGATCGAAGGCATCGAAGGCAAGATCGAAGGCATCGAAGGCAAGATCGTAGGTATCGAGGGCAAGATCGAAGGCATCGAAGGTCAACTCGCAAGCATGCAGAAACAACTGGATCGGATCGAAGAGACGCAGAACGAAGACGTCGTCGCCATTCTGCATCAGATCAACCAGAAGGTCGAACAACGCTTCGAGCGAACCGACAGCCAACTGCGCGTGTTGAACGATCGGCTGTTTACGGTCGAAGGCGACGTGCGCAAGCTGCAAGGATCCTAATACGCCAAGGGGCCGCATCTCATCATCTTCCGATGATCGAGACGCAGCCCCTTTTTTCCTAATCCACGTGCTATATGGACACCAACGCCCCTATTCCAACCAAAGCTCCAATAATTGCAGCGCTCGCGGACACCAGTGACGCTATTCCTGCCGCAACGCAGCTTTTTACGCCGCAACGCCGCAATAAGGGCATCTGTGTCCGCCGGACCGTCCTCTCACGCCCGATTACACGAAATAGCGTCATCCATGTCCGCCAACTCTACCGGAGCACGCGAATCGAAGACCAGTGGATCGGCCCGCCCTGATCGCCGCAACCACCCCCCAACACGCAAAAATAACGGAACCGAGTTCCGTTATTCCGCGCCAACCACCCCGATTACTCCAAGTGCGCGATGAGCGCGGTTGCCGAGGTGTCATGAGAAGATAGCGATAAGAGGCACTAAGCCACTTTGTTGTAAGTCATAATCCAGATCGAGCCCGCGACAATCGTGAACACGATCGCGATGCCGAGAATGAGCACCATCAGGTTGTACCGCGGCTTCTTCTCTTCCTTCAAGTGCATGAAGTAGAACAGCTGGACGACGAATTGCAGCACGGCCGAGCCGAGCAACAGCAGCTTCGCCGGAGTGCCCTCCATCCAGTCGTTCAGCACGACGAGGAGCGGGATGGCCGTCAGCACGAGCGACAACAGGAAGCCGATGACGTAAGACTTCAGCGAACCGTGCGATTCGTGTTCGTCATGACCGTGATCGTGCCCGTGGTCGTGGTGCGAATGAGCGTTCGTCCCTTGCGCCATCTTACATCACCTCCATCAAGTAGACGATCGTGAAGACGAAGATCCAGACGACGTCGAGGAAATGCCAGTACAAGCTGATAATGCCGACCTTGCGCTTCGTGACCGGCGTAATGCCGTGCTTGGCGAGCTGAAGGATAATGGCGATCATCCATACGAGGCCGAGCGAGACGTGCAAGCCGTGCGTGCCGACGAGGACGAAGAACGACGACCACGTCGCGCTCGTGCCGATCGCAGCGCCTTCGTGCACGAAGTGGATGAATTCCGTCACCTCCAGCGTGATGAACGAAGCGCCGAGCAATACGGTGACGGCCAACCAAGCAATCAAGCCTTTGCGGTCTCCCTTGTGCATGCACAGCACCGCGAGGCCGCTCGTGAAGCTGCTCGTGAGCAAGATGAACGTCTCGGCGATAACGCCCGGCATCTCGATCATCTCGGACAACGTCGGCCCGCCCGCGCTGCTGTCGTGCAGCACCGCGAACGTGGCGAATAGCGTTCCGAACAGGATACAGTCGGTAATCAGGAAAATCCAGAAGCCCATCATGCGAAGCGATTCGAGATCGTGATGCCCGTCATGGCCGTGGCCGTGATCGTGAGCTGCCGGCGACATCGCTCCGTGACTTTTAACGTGTGCCATCAGACAACCCTCCCCGCCGCGGCTTCCGTCCGCTTGACTTCGTCGACCGGAATATAATAGTCGGTATTATAGTTGAACGAATGGACGAGCATGCTCGCGGCTACGCCGACGAGACCCGGAATGGCGATCCACAGCCAATCGAAGACGAACCCGAAGCCCGCGATGAACCAGAACAGCGACATGACGATCGGAATGCCCGAGTTCTTCGGCATATGGATCGGTTCGAGCGGCGGCTTCGGAGGCGGCGCGATGCCCTTCTCCTTGCGAAGCTTCTCTTCCCACCAAGGATCGCGCTCGCTTACTTGCGGCACGGTCGCGAAGTTGTAGAGCGGAGCCGGCGACGGAATCGACCACTCGAGCGTGCGCGCGTTCCACGGATCGCCCGTCGTATCCTTCTGCATGAACTTGATGCTATGGAGAATTTGCCACACTTGGAACAGGAAGCCGATACCCATCAGGAAGCCGCCGATCGTCGAGACGAGGTTAAGCTCCCACCAGCCGCTGTCCCAGCCGTACGTGTTGACGCGGCGCGTCATGCCCATAAGTCCGAGCAGGTATTGCGGCATGAAGCAGATGTAGAAGCCGGCGTTCCAGAACCAGAATGCCCACTTGCCGATGCCTTCGTGCAGCTTGAAGCCGAACACCTTCGGCCACCAGTAGTAGAGACCCGCGAAGAAACCGAATGCGACGCCGCCGATGAGCACTTGGTGGAAGTGCGCGATCAGGAAGTAGCTGTTATGGAACTGGAAGTCCGCCGGCGCCACCGAGAGCAGCACGCCGGTCATGCCGCCGACGACGAAGCACGGAATGAACGCGATCGTCCACATCATCGGCGTCGGGAACGACAGCCGTCCGCGGTACATCGTGAACAGCCAGTTGAACACTTTGACCCCGGTCGGGATCGCGATCAGCATCGTCGTCACCGCGAAGAACGCGTTGACGTCGGCTCCGGAGCCCATCGTGAAGAAGTGGTGAGCCCATGTGAAGAACGAGAAGAAGCTAATGCTCATGAGAGCGAACACCATCGACTTGTAACCGAACAGCCGCTTCTTGGAGAACGTCGCGACGATCTCCGAGAAGATGCCGAACGCAGGCAAGATAACGATGTATACTTCGGGGTGTCCCCACATCCAGATGAGATTGATGTACATCATCGGGTTGCCGCCGCCGTCGAGCGTGAAGAAGTGCGCGCCGAGGTAGCGGTCGATGAAGAGCAGCGCCAACGTGACGGTCAGAATCGGGAACGCGAGAATGATCGTCAGGCAGCTGGACAGCGTCGACCAGGTGAACATCGGCATTTTCATCAGCTTCATGCCCGGCGCGCGCATCTTCAGAATGGTGACGATGAAGTTGATGCCGGTCATCAAGCTGCCGATCCCGGATATCTGTATGCCCCAGATATAGAAGTCTTGCCCGACGCCCGGACTGTGCGACAGCTCCGATAACGGCGGATAGGCGAGCCATCCGGCATCCGGCGAACCGCCGATGACGAACGACATGTTGAACAGCATCGCCCCGAAGAAGAACAGCCAGAAGCTGAGCGAGTTCAGGAACGGATACGCGACGTCGCGCGCGCCGATCTGGAGCGGCACGACGATGTTGAACAAACCGAACATGAGCGGCATGGCCATGAACAAGATCATGATGACGCCATGCGTCGTGAAAATCGCGTTATAGTGCTCCGGCGTCAAGAAGTCGAGCTCCGGCACCGCCAACTGCGTGCGCATGAGCAGCGCGTCGACGCCGCCCCGGAACAGCATGAGTAGCGAGGCGATGACGTACATGATGCCGATCTTCTTATGGTCGACGGTCGTGAGCCATTCTTTCCATAGCCACGTCCATTTCTTGAAGTAACTGAGCGCGGCGACGATGGACACCATCGTCAGCACGATCGCGACGTCCGCGCCGTAAATTAACGGATCGCCCGTAACGAAGAAGTCTCCGGCGAAATCCTTGATATTATCCCACATGCGAGTTCCCCCTTCCCTGCGTTAATGATGATGATGTTCGGACGATTGCTCCGAACCGGCCGTATCGGCGATCGGTTGCGCATCGGAGACGGACGCTTCCGCATCCTTCGCGGCCTCATGACCGGAATGCTCCGAATCCGAATGCTCGGAACCGGATGACGCTCCATGCCCTTCATGCGAACCGTACTTGTTCACGATGCGATCGAACAACCCTTCCGGAATGTCGGAGAATTCCATCGTATCCTCCACGACGCCCGGCATCGCGAGACGCTCGTAGCCCTCGTCGGTCAGCTCCGGCGTGGAACGTTTCACGTCCGTTACCCAGGCGTCGAACTCCTGCTGGGAGATGGCGTTGGCCTTGAACTGCATCTTCGCGAAGTCTTTGCCGCTGAAGTTCGCGCCCATGCCCAAGTATTCGCCCGGCTCGTCGGCGATCAGGTTCAGCTTCATCGCCATGCCGGACATCGTGTAGATCTGTCCGCCGAGTTGAGGAATCCAGAACGAGTTCATCGGCGCGTCCGACGTCAGCTCGAAGCGGACCGGACGGTTCGCCGGGAACTGCACGTAGTTGACGGTCGCGATATCCTGCTCGGGATATTGGAACAGCCATTTCCAGTCGAGCGACGTCACCTGGATGACGAGCGGCTCCGCTTCGTGCTCGAGCGGCTTGGATGGCTCGAGCTTGTAAGTATAATGAATCGTAATGCCCGCGAGGATCGCGATAATGACGATCGGGATTCCCCACCAGGTCGCTTCGAGCTTCGTATTATGTTCCCATTCGGGATCGTACTTCGCCTTGCTGTTCGTTCTCTGTCTGTAGCGCCAGACGATGACGAACGTGATGATCAGCACCGGCAGGATCACGACCAGGCACAGCGCCGTAGATATAAGGATAAGATCCAGTTGATGCTTGCCGACCTCGCCTTTCGGGTTCAGCACGACGATCTTATCGCCGCAGCCCGTCATCAAGACCGCCATCGCGATGAGCGATACTACCGCGGCCATCCGCCGCAACCTTGTCGCCATGTCTATCTCTCCCATCTCTTGTGCACGAACCCTACGAGGGCTCCGTTATTTCTCATCCCATACAGGATACCGCTTATGTACCCACCTTATCAGAAAGCTTCGCCGGCCGCCGCACTGTTAACAATTGCGTCAAATATCCGTCTTAATTCCGCAATACAATGTTCACGGTTTTGTCATATTGTGATTTTAATCACATACAAACGACCCGTATCCGCAATATTCCTCGTTACCCGAACGCGCGCGCGCAAAAACAGGGCCGCGCCTCCGGTCGATAATCGACCGGCGGAACGACCCTGCGGGTAGTTCATTCGATATGACGTTATTGCGCTTGTTCCGTCGACAACGCGGCGACCGGTTGCGCGGACGATTCTTGGTTGCGTTGCATGAGCGGAGCGATGACTCCGAACAACATAATCTGGCTGCCTCCGACCAAGAAGCCGAGACCGACCATCAGGCCGAGGTTGCGATCGTTGAACTGCGTAATATTAAGCAAACAGCAGACGAGACCTACGCCGAGGACGACCATCGCCACCCATTTGAGCATCCGTGCCATTTCGCGATTTTGCATATCGTAACATCCTTTCCGTTGCTCGCGCCGCCGAGATTATCGAAAGCGCTTTATATGTGACCATTTTAGCACAGAATTGTGACGAAATAAAGTCGTTGTCGCGGATTCGCTTGAAATTTAGGCTATGCCTTTTCGCGTTCCGTTATACCGTTCCGTCCGATCATCTACCGTGTATTTTTAGGTATCTTGCATTGATCAGTACAGTGTGTTAAATTATAGCCATCGGCATCAATGACGCATCGAACGGAATCGATAGGAGGGACACCGGTTGGACATTAATACGCAATTCAAGAAAGGCGTCCTCGAGCTGTGCGTGCTCGTCCTCATCAACAAGCAGGACCGGTACGGCTACGAATTGGCGGAAGCGGTCTCGAAGCACGTGGAAGTGGCGGAAGGCGCGCTGTATCCGCTGCTTCGACGATTGGTGAACGAAGGACGCTGCACGACGTACTTGCGGGAATCGAACGAAGGTCCCCCGCGCAAGTACTACAAGCTGACCGAGGAAGGTCTTGCTTACGCCACGGAGATGATCGCGGCATGGAACGCGTTCGTCCGGAGCGTATCCGACCTGATTCAAGAAGGAGAATTTCCGGTAACCTGAATCGCCGCAAAACCATCCTCAAGTCTAGGCCGATCATGAACCCGGGTTGGATACGGCTTCGATCCGACGGGTTTACAATGAAAGCATCGGAGCCGAACGTCGAACGGAAGGCCGCGCGCCTTCAACACTTTTCAAGTAAAGGGAGAGTCCCATGACCAAACAGGAGTATCTCTCGGCGCTTCGCTATTATCTGGCTCCGATGCCCGCGCCGGAACGCGAAGAGCTGCTGCTCGATTACGAATCGCACTTCGATTCCGGCGCGGAGAACGGCAGAAGCGAGGCAGAGACCGCGACCATGCTAGGCGATCCGCTCGCTATTGCCAAAGACATCTTAGGTCCGAACTTCTACTTCGTGCCCAATTCACCCGCGCCGCCGAGACGGGACATCGCGCGAATGATCGGCGTCACGATCGCCCTCGTCTTCCTGAACATGGTCGCCTTGCCCGCGCTCGTCTCGATCTGGGCCGGATTCGTCTCGATATGCGCGGTAGCCGTGTTCGGCTGCTTGTCGCTCTTCATCCTGCTCGTCGAGCAGCTCGCATACGGAGACGCGACGATCGCCAAGCTGTTCCTCGCGATCGGCTCGACCGGCGTCGGCATGTTGCTGGCCTATTTCGTACGGTATTACGGAATCAAATGGATATTGTTCATTACGATCGGGTATTGGAAATGGACGGAAAGAACTTGGTTAGGGAGGACGTAAGCCATGAGAAAACTATGGATTGTCGCCGGCATCGCGCTCGTATTGGTCGGAGTCGCCGGCATCGCTTCCTACGGCTGGCGCACGGGAGGAGATCTCGAGCCCGTGAAGAAGACGTGGAGCTTCGACGCGCAATCGCTCGAGCGGCTTCAGATCAAGAGCGACTATAGCGTAGACATCGCGTTCGTGAGAAGCACGGACGGCACGAGCTCCATCGCCCTCGAAGGCGAAGGCACCGAGCGCATGGTCGCCGAGACGCTCGCGACCGAGATCGCGGGCGGCGCCTTGGAGCTCGATTTGCGGAAGAAACCGCAACGTTGGTTCCATTTCTTCGATTTCGATTCTTTCCACGCGAAGGAGAAGCTGACGATAACGGTAGCCGACGGCATACGATGGGACGCGCTCAGGCTTAGCATGGATTCCGGCAACTTCTCGCTCAAGAACGCCGCGTTCATCGCGCTCGGCGAGACGACCGTCGACATCGATTCCGGCAACGTGACGATCGACAATTACAAGGCCGACCGGCTGGACGTCGACATCGACTCGGGCAACGTGACGGGGAACGGTGTTACGGCAGCCGTCAAGGTCGATGCGGACTCCGGCAGCATTCGGTTGAACGATCTGTCCGGCCCGTCGGAGATCGAGGTCGACTCGGGCAACATTCGCCTGTATAAGCTGACGGGCGACGACGCGACGATCGAAGCCGACTCCGGCAACGTTTACGTGCAGGTGCCGACCGGCTTCGGTGGCTTCTACGACGTGAAGGTCGACTCCGGCAAGACGAACTATCCGGAATCGAAGCGCACGACGACCGAGTATATTAAAGTCAGGACCGATAGCGGCAACGTCACGATCGAGGAGAAGTAAAATAGCATGACGACACGCACCTTCCGCCTCGCGCGCTAGGTGCGTTGTTCTGCCATGCCCGTTCGCGCGGATGCGTTCGCGAGTCCGGTCCGGTTCCCCAACCTAAGTCCGGGCCGCGCACGACCTCAAGGCGGTTACGCTCGGACCGCGGCACCGCTTAAGATGAAGCTATTGAACGGCCGGATGGCGCGCCTCGTCGGTATGAACCGATTCGCGCAGTCCCTACACCCGAAGGAGGCCCTTATCCTTGTTCTCTATCCTTAGCCGCGCCGAATTGGCGAGCGCCATGTTCGTCCTGATCTTCTCTTGGATCGCTAGCGGCAAAGCCGCGAAGCTCGTCTACGCCGGGTCCGCGGAGAGACTGCACCGCAAAGCGCGGAAGCAGCTCGTCTGGGCGGTCTACGCCAGCTTTCCCGCTGCCGTCGCGATCGCGGCGATCGCACTGATGCCCTCCACGTTCGATCCGATGTTCTGGGAAGACCGAGCGTACGTGCATCTGCCGCTGCTGCTCGTTCCGCTTGCCGGCGTATGGGTCCTCTCCGTGCCGAGATTGTGGCGGCTGTGGACATCGACGGGCGCGAAAGGCGCGGCGCCTGATCCAGCCGTCCTCCGCGAGCGCGCCGCCCATCCGCTTATCGTCGTGCCGTTCCAAGCGCTGGCGCTAAGCGCCGCGGCGTTGTTCTACGTCTACCTCTTCACGCCGTCCGTGCCCGTAAGACCGCTCTCGTTGCTCCTCCCCGTCGCCGTCCTCGCATTGGCGATCTACGGAACTTGGCTGCGCAACTCCCGCATCGGGAAGACGATCGGCAAGGAGGGCGACCTCGTCCGGCATCGGCGCCTCCGCTTGCTGCGGGCGCTCGGCCTGTACGGCGCGGCGGTCGGCGTCGCCGTCGTCCTGATCGTCGTCGGCATGCGCTCTAGCAAGCTGCCGGCCTCGCTGAATATGAGCGAAGGACCGATGGACTTCGGCGGCGGCACGGCGCTGTCGCACGATCCCGCGAAGGCGACGTCCGTCGCGATGCTGACAGGCCCTCGGGATGGCGAGCCGGACCGGACGTTCACCGTGACCGCCCGCAAGACGACGGCGACGCTCGCCTCGGGCGAGCAAGTGAACGCATGGACGTACGGCGGCAGCATTCCCGGCACCGAGCTGCGCATGAGGCAAGGCGAGCTCGTCGAAGTGACGCTCTTCAACGAAGATATCGACGACGGCGTCACGATCCACTGGCACGGGCTCGACGTGCCGAACGCCGAGGACGGTGTCGCGGGAGCGACCCAGGACGCCGTTATGCCGGGAGAGAGCCACGTCTACCGGTTCGTCGCCGAGCAGGCGGGGACGTTCTGGTACCACTCGCACCAGGTGTCCCAAGAAGCGGTCGAGAGAGGCCTGTTCGGTCCGCTGATCGTCGAGCCGGCCGACGCGGATGCAGGTTCAGGTTCAGGTTCGACCGGAGAGCAAGACGTCGTCGTCCTTACGCATTTGTGGGACGGCAGAATGGCCGTCGGCGCCAACGACGGCGTAGAGCGCAAGCGAATCGCCCCGGGGACGCCGGTCAGACTGCGTCTCATTAATACGGACGACTGGATCAGACAGCGCTATACGCTCGTCGGCACCCCTTTCCGAGTCGCGGCGATCGACGGCACCGACTTGAACGGGCCGCAGACGATCGAGAATACGCGCGTCGAGCTGACGACCGGCGGCAGAGCCGATCTCGCGTTCGTCATGCCGGACCGCCCCGTCTATCTCGCCGTAGGGAACGGCAACAAGCTCGGCGTGTTGCTAAGCCCGGACGGCCAAGGCGACGTCCCCGACGTTCCGAAGACGGCCGCGTTCGATCCGCTGGATTACGGCGAGCCGGCCGCGACCCCGTTCAACGCCGATAGCGACTTCGACCGGGATTTCGAGATGGTGCTGGACAACAAGTTCGGCTTCTATAACGGTTCGTTCGGTTCGCTGTACACGATCAACGGGGAAGTGTTCCCGAACACGCCGATGTTCATGGTGCAAGAAGGCGATCTGATCAAGACGACGATCTACAACCGCGGCGAAGTCGACCACCCGATGCACCTTCACGGCCACCACATGCTCGTCCTCTCCCGCAACGGGGAAGCGTCGACCGGAAGCCCGTGGTGGTCGGACACGCTGGACGTGTTGCCCGGCGACGTCTACGAGGTCGCTTTCGCCGCCGACAATCCCGGGTTATGGATGGATCATTGCCACAACTTGACCCACGCGGCCGTCGGCATGTCGATGCATCTCATGTACGAAGGCGTGACCTCGCCTTACGAAATCGGAACCGATACCCGCAATCATCCCGAATGAACGGTGAACGGCGAACGCATGCAAGCCCCCTCCGCTTGGGAGGGGGCTTGCATTGCGTGACGCGATGAAATACCCTTACGTCTATCGCACGTATTGCGAGCGCGGCCGACTTGCGAATGTACTCGGTTTGTCGAGTTCATATTGCGCGGATACCCGGGTTTGGGCGAATGTATGCGATATTTCATACAGATTCCCCTCGCTTCCGCGGTTTAGCTCCGAATGTATTCGGAATTTCGAATACAATTTCGAATTTGGCCCTATTCGCGGATATTATATATGAATATTCATACACGTCGCCCGATGACGAGAATGCGCACAGGTGCCGGGCAACGAGCATTCCTCCGCATCGCGCCGCACCGGCAACGCTACATTCACGCGCCGCTCGCCTCCGCCAACGCGCGCTCCAATCCTTCGCGATGAGCGTCTCCCTCCTCCTCGCTCCACCCGAGCAGCTCTCCCATCGCCGAGTGCAAGGCGTCTCGCCATTGCCGTACATATGCGATGTCGAAGAACAGCCGCCCCGTGCGCCGGATCCAGAAGTCAACCGGCGCGATCGCGCTCTCTTCGGCGATCGCGTAGACGAGCTCGGCCGCCAGGTCGAGCGGCAGCCCGTGACGCGCGGACAGCGACCGTGCGGCTCCGCCCTCTGCCGCGATCGCGAACAGCTTCGGCGCGTTGGAGCCGTATTGCCGGGCAAGGCGCACCGCCTCCGCCGCATCCAGCCCGCCGCGAATCCCTTCCGCTCTCTGCTCCCCGACGTAAGCTTCGAATCGCGCCGAGCCTCCCACGTCGCCGCCGGAAATCGGGAGTCTCTTCGTACGGCTAGCCCCTACGATCGGACCGCCCGCTGCTCGCAACCGTCGTCCGACCCGGTCCACGACCGTCTCCGCCATGCGGCGATAGCCGGTCAGCTTGCCGCCGGCGATCGAGATAAGCCCCGACGCAGATTCGAAGATTTCGTCGCGGCGGGAGATGTCGGATGGAGACTTGCCTTCCTGGTAGACGAGCGGCCGAAGCCCCGCCCAGCTCGATTCCGCGTCCGCCGCCGTCAAGCCGAGCCCCGGGAACATCCGGTTCGCCGCGTCCAGCAAGTAGCGCCGGTCTTCCCCGGTCATTCTCGGATTCGCGATGTCCGCTTCGTATACGGTGTCCGTCGTCCCGAAGTACGTCTTGCCGTCGCGAGGAATCGCGAACAGCATTCGACCGTCAGGCGCGTCGAAGTAGATCGCCTGCCCGAGCGGGAACCTCGCCCGATCGAATACGAGATGCACGCCCTTCGTCAGGCGCAGCGTCTTGCCGCGCTTCGAGCGGTCCAGCTCCCGCAGCTCGTCGACCCACGGCCCGGCCGCGTTGACGACCGTCGTCGCCTTCACGGCGTATGCTCCCCCGCCGACCCGATCACGGACGACGGCGCCCACGAGCTTGCCGCCCTCGTAGAGGAACGATTCCGCCGCAGCGTAATTGACGGTAAGCGCCCCGCTCTCGGCGGCCTTCTTCATGACCTCCAGCGTCAGCCGTGCGTCGTCGGTTCGGTACTCGACGTAATAGCCTCCGCCCCGCAAGCCTTCCCGCTTCAGCAGCGGTTCCCGTTTCGCCGCCTCCTCGGCGCTCAGCATCCGTCGGCGTTCGCTCTTCCGGACGCCCGCGAGGAAGTCGTAGACGCGAAGGCCGAGCGACGTCGAGAGCGGCCCGAACGTGCCGCCCTTATAGAACGGCAGCAGCATCCATTCCGGCGTCGTGACGTGCGGACCGTTCTCGTAGACGATCGCTCTCTCCTTGCCGACCTCGGCGACGACGCCGAACTCGAGCTGCTTCAAGTAGCGAAGGCCGCCGTGCACGAGCTTCGTCGATCGGCTCGACGTGCCCGCCGCGTAGTCCTGCATCTCGACGAGCGCGACTCTTAATCCGCGCGTTGCCGCGTCCAGCGCGATGCCCGCGCCCGTAATGCCCCCGCCGACGACGAGCAGATCGATCGGTCCTTCGGCCATCTTCGCCAATCGTTCGGCGCGGCGCGACGCGGACAGCCCGCCATCCCTGATAATCGCCTCTGCGTATTCCATATCCGCCATGCCTCATTCCTCCGTCTGTACTGTTATATGATGCGACGAACGCCAAAAACCACGCCAACGACTCTCGCCTCCCTAACGGGATCGCGAAAGCGCAACGTGGTTTCTCCGATTCTCCAACCGTTATTAACTTGTAAGGCGAAGCTCTTCCACTCACTATTCCTATTCCTATTCCTATTCCTTGAACGCGATAGCCGCGCGCACCGCGCGAAGCCAGCCCCGGTACAACGCGTCCCTCTCCGCCGTCCCCATCCGCGGCTCGTACGTCCGCGCGATCCGCTTCAGCGAGCGAACTTGCTCCCGGCTCTCCCAGTACCCGACCGCCAACCCCGCGAAGTAGGCAGCGCCCAGCGCCGTCGACTCGTGCTGCTCCGGAAGCGCCACCGGCACGCCGAGCATGTCGCTCTGGAACTGCATCAAGAAGCCGTTCATGACCGCGCCGCCGTCGACGCCGAGCGCCGTCAGCCGCATTCCCGCGTCATCCTCCATCGCCGCCAGCACGTCCTTCGTCTGGTACGCGAGCGACTCCAACGTCGCGCGCACCAGGTGCGCCCTCGTCGTTCCGCGCGTCAGTCCGAACACCGAGCCGCGCACCTCGCTATCCCAATGCGGCGTGCCGAGACCGACGAACGCGGGCACGACATACACGCCGTCCGTCGATTCGACCTGCAGCGCCAGCGCTTCCGATTCCGCCGCCGAGCCGATGACGCCCAACTCGTCGCGCAGCCACTGGATCGCCGAGCCGCCGACGAACACGCTGCCCTCGAGCGCATACTCCGTCCGGTCCCCGATCTGCCAGGCAACCGTCGTAAGCAGCCCGCGTTCCGAAGCTTTCGCCTCTTCTCCGGTGTTCATGAGCATGAAGCAACCCGTTCCGTACGTGTTCTTCGCGTCGCCCGGTGAATGGCAGCCTTGCCCAAACAACGCCGCCTGCTGGTCGCCGACGACCGCGGCGATCGGGATCTCCCCTCCGAACAAGCTCGCTTCCGTCACGCCGTACACTTCCGAAGTCGACCGCACTGAGGGCAGCATCGCCGCGGGAACGCCGAGCGCCTCCAGCAACCGCTCGTCCCAGCGGCGTTCGTGAATGTTGTACAGCAGCGTCCGCGAGGCGTTACTCGCGTCGGTCACGTGCGCCGCCCCGCCCGTCAGCTTCCATACGAGCCAGCTGTCTATCGTGCCCGCCAGCAGCTCCCCGTTCGCCGCGCGCTCCGCGGCGCCTTCCGTATGCCGAAGCATCCAGGCGATCTTCGTGCCGGAGAAGTACGGATCGAGCAGCAAGCCCGTCGCGGACCGGAATAACGGCTCGTATCCCCCGTCCTTCAGCTCCGCGCAGATGTCCGCCGTCTGCCGCGATTGCCAGACGATCGCCGGGCGGATCGGCTCTCCCGTCGCGCGGTCCCATACGACGACCGTCTCCCGCTGGTTCGTAATGCCGATCGCCGCCATTTGCGCGGCCCCCAAGCCTGAACGCCGCAGCGTCTCTCCGATGACGCCGACCGCCGAGCGCCAGATCGCTTCCGCGTCGACTTCGACCCAGCCCGGATGCGGATATTGCAGCGTCAGCTCTTCTCTCGACAGATGCGAAATCTCGCCGTCGCGATCCACGAGCAGCGCCCGCGTACTCGTCGTTCCTTGATCGAGCGCCAGTACGTACGTCTCCATCATCTGCTCCCCCTCCCGTGCTCCCATAGCTCCCGCCTGGAAGTCGTAATCGCGGTCGCTCCCGCCGCCAGCGCGTCGTCCCGTTCCTTCGCCGTGCGGATCAGCCCTCCGGCGATGACCGGAATGCCCGTGCGCTCCCGCACCTCGGCGACGAGATGCGGAAGCACCCCCGGCAGCATCTCCACGAAGTCGGGCCTCGTCTTCGCGGCGAGCGCCACGCTCTTGTCCAGCGCGTCCGAATCGATGAGGAATAACCGCTGAATCGAGAGTAAGCCGTTCTGCTTCGTCTTCTCCAGCACGGACGTCCGCGTAGAGATAAGCCCCGCCGGCCGGATCTGCTGACAGAGGAATTCCGCCGCGTACTCGTCGTTCTTCAGCCCGTCGATCAGGTCCGCGTGCAGCAGAACCTTCTTGCGGTGGCGTTCCGCCAGCTCGATCGCCGGACGAACGGCGCCCAAGCGCCCGCCGAGCAGCACGATGTATTCGTAGGGCGACGGCAGCAGCTTCTCCAGGTCCGCCATCCGCTTGACCGCCGGCAGCACCCGCTGACCTTCGATGGACATCCGCGCCCACGCTCCTCCCGATACCGATACTGAGATTTTACACCGATTACGGCAAAAGCTCACCCGCGACTTTTGTCGCCCGCGGATGAGCCCGACGTATCGAACAACCTTTTACCCCTTCACGGCCGCGTCTACCGTCAACGCCCGCTCCACTTGCTCGCTGAAGAACGCGTACAGCAGTACCGTCGGCAAGCTCGCGATCGTCATCGCCGCCCCCATCGCTCCCCAATCCGTCGTGAACTGGCCTTGGAAGAACAACAGCCCGAGCGGCAGCGTCTTGAGCGATTCCTTGCTGATCAAGATCAGCGCGATCGGGAACTCGTTCCACGCCGCCAGGAAGACGAAGATGACCATCGTCGCGATCGCCGGCCGGATGATCGGCAGCATGATGCTCCAGAACGTCCGGTAGATCGAAGCGCCGTCCATGCAGGCGGACTCCTCGAGCTCGAGCGGCACGGTGCGGAAGAAGCCGTAGAACACCATCGTCGCGAACGACAGGTTGAACGCCACGTAAGGCACGATCAGCGTCAGGTACGAATTCGTCAGATGGAAGTCGCGGATGAGCACCGCGAGCGGAATCATGATGACCTGCACGGGAATGAACATGCCGATGATCATGTACGTGCGCGCCGCGTCCTTCAGGCGCCAGCGCATGCGGGCGGCCGCGTAAGCGAACATGACCGACAAGGCGATCGCGCCGAAGACCGTGATGACCGATACGATGACGCTGTTCATGAAGTACGTCGGCACCTTGAAGCTTTCCCATGCCGTCCTGTAATTCTCGAACCGCAGCGACGTCGGAGGACCGAACGGATTGGAGACGAAGATCTCCTCGTTGTTCTTGAGCGAGTAGAACAGCATCCAGAATAACGGATAGATGGACAATAGCGCGTACAACCACATGAACGACTGGAGGAACGGCTGTCTCTGTCCCCATTTGCGAATCGATAGCATGCCGGTTCCCCCCTTAGTAGATGATCCGCTCGCGAGCGACGAGGCGGTTAATGACGAGCGTGACGAGCAAGCATTCGAGCACGAGCACCGCCGCGGAGGCGCTGCCGTATCCGAACTCGTTGATCCGGAACGCCGAACGGTACATCATGTACGTCAGCGTGTAAGACGACGTGCCCGGACCGCCGCTCGTCATGATCAGCATCTGGGAGAACGCGTTAAGCCCGCCGGTGACGGCGAAAATCAAGCAGAACTTGTACGTCTCGCGCATGAGCGGAATCGTAATGAGGAAGTTCGTCTTCCACTTGCCGGCGCCGTCGATCTTGGCCGCTTCGAGCAGCGGCGCGGGAACCGCCTTGACGGCCGCGAACAGCAGCGCGAAGTGATAGCCCATGAACTGCCACGCGTTAACCGCGGCGATGGCGAAGATCGCGACCTTCGGATCGCTGAGCCAGTCTTGCTGATAAGAGAGGCCGAACGTGCGGAAGAGCGTATTCAGCATCCCCGTCTCGCTGTTGTAGATCGCCATCCATAGCTGGCAGACGACCGTGACGGACAATACGACCGGCACGAAGAAGCTGACGCGCAGCCAACGGCGGCCTTTCACGTAGGACTCTGCGACTCCGAACGCGAGAACGGTGCCGATGCCGAGCTGGAAGACGGTGATGACGGCGGCGAAGATCGCTCCGTTCTTGAGCGACGTCCAGAACAGATCGTCCTCCCACAGCTCTTTGTAATTGTCGAATCCGATGAACTTGGCGGCGTTCAGGCCGTCCCAGTCGAACATGCTGCGGTAGAACGTCTGCATGACCGGCCAGAAGACGATGACGCTGTACAGCACCAATGCCGGCAACACGAACAAGGCGATTGCCATCCGGTTTCCCATAAATTTATTCAAGGTGATCTTCCTCCCTCGGAGCGGCTTGCCCTGCTCTAGCTGCGTTGCGTAAGCCACCGATGCGTATGGCGAAACGTCCGATAATGAACCGTTCGTCCGCCGCGGGCGACGAAGCGCGGCGGACGGACGAACGGAAGGTCGTGCCTATGGGCGTTGCTTCTGGTCGGTTATTGGCCGATCGCTTTGTCGACGTCCTTGATGAACTGATCGACGGAGCTGCCCGCGACGAGCGCTTGCGAAGCGTCCTCGATCGCAGCCTTGAACTTCGGATTGGACAATCCCCATGCGAACGCCGTCGTCTTCATCGTCGGAATCGCCTTGCTCAGCTCTTCCATCATCGGCGGGTACTGCTTCACGATCGCCTTGTCGACCTTCGTCGCTACGATCGGCGTGCCGCGTTCCGTGTACTTGAACTCCGCGTACTTACGGGAGATGAACGCCGCCACCTTAGCCGCGAGCTCCGGATCCTTCGTATGCGGGGATACCGCGTATCCGCCGGGACCGCCGCCGCCGCTGAATACGACCTTCGACGCTTCCGCGTTCGCCGCGTCCGCCGTCGGGTAGTACATCCAGCCGACTTTGTCGCCGAGCTTCGCCGTCGAAGCTTCGATCTCCCATTGGCCGTTCAGGAACATCGCCGCTTTGCCCTCGTAGAACAGCGCGGCCGCTTGGTCGTAGTTGAGGCTCGTCGCGCCCTTCGGCAGCAAGCCCAGCTTCACGATTTCCGCGAGACGCTCGGCCGCCGTGCGGTAAGCCGGATCGCTTGCTTTCGCCAAGCCTTTGTCGAGCTTCGCCACGCCGCCTTCGTCGAAGTGGCTGGCGAAGATGTCGTACAGCGCGACCGTCGGCCATTTTTCCTTCGCGAACACGGACATCGGAATGATATCCTTCGCTTTCAACGCCTCTACGGTCGCTTTCAGCTCGTCGTAGTTCGTCGGCACCTTCGCGCCGGCTTGCTCGAACAGCTCTTTGTTGTAGTAGATCAGAATCATCTCGTTGCCCGCGTACGGGAACGCGTAGATGTGGCCGTCGTCGGTGACGAGCGTGTTCATCGCGCTTGGCACCATGGCGTCCTTGAAGCCGTTCGACTGCGCGAATTGGTCAAGCTCCAGGATGTTGCCGGACTGCTTGAACGTATTGATGATGTCGAGACCCGCTTGGAAAATATCCGGGAGGTTGCCCGTCGCCGCGTACGTCTTCAGCTTCTGGCCGTCGTCCTGCGCTTGGATGTCGAGCTCGAGCTCGACGTTCGGCATCTCCTTCTTCAGCTCCGCCACGGCGTAGTCGTACGGAAGCTTCGTGTCTTCGTCGGCGTATTGCGCGTAGATGCGAAGCTTGACCGGCTCCGCCGCCGAAGGCTCCGCGGACGGCGATGCCGAAGCGGACGCGCTCGGCGCGACCGAGGCGCTTGCGGACGGGGATGCGTTACTGTCGTTATTGTTGTTGCCGCCGCAAGCCGTCAAGCCGATCGCGAGCGAGGAAGCGAGAAGCAAAGCGCCAGTCTGTCTAAGTTTAAGCATGAATGGGACCCTCCCGGAATCTGAATTCTCTTGCCTACGATGTCATTATAGAATCCGGCCCGGGCCGCGATAATGGAAAAACCGATGCGGATTGGTATTATCCGCGCATGCTTCGAGGCGGTATCTTCGTTTTTTCCCCGTTGAGACTTCAGCCCTTGCCGCCCCGCAAGCCGTTCTCGTATTCGCTCGGCGTCATGCCGTAGAACTTCTTGAATACCTTGCTGAAGTAGCCGGCATCCTGATACCCCGTGCGCTCCGCGATGTCCGCGAGCCGGATGTTCCCTCCGAGCAGCTCCTTGGCGCGGTTCATGCGGACGTGCGTCATGTACTCCCCGACGGTCATTCCGAACGTCTTCTTGAAGATCGCGCGCAGATAGCTCGGATTGATGAACGCGTTGGCGGCGACGCTCTCGACGGACAACTCCGGATCGCCGTACGCCTGCTCGATGAACGCGCGCGCCTGCTTCGCGATCGACGCCGCCCGCGTCTGCTTGTGCTTGCTGACGTAATCGACCGTCCGGCCGAACAACGTCTTCATCCATTCCCGCACCGCCTCGGCGGTCTCCAGCGCGCGGATCTCCGTATAGGGGAAGAAGTGCTCCCCGTAGCAATCCTCGATCGGATGGCCGGACTCCGACACGTGGGACAAGCAGATCGATACCCACCCCATGCAGGCGACGTAGATATATTCGAGCGACAGCTTATTGTCCTTGAACCCGCGGAACAGCTCGTCCAGCTTGCCCGTTAGCTGCGCCTTGTCTCCCATCCGAAGCAAGTGCAGCATCGCCTCGTTCGTGTCCGCCAGGAAGGCGGTCGCCTCCCTCGTCTCCCCGGTGTCTCCGCTGTACGGGATGACCCTGTCGTCGCCGAGCAGGAACTTGCTCCGCAGCGCCGCGAGCGCTTGCTCGTAGGAGCGGCGGATGCCCGCGGCCCCTTCGTACCTCCCGCCCACCCCGATCGTCACGGTCAGCTTCAAGTACTTGCGGATGTAGAAGATCAGCTCTTCGTAGCCGTCCAATCCCGTCACGAGCCCGTGCTCCTTGGACGCCCCCTGCTCCGGCCTGAGGCAGACGATGCGTCCTTCCGGCCCGTTGAACAGCAGCGGCTTGCCGCCCCCGCCCATCGCTTCCGCCAAAATGTTCGTCACCGCGAACTTCCACAGCTCGCGCTCCGCGGGCTCGTTCCATCTGCGCTCCATGTGGTCGATCTCGATGCAAGCGACGCTGTACGCCGCGTTCTCTTCGTCGAGCCCGATGCCCCATTGCGCCAATCGGGCGACCAGCCGCTCCGGCGGTTCCGAGGATTCGCCCGTCACGAGCCGGCTCAGCACGCTCTCGATCATGAGCTGGCGATCCGCCTGCTCGGACTGCCGCGCCTCGAGGCTTTCCTTCCGCTTCTGCCGGCACTTGAGCAGCGTCAAGACGAGCTCGTCCTGGGAGAACGGCTTCAGGATATAGTCCTCCACGCCGAGCCGCATGGCGGTTCGCGCATACTCGAATTCGTTATGCCCGGTCACGATCAGCACGTCGATGCCCGGATGGCTCGCCTTCAGCTTCTCGGTCAGCTCGAGTCCGTCCATGATCGGCATGTTGATGTCGACGAGCGCCAGGTCGAACCGCTGCTCCGCCGCGAGCGCCAGCGCCTCCGCGCCGTTCTTCGCTTCCCCGCCGATCCGGAAACCGTACCGGTCCCAATCGAGCGCTTGGCGCAAGTAGTCGCGGAAGATGACTTCGTCGTCCACGATGAGAATGTTCATGCTTCTCCGCCTCCCGTTCCGTTAAGCATCGGCCGCTCCGGCGGCGCGTCCGCCGGCAGCGATATCGTGATTTCGGTGCCTTGATCCGGCGCGCTGACGATCTCGACGCCGTACGGTTCCCCGAAGTAGAGCCGGATCCGCTCCCTCACGCTTTGAAGCCCGAACGACGTTCTCGTCCCCGCGGCATTCGTCCCCTGCGGCTCGAGCGTCTCTACCGGCGCCATGCCTACGCCGTCGTCCTTGACGGTCAGCCGCACCGTCTCCCCTTGCCGCTCTCCCGTAATGACGAGCAAGCCGTAACGGTTCGCCGGCTTCAGCCCGTGATAGATCGCGTTCTCGACGAGCGGCTGCAGCGTCAGCTTCAGGATGGCGACGGCGTGGATATCCGACGGCACCTCGATCCGGTAATCGAACACGTCCGCGTACCGCATTCGCTGGATCGCCAAGTAATCCCGCACGTTCTGCAGCTCGTCCCCGAGCGTGATGATCTCCCGTCCCTTGCTCAGCACGATCCGGTAGTAGTCTGCCAGCGCCTTCGTCGTCTTCTGGACGTCCTTGTTGCGCCCCATGCCGGATAGCGCGTAGATGACGTCGAGCGTGTTGTACAGAAAATGCGGCTTGATCTGCGCCTGAATGAGAGCGAGCTCGTATTCCCGCTTCTGCCGCTGCTCCTGTCCGACTTGACGGAGCAAGCCTCGGATACGGGCGATCATCCCGTTGAAGCCCTCTCCGAGCAAGCCGATCTCGTCCTTGCCCTTCACGTCGAACGTATGGTCGAGCGAGCCTTGCTGGACTTTGCGCATCGTGCGGGTCAGCCGCACGACCGGCGTCGAGATCGTCCGCGACAGCAGTCCCGCGCCCGAGAGCACGAGCAATAGGCAGCAGGCGATCAGCCCCACGATGAACCATGTAATCTTGTCGGTGTCCTTCGTTAGCTGCTTCACCGGCACTTGCGAGACGAGGTCGAGGCCGAGCTTCGGCAGCTCGTGCCGGACGGCGAGCATGCCGCCCTCACGGAACGGCTCGCCCGAACCCGATGCCGCCCCGGCGGACGATGGCGTATTCGCGATCCATTCGCGAAGCGACGCGTTGCCGACCGGCTGCAGCAATTGCTCCGGCTCCGCGGCGGACACGACTCGGCCGTCCGCGTCGACGAGCCAGTCGACCTCGGCGGTGTACGGACCGCTATCCGGGAAGATGCGCGACAGCTGCCGCTCGTCGATGTTGATGACGAGCCAGCCGAGCGTGCGCCCGGTCAGAATGTCGCTGACCTTCTTGCCGACGGTGAGCACCGTCTGGTCCGGGGAGCGCGTCAGGAAGTCGCGCCGCTGCATCGGGAACCAGCGGTTGTCCCCCGAGGACTGCTGCAGCTGCTCCGCGATATCGCTCGATTGGAAGGCGACGCCGTTATTCTCGAGCCCTGCTTGGGTCGCGTATACTTTGCCCATGTTGTCCACGAACGCCGCCGAATCGACGTCCGGGAACATGAGCAACGCGAAGCTGAGCTGATTCGTCAGCAGCGACGCGTACCGCGGATCGGCGGCCAACTCCGGCTCGCCCTCCTCGTCCATGAACCGGTTCAGGTTAAGCGTCAGCGTGTTGGCGCAGCTCTCCGCGTTCTGCAGCATCCCCTGGATGCGCGTCACGATAAGCCGCGAGTTGTCGGAGATGCTCTGCACCGTCTTGCGGATGATCGAATCCGTGTACATGAGGTTCGACACGTATCCCGTCACGAGCAGCGGCAAGACGACGAGAGGAATCGTAATGATAATGATTTTATTGCGAATGTTGACGTTCTTCAGCCATCGCGTCATTCCGAGCGGGTGGAACATGGGCCAGCCTTCTTTCGCGCAAGGTCGCGTTCATAATTGTTCCCACTATAAGGATGTTCCGACTCCTTCGTCAACCGGGGCTTAGGGGCGCATAGACGATAAAAGGCCGCCGCCCGTTGCCGGAGGCCACTGAAAAAGTCATTTCACAAAAGAAGGTACTGTTCCTCTAAACTTACGAGGGGCAGTACCTTCTTTGCTGTATAATTAACGTATTATAACGAAAGGCGTGAAGCCGCTTGTTCCAGCCTCAAATCTCGTTTGCGTACAGCCCCTACACAGCACTTTATGACCTCATTGTGCCCAAGGATAATATGCTGCGCAAGATCAACGAGTTGGTGGATTTCTCTTTCGTCTACGACGAATTGAAAGCAAACTACTGCCTAGACAACGGACGCAACGCTATCGATCCGGTGCGTATGTTTAAATATTTGCTATTAAAGGCCATTTTCGAGCTGTCGGATGCGGACCTCGTGGAGCGTTCTCAATATGACATGTCCATCAAATACTTTCTTCAGATGGCGCCGGAAGAACCGGTAATCGACTCGAGTTCCTTAACCAAGTTCCGCAAATTAAGGCTGAAGGACCTGAATCTATTGGATTTGCTTATTGGCAAAACGGTCGAGCTTGCTCGAGCACAAGGAATTCTTAAAAGCACCTCCATCATCGTAGATGCAACCCATACGAAAGCGCGGTACAACCAGAAGTCTCCGCGAGAGATTTTACAGGATCGTTCTCGAAAATTGAGAAAAGCTATTTATACTATCGACGAGTCGCTTAAGTCCAAGTTGCCCACCAAGAACACGGTGGATACCCTCGAGGCGGAGATCGACTATTGTCAAAAGCTCATTGAAACGACGGAAACCAAGTTAGGCATTCCCTTGCTGCCCAAGATCACAGAGCCATTGAATCTGCTCAAAGAAACCGTTAATGATGACGTCGAGCAATTGCGTATCTCAGAGGACCAGGAAGCACGCGTAGGTCATAAAAGCGCGGATACTTCGTTTTTCGGCTACAAGACGCATATCGCCATGAGCGAGGAACGGATCATTACTGCAGCAATTGTTACGACTGGAGAAAAAAACGACGGCAAGCAACTACAAGCGCTCATCGAAAAAAGCAAAGCGGCTGGGATCGAAGTTACAACGGTAATCGGAGATACAGCTTATTCGGAGAAGGAAAACCTCGTATACAGCAAGGAAAATAACATTGAACTGATCTCGAAGCTCAATCCATTGATTACGCAAGGGGGACGCAAGAAAGAAGACGAATTCGAGTTTAACAAGGATGCAGGCATGTACGTCTGTAAGGCTGGCCATATGGCAATTCGAAAAGCACGAGAAGGGAAAAAAGGAATCGGACAAAACCAGTCCTACACCTATTATTTCGATATTGAAAAATGCAAGCGATGCCCGCTCAGAGATGGATGCTACAAAGAAGGGGCCAAAAGTAAAACATACGCTGTCACCATAAAATCCGGTGAGCATGCCGACCAAAAAGCTTTTCAGGAGACGGAGCACTTCAAAGAAAAAGCAAAAGAACGATATAAAATTGAGGCCAAAAACAGCGAACTCAAGAATCGCCACGGCTACGACGTCGCCGACTCCTCGAGTCTATTAGGCATGCAAATCCAAGGAGCAATGGCGATATTCGCAGTGAACTTAAAGCGAATCATGAAGATGGCAGACTAAGAAAACAGTGAAATAACACATGAAAAATGCGACACCATTCCGGGAGATCCGGATCAGTGTCGCATTTTTCGTTTTTACAGACTGCATTCACCGAAAAACCGTAAGTTTATCAGTGGCCTCCCGTTGCCGGACGGCGACCTTCCTAGCGTATTCGGTTCACTCGTAGAATCCGATCTCCTTGGCGTACCGTCCCCAATGCGGCGTGCGGCCGTCGACGTCGACGATGCCGTATTCGTCGGACAACCCCCACGAGGTGAATACTTTGCCCGACTTGCCCATCAGGTCGGGATCGGCCGCGAGCGCCGCGATGCCCTTGGCCACGAAGAACGGCGTCTCCGATTGCAGGAAGTGCGGTTCCTGCGCCCCCGCGTCCCGCCAATTGTCCTCCGTCACCTTGAAGTAATCGAGCATCTCCTCTGACCGAAGGAAGCCCGGCGTCACCGCCACCGCCGCCACGCCGTGCGGTTTCAGCTCCGCGGCCTGCGCTTCGGCGAGGTGGATGACGGAGATTTTGGCGAGACTGTACGGCAAGTTGCCCCGGTACCTGTAGTCGAACCCGTCGGTAATCTCCATGATCACGCCCTTGCCGCGTGCGACGAGGAGCGGCGACGCGTAGTAGCTCGTGATCATATGCGAGTGGACCGCGCGCCGCTGCATGAGCAGCGCCTTGTCCAGCGAGCCTTCCCAGAACGGCGTTCCCCACTCGCTCAGCTTCTCCCCGCCCCATACGTCGTTGATGACGATGTCGAGCCGGCCGTCCTGCTCTTCGGCGACTCGCTTGAACAGCGCCTCGACCTGCTCCGGCACGGTGTGGTCGACCTGCGCAGCGATCCCCTTCCCGCCTTGCGCGGTCACGAGCGCCGCCGTCTCTTCGATCGTCTCCTTCCGCCCGATGTCGGACGGACTTCCTTGCACGCTTCGTCCCGTTCCGTATACGGTCGCGCCAGCCGCGCCGAGCATCATCGCGATCGCGCGTCCCGCTCCCCGCGTCGCTCCTGCCACGACGGCGACTTGTCCTTCTAATGGTCTCATAACCTTCCGCCTCCCATGCGTCGAATGCTTAAATCCCCTTCAGTATACCCTGCATATATGACAACTAATGTCTTATATGTGTGGTACGATGCATGTAAGATAGGGATCCACAGTCGCTGTAACGTTACGCGGTAACGCTAGAGGATCAAGAGGAGGTCGCGACACCATGAGAGCAGACCGGTTACTTTCCATCCTCGGCATGCTGCAGGCGCACGGCAAGCTGTCTTCCAAGCAGTTAGCGGACAAGCTGGAGGTGTCGGAGCGTACGATTCACCGGGACATGGAGGCGCTTAGCGCCGCGGGCATTCCGGTGTACGCGGAGCGGGGCTCCCTCGGAGGCTGGGCGCTCCCCGAAGGCTATCGCAGCCGGCTGACCGGCATGACGGCGGAGGAGATCAGCGCGCTGCTCCTGCTTCAGACGTCCGGAATCGTGCGGGATCTCGGCCTGCAATCGAGCGCGTCGTCCGCGATCAGCAAGCTGCGTTCGGCGCTGTCCCCCGCCGTGCGGCATGACGCGGACTTCGCTCGGCAACGCATCCACGTCGACGGCGCGGGCTGGCGCGCGTCAGAAGAAGCAGCCGACGGCGGCGACGGAGCCGCATCGATGCTTGCGATCGCGCAAGAAGCCGTCTGGGCGGAGCGCAAGCTGCGCATCGTATACGCCGGCGCCTCGGACAACGCGAATAGCCGCGCTGGCGACGCGCGGCTCATCCGTCCGCTCGGCTTGGTCGCCAAGCAGCAGACGTGGTATGTCATGGCGCAGATCGAGCCGGACGGCGAGCTCCGCACGTTCCGCATCTCGCGGATCGTCGAGGCCAGCGTAACCGACGAGCCGTTCGCCCGGCCCGACGGCTTCGATCTCGCGGCCAGTTGGACGGCTTCCCTCCGCCGCTTCAAGACGAACCTGCCGCGTTACGAAGCCTCCATACGGATCGCCGCCGATCGCTGGGAAGCGTTCCGCCGGGAACGGTACGTCGCCGTCCGCGAGCACCGATCCGGCCATGACGGCTGGATCGAAGCCGCCGTCACTTTCGATACGCTCGAATCCGCATGCGGGATCTTGCTCGGCTACGGCCGACGCGCCGAAGCGGTATCGCCCGCCGAGCTCCGGGCCGCCGTCGTCGACGAAGCGAGCGCGACCTTGGCGCTGTACGGCGATTAAGCGAGCGCCAGCTCCAGCCGCTTCGTCGTCTCCAGTTGTAGCACCTCTCCCTTGGCGAGAGGGATCGGATGCCGGAATCTAGGGCCGTCATAGACGAACGTGTGATACTCTCCGCCCTCGCCCATCGGACATACGTCCGGCAGCCGCGCGATATCGGCCATGAAGGAGCGATCGACCTCGCGACCGAGCCAATCGGCGGACAGGACGCTATCGCGCACGCGGATGACGACGGCGCGATAACCCGAGTCGACGAAGCGCCGTAACGCCGCCTCGGTATCCTCAGGCTTCATCCATAGCGGGTACAGCGCTTCGAGCCCCGCCGCGTCCGCGACGCCCGTGCCCCATTCCCGGTGCTCGGCCAAGAACAAATCCCCGTAGGCGATCGCGTCAAGCCGGTACGCCTTCCGAAGCTCGCGCACCGCGCTTACGTAATCGTCCGTATACGTCTCGAAGCCGCAATCGATGAACGACACGGGCAACCCCAGCGCCTCGCCTTGCGCCCGGATCAGCTCGATCCGCTCTCCGTGCCCGAACGTTCTCCCGATCTCCCGCGGTACCGTCGTCACGAGGCAGGCAACCTCGTAACCGTCTTGCGCTAACCGGTCGTACGCCATGCAGCTGTCTTTGCCGCCGCTCCATGACAACGCGACTCTTATCGCCACCGTCTTCTCCCCCGATCCGAACCCGTCCGACAGGATTATCGCCCGCGGACGTCGAAATCTTCCGTATTCCGCTTCAGAGGAGGCCTCCCCCATGTCGAACAACCCGATCGCCGTTCGCGGCATCTCGCAAGTGTCCGTCCCCGTTCATGACGTATCCGCCGCGGTAAGCTTCTATCGCGACGTGCTCGGTCTTCCCTTGCTGTTCTCGCAATCCAACATGGCGCTTCTCGACGCGGGCGGCATCCGTTTATTGCTCAGTATACCGGAAAAGCCGGAGTTCGATCACCCCGGCTCCACGCTCTATTTCAAAGTCGATTCGATCGAAGACGCCTATCGCGCGCTCGTCGCGGCCGAAGCCGAGTGCGTCGGCAAGCCCCATAAGGTCGCGGAGTTCGGCGGCTTCGCGGTATGGATGGCGTTCTTCTACGATCCCGACCGCAACCTGCACGCGCTTACGAGCGAAGTGCCCATCTGATTCGGGTCGCCTTCTACTCGCCCCACCGGTCCGAGATATCGGACATGAGCGACCGGAAGTACCCGACGAATTGCTCCGAAGGCATCGGTCTGCCTGTATAAAAGCCCTGAATCCGGTCGCAGCCGAGCTGCTGCAACCGTTCGATCTGCGCGTCGGTCTCGACGCCTTCCGCCGTCACGGACAGGCCTAGGTTATGCGACATGCCGATGATGCCTCTGGCGATCGCCTCGTCCTGAGCGTCGTCGATCATATCGAAGATGAACGACGGATCGATCTTCACCGTATGTACCGGCAACCGCTTCAACAAGATCAGCGACGATTGGCCGATGCCAAAATCGTCGATCGCGATTTTCACCCCGATCCCGGTAAGCTCGTTCAGCACCTGAATGCTGCGTTCCATGTTCAGCACAGCCATGTGTTCGGTAATTTCCAAGCATAGGTTGTGCGGCTGAACGCCGGAATCCCTCAGCACCCTGCGGACCAACTCGGGAAAATCCTTCTGCTGGAACTGCTGGGGCGAGATATTGACCGAGATGACGGCCGAGATCATCCCTTCCGCGATCCATTCCCTGCATGCGGCGCAAGCCTGCTCGAGCACCCATTGTCCGATCGGAATGATGAGGCCCGTCTCTTCGGCGAGCGGGATGAAGTCGTTCGGCTGCACGAGCCGGCCGTCCGGCGTCTGCCAGCGGATAAGCGCCTCGGCGCCGTATACTTTGCCCGTCGCGAGCACGATCTGGGGCTGGTAGTAGAGCACGAACTCCTCCCGCTCCAGGGCGCGCCGAAGTCCGCTCTCCATGCTGACTCGTTCGACTTGGCGGGAGCTGAGATTTTCCGTGAAATAGCCGAGCCGGTTGCCGCCGCTCTTCTTCGATTGGTACATGGCCATGTCCGCGAACTTGATCAGCGTCTCGGAATCCGCGCCGTCGGACGGATACAGGCTCGCGCCGATGCTGGCGGACAAGTAGAACTTCGTCCCCTCCAGCAAGAACGGCTCCGACAGCTTCCCGAGCATCCGTTCCGCAACGCCCGCGACCTCGTCCTCGCCGGCGATCGACGGCAGCATGACGATGAATTCGTCTCCCCCGAGACGGGCGATGACGTCCTTCTCTCCGACGCACTCCTGCAGCAGCTTCGCGACCTCCATCAGCAAGAGATCGCCCGCTTGATGGCCTAGCGTGTCGTTGACGATTTTGAACCGGTCCAGATCGATCAGGAGCACCGCCATCTTCCCGCCGCTCTTCTCCCGTTCGGCCATCGTCGTGCTCAGACGCTCCTGGAACAACCTCCGGTTCGGGAGACCCGTTACGGCATCGTAATACGCCATCTGCATGATGCGGGCCTCGTTCGACTTCTTCTCCGTTATGTCCTTGAGCGACCCGATCATGCGCGTCGGCCTCGCTGCGGAATCCCGCATGCAATCTCCCGTCACGTCGACCCAGACCGGCTGACCGTTCGCCCCGACGAGCCGGAACTCCCCTTGCAGCGGCACCCTTTGCGTCAACGTTCTGCGGAAGGCTTCCCGAACGGCTTTGCGGTCTTCGGAATGAACGTAGGTCATGAACGATCTCGGCGCGTCCGTGACGGCGACCGAAGCCGCGCTTAACATTCTGTGAGCGCTTCCGCTCCATTCGATCTTGTTCGTGGCGAGATCCCAGTCCCAGATGCCGTCGTTCGTCGTGCTCGCCACGAGCTCCAGCTTATCCGCGAAAGAGCGGATCTGCTGGACGAGCATCTCCCTCTCCAGCGAGATCGCCAGTATCGAGAAGCTGTGGCGAGTCAGATCGTTCGCGACGAACGCGTTAAGCGGATCGATCGGCGCGCATAGCGCGACGTACCCCCAGTCTCTCAGCTCCGACTTGACCGGATGGAGAATAATCATGTCTTCGCCGCCGGGCTTCGCGGTAGGCGGCAAATGCGCCAGCGAAGGGAACTCCTCGAGCGCGTACGCTTCCCCGACAGGCGGAAGCGTATCGCCGCGCCTGCTGAACGTCTGCTTCACGACGAGCCGACGGTTGCCTCGCTTGTCCGTCTCCCATAACGCCAAGACGCCCCAATGCGCCAAGTTCCAGAACAGCTTGTCGATATGGATCCGGTCGTCCTTGGTGGCCATGATCAACCCGCGGGTCAGCTTGTAGTTGTTCGTCGTGATCCGATGGAGCGACGTGCGCAGCAGGGACAAGCCTTGGGCGACTTCTCCGATCTCCTCCGGCGTCGCCGGGAAGGCCGGATTCGCGCAGCCGCAGGACGCGCGCGGAACGAACCGCGCGGAGACGTAAGCCGGGCTGTTCTCGATCGGCTTGCCCTCCAGCAGGTCGAATGCTAGGCCGACCGCCGCCATGGCGAGCTCGCCGGGCGATTGATGCACGGTCGTGAGCGACGGATCGTTCGCCGACGCTTGCGGGATATCGTCGTAGCCGACGATCGCCACGTCCCTCGGAATCGAATAGCCTCGCGTCCTCAACTCGCCGATGGCGCCGATCGCGTTCAGGTCCGTTCCCGCGGCCAGCGCGGTGAAGCCCAAGCCGCCGTGCAGCTCGATCAGGCGCTTGGCCGCAACCGCGCCGCTCTCGAGCGAATTGTCGATCTCTCTGACGACCAGGCGCTCGTCGAACGGCAAGCCGCGCTCCCCGAGGGCATCGAGATAGCCCGAGTATCGCTCTTGCAGGTCGTATTGGTCCGCGTTGCCGATGAACGCGATCCGCTCGTGTCCGTGCGCGTCGATCAGGTGCAGCACCGCTTCCCGCATGCTCTCCCGGTTGTCGATGACGACCGTGTGCGCATCCGCCGAAGGCGGCCGGAAGCCGACGCCGACGACCGGTTTGTCCCCCTTGCGGAGCCATTGATGGAACGACGCTCCGGCCGTGGGCAGCACGAGAACCCAAGCGTCGATATGTTGAAACGCCACCGGCTCGTCGAGCTCCGAGATGCCGTGATTCTCGTCGACGGACTGAATGGCGAATAGGCGCGAATTTCTCGATCGCACGTATTGGTGGATGGCGGGGATGATTCTGCCGTAATATTCCCCGTCCAAGTATGGTGCGATCAGGCCGATACGGTACTCGTTAGCCATCGTACTCCCTGCCTTCTGCGGTAGTCGAAGTTCTCGATTGTTAGGGTATGGAAAGAATATGTAAAGAACGGAATTAACGTTGGAAAAATAATCTACTGACAAATTTCAACGCCATTCGCCGAAATCCTTCTCGTCCGGAACGCGCGATCCCCGTCGAACCTGCGTTATTCCGACGGACGGCGCCGACGGCACCCTTTGCCGCCCGCACCCATACTATGCAACGAAGGATTACGAGGAAGGACGGTGCGATCCCTTCATGACCTGCGTCGTGTTCCCGCATGCCGCGTGGCCCGATTTCCCTTACCCTTCTCTGCTGCGAAGGATCGCCGAACGGGAAGCCGTCTACTATGTCGACGGCGCGGAAGCCGATCTCCCGCCATGGCTTGGAGCCCTCGAAGCGGAGCGGCTGTCCGCTTGGTCCGAGCCGGATACGTTAGCCCTCGTGCTCCATCCGTATTGGATCGACGCGGCTGCCGCCCTGCGGCCCGGGAGACTGGTCGTCTTCGCGCCCGGCGCGACCTTCGAGGAAGAGGCGCGCCTTTGGAGCCGCCGGTTCGTCCATGCTTCCGCGCGGGCCGACCTCTTCGCTTCCGCTTCGGAATCAAGGTACTTGAACGCCGCGTTCAGGAACAGATCGGCGTGGTTGCTGCGCGAAGACGGGCTTTCTTCGGACGAGTACGAGCGGTTGTTCTTCCAAGCGGTAGCGGGAGAACATGCCGCAGCGGCGATCGCGAGCCAGTCGCTCGCGTTGCGGCGACATTACGAAACGATTCGCGAGCAAACCGGTCCGCATGAAACCGTCTCCTTCCTGTTATCGGCATATGGGCACTTATCCGATATGCCTGATTTTGCCGAGACGCATTTGCTCGAAGCTTTCGCGCATGCGGTCTCCCTCGGCCGAACCGATTGTCTCGCGACGCATTACCGGTTCCGGTCCGCCTTGCTTGCCGCCGGAGACGAGCTCGAGCAGGCGGTCGCGGCATTCGGAATCTCCGCGATCGACGCGAAGGACAAGGAAAGTTACGAATCGATATGCGTTCTGTTGGAGCATGGCCGATCCGCTCTGGCCAAAGCTTGGCTGCTGCGCGTCAACGACGATATCGCCGGAGCGTTGGAAGCCGCCGCGAAAGCGGACGGTTCGGAGGAGGCCGCCCGCCTTCGCGCGGAGCTGTTGCTGGACGCGGGCAAGCTGGAGGAGGCGCTGGCGCTGATGTCCCGCCGCCCCCCTCGTTCGCGTTCCGAGAAACGCGACGTCCTGTTGCTGGAGGGCACGATCCGCAAGCTGCTCGGCGACGTTCACGGAGCGATCTCGCGCTTCCTCGAAGCGGCGGAGCTCGATTGGGACGCCGTCGCGGCGATCGCGGACATGAAGGCGGACCGCGAAGGGCTGACGCGGCTGCGGACCTCGTTGCGCGAGCGGCGCGAAAGCGGAACAACGGAAGAAGCATCGAGGGAGGAGACCGGAGATGTCGGTACCGATTCGGAGAGTCCGGCGGACGCGGAACAATAAGCTCACGGCGATGCTGCAGGTTCGCAACGAGAGCGGCCGCTATTTGCGCCAAGTGCTGGATCAGCTAAGCGCCGTGGCGGATGAACTGGTCGTCGTGGACGACGCGAGCGAGGACGATACCGCGGACGTCTGCCGAAGCTACCCGAAGGTCGTCCGCCTCGTCGAGCTTCCCCGGCCGCTGTTCGGCGAGGAATGGAAGCTGCGCTCGCTGCTCTGGCAAGCCGCCGCGTCGACGGATCCGGACTGGCTGCTGTCGGTCGACGCCGATGAAATCTACGAGGATCGGGCGATTAGGGACATGCGCGGCTTGATCGATCAAGACGCTTACGATTGGGTCGGATTTCGCTTCCATGACATGTGGAACGGTTCGACGCACTACCGCGACGACGAGCATTGGAACGCCCATCGCAGGCACGCGATGACGCTCGTCCGTTACCTGCCGGGTTATCCTTGCGACTATCCGCGCGCGGACCATCACGTTCCCCGGTTCCCGCCCGCCTATTCGGCGTTGCCCGGACTGCTTACCGACCTGCGGGTCAAGCATATGGGCTGGGCGGGAGACTGGGAAGAGAAGCTTCGCAAGTATCACCGCTACAAGCAGCTCGATCCCCAAGGCAAGTGGGGCAGCCTCGCGCAGTACGAATCGATTCTCGAATTGAACCCGAACTTGCGACCATGGACGGAGGAGCCGTAACGATGGGTACGATCAGCCTGCTCACCCACAGCTTCCTCGACGGCTACAACCGGCGGTACGACCGGGTATTCGGAGGAGGACTCGAACGCTACGTGGGCGACCTATGCGAAGTCGTCCGCGACCTCGGCGAACGGCCGGAAGTTCATCAGCTCTCGTATTACGAACCGTTCCGCACGACATGGAACGGCATCGACGTGTACGGGCATTCGTACGAATTCGATCGCGTTCCCGACGCCTTCGACGAGATGGCGCGGCAAGCGAACGGACGTCTCGTCTACGCGAGCTGCATCTGGCATCCGATTCGGTACGCGCCGGGCAGCATGGGCATCTGCCACGGCATTAATTGGGACTCCCCGCTCCTGCCCAGGCAATCGAAGGCTGCGGTAGCGGATGCGATTCAATCCGCCATCGACCGGCTGGACCCGATCGTGTCGGTGGACTCCCATTTTCAGACGTACTGCCGATCGGTCTGCAGCTACGAGGACGCGAACCGGATCGTCGTCATTCCGAACGCGGTCGACACGTCCGCCTTCGTTCCCCGGTCCGCTTCAGCCGCGACGGACCGGAAGCTGCGCGTACTGTTCCCTCGCAGGCTTAGTCTCGAGCGCGGGCTCGTGCCGATGATGCGCGTGACGGACCTATTGCTCTCTCGGCGCGACGACGTCGAAGTCGAGTTCGCGGGCGAGACCGTTCAGGGAAGTCCCGCCGCCGAAGCATTCGAGGCATGGCTGCAGGTCCACCCCGCGCGTCGCTCGATTCTCCATCGCACCTACGATTTCGATCAAATCCGCGAAGCGTACGCCGCCGCGGACATCGTCGTCATTCCGACCGTGTTCTCGGAAGGCACCTCGTACGCCTGCCTTGAAGCGATGAGCTGCGGATTGCCCATCGTGTCGACGAACGTGGGCGGCTTGAACGATCTGCTCATCGACGGGCATAACGGCCTGCTCGTCCCTCCGACGTCGGACGCCATCCTGAACGCGGTGCGGCGGCTCGTCGACGACGGCGGGCTCAGGCAGGCGCTGGGCGCCAACGCCCGCCTCTCGGCGACGGCGTTCGATAAGCGCATTTGGCGCAGCCGGTGGCGCGACGTTCTCGAGACGTTTATGCGGGGGCGGTGAACGGCCGGCGGATTCGGACGGCGGATTCGGACGGCGAACAAGGCGGCTCGGGGCATCCCCCCGCAGCCGCCTGCTCGCGCCTTGTCCGTCCTTACTCCCCTTGTTCCATCGGCAGCCGCAACCGCGCTTGCGCGATCAGATCCCGCCTCCCATCCTCCGTCTCGCCATGGAACGCGAGCGCGAGATGCCTGTCGGCCGTCTCCGACAAGCCAAGGACAAGCATCCTGGCGCCTGTCGCGGCCGATGCCTCGACCGAACCCAGCGCTTCCTGCCAGTAACTCAACACGCGGCCGTATCGATCCGTTCTCCCGCACGCCGCGCTCCCCTCGAGCAATCGCCGCAATGCGCGCCAATCCTCGTCCGCCAACCGACCGTCGGTTTCGCGCCGCTCCTCCGCCAGTGCCGCCGCGAGCGCATCCCGCCACGGGCCTTCGCCGTCGGACAACCATCGCAGTTGCTCCGCGAAAGCCGTCGCTTCCGCATCGCTTCGAACCGCGCCCATCGTCTCCAACTTGGCGCGGGCATCGTCCAACCTGCCGTCGGCGAGCGCTTCCTCCGCCTCGGCCACAAGCCGCGCTTCGGCGGGCATCCCGCACCTTCGCATCAGCTCGATCGCCGGCCCATAGCAGCGGCACTCCGACAAGACCGCCGCGAGCTTCGCCCAAGCTTCCGGCGAATTCGGCAGGAACCCGTCTTCGATCCAAGGCACGATGTCTTGCTCCCTGCCCGCGATGCGAAGCAACCGGAAGCTCCGATAGAGAGGCGGCGTCAAGCTCGAGCGCAGCCGAATCGACTCTCGATACCATCGCAACGCCTCGTCGACCTCGCCGATTCTCTCCAGCAGCTCCCCGAGCATGTAAGCGGTCCGGAACGTACCGATTCCTTCCTCGGTATGATACGGCGATGGCGCGCGGCCTCGCTTCAGCGCCTCGAGCAGCGCGTTCGCGGCGTCGGCTTCGCGGCCGAGCGCGATCATGCTCGCGGCTCGGTATTGATGCAAATCCGTATAGTCGGGATAGAGCGGAAGCGCTTCGTCCGTGCGCCTGACCGCCTCGTCCCAACGGCCGAGCGCCTGCAGGCAGCGAATCTCGTACTTGCTCGCCAAGTGCGCGTAGCTTACGGCGAGGGGATCGATGCGATCGGCGCAAGCCCTGAACAAGGCCAGCGCGGGCTCCGGCCTGCCCGTGCGCAAATATTCGACGCCGAGATTGTACAGGTAGAACGGATTGTCCGGCTCATCGGCCAACGCCGCCTCCAGCAGCTTCATGTTCCTCTCGACTTTGTTCTTCTCTACGACGAACGCCTGCTGATAGCCGTAATGGTGGATAACGACGTCCGTCAACCGGAAGCTGGCGCCGGGAGTACGAGCCAGAATCGAAGCCGCGATCTGCTCGTGGATCCGGCCTTCGAACCGATGCTCCGGCCGATTACGGAACATGCGCAGCACCGGGTTCACCGTGGCCCCGTGACTGCCGTCGCCGACGTAATTCCGGATTTCCAGGAACAGCCCTTCGTCCTCCCGGAGCTCCGCGAGCTGCCGCAGCAGCCCGCCTTGCCCGGCGTCTAGCGCCTCGTCCCCGTCCAGGAACAGAATCCATTCGCCTCGCGCCACCCTCACCCCGGCGTTGCGGGCCGCGGCGAAGTCCCCTCCCCAGGGCTCGCGGACGATGCGCGCCCCGTAACCCTGCGCGACTTCGACCGTCGCGTCCGTAGAGCCCGTGTCGACGACGACGATCTCGTCCGCGACTCCGCGCACGCTCTCCAAGCATCGCGCCAAATTCGCGGCTTCGTCCTTCACGATCATGCACAGCGAGATGAGCGGCCGGCGTCTAAGCATGGGCATTCCCCTTCTCCGCGCCGGTTCTGGCCGTCCGCCAGCCCAGCCCTTCCAACGCGAGCAGCGTTTCGTCCAGGTTACCGGCTTCCGGTAGCGGATTCGTCGCCCCCGTCGCGTCCTCCGCCCCTTCTATGGCAACTTCGTTCGCCATGCGGACGTAGCATTCCGCCGCCCCGAAGCGCGCCCTCGAGAAGTCGCCCCGCATCGCCAGCGCCCGTTCGAACAGCCCCGCCGCCGCGGAGTAGTGTCCCTGCCCGACTAACGTCTCTCCCAACGCGAACGCCCCCTCCGCATCCAAGCTTCCGCTTCGCAACAGCCCGAGGTAACGATTCGCCGCGCGGTCGACGTAACCTCTCGCGTACAGCAGTCCGGCCGTCGTCGAGTCGCTTAATGAGACCGTCGCCGCGATCGATTCCGCCAGCTCGGGAAGTCGCATCGACAACGCCGCATCCACGAATCGCGGCGCGATCGCTCGCATGTCCGCTTGCCGTTCCTCCGCCGGCCGGGCGCCGCCGCGAAGCAACGCGGCTTCCAGCCAGATGAAGCTCGCCGGTTCCGGTCGGCCTGCCGCGATCAACGCCTCCCGTGCGGAGCGCCCCAAGCTCCAAGCCGCAAGCGCGCAGAGCACCCCCATCTCGCCGCCCGGGTTCTCCGCCCCGGATTCGACCAGCCTCCGCGACCGCGCGAATGCCTCCTCGCGGAGGCCGGCGGAGGCCAGACAGCGGACGGATACCGCTTGTTCGTCAGGCGTCAACGCCCGCAACCGTTCGAGCGCCTCCAGCAGCTCGACTGCCGCTCCGTATACGCCGGCGTCGGCTAAAGCGCGGGCCGCGGTCTCTCGCCGGGCTGTCGCCTCCCCGTCGATCCGCTCGCGCATGCCCGCCAGAAGCGCTTCTTCCCCGGCGCCGCCTTCCTCGAGCATCGTCTCGATCCACCCGCGCCAAGCTGGCGCATACGCAGGCTCCGCATTCAACGCTTCGAGATATCGGCGGACGGCTTCTTCCCGCAGCCCGCATCTGCGCGCGATATCGGCCCATTCGACCATGGACCGGTACGTGCTGGAGCCCGATAGGCAAATATATTCGGCTGACGCGGCGGCGTCGCAGCGCATGGCCGCCTCGAACGCTCTCGCCGCCTCCTTGAGCCGCCCGAGCCGCCGCAAGCACATTCCGTGAAGGTAATGCAGATCGGGATATTGCGGATAACGCTCCGTCTCCGCTAACAACCGCTTGCGCGCGGCAACTTCACGGCCCGCCGCCAGCTCCAACTGCGCGTAATCCCGAATCAACGTCGCGCGGTAAGGCGCATCGGGAGGCGCGAGCGCCAGCGACGCCTCGAACGACTCGCGCGCCAACGAAGCATGCCCGAGCTGACAGTATGTGACGCCGAGGTTGTACCGCACGAACGGGTCCTGCGGACGTTCCGCAGCCTCGCGCTCGAGCAGCCTTAAGTTGCGCTCCGCGGTCCGTTTGCGCGAGAGCTCCTCCGGCCGGTACCCGATATGAAGCAGCTTCAGCGGACTCGTCGGCACGGCAACGGCTCCCCCGACCGAAGAACTGCCGCGAACGAGCTGCTCGTGCACGCGCCCCGCGTACCGGTAGCCGCGCCCGTTGCGGAACAACCGCTCGCCCGTGCTCGTCACCGCATCCTCCGGGCGTTCGCCCAGTGCGTGCGTCATCGACACGCCGCAGCGCTCCGCCTTCGTATCGCGCAGGAAGTCCTTGAGCGATTCCGCCCCTTCCACCGCTTCCTCGTCCGCATCCATGACCAGGATCCAATCGGTCGTCGCCAACGCCAGCCCCGCGTTGCGCGCCGCGGAGAAGTCGTCCCGCCAAGGGACGCGCGCGACGATCGCTCCGTAAGCGGTCGCCAGCCGCGGCGTTCCGTCCGCTGAGCCCGTATCCACGAGCACGATCTCGTCCGCGAAGCTTGCGACGCTGCGCAGGCAGGCTGGCAGGAGCTTCTCCTCGTCCCTGGCGATCAGATGCACGCCGATCGTCGGACTCTTCGCTGCCTCCACGCTCCCCGCCCCCTCCGTTAACGCACATGAAGTCCCCTCGCGGAGACTTCATGTACGTATATGAATTTAGGCTCGCCTACGTTCCTTGTCCGTTGAAATAGACGTCGATCGTCGTCGGGTTGCCTGCCGAGCTGGACCGGTATGCAAGCCGCGTGAACTTCAGGAAGCGATGCGGCACGAGTACGTCTACCGACCCGACCGCGATGCCCGTCACGGTATCGACGTCGACGTACCAGTTCGTGCCGTCGGCGCTGATCTCGACCCGGGCGTCCACCTTGTTCGCGCCCGGCCCTTGGTTATAGATGAAATAAGAATACACGCCGAGCACGCTCGTCGTAACCGGCGTAATGGCGGTGAACGCATCCGCCGTCACGACGTCGGCCGTCGGAATCTCCACGAAGCTCTTCTGCGAGATCGACGTCACGCTGCTCAACGTACCCGCCGTTATCGTTGCTCCCATCACGCTCGTAATCGTACCGTTCAGCAGGTTCGTCAGCGTACCGGCCGTTATCGTCGCACCCATCACGCTCGTGATCGTACCGTTCAGCAAGTTCGTCAGCGTGCCCGCCGTGATCGTCGCGCCCATCACGCTCGTGATCGTACCGTTCAACAGGTTCGTCAACGTGCCCGCCGTGATCGTCGCGCCCATGACGCTCGTAATCGTACCGTTCAGCAAGTTCGTCAGCGTGCCCGCCGTGATCGTCGCGCCCATCACGTTCGTGAGCGTGCCGTCCAGCAAGGTCGTAATCGTACCGTTCAGAATGTTCGTGATCGTACCTGCGGTAATCGTAGCCCCGGTCACGCTAATATTGCTGATCGTGCCGTCCATGATGACCGCGAGCACGTTGCCGCTCGTATCGGTTCTGACCGCGCGGGCCGTACCGGTACTGTCTTGTCCGAAAATCAGCGTGCGCAACTGGTCCGGGTCCGTATTGAATGTCGTAAAGTTGGGCACCGATCATCCTCCTCGATTAATAATGTCTTCGTCGGGCTCGAACTACCTCACCCTCGATAAATTATTTCTTCGTCGGGCTCGAACTACCTCACCCTCAATGAAAAATAACTTCGTCGGGCTCGAACTACCCCGTGCAGAGCGCCTGATAATGGACGTCCACGACGGAATCCTCGCCCGGATTCAATGCTCGTACGGATACTCTTGTATAGCGCAAATATCGAATCGGAACGAGCGCGGCCGTCCGGCCTCCCGCGACGATCTCCTTCGCATCGTCCGCGAAATGTTCGTTGTCGGGACTGATCTCCAGTTGCGCGACGACGGGATGTCCGCCTTTGTTCACGATGCCGAACGAGTACATCGACTGGCATGACGTGTCCACGGCGGGCATATAGACGGGATCGGAGGCAACCGGAATATTCGGCGCTCTTCGGTGCGTGAATCCGCGCCGGCAAGGCATTGCCCGATGGCGAAGGCATCGCCGGCCTGCCGCGTGTCCACGGTTCGACCGTTTCCTTTTCGGACGACCGCAAGCTGCTCTATGCGCCACCGCTCCACCCCCTGATTCTCCCATACTCTATGTCCGCGAGCCGCGCGGCGAAACGGCAGGCGCCCCTTTTGGCCCGCGCAGTGGATATCGGTACAACCTAGGGCGGCTCAACGCACATACACTGTTAGTCACGGCGCATCGCCGGCCGCTACGGAGGAGGGACCGACATGTCCAATTACGCGATTTTCAACGCCTCGAACAACCCCTTGTACACCCAATCGACGAATACGTATCTCGTTCCCGCAATCGAAGGCTCCCCGGAGAGCGACGCAGCCAAATCCGGCCAGCTGTACATTCTGTCTTCCGGCAGCGTCGCCGTCGGCGGAGGCTCCAGCTTATTGCTCCAAATCGCCAATCCGAACGGCAGCGGCAAAACCGTCTACGTCTCTTCGATCATGGGAGGCGTTACGGCGGCCGTCACGCTTAATGCGTTCAAGGGAGGAACGATTACGGGAGGTACGACCCCGACGCCGCAGAACGCCAATTTCGGCAGCGCAAACGCCAGCATCGCGACGACGAGGCAGAACACCGGCACGCTGGGCGGCACGCCGACGAACATCGCCAGCGTGCCGCTCACGGCGGGCATGTACCAGTTGCAGTTCGCGGGAGGACTCGTCGTGCCCCCTAACCAGACGCTGACGGTCACGCTCGGGACGACCGCGTCTACTTCTTCCGCGATCATTACGTGGTGGGAATATTAACGGAGGGATAATGAGATGCCTAACGATGCGGTATTCGATTATAAGAACCAGCCGGTATTCAATCGGCAGATCAATACGTACCAGTCGCCTGGAACGGTCGCTCCACCCGACGCCGACGCGGCTTCTTCCGGACGCGAATTCATGACGACGGCGACCAACTCGCAGTCGTTGGGCGTGCTCGGCGGCTCCGTCGTCATTACGCTGCAGCTGTCCAATCCGAACGGCAGCGGCAGGACGCTGTACTTGTCCAGAATCGCCGGCGGGACGGGCGTCTCGCTCAGCCTGCTGTCCAGCTTCAACGGCACGGTCACGTTCGTTAAGGGCGGCACGCTGACGTCGCCATCCACTCTAACGCCCGTGAACGGCAATTTCGCGAGCGCGACGACGAGCGTTATGACCGCCCGCTCCTCCGTGTCCGCGTCCAGCGGCGGAACCCCCTTCATGGCCATGCCTCTCTCGCCCGGCCCCTTCGAAGCGCAACTGACCGGCGCGATCGTCGTCCCCCCGAACCAAGCGATTACCGTCACCGTCAGCGCGGCCTTGACCGTGCTCGGCGTACTCAGTTGTACCGCGAACATGGTCTGGTGGGAGGGATAAGCCGACTCCGGCTCCCCGGCCCTTCTTCGGTTACGCCTGTTGGCACAGCTTAACCCCGGGGCGGAAGAGCCTATCCTCCGCCGGCGCGTTCTCCTTGGCCGTCATCTCGCTCGGGACGATCTTGATGATCGCCGTCTTGCCTCCCAACGAAGACCTGTACTTCTCGACATGGCCGCGGGCGAGCGGCTGCTCGTAGAATCCGGGAACGTATTTGTCCAGCATGCGTTGCATCGCGGCCGTCGCCTCGTCCCAATCCGTCAGGAAAGACGCGGTGCCGTACATAACGACGCTCATATACGCCGTATCCGTATGCGCGGGCACCGGCGAAGTCAGCGTGCCGTAATGCTCGCTGATCGCGAAGCACACTTGGTCGTTCTCCCGCAAGCAATGGGCCCGCTTCCCTTCCTCCGCGCCGTGCACGTAGATCGCCCCGTTCAACCATGCGTAGTTCATCGGCACGACGTACGGCATGCCTCCCGCGGCCATGCCCAGGTAGCCGACCTGCGCCTGCTCCAGGAACCGCTCGATCTTCTCCTTGTCCGTGCATTCCCTCTTCGATAACCTTACCGTGAACATACGACCGAACCCCTTTCGCTATAACCGACTCGTTGTGATAGAATCAGTGTATATGCAGACTGACCCCTAATGAAGTGACAGAATCGTTCGTTTTGTAGGGGTCAACCGCTGATTCACCTCTGAAAATATCGAATCGAGGAATTCCGATGATCGCGTTATCCCCGCCGCTCGATGCGCACGGCGCCATTCCGTTGTACCTTCAGCTCTATGGCTATATCCGGAGCGAGATCGAAGCAGGGACCATTCCCGCCGGCGCGAAGCTGCCGGCGATCCGCACGCTGGCCGCGCACTTGAAGGTGAGCAAGAACACGGTAGAGACGTCTTACCAGCAGCTCATCGCCGAAGGCTACGCGGAGAGCAGAAGCCGCAGCGGCCTCTATACGCTGGCGATCGAGGAACCCGTCGGCGGCGCCGCTGCGACCGTCGAGCCAGTCGGTGCCGCGCCGCAGTCCCCGCGTTCGTCCAAGCGCGCCGTCGAGGTCGCGTACGAGTACGACTTCCGTTACGGAGACGTCGAGACGGAGCGGTTCCCGATGGCCGCGTGGAAGAAGTGCTTGCAGGCCGTGTTGGACGAAGCGAACCCGCGATTGGCGCTCGATTACGGACACCCGCAAGGCGACGAGGAGCTTCGCTCCGAGCTCGCCGCCTATCTCTTCCAATCGCGCGGCGTCCCATGCGCCGCGGAGCAGATCGTCATTTGCGCGGGCACGCAGCAAGCCATCGGCATGCTATGTCAGCTCGTTCCGCTTCGCAATGCGCGCATCGCCATGGAGAATCCGGGGTATTCCGGCGTCCGGACGGCTTTCCTCGGCCATGGATGCGAGATCGCGCCGATTCCGCTCGACGAAGACGGCCTTCAAGTGGAGAAGCTGGCCGAAGCGAGCGCGGCGGCGGTCTACGTTACCCCGTCCCATCAATTTCCCCTCGGCATGATCATGCCCGTTCAACGGCGCAACAGGCTGCTGCAGTGGGCGAACGACAACGACGCCTTCATCGTCGAGGACGATTACGACAGCGAATACCGATACGTCGGGCAACCGATTCCGGCTCTGAAGGCGCTCGATCGCCGAGATCGGGTCATCTATCTCGGCACGCTGTCCAAGTCGTTCCTCCCGGCGGCGAGGCTGAGCTACGTCGTGCTGCCGGAGTCGATCGCCGGCTCGATCCGGGAGAAGCTGCGATCGTACAGCCAGTCCGCATCCCCGCTCATCCAACGGGCGACGCTGCGGTTCATGCGCGAGGGCCATTTCGGCCGTCACGTCCGGCGGATGAAGCGACTGTACCAGACGAAGCATCGGGCGCTGCTGAGCGCCCTGCAACGGCGCTTCGGCGACCGAATCGACGTCATCGGGCAGAAAGCCGGACTGCACCTGCTCATCGACGTGAAGACGGACTTGTCCGGCGGGGAGCTGATCGACCTTGCGCTGGCGGAAGGCGTGCGCGTCTATTCCCCGGCCATCCAGTGGCAGAATCCGGAGCACTGTCCGCCGGCTCGCATCATGCTCGGCTTCGGCGGCCTGAACGAGAATAAGATCGACGACGCCGTCCGAAGATTGGCAAAGGCATGGTTCCCGGGCTATGATGGGGAGACAATCGGCAACGCGGAGAAGAGAGGAACGACATGAAGATATTAATCGTAGGCGCGGGCGCCATCGGAGGATTCATCGCGGCCCGCATGCTGGAGGACGGATTGGACGTCACGTTGCTCGTTCGCGAAGGAAGACGGGCGCAATTGGAAGCCGGCGGCCTCGTCGTGAACAGTCCGACGGGAGACTACGCGGGACGGCCGAAGCTGCTCGTCGCGGGAGAAGCGGGCGGTCCGTTCGATCTCGTCGTGATCGCGAGCAAAGCTTACGGCTTAACGGCCGCGCTGGCGCAGATCAAGCCGTACGCGCACGAGTCGACTGCGCTGCTGCCGTTCCTGAACGGCTTCAAGCATATGCGCGATATCGCGGAAGCTTATCCCGGACAGCCGCTGCTCGGCGGCGTCGCCCGGATCGAAGCGACGCTGGACGCTTCGGGAACGATCGTCCATATGAGCGCCCCGTACTCGTTCGTCTATGGCAGCTTCGAGAACGTGCCCGACGGCTTGTACGAATCGATCAAGCAGGACCTCTCCGCCGCCCGGGTTCTGACGGAGAGCCGCGACATCCGCAAGGCGCTGTGGGAGAAATATTCGTTCATCGGCGGCTTATCCGGCTTAACGTCGCTCTTCCAAGCGACCGTAGGGGAAATCATGGACGTACCGGGCGGAATCGAATCGTTCCGGAGGCTGTTCGCCGAGATCGCCGATATTATCCGCGCTTCCGGAGGAATGCTGCCGGACGGGATTGCGGAACGCAACGCGAAGATCGTCGCGGGACTGTCGCCTGGCAGCACCTCTTCGATGCTGCGAGACATGCGGAACGGCCTCCCGACGGAAGCCGCTCATCTGCATGGTTATTTGCTCAAGCTAGCCCGAGATGCCGGCGTATCCGCGCCGCTGCTTACGGCCGTCCATCAACGGCTTGCGATCTACGAGAACAAGCGCGGCTGACGCCGCGCTTGTTTTTATTTGGCGATCGGTAGCTTGATCAACGCCTCCGTGCCTACGTTCAGCTTGCTCTCGTAATGAATCGTTCCGTTCATGTTGCGAACGATTTGCCACGATACCGTCATCCCGAGCCCCGTTCCTTTGTCTTTCGTAGAGTAGAACAGCGTACCGAGTCGATCGAGATGCTCCTTGCTCATCCCCCTGCCCGTGTCCGTAATCTTGATGTAAGCCCATTCGTTGTCGTTCGTCAGCTGCAACGTAACCTTGCCTCCAGCAGGCGTCGCCTCGATGCCGTTCTTCGTAATGTTGAGCAGCGCCTGCTGAAGCTGGTTCCGATCGCCGCTTACGGCGGGATTCACCGAGAGCCTGCTCTCCAACTGCACGCCTTGGATAATCGACAATGGCTCGAGAAGCACGACGATGTTCTCGACGATCGAGGCTACCTGCACCCGCTCGGTCGTCGCCAAGTGCGGCTTCGCATAGCTGAGATATTCGTTCAGAATCGTCTCCGCCCGCGCGAGCTCCGCGAGGATAAGCGGCAAGTATTGGCTCGACTTCCCCGTCTCCCGCTGCTTCATCAGCTGTAGAAACCCCTTCACCACGGTCAGCGGATTGCGAATTTCGTGAGCGATCGAAGCCGCGATCTCCCCGAGCGCGTTCAGCTTCTCCGAGCGCGCGATCTCCAGCTTCATTCTCCGCCGTTCGATCATGCCCTCGTTCATCAGGAAGACGACGCTGAAGACGACGCCGTAGATCAGCGAAGTGACGATCAGCTTGCGCGGCTCGTCGTGCAACGACACGCCCGCAACGCCTTCGATGCGATAATACAGATACATGGCGAAGAGCTTGACGATGCCCACCCATAAGCCGATGATCACGATCGCCTTCAGCCTCAGCATGTAATCCCGCCGATTCCGAATCACGTAGCACATCGCGAGGGGCAAGACGGCGATCAGGACGCCGACCCCCAGATCGAACGCCAGCCCTTCCGTCCCCTGGACCGCGCGAGCGCCCGCGATTGCCGCCCATACGAGTCCCCCGGCATACGGTCCTCCGTACAAGCAAGCGACGATGAACGGCAGGAACCGCAAATCCCAATGCATCCCATACGTCATGTAGGGATATATGACACAGAGTACGGCGGCGATGCCGTTCAGCGTGCCGACGAAATAGGGCGACCCGCCGATCGCCGACTTATCGTAGATGAGACTTGCGATAAGCGTAGGAGAGAGGACAATGAGTACATGTAATAGCACGGTATCTAGCGACATATCGTTCCTCCGCTTGAGAGCGCGATCGCGTTTTATTGAATATATACGACACCGTTTGCGAATCCCCTCTACTATTCGGGTAAAATTTACATTTCGCTTACCATTTACCGATAACCTATCTCTTTATCGTATATTTATGTTAGGTTATATCGGCAATGTGTTGTATTATATCGAGTTCTATGTTACTTTATATAACATAATACATAGAAGGGAAGCGGAAGCCATGATATTAATTAGACAATATTCCACGGACGATCACGATCACGTATGGCGGGTACATTTGCTCGTCGTTTCCGAAGCGGGAGTCGAGCCTACGCACCAGCATTATCACGATATTTTCCACATAGAAGAACAATACTTGCGAAGCGGAGGAGAATTCCTCGTCGGGACGGGGCAGCGCGGACAAGTGATCGCGATGGGCGGATTGAAGAAGCTGGACGAGACGAAAGCCGAGATCAAGCGGCTGCGCATTCATCCGGACCATCAGAAGAAAGGCTACGGCAAGCTGATGCTGTCGCAGTTGGAACACCGCGCGCAGGAGCTCGGCTTCCGCCACATCTATCTCGACGCGCTGCACAATCAGCACGGCGCGCATACCTTGTTCAAGAACAGCGGATACCTGGAGGTCGGCCCGACGGTCGTCGACGGCTTCAACGTCGTCGTGTTCGAGAAGTCGCTCGCTTAAGACGAAGAAGGCCGCCCGCGCTCCTGCGCATGGCGGCCTTCCGTATGTCTGCGAGATTCATGGAATGATGCCTACGTTATCGATCATTGCGATTCCCGGCCGATCTTCGAAGATCAGCCTCAGCTCCGCCCATTCCGACGACGTAAAATCAGGATCCTCGTCTTCGAATTCGCGAAGCGGCAGTTCGACCGTCTGATAGACGGCCTCCGATTCGTGCTTGTACTTGCCCTCCGAGAAGACCGATTCCATTCCCGGCAGCCAGGTGAAGTCCGTCTTCGGAGGCGGCTGCACGTCCATGAATCGCGACAGCGGCAACCGTACGGCCACGCCCGCTCGGTCTTTCACCTCCGCTTGAATGCGAAGGCCGTCCGGCGCATCCGACAGATCGGCGATAGAGAACGTTAAGATCGAATCCTCGTCGGTCGCCACGCCGTCTCCGGCAACGCGCAAGGCGTATTCGGCCGTTCGGTCCCATGTCAGCAACAGCCCTTGATTGCCTTTGTCTTCCCGTTGACGATTCTTCGCTTCCTCGTGCCGCCATTCCTGCATATCGGTCGCTTCCGCCGCAACTCCCGTCGCCGGCCGCGCGCGATCGTCGCCCTCGAAGTCCGTCAGCAGCCGAAACTCGCCGTCTTGATATTGATTGAAGTATTCGGTGTCGGGAAGTCGATTCAACCCGGTCCGGTAATCGCGGAATAACGACCGATATTGATCGTCGCCGCGAAACACCGTCTCCAAGAAGGCGGAGACGTATAGCTTCGCGACCTGCCGCTGCGCCTCCGGCGACAGCTTCCCGGTCGGGCGGACGAATAACCTTCCCGGATAGGAGTTGTCGAATTGCCCCCAAGCGGTATTGAACTGGCTGTGATTCGCCCCGGCGATGTACAGGGAAGCCTTGAACGCATCCGATCCCCGGCCGATGTCCGTACGCGCGTATTGGCGATCCCCGTAGAAGTTAACGAGATCCGAATCTTTCGCGCCTTGCAGCGTTAAATACGAGATATCGCGCAGCCGCGCTTGCTTGCCGTCGACGTACGTATCCGTCGGCGCGATCGCGACGACTCCCCGGATCCGATAACTCGACCGATCCGGAAGCGATTCGTCTTCGGAGAACCACTGCTCGGGGTCGGCGGCCATCGCGACCGCCTGCCCGCCACGGGAATGTCCCAACAATGCCACTTGCCCCATATCGATTCGGTTATACAATCGGTTGTTCGCATCCGCATTAAATCGTTGCAACTGACCGATATGCTGCAGGAGCATCCGCGCGCGCAGCTTCATGTCCTGATCGGGAATGCCGGACCACGCGGAGTAATTCAGGAAGTTCTCGTCCACGGACACGGCGATCATGCCCCTGCTTGCCAGCAGCTCGCCTAGATAGGCGTAGCCTTCGTCGGAGAAGTCCTCCATCAGGTGGTTGCCGTGCACCATGAGAACGAGCGGAAACGGCCCTTCGCCGGCAGGCATCCATACGCGGCCGTTAAGCGGCATCCCCGTCTCCTCTCTCACGTCGAACCCCCAGAACTTCTCGCGCAGCCACGGCCAGTCTCCGGCGTCATAGATGCCGGCGTCGGCGGACTCCGACCGGATGTCCGCGTCCTTGCCGAATTCGGAGCGGCGCGCATCTTCGCCGCTGCCGTATGTGAACGCTTCGACCTCATAGCCCCCCGGCCGAGAAGCATCCGGCACGCCGGACGCCAGCGCTTGAACTTCGCCGCTTGCCTGCCATGCTCCTTCGCCGGTATCGGCCGCTGGCCATAAGGCCCAAGCGAGCAGCGAAGCCGCGACCGCGGCGACGCCGATCCGCAGGCCGGTCCTTCGCGGTCTGAACGCCGTTTCCAGAGCGATTCCGATCGCGCCGGCCGCCAGCGTGAATGCCGCCGCGTAGACGATCGCGCCGAAGATGCCGAAGTCCGTGAAATACAACGCGAAGTAGAGAAGCGCTCCGGTATAGACCGCACCGCCGGCCGTCGCTCTAGGTATGCGCAGCCCGATAAGTGCGATCAGCGCGGCGACCGCCAAGGAAGCGATCGGCAGCGCGATCGTGTTAAGCGACAACGCCGTCGCGACGTCGAACGTCGTGCCGAGCCCCGTCGGCATGCCGAGCGCGCAGAAGGCGATCGCCGCGCAATCGAGGAGCCACATGGCGACGATCGCGGAGCGCCATCTGCGGGTGTCGAGCGCGAACAAGCCGGAGAGCCGCCGCTTCAGCCACGGCGCGAGCCGACGCCCGCGACGCGGAATGGCCGACGCGGGTTGCGAAGATTGAACCGTTTGCGCTTCTGCTTCCGTTTGCATCTCGACACCTCCTTGTCATATCGATCGAGCACCGCATCTCTTCTTCTATCCTTCGATTATATACGGTTTATGCCGCGCGCACCTGCTCCAATGTCTTGAAGCGAAGGGCAGGATTGACGTCGCGCCCATTATTCGTCGGCATCGTATCGGGCACGCCCCTGCAAGCGCCGCAGCACGTCCGTCAGCTCCTCCGGCTGCAGCAGCTCGAGCGGCGATACGCCCTTATCGAACTGGAACGAGTCCCCTTCGATGAGCACCACGTAACGGCCGTTCAAGCGAGCGACATGAATGCGTTCGCCGTAGTCGGCCATCTGGGCCCGGACCGAGACGTCGTCTAGCTTGAACTTCAACTCCAGCTCGGGCTGCAGCTCCACGATTCGCGAAGTCGCTTCTAGAACGTGATCGTGGGACCACTTTTCCTGCAGCTCGCGCTTCTCGGAGGCCGCCCAGACGTCGAACTGTTGCTTCTCCTGGACCAACTCCTCCGGATGACGGTGCGCGTGCGGATACGACTCGTCCGGCGGCGTCTCGGCGAACGAGGCTTCGTCGAACGGGATGTCCCACTTCGTCGCCATGTACTCCTGCACCATGCCCATCACTTGCTCGTTGACGATCTCGGGCTTCGACTTCTCGTACGATACGTACTTCAGGAAATCCTCGAAGTAGCGGGCGTGCGAGGCTTGGTGGATTTTGAGCTCCCACTCCTCGAGCATGCCTTCCTCGGGCATATGCGGATATTGGATCGACTTGATGTTGCGCGCGTTAATGGCCATCTCCACGCGGGCGATCAAGCTCTGCTCGTCGGAGATGCGCGCGATCTTCGATTCGAAGTCGCACTTGAGCAGGAACAGGAACGGTTCGTCGAACAATTCGTTCAGCTTGGCGAGCGCCAAGACGAAGGCGCCCCCGCGCACCGCGTTCGTGTCCATGTAGATGCGCAGCAGATCGTCGCCGCCGTCGTGGAACGACCGCTTGTCGGTCGCCGTGCGCAACCGTTGGAACAAGTTGTAGTTCGGATTGCTGGACAGCTCGTGCCCGGCCTCTACGATGAACCTGCCGATCTTCGTCGGCACCTGCTCGGAGATCGGATTGATCTCGGCCTTGCGCTTGGCGATCCGCTTGAACTCGCTGTCCAAGAAGTCCTTCAGCGCGCTGTCTTGGTACTCCTCGTGGGACAATGTCTGGTAATGCTTGTACTTCTTGGGCGCGTCGGGACTATCCCCTTCCGCTTGAATAACGAAGAACGATAAGTATTGAATGGCGAACTTCATGGCGTTGGCTTCTCCCCGGATCCGCTGACGGCTGATGTGAACTCTCTATGCGAATATAAGGATTTTGCGCGGTTGTTTCAAGTCATGACTTTTCCTGCGGCGACGCCAAAATAATGCGGAGCGCACTTGGACACAGTATGGGTAGCCGCATTGGGCAAGGAGGACGACACGATGAGCGATACTCATGAATTCGTGCAGAAGCTACAGGACAATCAACGGAAAGTCGCCCGTAGCAAGCGGGGCAACGGCGGAGAGAAAGCCGGATCCCAGCTTCCCGGGAAGCAGCACAGCACGAATAAGTAGCCGCCCTCGAAAAAACACGGCAAGGGGCTGCCCTATTGCGGCAGCCCCTGTTCATCGTTCCCGCGAATCCGTCGCGGCGATCGAGCGAATTAGTTTCCGGGCAGCGTCACGCTGAACGCGATATCGTCGCGATCGCAGCCGGTCAGCACGTATTGTCCGTCCTTCTCCGCTATGCCTTCGCAGAACGTGAACGCCCTGCTAGGCGAGCCGAACGCATCCATCGTCGTGTCGAGCGTAAACCGCAGCGACGTCCCGTCGTAGCTGACGTCTTGGAAGATCGGATCCCCCTCGACCGAATACCTCGTCACGTGAACGATGTCAGCGACTCCGTTCTTCACGTTGTCCGCGAACTGCTTCAATCGCACCGAATTCGACAATGAGCCGTGCACGTCCACGACGTCGCCGTTCGCTTCCGCCTGCTCCGGCGAATAGTTCAGCGCGTAGATCAAGCTCCGCAGCTTCTTCGTCGCCTCTTGCGTCAATCGGTAGCCCTGCCCGGTGTTCTCCGTCGTCGTATACATGCCGACGCTCTCTTCCCGTTGGCCGAGCCACAGATGATACGAAGCGCGGCCGCCGCTCTCCGCCTCGAAGACGACGTCGTACTCCGGAAGGTCGACGTCCATGATCCCTTCCATCTTCTCCGCCGAGCCGAACGCGTCCGAGAAGATGTTCAGTGACTGCGCCTCCGTAAGCGCGCCGAGCGGTCCCGGGTTCACCTTGCCGAATCGTTCCGCGCGGCTCACGACGACCGTCTTCGCTTCGAAAGGGCCTGTCTTCTCCTTGCGAGTCTCCTCCGACGCGATCACAGGCGGCGAAGCGCCCGGTTCCGGTTGCGCCGGCTTGTCGCCGCAGCCTGCTACGAACGCGGCGAGCAATACGAGTATTAAGACTGTCCGCATCAATGAACACCTCCGTCAGAACAGACGCGGCGACAAGGCGATAGGTTGCGCTTGCGCTACTTCACCGCCATTACGAGGACGGTTACGATCGCGGCCGTGGCGGCCACGTAGAGCAGACCGAGCCTCAGCCACTTCATTCCCGTCTTCTTCATATAACCCGGATTCTCTTCTTGGTTGCGCTTCGACTTGCCTACCATCATCGTCGCGACGAACCCCGCGAGCATGACGACCAGTACGATAACGAGCAATACCGTAACATCCATGCCGTTCACCGCCGATCGGTTAGTTTTGGTGCGATAGCTTCATGACGTCGAGCAGCTTGATCCGTTGGTGCGTCTTCTCTTGGTAGAGCCACGGCTCTTGCACGTGGTCGATGAACAGCTTGCCGTGCAGATGGTCGACCTCATGCTGGATGCACCGCGCGAGGAAGCCTTCCCCCGACAGCTCGAACGTCTCGCCTTGCCTGTTCAGGCTGCGGACGGTGACGTTCTGCGCCCGCTTGACGAAGCCGTAATAACCGGGGAACGACAGGCACGCTTCGGTGCCCTCCTGCTCTCCGCTCGCTTCGACGATCTCGGGATTGATCAGCTCGATCAGCCCGTCGCCGCAATCCATGACGATGACCTGGCGCAGCATGCCGACCTGAGGCGCCGCCAATCCCGCGCGCCCTTCCGTAGCGTATAGCGTCTCGGCCATATCGTCCAACAGCTTCGCGATCTTCGGCGTGATCTCCTCGACCGGCCTGGCGCGCTTGCGCAATACGGATTCGCCGAACGGCAATATTCCGAGTACCGACATGATGATTATGCCCCTTTCGTCCGTTCCGGTGAAGTATAGACCCATAGATCGTTCGGGGAGCATTCCAACGTCGTGCACAGCGCGTCCAACGTATCGCTCTTCATCTGCTTCGGCGTGCCGTTCAGCAGCGCGCTGACGGACGGCGCGGACAGGCGATATCCCGCCTTCTCTCTCAATAACCGCGCAAGCGCCGCGCCGGACCAGATTCCCCGCTCGGCCATCACCTTGCGCAACGCCCATTCCAGCATGCTTGGTCTCCCCTCCGATTTTAGGTAGTACCTTAATAGATTAGGCAACACCTAATATATAACACGCCGCGAAGAGAATCGCAACGCGCTCGCGGTCGTCGATTTATCATGGATCATGAACAGCCTGGATTGAACGGCACCAGACAGAAAATGTAGTTGATATTTCAAATACATTTTCTATAATCATTCGTAATATTCAGTTTATGTTCGAAATATAGTCTACATTTTTAGGAAAAAGACTTTCGTGGCGATTTTTGTATGAAAATTCAATTATAATCGATTGTTTTAATGTGTATGCCGATTTTATATATGAAATATCGCTTATATGTCGAGGTCTCTGCTCCCATTCAATAGATCGCTTCGCGCGACCACTCGCCGACCTGCCCCGAATCCGGGAGCAGAGGCAACCGCAACGAGGAAGCCGCTTCCTGCAGATAGCGGTTCGCGCTATCCAGCCCGCCGGCCCCCGACGCGCCCGGCAACAGCTCCGATTGCCCCTCGCCCAGACGCTTCAGCGTCAGCAAGTCGCGCATATAGATTGAAGCATCCCACCTGATGTTCGCGAGCACGCGATAGACGACCTCTACCGGGAATCCGCTCCCCTCGTGCACGAGCCGGGCTGCCCGGTCCGGCTCGGCGCGGATGAAGGCGTGCGCCTTCAGATGCGCCCGCAAGTAAGCGATCACGACGTCTTCGTGGCGCGCGGCCCAGCCCCCGTCGGTCAACAAGCCGGTCAAATAATCGTCTCCGGCGCCGTCCGACGCGAGAGGATACCCGGCTCCCAACGTTTGCGCCCAAGTCAGATACGGCTCCCACAGCATCGCGGCGCCGATGCGCCCTTCGACCAACCCGCTCAAGCAATCGCTCATTCTGCGATAGTGAACCGGATCGCCGTTCAAGCCGGCGCCCTTCATCCATTCTCTCAGCCGATAGGACGCGCTGGAGTTGGCGACGGTCGATATGCCGCGTTCCGTCAACGACGACGGCAACGGACCGTACCCTCCGCCGGCCGGCGCCACGAGCGAGATGCCGCTCCCGCCGCGCGTCTTGCCAGCGAAGCCGATCAGCAGCGGATCGAACCGCGGAAGAATTCGGCTCAGCGCGCGGCTCGCGATGATCGGGTAGTCTCCGACCGATGCGATCTGCACTCTGCCCGCGATCAATTCCTCGACAAGCTCCATCCCGTTCGGGGCGTTCACCCACTGCACCCGTATCCGACCGTTCGGCCGCGCGGCGTTCAGCTCTTCCTCGAACAAGCCGAGCTGCTTGACGACGAGGGTACTCCACAGCAATGCCGCGCCGCTCTGATAGCCGACGGTGACGACGTTCGGGGACGACGGCGCCGCCTCCGCTACCGGTGCGGCTTCATGCGGGTCATGTCCGTGCAGACGCACCCACGCATCGAGCTTGTGCCTGTCTACGAGCACCTCTTTGCCGATCTTAATATACGGAAGCTGCTTCTGCCTGCGCCACCTATCGATCGTGGCCCGGCTTACGCCCAGCCAATCCATCGCTTCTTGCAAGCTCAGCAGATCGCGGGACCTCGGCATCGTCTACCCCTCCGTTTCTTCAATTCACACTATTAACATAGGAATTATCAATTATTAACCTAACTATATGCGAATTACCGTCATAATTCAATCGATAATTGGCAGCCGCTGGACGTTCTCCTCATTGCTCCTCATACGTCGTCATCTGTTCTCTTCGTATTGACGCGGCGACTCTCGGATGTTATTTGTATAGTATACCCACTAAATTAATCGGAATTATGAGCATTGAAAAAAATCAAAGGGATTGGGGAGAAACAAAAATGAGTCATGCAATCGTCGGCAACAAACAAAAAGGGTTCAAATGGTTATTCGCGTTAGTCGCATCCGTCGCTCTGGTGGCGCTGTCCGCCTGTGGTTCGAACAACGACGACAACGGCGCTAACGCAAGCAAACCTGCGAGCGAAAGCTCCGCTGCCGCGAACGGCGACGGCTACACCGTCCGCATCGGATTCCAGAAGTACGCCTCCGTCAACATTCTGAAGGAGCGCGGCACGCTCGAAGCGAAGCTGGAGGAAGCCGGCTACAAAGTCTCCTGGACCGAATTCCCAGGCGGCCCGCAGCTGCTCGAAGCGGTTAACGTCGGCAGCATCGACTTCGGCAACGTCGGCGAATCGCCGCCGATTTTCGCGCAAGCGGCAGGCACGCCGCTCGTCTACCTCGGCCACTCGCCGGCCAGCCCGAAAGCCGAAGCGATTCTCGTCCCCGAGAATTCGCCGATCAAGAACGGAGCCGATCTGAAGGGCAAGAAGGTCGCGCTCAACAAAGGCTCCAACGTCCACTATCTGCTCGTGAAATACCTGGAAAAAGAAGGCTTGAAATACAGCGACATCGAAGTCGTGTTCCTCCCTCCGGCCGACGCGAGAGCGGCGTTCGAAGGCGGCAAGGTCGACGCTTGGGTCATCTGGGAGCCGTTCTACTCGGCCGCGCAGCTCGATACGAAGGCTCGCGTCCTCGCGGACGGCGAAGGTCTCGTCAACAACTACGAGTACTACTTGTCCTCCCGCGACCTCGCGACGAAGCACAAAGCGGCCGTCGACATCATCATCGCGCAGTTGAAGGAATCCGACGCTTGGGCCAAAGACAACCAGCCGGAGCTCGCGAAGACGCTCGCGGAGAAGCTTGGCCTCAAGGAAGAAGCGCTCGTGCAGGCGTTGTCGCACCGCGGCTTCGGCGTCGAGCCGATCACCGACGACATCGTCGAAGCGCAACAGAAAGTCGCGGATGCGTTCCACGAGCTCGAATTGATTCCGGACGCGATTAAAGTCAGCGACGCCGTCATTAAGTAATTACCCGATAGCGATAGACGCGCAACATTAGATAGGCACCCTACACGATCGCGAGGAGAGTGCGCAACATGGAATTATTCTGGTTCATCCCCCTTCACGGGGACGGTCATTATCTCGGCACGTCGGAAGGCGCGAGGGCGCTCGACTACGATTACCTCCGCCAAGTGGCGCAAGCGGCCGACAAGCTCGGCTACGAAGGCGTGCTGCTGCCGACGGGCAAAGCCTGCGAAGACGCTTGGGTCGCCGCCTCCTCGCTTATTCCGGCCACTCGCCGGCTCAAGTTCCTCGTCGCGGTCCGTCCGGGCCTGATGTCGCCTTCGGCATCGGCCCGGATGGCCGCCACTTTCGACCGGCTGTCCGAAGGCCGGCTGCTCGTCAACGTCGTTACCGGCGGAGATCCGCATGAATTGGCCGGCGACGGCATCTTCCTGAGCCACGGAGACCGCTACGCGCTGACGGACGAATTCCTGTCCGTCTGGCGCCGTCTCATGCAAGGAGAAGAAGTCACTTACGCCGGAAACCATCTCCGCACGGAAGCGAGCCAACTGATCTACACCGCGCTGCAGCAGCCGTATCCGCCGATCTTCTTCGGCGGTTCTTCCGTTCCGGCGCAGCAGATCGCGGCCGATCACGTGGACGTGTACTTAACCTGGGGCGAGCCGCCGGCGGAAGTCGCGGAGAAGATCGCGCAAGTCCGCAAGCTGGCGGAAGCAGCGGGACGCAAGATCACGTTCGGCATCCGGCTGCACGTCATCGTCCGCGAGACCGAAGAGGAAGCCTGGGCGGCGGCGGATAAGCTCATCAGCCGCCTCGACGACAAGACGATCGCCGAAGCGCAGCGCATTCTCGGGCGCTACGACTCCGTCGGACAGCAGCGGATGTCCAGCCTGCATAAGGGCGATCGCTCTTCGCTCGTCATCTCCCCGAACCTGTGGGCGGGCATCGGGCTCGTGCGCGGCGGAGCGGGCACGGCGCTCGTCGGCGATGCCGAGACGGTCGCGGAACGGCTGCGCGAATACGCGGCGCTCGGCATCGAGAAGTTCATACTATCCGGCTATCCGCATCTGGAGGAGGCGTACCGTACGGCCGAGCTGCTGTTCCCGCTGCTGCCTCTGAAGGAGCGCGGAGAGGACGCGCGCAAAGCCGAGCTGAAGGCGTTCGGAGAGATCGTCGCCTATCAGACGCCGCCGGATGCGATCGCCCGCAACCAACCGGAGGGATCGGACCATGCCTATGCTAAACAAGCTGCTGAATAGCAGATTCGCGCCGGCTTTCATCCCGGTACTCATCATCGTCGTCTGGCAATTGCTCGGCCACTTCGGCGTCTTCTCGACGCGCACGCTTCCGCTGCCGACCAAGGTCGCCGAGGCCGGCTGGCGCGTCATCGAGAACGGGGAATTGCTGCGCCACATCGGCGTCAGCACTCGCCGGGCGTTCATCGGCCTGGCGATCGGCGGCGGCCTGGGCTTCGCGCTCGGTTTGTTGAACGGCGTGTCCCGGACGGCGAACCACTTGCTCGACAGCACGCTGCAAATGGTGCGGAACGTCCCCCATCTGGCTCTCATTCCGCTCGTCATCGTCTGGTTCGGAATCGACGAGTCGGCCAAGATTTTCCTGGTCGCGCTCGGCGTCTTCTTCCCGATCTACATGAATACGCTGCACGGCATTCGCTCGATCGATCCGGGGCTCGTCGAGATGGCGGGCGTGTACGGGTTGCGCGGGTACGCGTTCTACCGGCACGTCATCTTGCCGGGCGCGTTGTCTTCGATTCTCGTAGGCCTGCGTTACGCCCTCGGGTTCATGTGGTTGACGCTGATCGTCGCGGAGACGATCTCGGCCAACGCGGGCGTCGGCTACATGGCGATGAACGCGCGGGAGTTCATGCGGCTGGACATCGTCGTGTTCGCGATTATCATCTACGCGCTGCTGGGCAAGCTGTCCGACAGCGCGGCGAAGTGGCTGGAACACCGGTTGCTGTCCTGGAACCCGAACTATGCGCGAAGCGCCAATCGATAGCGAAGGAGGCATTGCGAGATGACACATGCGAACGAAGGCGCCGGCGTCCGCGTCCAAGGCGCGACCAAGCGATTCGGAGACAAGACGGTGCTGCACGGAATCGATCTCGATATTCCGCCGGGACAATTCGTCGCGATCGTCGGACGCAGCGGCTGCGGCAAGAGCACCCTGCTCCGCTTGATCGCCGGATTGGACGCGCCGACGGAAGGCGCGCTGTCCGCGGACGGGGAGCCGATCCGGGGCATCTGGCAAGACGCGAGGATGCTGTTCCAGGACGCCCGCCTGCTGCCGTGGAAGAAGGCGATCGACAACGTCCGCATCGGCGTCCGGTCGGGCAGCGAAGCGGAAGCGCTCGCCTCGCTCGACCAGGTCGGCTTGGCGGATCGGGCCCGCGAGTGGCCAGGCGTATTATCCGGCGGCCAACGCCAACGGGTGGCGCTCGCCAGGGCGCTCGCGGGCTCGCCGCGGCTGCTGCTGCTCGACGAGCCGCTCGGCGCGCTCGACGCGCTGACGCGCATCGATATGCAGCAGCTGATCGAGAGCTTGTGGGAGGAGCAAGGCTTCACTTCCGTGCTCGTCACCCATGACGTAAGCGAAGCGGTCGCGCTCGCCGACCGGGTCGTGCTCATCGAGGAGGGGCGCATCGCCCTCGACGTCGCGATCACGCTCGCGCGGCCGAGAGAACGGGACAGCGGCTTCGCGCATTTCGAGAAGCTCATCCTCGATCGTATTCTCGAGCGCGGCGAGAGCGCGCACGGCACGACGAAGTCTAAGCCTACGTCTTACGCGATCTGAACGATAAAAGCCCCCGTCTCCGCCGTTGCCGCAAGGGCAACGCGAGACGAGGGCTATTTATTTGCAGCCGGATATGCCGATTAGAGATTCGTTTCGCGCAGCGCGCGAATGCGATCGCCGAGATCCGGGTGCGTCGAGAACAGCGAACGCTTGCCTTGGCCGCTGATCTTCAAGGTGGCGACGGACGATTGCTTCTCCGCCACGACGCGATCCTTATAGTTCTGCAGCAGTTGCAGCGCGTGGATCATCTTGTCCTTGCCGGCCAGAATCGCGCCGCCGCGGTCCGCGTGGAACTCGCGATGGCGGGAGTACGCGAAGACGACCAAGCTGCCGAGAATCGAGAAGACGATCTGGAACACGATGACCGCGATGAAGTGGACGATCGGCGCGAGATCCTCCTTCACGAACCGGGATACGGCCCATGCCGCGATCCGCGACAGGAAGACGACGAACGTATTGACGACGCCTTGCAGCAGCGTCATCGTGACCATGTCTCCGTTCACGATGTGCGCCACTTCGTGGGCGATAATTCCTTCAACCGCGTCGCGGTCCATCTCTTCGAGAAGTCCTGTCGAGAGAGCCACGAGCGAGCGCTTCTTCGAAGGCCCCGTCGCGAACGCGTTCACTTCGCGGGACTCGTAGATGCCGACCTCGGGCATATGCGTCATGCCCGCGTCGCGGGCGATGCGGTGAACCATGTCGACGAGCTCGCGCTCGCTGCCGGTCAAGTTCTTGCTCGGATCGAGCACTTGCACGCCCATCATCATCTTCGCCATCCAGCGGGATATCGCGAGCGAGAAGAAGGCGCCGGTGAAGCCGACGATCGCGCTGAAGATCAACAATTGCTGGAAGTTGATCGATCCGTCCGATTCCAGGTAAGAGCCTACGTTGAATACCGATAGAATGATGCCGATCGTGACCATGACGAGCAAGTTCGTCAGAATAAAGAGGAAAATCCGTTTCATTGCACTCTCTCCCCATGCGCAAAGTATTGGATTGCAGGTTGAATCCGGATATTAGGTACTAGCCTATTCTATCATGACTATCTATATGTGAAAAAGAGACGGCCCTATGCATCGGCTGCCTCTAGGTAATTCTATATACGGATTCGGACGTTCAGCGTTTCTTAAATCCTTCCTCGATCAAGTACTCGCGCGCCTCCTCGTACGATTCGAACGCGCCGTCCAGGTTCAGGCCGGCGAACACGTACCACATGTCGTCCTCGAATTTAATCGTCAGCGTCGACTTGTTCGGTCCGTCCCATGTCTCTTCCAGCCCTTCCGTCGGCTCGGGAGCCGCCTCTCTCGTGAGGGAACGGATCGAGCGCCCGATCAGCTCGCGGAGCTCGGCCTCGCCGTAATCGCGAACGTTCACGTAGCCTCGGTCGTCCGTCTCGATATCGGGCAACCGGCCCGCGAACGCGAAGCCGTTGCCGTTCGGATGGAGATGGAAGCCGATCAGCTTCTTGTCGAACGCGCTGCCTTCATAATGGAAGTTCACGCGCCCCATCGACACGTCCTTGCGCTCCAGCTCCGGGAAAGACGCGAATACGTTGATTTTCTGTTCAAAGGTTAACATGAGGCACCGCCTTCGTATTATTCGACGTTCGCCCCCGCCGGGGCGACGCTGTCTTCCTGCCTTGCATCCCGCGCGAAGCGGGCCTCGATCCTCTTGCTGATCCATAGCGATACGCCGACGAACGCCACGACGTACAGCAGCTCCGCCGGATGCCGGACGAACCGCATCAAGTCGTGCCCGACGATGGATACCGCCATGACCATGATCGCCTTGCCGAAGACGATCGCGATGAAGAACGACCTCGGCCGCATACGCGCGATTGCCGCCGCCATATTAATAACGACGAACGGGCCCACGGGGAACAAGCTGAGCAGGAATACGTAACCGAACGCGTTCCGCCGCACCCACTGCAGGCTCGTCTGCACCCGGGGCTTGCGCGCCCATCGGTCAAGATAGGGATGGCCCGCGATGCGGCGCACGATCCAGAACGTCGCGAGGCATCCGCACACGATGCCGATCCAAGAATAGAGGAATCCGAGCCATAGTCCGTACACCGTCGCGTTCACGCCGATAATGACGATCGTCGGCAACGGGGGAACGAACGATTTCATGAACGTCAGGGCGATCCCGGGCAGCGGCCCCAGCGCCCGGTATTGTTCCAGCAGCCGTTGCAAGTTCTCTTCCGTCAAGCCGTCAAGCAATTGCGAGAGCGCCATCTCGATGCACCCAACCCATTTCTTCCGTATCGTTACCGCTAGTCTGCTTCGGTAACGTGATCATAACACATCGCCTGAATTTAGTATTTGAATTCTATGCGACAATCCATTACAATGAATCCCGTGCTATTGATAATCGTTCTCAAATAGCCGCCGAATTTCCCCATACACAAGCTACCTACACAGAGGAGAGACCTACCTTGAAGAAATCGAAAGTTACCCTGCTCGTTCTGCTCGCCGCCATGCTCGCGGTGTTCGCGGCCGCATGCGGCAGCAATAACAATAACGGCAATTCGGCAAGCCCATCCGCAAGCGAAGGCAGCTCCCCGAGCGCATCGACGGCAGCGCCGGAAGCAACGACGAAGACGATCAAGGACGGTCTCGACCGCGACGTCGAGATTCCGACGAACCCGCAGCGCATCGTCGTCCTCGGCAACTACGGCGAGATCGCGTCTCTCGGCATCAAGCCTGTCGGCACGATCGGCTACTATCTGGACAAGTACGGCGCGGAGAAAACGGCGGGCGTGGAGAACGTCGGCCAAGACGAAGCGGACCTGGAGAAAGTGCTTGCCCTGAAACCCGACCTGATCATCATCCCGAGCTACTTCAAGCCCGAAGTTCTCGAAGGCCTGAGCAAGATCGCGCCGACGATTGCCACGAAGTGGGGCCTGCTGCCGCTGGAGCATCTGCACATCCTCGCCGGCTGGCTCGGCAAGGAAGCGGAAGAACAAGCATGGCTCGCGCAATACGGCGAGAAAGCCGCGGCCGCGAAGGAGCAATTGAAGTCCTTTAACCTCGAAGGCCAGAAGGCGGTCGTCCTGCAATTCTGGACCAACAAGATTTATCAGCACGCGACGGGCGTGTTCACTCCACTGTTCAAAGATATCGGCTTCGTACCGACGGAAGCGGAAGCGAAAGTTACCGTTACCGCGGAAATTTCCGAAGAGGCCGTCGTGGATTACGTGGCCGATGCCGACAAGCTGTTCCTGCTCGTCGACGGACAAGCGGACATCGATACGATCAATGCGATGAAAGCATCCGCGTGGAAGAACATCCCGGCAGTGAAGAACGACCAAGTGTACATCGTCGAGAGTGCGCGCTGGAACGACTACAGCACGGCCGCGATGGAATGGATGCTCGAGGATCTCGTGAAGATCATCAAGTAAAATCGACTTTATCGCGACAAATAGGGACGGCTCCCCCGGCGGGAACCGTCCCTTGTTCGTTATTCCTCCGCCTCGCCGTCCGCTTCCACGTACCGTTTCAGCGCGTTCAAGCGGTTGTCCCAATAGCGTTCGTAATACGCCAGCCAACGCTTCAGCTCGAGCAGCGGCTCAGCGTCCAGACGATACCTCGTCTCCCTGCCGACCTTTCTCTCGCGAACGAGACCCGCGCTCTGCAGGATGCGCAGATGCTTGGATACCGCGGTCCGACTCATCGGGAAGTGGCCGCTGAGCGCGGTTACCGGCAATTCCCCTTCGTCCAGCAAGCGAAGCAAGCTCCGGCGGGTCGGATCCGCGATCGCTTGGAAGACGTCTTGCTTCGGTTCGGTCGCGCCGGCCATCTTAACCTTCCACGATCTCTTGGAGCTTCTTGCCGATGCCGACCCATCCGCCGTTCATGCGTTCGCGCACCTCGGCATGCGATTGGCCGTACTCCGTCACCTGGTCCTCGTACCAGCCGGAGTGGATGAGCGTGAATACCGTCGCGTCGCCTTCCTCGGCCAGCTCGAACGTCAGCGACCAGTCCTTGCCCCACTCGAACGACAGCTTGTTCGGCGGATCGATGACGGTAACTTTGCACGGCGACTTGCCCCAAGGACCCGCTTCGAGGTGGAATTCGTGGCCGACGACCGGTTGGAAGTCGCTCGGCATGAACCAAGCGGCGATTCCTTCCGCGGTCGATACCGCGTCCCATACTTTGCCGATCGGCGCCTTCAGGACGATCGTCTGGCGAATATCGGGCAGTGCTTTCGTTGCGTTGCTCATGCGATAACTCCTCCACAGAACGAATATTAAGAAACCTTTTGGTTTCGTTTCTTGCATTATACGAAACCTTTTGGTTTCATGTCAACACCTCCGCTCACGCCGATCCATGGCAAAAAGCGTCAATTCGCCAGAGGCTTCCCCCTTTAGAATTGACGCTTATTGCTCGCGTTATGAGAGGTCACGCTTCCCTCTTAGACGTACAGGAGCGCTTTGCTAGGATTGTTACGGCCGCTTCCCGCCGCCCTCACGGCCAGCAGCGGTCTATACGTCTTCTTCTTGCACCGCTTGTTCCGCGAACGGACGCGCTTGCACGACCGGACCTTCGACTTGACGCACCGCTTTCTCTTCTTAAGCCAGCTTCCGGTTCGGATCTTCCGGGATTTACGAAGCTTCCGGCGGCGCCGGCGGCGATGGGATCTCCCCGTATGCCCGCTGTCGTCGAGACTGTCCGGATAATGCCGAACCGGCGACGATGCCGGCGCCGTCGCAATCCCGGGCGTGAAGATCGGCTTGCGCTCGGCCGTTTCTTCCGGCTCGATCAATATAGGCGCGCTCGTATGCGCGACCGTTTCCGAGACGACCGCGGCCGGTTGCTCCGATTCGGTCAGCGCCTCGGCCTCTCTCTCCTCTAACCGTTCCTCGACTTCGGCTATCGGATCGGTCCATGTTTCGGCGGCCGCCGTTTCAAGCGTGTCGTCCGCCGTCGTCTCCGCGATCGTCAGCGCTTCCGCCGTCTTTTTATTTTTGCGAGGCTTGGCATCCAGATCGATCTCTTTCTTGTATCCGTCTACGTACTCGATCTCCACTTCTTCGACCTTCTCCCACTTCACCGCGGAGAGCAGCCTTTCGATCTGGGATTGACGTTGCGAGGAGTTGCCAGGTAGCAGGTTATATTTCGCCTTGTTGCCTTTGCGATATTCCACTTCGATCTCTACGATGTTGGAGTCGCCCTCCAGCGCTTGCCTAACTACGTCATTACCGCTCACAGTCGTTCACCCTTCCGTTATTAATGGACGTTAATCCTTCTCCATATACTATTGTCCAATCCCCGTATTGCATGGGCCAATCATGCGGTAGATTCGCCCCAAATGCATCGGACAGGCGCCTTGAATTCGCGCCGTTGCTCGCGGCTGTTGCGGAACGCGCTTGTCCCGTGCTACAATCAGGCTACTTCAAGGAATGGAGGGTTTCGTGTGATAGACTACATCCGAGTTCGGTCTTATCGCGGCTAATTGAATAGCCCGAAAGGCTCTGCCTGCGCGCAGAGGACTCAGGATCGGTCTGCCCTACGAACCCTATACGTTCGCGAATAAGCATGTTCCTCCTCGGAATAGGAACCGGGATTTCCGCGCGAAGCGGAATCCGTATGCGTTTATTCGCCATAGGCTCCGGCGCGATCGCGCAAGCCGCCGTAACGATCGTCGCATCGTTAGGCGCTTGTTTCTTCGTCCTCTAATGAACGTGCGCACAGGCAGAGATGCCTGTGTTTTTTGATGTTATGCGTTCAGAACCATTCGAAGGAGGACGACCTATTGGAACAACGGAAAGAATATGCGATATTGGTCGGCGTACAATTGCCTGGAGCGCCGAATTTCACGGGCGCGATGGAGGAGCTGGCCGGCTTGGCCGACGCCTGCGACATCCTCGTCGCCGGTCGGATCGAGCAGAAGGCCGAGCGGGTAAATTCCGCCTTGTACATGGGCAGCGGCAAAATAAAGGAACTAGCGGCGTTGATGAAGGAGACGGAAGCGACGGTCGCGATCTTCAACGACGAGCTCTCCCCTTCCCAGATTCGCAATCTGGAGAAAGAGCTGGATACGCGGGTCATGGACCGGACGATTCTCATCCTGGATATCTTCGCCAGTCGCGCTCAGACGCGGGAAGCGAAGCTGCAGGTCGAGGTTGCGAGGCTGCAATACATGCTGCCGCGGCTCGTCGGCTTGCGCGAATCGCTCGACCGCCAAGGCGGGGGCGGGGGCGGCGGGCTGAAGAACAGAGGGTCCGGGGAGACGAGGCTGGAGCTGGACCGCCGCAGAATCGAGGATCGGATCGCCGCCCTGCAGGAGGACCTGGAGAAGCTCGTCTCGCGGCGACAGGTGCAACGACAGCAGCGGCGGAAGAACGAGATGCCCGTCGTCTGTCTCGTCGGCTATACGAACGCCGGCAAGTCGAGCGTCATGAACGCGATTCTGAAGCGTTACAATCCCGGAGCGGGCAAGGAAGTGCTCGAGAAGAACATGCTGTTCGCGACGCTCGAGACGTCGGTTCGGAACATCGAGCTGCCGGATCGCCGCTCGTTCCTGCTCGCGGATACGGTCGGCTTCGTCAGCCGGCTGCCGCACCATCTCGTGAAGGCGTTCCGCTCCACGCTCGAGGAAGTCGCCGAAGCGGATCTGCTGCTTCACGTCGTCGATCTCGCGGATCCCGAGCGCGAGCGGCAGATCGAGGTGACGCGCGAGACGCTCGAAGCATTAGGCGCGGGTCATGTGCCGACTCTTCGCGTCTACAACAAAGCCGATCTGGCCGATGTCGCCTATCCGCATGTCGATGAAGACGGCATCACGCTGTCGGCTCGCGAGAGCGACGGAATTGAGCAGTTGATCGGGTTGATCGGCGAGCGAATCTTCCGCGACTACGTCTCGTGCGAGATTCTGATCCCGTTCGCGCAAGGACGGCTCGTCGCGTACTTCAACGAGCACGCCCGCGTCGACGAGACGACGCACGAGGAGAACGGCACGCGCCTGAAGCTGACATGCCGCGCGGCAGACTACGACAAGTACGCGCGCGAATTCGTTACAGTATAACGGTAAAATGAAATGGAAGAGGCTCTCCCCGGGTCATCATGCGATGACTTGGGAGAGCCTCTTTCCTGTTGTTGTAAACTTGCATGCGCCATACGCAGCTCTCGGAGCGCTGTAGTTCTGATTAGTCAAACTGCATGCGCCATATGCAGCTCTCGGAGCGCCGCAGTTCGGATTAGCCAAACTGCATGCGCCATACGCAGCTCTCGGAGCGCCGCAGTTCGGAATAGTCAAACTGCGTGCGCCATAAGTAACTCTCGACGAACCGCAGTTCGGATTAGCCAAACTGCGTGCGCCATAAGCAACTCTCGGAGCGCTGTAGTTCGGATTAGTCAAACTGCGTGCGCCATAAGCAACTCTCGACGAACCGCAGTTCGGATTAGTCTAACTGCGTGCGCCATACGCAACTCTCGACGCGCCGCAGTTCGGGTTAGTCAAACTGCATGCGCCATACGCAACTCTCGACGCGCCGCAGTTCCGGTTAGTCAAACTGTGTGCGCCATACGAGCCGCGGAACCGCCAATCGCGTTAACTCTTCCACTTCTTCTCCCTGTACTGTCCTGGGGTAATGCCTTCGGACTTGCGGAACGAGCGGATGAAGTTCTGCGGATTGTTGTAACGCAGCCGGGTCGCGATATCCTTAATCGTCACGTCGGTCTCGGCGAGCCACTTCTTCGCCATGTTGAACCGGTACGCCGCCAAGTATTCGCTGAAGGAGCTGTTCGTCTCCTTGCGGAAGACGCTACTTAAGTAATTGGCGTTATAGTTAAGCCTCGAAGCGCATTCCTCGAGCGTCAGATCGGTGTCGTAGAAGCGATGGACCAGATCGATGATTTTCTCCGAAATATTGTGGTATTGCGCCTCTTGCCGGTCGCGGAAAATCCGGATCATCGGATGCACGACGGTCGTCCAGAACCAGTCCTCGATCTCCGGCACCGTGTTCAGATCGAGCAAGTCGTCGAACAGCGACCCCTTCGCGAGACGAATCTGGTTCAGGCTGATGCCGGATTCTTGAATGACGACGAGCAGGCTGTTGAGCAGGCGCATCGTCGGAACGTGATACTCCTGTGGTGACAGCCGGGCGGCGAACACGGGACCGAGGAACGCGCGCAGCAGCTCCTTCGCCTTGTCGGCGTCCGCCAGCTTGATCGCATCGAGCAGCTCGTTCTCCAGATGGCTCGGATAGCTCATGTTGAGATAATGCTTGCCCGTGCCCACGTTCTCGTATTGGACGATAATGCCTTGGCCCAGCTTGATGCGGTGCTTAAGCGCGTCAATCCCCTCGTGGTAGCCTACCGACAGCTGCTGGACCGACGGGAACGGCAAGCTGATCCCGATGCTGACCGTAAGGCCGAGGAAGCTCTGAATCTGGCGCTGCAGGTTATCGGTCGTCTCGAACAGGAAGTTCGTGAATTCGTCTTCCCCCGCATCCGCCGACGCGTTGCCGAATAGCGTGACGACCGCGTGGTCGATAATGACGGGCGCGAACCGGACGTCCGAAGGCACGAGCTCTTCGATCATGTTGTGGACGGCGAACAGCAGCAGCTCCATGTCGCGCTTGTCGTATCTCGTATTCTCTAGCGAATCGACCTGCAGCGTGACGACGGCCATCGACGGCCAAGTCTTCAACTGGTCGGTATAGCCGAATCGCTCGAGCCGTTCCCTCAGATCGGAGCTGCCCGCCGTCCCTTGGAACGCCTTGGTCAGGAACGAGGCGCGAACGAGCTTCAGCTGCTGGTGGACCTCGCTCTCCAGCTTCGACTTCGACTGGAACAGCTGCTGAATATGCTCGCCGATCGCTTGGAATTCGTTCGTCCGCTTGCTCTTCACGTCGGAGAACCGCACGTCCATCTGCTTGAGCAGCCGCTGGATCGGAGAATACATGCGACGTGAACCGAGCCATGCGAGCAGCATCGTCAAGAGCAGCATGAACAGGCACACCATCAGCGTCGTAATACCGATCTTGCGGGATTCCTTCGTCATGCTGGCGATGGACGTATAGGACATGTACACCCAGCCGTTGGACGGAGACCGGTAGTACGTAACCGAGTACTCGGCTTGATCGATCGCCGACTTGAACTGCCCGGACTGGCCCGCGAACTTGTTCGCGTCGCCGAAGCCGGTCGCGGATACGGACTGGCCGATCAGCGCCGGGTCGGGATGGACGAGAATTCGCAGCTTGTCGTCCAGGATCAACGTCGTATCCGGCTGGTCCGGATCGTACATGAGCAGCTCCTGCAGGCTGCACGTCGGGATGTTCGCCAGGACGAGGCCGTACGGATTGACGTCGGTAACCGGCAGCTTCTTGTTCAGGCTGATGCTGTACCCGCACGACGCGCTGTTCGCGCTCTCCTCGCTGTAGAACCACTTGGAGGGATGAAGCGTCCAGCCCGTATCCGTGTCTTCCCGAATGAGCTCGTCCAGCTGCTCGTGGTACGGATACCGATCGAACCGGTACAGCCCGGAGTTCTTGATCATCCAGTTGTTGCGACGGTTGATCAGCACGACGTCCTCCAGCTTCGTATCGAACGATTGCATGTGCAACAGCTCGTTGCGGATGTCGCCGTACAATGCGAAATCGCTTACATTCAGCGAGTTGTTCATCGCCTTCTTCAGCACGTTCGAGTTGATGACTTGATTCAGCGTATGATTGACAGTCGTCAGAATTTGCTCTACATTGGCATTAATTTGAACGAGAAGCTGAATTTTACTTTTATTGACGTCTTTCTGAATTTCCGCCGAAGAGGTAACGTAGGAGAAGATGCCGATGAACAACACCGGCAACGTGCTGAGCAGAAATCCGAACACGGTCATCTTGGTCAAGAAGCTAAGCGGACGCATCGGAATCCCACACCTTGTTATCGTGATAGATTCATTGTAGTCAGCGGGCAACGCTAGGACAATAATCATTAGACTTTCAAGTAATCATTATTACACATTCGGGGTGGAATGCCATGAGAATCGCCGGATTGCTCGGCACGACGCGAATACGCAAGGCGCTGCGCATCGCTTCGTCGATGCTCGTCGCGATGACGCTCGGCTCCTGCGCGAGCGTGGCGGGGACCGATTCGCCGAACGACTCCGCGTCGCTTCCGGTCATCACGATCATGATGCCGCTTCATTTTCCCCGGGAGCCCGACCCGGCCTTGATCGAGCGAATCGGAGAGCTGACGGGCACGCGGCTCGAGATCGACTGGGTACGGGACGAGATCTATGCCGACAAGCTGAACGCCGCCTTGACGATGAACGCGATGAAGCAAGCGACGTTCGTGAAGTATACCGACTACATGGGCATGAAAAGCGCGCTCCGCTCGGGCATGTTCTGGGAAATCGGCCCTTATCTGAAGGATTATCCGAACTTGAGCCGCCTGGACGAGGACATACTGAACCAGACGTCGGTAGACGACAAGCTATACGGCCTGTACACCGAACGCCTCTCCTCCCGCCAAGGCATCATCCTGCGCGAGGATTGGCTGGATCGTCTCGCCCTGGAGCCGCCCGGGACGCCGGAAGAGCTGTACGAGGTGCTGCGGCAATTCACTTACAACGACCCGGACGGCAACGGCTTGCAGGATACGTTCGGGCTGGCCGACCGTAACGACTTGATCTTCGGCGCGTTCAAGACGCTGAGCTCCTATATGGGAACGCCGAACAATTGGGAGATTCAAGACCATGCGTTCGTGCCCGAATTCGCGACCCCGCCGTACGTTGACACGATGAATTACATGAAGCGGCTGTACGACGAGAAGCTGGTCAACCCGGACTTCATCGTCACGAGCAAGGAAATCCAACGGGATCTGTTCATTACGGGCCAAGCCGGCGTCTATATCGGAAGCATGACCGACGTCGATCGGCTGGCCGACGAGGCACAGCAGGTCGATCCGGACGCCCGGCTGACGGTCGTCAACCGGATCGCTGGACCGAAGGGCTTCCGCATCTGGTCGATTCCGAATTATAACGGTCTGTTCTTGTTCTCGAAGAGCGCCATCAAGACGGAAGAAGACTTGCGGCAAGCGCTCGCGTACTTCGACCGTTCTATGGAAGCGGATGTCGCCAATCTGATGAAATACGGCGTCGAGGGCAGGCATTATACGCTGGTCGGAGACGAGGTGCATCTGCCGGAGCGCAGCGCGCAGCCTTACGTCAGCGAGATCGATCCGCTCTACGCGCTCATGATCGCCGACCTCGGCAATCCGAACGTGAAGAAGGTCGTGCGGGGCGACCAGCTGCTCTCGCTGGCCGAGAAGCTGAGCAAGGACAATGAGGGCTTCATCGTCCGGGACCCTACGGTCAATCTCGAATCGGACGTCTTCGACGAGAAGAGCGCGGAGCTGCAGCAGATCATTACGGACGCCACCTATAACTATATTTTGGGTAAGATTGATCAAGCCGGGTTCGACAAGGAAGTCGCCAAGTGGCGGACGAGCGGCGGCAACGAGATCATCGCTCAGTTCGGCAAGTCGTATTTGGAATAAAGATTCGTTATCGGCAGCCGTCTCGCGCAAGCGAGGCGGCTTTTTCGCATCGGCGGTCGCCCGTGTCCTTGCATGCGATCATAATCATTTGCTCAGGTGCTGCCCTCGACCGGCGCCATATGAACAAATGATTGTATCGGTACCGAATGCGCTTCCCGTACCGTTGAGCTAGCAACAACCATTCCGATCAAGGTGGAGGTCTAGCAGTATGACGAAGAAGTCAGGGGTTCTGTTAAGCACGGTATTGATCCTCGGCATGGTATTGACCGCTTGCAGCAAAGAAGGGAACAACGAAGAAGCCTCTCCGGGCGCATCCGCTCCGGCATCGTCCGGCGCGGCATCCGAATCGCCGTCCGAGTCGCCTTCCGCGACGCCGGAGGAGCCGACGGAGATTACGATCATGCTTCCGCTGAACATCGCGGAAACGCCGCCGGACACCATTAAGAACGAAGTCGAGAAGCTGACGAACACGAAGCTGACGTATCAGTTCTTCCCCGCCGACACCTACGAAGATAAATTGAACGCGACGCTCGCCACCGGCTCGCTTCCCGAAGTCACCTATCTGAAAAACCAAGCGACGCTCGTCAAGATGAAGGGCGCCATCCGCGACGGTCAATTCTGGGAAATCGGGCCTTACTTAAGCGAGTTCCCGAACTTGAACAAGCTGAAGCCGCTTATTCTCAACAACACGAAGGTAGATGGCAACCTGTACTCGGTGTACATCGGTCGGCCGCTCGCCCGCCAAGGCATCATCTACCGCAAGGACTGGGCCGACAAGCTGCAGTTGAAGGCGCCGGAGACGATCGACGACGTGCTCGCGATGGCGAAGGCGTTCACCGAGAAGGATCCGGACGGCGACGGCAACGCCAACACGATCGGTCTCGCCGACCGCAACGATCTCGTGTACGGCGCGTTCCGGACGATCGCTTCCTGGTACGCCACGCCGAACAACTGGGGCGAGAAGGACGGACGGCTGCAACCGGACTTCACGTTCCCGCAGTATACGCAGTCGATGGACCTTATGAAGGCGATCCGCGACGCCGGCGCGATGAACCAAGACTTCGCGGCGACGAGCAAGACGGACCAGGTCGCCCTGTTCACGAGCGGCAAGGCCGGTCTCTACATCGGCGCGATGTCGGACGTCGACTCGCTGAATAAAGACTTGATCAAGAACGTGCCGGACGCCGTTGTCGAGACGGCCGCGATGATCAAAGGTCCGGACGGCAAGCAGACGTCATGGGCGATTCCGGGCTACAACAACGTCGCGTTGTTCCCGAAATCCGGCATCAAGGACGAGGCCGAGCTGAAGAAGGTGCTAGCTTACTTCGACAAGATGATGACGCCGGAAGTGGCTAACGTCATGTTCTGGGGCATCGAAGGCACGCACTATACGGTACAGGACGGCAAAGCGAAGGTGACGGACAAAGCCGATCTGATCGAGCGCGAAGTCAAGGGCTACAAGGACAGCGTCATCGGCGAAGTCGAGACGAACGGCATGTACGAAGGCTTCTACTCGCTGCCGGCGCGCATCCACGCCGAGGAATACACGAAGCAGCAGGAGAGCATCGCTCTGAACGATCCGACGGCGTCGCTCGATTCCCCGACGTATACCGAGGAAGGCGTAGAGCTGCAGAAGATCATCACCGACGCCACCTACCAGTACATCTACGGCAAGCTCGACGCGGCCGGCTTCCAGAAGGCGGTCGACGAGTGGAAGAAGCGCGGCGGCGACAAGATCATCGAAGAATATAACGCGGTATACAAGAAGTAGTCTCTGACGAATAAGCGAGGGTGCGCCGCCGATCCGTCGGCGGCCCCCTTGCCCATAGCACGCCGGAAAGGAAGATACGAGTATGGACACGATCGCGCGGCGCTCCCGCAGCCCGTTCATGACGCGCCTGAACCGTAACAAGCTGCTCTACCTTATGGTACTGCCGGGCCTGCTCTACTTTTTGATTTTCAAGTACGGACCGATGTTCGGACTCGTGATCGCCTTCCAGAACTTCAAGCCGTTCCAAGGCATATCGGGGAGCGAATGGGTCGGCTTCGACCACTTCCACAGACTGTTCACGGAACCCGATTTCCTGCAAATCTTGACCAATACGCTCGTGTTGTTCGGCTTCAGCATCCTGTTCTATTTTCCCGTGCCGATCATTCTGGCCCTCATGCTGAACGAGGTTCGCCAGAACGGCTTTAAGCGGCTGTTCCAGTCTCTCGTGTACTTGCCCCACTTCATGTCCTGGGTCATCATCGTCTCGATCAGCTACGTCATGCTCACGATGGACGGGGGCATCATTAACTCGCTCCTCGAGCAGCTTGGCATCGGCAAAATCAATTTCCTGCTCAGTCCCGAGTGGTTCCGGCCGACCTACATCATTCAAGTCATCTGGCGGGAAGCAGGCTGGGGTACGATCATCTATTTGGCGGCAATGGCGGCGATCGATCCGCAGCTGTACGAAGCGGCCCGCATGGACGGCGCCGGGCGGTTGCGCCAAATTTGGCATATTACGCTGCCGGCGATCCGCAGCGTCATCATCCTGCTGCTCATTCTGAAGATCGGCGACGTGCTGGAGCTCGGCTTCGAGCATGTGTACTTGCTGCTCAATTCGATGAACCGCGACGTCGCGGAGATCATCGACACGTACGTCTATTCCGTCGGCCTGCAGCAAGGCAAATTCAGCTACAGCGCGGCGATCGGCTTGTTCAAGTCGCTGATCGGCCTGATCCTGGTCGTGCTGGCGAACAGATTGGCCAAAAAATTCGGCGAAGAAGGCGTTTATTAAGCCGACGCGGGAGGGTGCCCCATGGTTCAAGATCGTACGCTAGGCAGCCGACTGTTCGGCGTCGTTAACTTCGCGCTATTGGCGATCATCGCGCTCGTTACCGTTCTTCCGTTCCTTCACGTGGTGGCGGGATCGTTCACGACGAGCGCGGAGATGGCCGCCAACAAATTCATCCTGTTCCCGAGGGAATGGAGCTTCGAGGCTTACCGCTTCGTCTTCTCTACGAACACGATATTCCGGGCGATGGCCGTATCGATCGGCATAACGGTCGCCGGCACGCTGTTCAGCATGCTCGTCACGGCGATGATGGCCTACGGCTTGGCCCGCAGAGACCTCGACGGCCGCAAGATCGTCATGTTCCTCGTCGTGTTCACGATGCTGTTCCAAGGTGGGCTCATCCCGACGTTCCTCGTCGTGAAGGAGCTCGGCCTCATCGACAAGTACGCGGCGCTCGTGCTGCCGCTGGCGATCAGCGCGTTCAACATGATCATCCTGCGCAACTTCTTCCAGAACATCCCGGACGGGCTGGAGGAATCGGCCAAGATCGACGGCTGCAACGATTTCGGCATCTTCTTCCGCATCGTGCTGCCGCTGTCGATGCCCGCGATCGCGACGATCTCTCTCTTCTACGCGGTGACGTACTGGAACACGTACTTGAGCGCGATTCTGTACTTGAACGACAGCAAGATGTGGCCGATCCAGGTGCTGCTGCGGCAGATCGTCGTGCTCGCGAGCGGCATGGACTACGATTCCAGCCTCGACGGCGTCGTTCCTCCGCCGGACCAGGCAGTCAAGATGGCGGTTATCGTCGTGGCGACGGTGCCGATCCTCGCCGTGTACCCTTTCTTGCAGAAGCATTTCGCCAAGGGCGCGCTGCTCGGATCGATCAAGGGGTAATCAGCGTCGGACGGACCGACGGTCGGAAGAATAGCCGAGAGACAACCAAGAGACTAGGATGGATGGGGGAATACGCATGAGCAAGATAACGATGAACGGCGTACGAACGCCGCTGGATTGGGCGAGGGCGATCTGCGACTCGTTGATGGACGCCTACGCGCCCGGAGAGCTGCCGCCCGCGCACCGGTGGCATTATCACCAAGGCGTATTCCTGTGCGGAATGGAGCAATTGGCCGCGAGGGCCGGGGATGCCCGGTACGACGAATACATTCGGGGCTACGTCGACGATCTGGTCGACGAGCGGGGCAACTTCTACTTCGCGCGGGATGAGCTCGACGCGATTCAGGCCGGGCTGCTGCTGTTCCGATTGGAGGAGCGGACAGGCGATTCGCGCTATCGGATTGCCGCCGACAAGCTGCGGAATCTATTCCATACGCTGAACCGGACGTCGGAGGGCGGTTATTGGCACAAGGACAAGTACCCGTACCAGATGTGGCTGGACGGTTTGTATATGGGCGGCGTATTCGCGTTAAAGTACGCGGATGCGTACGGAGAGTCGGAATTGCGGGAGATGGCGCTCCATCAGGAGCGGCTCATGCGCCGTTATATGAAGGATAACCGGACCGGTCTGCTGTACCACGCCTGGGACGAGAGCCGCCAGATGCCTTGGGCGGACGCTCGCACCGGCTGCTCTCCGGAGTTCTGGGGCCGGTCGCTCGGCTGGTACGCGCTCGCGCTGGCCGAATTCCTCGAGCTGCTGCCGCGGGATAGCGACGGCTATGCCGAGCTGGCTGCCGCGCAGCGGGAGTTCATTGCCGCGCTGATCCGATATCAGGATCCGGACAGCGGCCTCTGGTACCAAGTCGTGGACAAGGGCCACCTGCCGGACAATTGGCTGGAGACGTCCTGCTCGTGCCTGTTCGTGTACGCGATCGCCAAGTCGATTCGCCAGGGCGTCGTCGGGGAGGAATGCGTCGATGCCGCTCGCCGCGGTTACGAAGGACTTATCGCGCGGCTGCGGCATGACGATCGGGGCAGCCTCGTTCTGCCCGACATCTGCATCGGCACGTCCGCCGGCGACTACGAGAACTACGTCACGCGCCCGACGAGCGAGAACGACCTTCACGGCGTAGGCGCGTTCGTCATGGCGTGCGTGGAAATGGACGGGTTGTTGGCGGGGAGAGGGTAACGCGAAGACGGTTCTTGCGATCGGGAGATCGCGGGAACCGTCTTCTTCCTTGCGTTAGACGAGGCGGGGCGGGCAAGAAGCGCATCAGGACGTATAACTCGTAAGTACGAACCCCTTGTCGCCTATCTCCAATTCGTCATAGAACCCTTCCGCCATCCGTCGCCGCACCTCGAACGTCTGCAGATCGATATCGACGAGCTCCGTGTACATGGCCGCGTCGGCCGTCCCTGCATCGCCTTTCAGTTGAAGAACGCGCGTATAGCGATCCTCTTCGTTGCTCCGCAACAGCGCGTACAGCTTATCCCCGTGCCGCACGAGATGACCGATATCGGCCTGATTCTGCCGAAAAATCGTCTTCGCCTCGCCCTTGCCCATGTCGATGCGCAAAATACGATAGCCTTGCACGTAATAGAGGGCGTCCGCATCTTCGTCGACGATGATCGAGCTCTCCCCCTGCGTCGAATGGTCGTATATGCCGTCCGGCCGCACTCGCGGATAAGCGATCGTACCGAGCCATTCGCCGCTGCGGGCGAACCGGTCCAGCTTCCGATTCAGCACCACGAGAACCTCTCCCCGGTACGGAAGGATGCGAACCGGGCCTTGCACGTTCTCCTTGTTGCCGATGAAGAACGATCGGTATTGCTTGCGCGCTACGTCGAGTTGATGCAGGAAGCCGTTGAACACGTACCAGAGGAGTCCGGTGTCCGGATCCTCGTACCGCTCCTCCGGCCAATAGGAGGCTTGCTCGACCAACCTTGCGTCGCCAAGGGGCTCGTAAGGCTGCGACCGATACTCGACCGACTTCAAGCTCAAGTCCGTCAGCCCTACTCGCCCGATGGAACCGATCCGCAACCGTTCTCCCTCTACGGTAAGCTTATTGGGCATCGGCACCGCGAGCTCCGCGACGATGTCCAGCTCGTCGTTCAGCTTAATGACGCGCGATGCTTCCGTGTCCGCCACGAGCCAGCCGCCGTTCACGCGCGCGAAGTCCAATGCGCCGTGCCCGCCGAAGCCTTCGCCCACTTCGACCGATATCGCGATCGGCAGTTCGCCGATCTTCGATATAACCCCATCCTTATACGTCATTAACACGCGGTCTACGAGGACGTACCATTGCGATTCGATAAGGCGGAACGTCTTCGAGCTGCCGTAATCCCCGTCCGGGAGCGCCTCCTGCAAGGCATCGCGCAGCGCGTCCGGTATGTCCGCGTTGGTATTATAAGCGTAGCTCTTCTCGAAGCTGCCTTCGACGATGCGTCCCGGCGCATGCGGGGGGATTTCCGGACGAGGGATCTCCCTAACGATATAATCCCGTAATGGATCCGACAACAGCGTCGTCGCATCATAGGGCTCGACGTTGACGAAATCCCGCCACGCGAGCCATTGCAACCTACCGTTCGAATCGAGCTTCAAGCGCGGGCCGTCCGCGTCAACCCGCGTCCCCGACGGGATGGGAAGCTCGCGATACCGAGGCGCGTTATCGGCAACCGAATTCTCCTTCTCGAAGAGGATCGCCTCTAATTTGTCCGGCTTGCTTCGGACGTAAGCGCCGGGGCTCAGCGCCTGCCAGCCGTCCTCCCACAATCTAGGCTCTACCGGCAGCTTGAAGTAGTAATTGTCCAAGTAAGACATCATATCCGCGCCTTTCCCGCTGCTGCTTCGCAGCTGAACGAGCGTGCGCGGATCGACTTCCAGCGTCTGGTCCACGAACGCCATTAACTTGGCATCCACGACCTCGTAATCCAAAAATCGCACCGCTCTCGCATAAGGTTTCGGCGCATAGGCAAGCATTCCCTCCCCGTCCTTGAACGCATGCAGCGTAGAGCCGTCCGTCAGTCCGAATCGCTTCGTCCCGCCGAATGTTCCCGTGACGCTCGACTTGCCCGGCATGGTCAATGCGCGCGCCGCTTCCACCAAGTCGGCCATTGCGACCCGCGTCCAACGCTCCTCCGGTTTCAACTGCGGGTCGTATACATGCTCGCTGAAGCCGCCTCCATTGCGTACCGCGAAGACGAGAATTCCCGGATCCTCGGCTGCCGTAACGGTCAATACTTCATGCGGACCGAAGAATTGAATATCCGTGCCGACGTACGACGGATCAGCCCCAAGTCGTATCGTCTGCCACTCTCCGCGAGGATCTTCCCTCGCCGAATCGGACGCGGGCTCATTGGTGCCGAGCAGCAGGAATTCGCCGTTCACCCAAGCCTGCCCATCGCGTTCCGCCGGGGCCTTCCACTCGTACAGCTCCCGGTCCGTCTCGCCGGCATCCGAAGTATACAATCGGTTCTCCCGAACATAGACGCTGGATTCACCGGACCGCCACAGCACTTGCTCGGTCGACGAATCGAGCTTGAACGACAACGTCGCCTGCTTGCCCGCAGGAATTTCCGCGGCGAACGGCGCGATGGACGAAGACGGTTCAGGGGATGCCGCCTCCGACGGAGCTTCCCTTGCCGTATCCGTTCCCTGCCCGGCGAATATGGCGGCTACTCCGATCGCGATCAATGCGATTCCCAACCCGACGATGCCGATTACCCGGCGTTGGCGTTCCTTCATTCCGGTCGCAACCTTCCCTCTTCGCATTCTCCAGATGTTCAGTTAGACGGTTAATTATGGAAAATGTTGCGCGACCTTCCGAATGCATCCTCTGACGATGCAACATGAAAAGCCGTTCCGGAATCGCCAGTTAGCGATCCCGAGAACGGCTTCCTATGCAGCAATCCGTCGTACTAGACGTTTACCTTCGGCAATTGGCTCAAGCTATCCCGCAACGCCTGCTCGGAATACGATACGTCCTGCAGCGAGCCGGACAAATACGACTCGTACGCCGACATGTCGAAGTGCCCGTGACCGGACAGCGCGATCATGATGACGCGCTTCTCGCCCGCCTCCTTGGCGGCGAGCGCTTCGTCGATCGCGGCGCGAATCGCGTGCGCCGACTCCGGCGCGGGCACGATGCCTTCGGTCTGCGCGAATTGCACCGCCGCTTCGAACACGCGGTTCTGCGCGCAGGCGACCGCCTCGATGAGGCCGTCGTGGTACAGCTGGCTGACGAGCGGCGAATCGCCATGATAGCGCAGACCGCCCGCATGGATACCCGGCGGCATGAAGTCGTGGCCGAGCGTGTACATCTTCATCATCGGCGTCAGCTTGGCCACATCGCCGAAGTCGTACGCGAACGTGCCGCGCGTCAGCGTCGGGCACGCTTCCGGCTCGACGGCGACGAGCCGCACGTTGCTCGCGCCCGTCAGCTTATCCTGCAGGAACGGGAACGCCAGCCCCGCGAAGTTCGAGCCTCCTCCGCAGCAGCCGAAGATGACGTCAGGGTACTCGCCCGCTTTTTCCATCTGTAGCTTGGCTTCTTGACCGATGACCGACTGATGCAGGCACACGTGGTTCAGCACGCTGCCGAGCGCGTAGTTCGTGTCGCTCCTCGTCGCCGCGTCCTCGACCGCCTCGCTGATCGCGATGCCGAGCGAGCCGAGCGACTCCGGATCTTGAGCCAGTATCGAGCGGCCCGAATTCGTCAGCTCCGACGGGCTCGCGACGACCTGCGCCCCGAACGTATTCATCAGAATGCGGCGGTACGGCTTCTGGTTGTAGCTGACCTTGACCATGTACACCATACATTCGAGATCGAAGAACTTGCACGCCATGCTGACGGACGAGCCCCACTGCCCCGCCCCCGTCTCCGTCGCGATCCGGGTGATGCCGGCCTTCTTGTTATAGTAAACCTGAGGGATCGCCGTGTTCAGCTTGTGGCTGCCCGCCGGGCTCGCTCCCTCGTATTTGTAGTAAATGTGCGCCGGCGTATCGAGCAGCTTCTCGAGCTGCGTCGCGCGGTACATCGGCGTCGGGCGCCAGATCTTGTACAGCTCGCGAACCTCGTCGGGAATTTCCACCCAACGCTCTTGCGTCATCTCTTGCCGGATCAGCTCCATCGGGAAAATTGCCTGGAAATCCTCCGGCCCGGTCGGTTGTCCGGTACCCGGGTGAATCGGGGGTTGGAGCGGATTCGGCATGTCCGCCATGACATTGTACCAATGCGTCGGAATTTCGCTTTCAGAGAGCAGAATTTTCTTCTCCGTCACGCTTACATCCTCCATTTCGGTGTGCAAGATTGTTCGTTCCGATCGTTCTCCTCCTCATTCTTCGCGCCGCTCGCTTATTCCTGCTTTTTCCTCCCAAGAATACCAACTCAAGGATACGGAAAAACTTGTGCGGAGCGAAATTCCAGTAAAGGCGGAGAACGAGCAGATGGCCAACGACCCTACGAACGACGACTTGACGTTAACGACGCGGCAAGGGCACCCCGTCACCGACAATCAGAACCTGCGCACCGTCGGAGACCGCGGCCCGACGACGCTGGAGAACTATCATTTCTTCGAGAAAATCACCCACTTCGACCGCGAGCGCGTGCCCGAGCGCGTCGTCCATGCCCGCGGCGCCGGCGCGCACGGCGTCTTCGAGGCGTACGGCAAAGTCGGCGACGAGCCAATAGCCAAGTATACGCGCGCGAAGTTGTTCCAAGAAGCCGGCAAAGAGACGCCCGTCTTCGTCCGGTTCTCGACCGTCATCCACGGCGGCCATTCGCCGGAGACGCTGCGCGACCCGCGCGGATTCGCGGTCAAGTTCTATACCGAGGACGGCAACTGGGACCTCGTCGGCAACAACCTGAAAATCTTCTTCATCCGCGACGCGATGAAATTCCCGGACATGGTGCACGCCTTCAAGCCGGATCCGCTCACGAACGTGCAGGACATGCAGCGATTCTTCGACTTCGTGTCCTTGTCGCCGGAAGCGACGCACATGATCACGTTCCTGTTCTCGCCATGGGGCATTCCGGCCAACTACCGGCAGATGCAAGGCTCCGGGGTGAACACGTACAAATGGGTCAACCATGCGGGAGAAGCGGTGCTCGTGAAGTACCACTGGGAGCCGCAGAAGCAAGGCATTCGCAACCTGAAGCAATCGGAAGCGAACGAAGTCCAATCGATGGCGTTCAATCACGCGACGCTCGACCTGTACATGGCCATCGATAACGGCGATTACCCGGAGTGGGAGTTGCAAGTGCAGATCATGAGCGACGACGCGCACGACGAGCTCGACTTCGACCCGCTCGATCCGACGAAGCTATGGCCTCCCGAGCAGTTCCCTTTCCTCCCTGTCGGCAAAATGACCCTAAACCGCAATCCCTCCGACTACTTCGTCGAGGTCGAACAGGCGGCGTTCGGCACCGGGGTGCTCGTGGACGGGCTCGACTTCTCGGACGACAAGCTGCTGCAAGGACGCACGTTCTCGTACTCGGACACGCAGCGCTACCGCGTCGGTACGAACTACTTGCAGTTGCCCATTAACGCGGCCAAGACGCACGTCGCCACGAACCAGACGGGCGGCCAGATGCAGGCGCGGCCGGAGCGCGGGCGCGGGCAGAATCCGCACGTCAACTACGAGCCGTCGTCGCTTGGCGGGCTGCGCGAGGCTCCGGCGGACGGCGTCGCTCACGAGCCGCATTACGACGCCGATCTCGTGCGGAAGAAGATCGCGCGGACGAACGACTTCAAGCAGGCGGGCGACACGTTCCGGGCGTTCGAGCCTTGGGAGCAGGAAGAGCTCATCGGCAACTTGTCCGGCGCGCTCTCGCAATGCGCTGAAGGCATCCGCGACCGCATGATCGACCACTGCACGCAAGCCGACGCCGACTACGGCAAGCGGCTCGAGGAAGGCATCGCGGCAGCCTTGAAATCGAAAGCCTCGAGCGGCCAGGCCGACCCGTACCAAGGCGTCGACATCGCTCGCCGCGCGGGCCACGAAGCGGATCCTTATTAAGCCATAAAAGCCCACTCTCCCTTGCCGGAGAGTGGGCTTTTGCGATAATAGGGCCTTGTGGCGGCGTTATTTCGGCGGATTGCCCGCGGTCACGAATTTAACGCTGTCTAGTAGCGTTATTTCGGCGGACTGCCCGCGGCTGCGAATTTAACGCTGTCTAGTAGCGTTATTTCGGCGGACTGCCCGCGGCTGCGAATTTAACGCTGTCTGATGGCGTTATTTCGGCGGACTGCCCGCGGCTGCGGATTTAACGCTGTCTGATGACGTTATTTCGGCGGATTGCCCGCGGCTGCGGATTTAGCGCTGTCTGATGGCGTTATTTCGGTCGCAGCTCCCTCGCTATGTTTTCATCCCGATGCTCTGGCCGTACGTCACCTCGAAATTCGCCCCGAGCGGCACCATCTCGTACAGATAGCGGCCGATGAGCGCCTTCTCGATGTCCGTGACCGTGATCGTCGTCCGGACGTCGAAGTAGATCGTCCCTTTGATCGGATCGTATCGGCTGTACGTCAGCACGCCCGACATGAACAACCCGTTGATCACGTTCACGATGCCGCTAATGTCCAACGTGCGGTTCATCGCGGCTTGGTGAATCCGGTCCGGGAGCTCGAACACCTCGGGCACGTTGTCGTCTTTCAGCAACGGATATTCTTTCACGGTGAAGCACACGTACGACGTCAAATACCCGGACGCGAACTGCTTCAGCTCCGTCTTCTCCTCGTCGGTCAGCCGCAGTTCCTCGTTCCAAGCATAGATCGTGGCGGCGTTCCTTCCGCGCGTGTGAATGCGCACATACCGAATGTGCGGGTATCTCGACTTAATCAATTGTTCGGATAATAACCGGGTACCCACATCGATCACTCCAATCATCGAAGTAAATAAGTTAATGATTGCGCTTTCACAGTTGTGGTATCCTTATCATACTATGCGGGCGGCCGCCTATAAAGAGCAGTCAAGCCTATAAGTTAACCAATTCTTTTGTAAGATTGTGTTGTAAAATGACATTCTGACATCATGAAGGTTACGGGGAGGCTATCGTACATGAGTAAAATCGGTTTGCCGCTGCTCATCTTGGCGATGGGAGCGCTCTACATCTGGTTCATCCCATCGGATCCGGAGGCGGTCAAGCTTCTGTTCAAGCTCGTCCCGATGGCGTTGATCCTACTCTACGCCTATACGGGAATCGTCGCGCGCGGACGCCCGGAACGATCCCAATGGCTCGCGCTTACCGGCTTGTTCTTCTGCATGATCGGCGACGGCACGCTCCGCTGGTTCGTGGTCGGACTGTCGATGTTCCTGATCGGCCATCTGTTCTACATAGCCGCATTCTTCCGCCACCGGCAGTTCACGAAGCTGCGCACGGCTACGATCGTGCCGATCGCGCTCTACGCCGGCTACTTCGGCTGGCAGCTCGTCGACGCGCTGCGCCAGGACGGCGACACCGCGTTGATCGCGCCCGTCCTGCTGTACGTGACGGTCATCGGCCTCATGGCTTGGACGGCGATTCTCTCGGGCAACCGATACGCCATCACCGGCAGCATGCTGTTCCTGGCATCGGACACGATCCTGTCGTGGAATATGTTCGTCTCGGACATCTCGCACTCCGGCGTATGGATCATGACGACGTACTACGGCGCGCAATTCCTGATCGCGAGCAGCCTGGGGACGATGCGAACGAGGGCGAACTTGTCGATCTTTGGCGGCAGCAAGGGACCGAAGTTGAAGTCGGTATAGATCGTCGCTTAGAATAAGGTAAAAATAGCGTTACGAGGAGAGAACCGGCATGTCCAATCGACCATCGAACGATGAATATAGCACTTTCGCCGAGCAGTACGTGAAGTTGGTTCCCGAGGGAGACATTCAAGAGATACTGGCCCGGTTGCTTACGGAGACGACCGCGTTATTCTCGGCCCTCTCGGAAGACCGGGCGGAGTACCGTTACGCGCCGGGCAAGTGGAGTCTCAAGCAAGTGCTCGGACACCTTGCCGACAACGAACGGATCATGAGCTACCGGTTGCTCAGAATCGCCAGGGGAGACCGCACGCCGCTTGCCGGGTACGACGAGAACGCGCTCATGAGCGGCGCCTCGTTCGACGACTTCCCGCTGTCCGTTACCTTGGAAGACTACGCGACGGCGCGACGCGCCACGCTCGCGTTACTGCGCGGCCTCCCGGACGAGGCATGGAAGCGGATCGGCCTCGTTAACGAACGCGAATCCAGCGCCAGAGCTTGGGCTTATATCATCGCCGGTCACGAGATGCATCACTTGAACGTCGTCAGAGAGAGATATCTGAACGAATAAAAGTTAACATTCAAAAACAAGGCCATCCCGTCAATTGGGATGGCCTTGCGTTCGATTAGCGGTAAGAAACGTTTTCCACGATCGGACCTTCAAGCCGAGCGGATAGCCGGGCCGTCGTCCCGATCGCGCGGGATGGCTTCTCGGATAATGATTGCGATACCGGCTACCCGTCTCAGCTCGGCCGTTCGATCTCGAACTGCTCGCCGAGCTTCGCGTACGCGTTGCCGGCGAGCCGACTGACCGGCTTCAGCGCGTCGGCATCGATGTAGCCGTTGTTGTAGACGGCCGGATCGAAGTGGTAATGGACGATGCGAGCGATGAGCAGGTCGGTCGAAGGAGTACCGCCTTCGGCGCCGCCGAGCGGAATCGCTTGCTCGAGCACGCACTCCATGCGGATACGCGCTTCCGCGATGCCCGGCACGGAGACCTTCGCGCTCGCGACCGGCGTCAAGCCCGCCAGAGCCACTTCGCTCTCCTCTGGCGGGAGGGAAGCCGCCGTCTCATTGATCTGCGCGATATACGTCTCGTCCGAGATATGCACGACGAGCTGTCCGGTCTCGATCGCGTTGCGCGCCGTGTCCTTCGGGACGCCGTTCTTGCGCTGGACGGCGATAGAGAGCAAAGGCGGATTCGACGACACGATATTGAAGTAACTGTAAGGCGCGGCGTTGACTACACCTCCGGACGACAACGTCGTCACGAAGGCGATGGGACGCGGGATGACGCTGCCGATGAGCAGCTTGTAATTCTCGCGGTCGGTCAAGCTCGCTGGATCTATCGATTGCATGGGCTATGCCTCCTTAAGCTTGGAACAGGTGGGCGAACCAGACGGCCGCGGCATCCGCCTCGGTTCCCGTCAAACGGTGGCCATGGCGTTCCCAGTGAACGCTAACCTCCGCGCCCGCTTCCCGAAGCAGCCCCGCCAACTCCTCCGTCTCGCTCGCCGCGCAGATCGGATCGTTCTCGCCCGCGGCGATGAATACCGGCGTCCCCGACAAGTCCGGCAGTTGGAGCCCGCGAAGCGGCACCATCGGATGGTGCAGAATCGCGCCCTTCAGCGCGTCCGCGTAGTGGAACAACAAGCTGCCCGCGATGTTCGCGCCGTTGGAATAGCCGACCGCCACGAGATTGCTCCGGTCGAAGCCGTACTGCACGGCCGCCGAATCCAAGAATTCGTACAGCTCCTTCGTGCGGAAGATCAGGTCCGCTTCGTCGAACACCCCTTCGGCCAGTCGCCGGAAGAAGCGCGGCATGCCGTTCTCGAGTACGTTGCCCCTGACGCTGAGCACGGATGACTTCGGCGAGATGAGGGCGGCCAGCGGCAGCAGATCGTTCTCCGTGCCGCCGGTGCCGTGGAACAGGACGAGCGTCGGAGCGCCCGGATCCGTCCCTTGCACGAATTTGTGTGTCATCGTCATTGTTTATCCGCCTCCAGTACGCGTACTTCGATCGGGTCCAATCCGGCCGTGATCGCTTCGCGGTGCTCTTCGAACCAAGCCGGCAGCATCAGCTTCTCGCCCATCGTCTCGGCCGGTTCGTCGCGAGCGAAGCCCGGAGGATCGGTCGCGATCTCGAACAGGATGCCGCCGGGTTCGCGGAAGTAGATGGCGTTGAAGTATTGGCGGTCGATGACCGGCGTCGGATGTTGCCCATTCGCTTCGGCGCGTTCGCGGTACGCGACGTGGTCGACGTCGTCTTTCGCGCGCCATGCGATATGGTGCACCGTACCCGACCCGCCGATGCCGTTGCCGACAGGCTCTAGCAGAATGTCGATGCGGTCGCCCAAGTTGCCCGTTGCTCTGTAACGTCTGTACTTGCCGTCGTTACGCTCGAGCTCGAACCCGAGCACCTGCTCCAGCACTTGGCCGGTGCGGTCGGCCGCGGCGCTGAACAGTACCGCTCCGCCGAACCCTTTGATCGCCTTGACCGCCGGCACGCCGCCGAACGTCCACTCGCTCGCCGGTCCTTCTTCGCGAGCGACGATCTCGACTCTCAGGCCGTCCGGATCTTCGAATTGCAAGTACTGCTCGCCGAACCGTTCGGTCTGCTTGAAGTCGATGTCGAACTTCGCAAGGCGCTCCTGCCAGAATTCGAACGCGTCCGTAGGTACCACGTAAGTCGTGATGCCGACTTGACCGCTACCGACGCGGCCGTGGCGCGAGCCCTTCCAAGGGAAGAACGTGATGACCGTGCCCGGGCTTCCGCCTTCGTTGCCGAAGTACAGGTGGTACACTTCCGGCGCGTCGAAGTTGATCGTTTTTTTCACGAGCCGAAGCCCTAAGAATCCGGAGTAGAAGTCGACCGTGCGCTGCGCGTCTTGCACGAACGCGGTGACGTGGTGGATGCCTGCGGTGCGTTGTTCTTGTTGTTGGGTTGTCATTTGGACCACTCCTCTTGGGCGAATTTGCCCGCTTTTTTAAGTAAACCGCTCATTAGCGCCTTCTCTTCTTCCGTCAGTACGTCGAGCACGCGATCGATGACTTCGGCGTGATTGGGGAAAGCTTCAGACATGAACCTCGCGCCATCCTCGGTAATTTCCGCGTAGATGAGGCGGCGATCTTCCGTCGATGCGTTGCGCCTGACGAGCTGCTTCTGTTCGAGCTTATCGATGACGTAGGTGATATTGCCGCTGCTCATGAGCACCTTGCCGCCGATCTGCTGCAGCGGTTGCGGCCCCTTGTGGTGCAGCAGCTCCAGCACGCCGAATTCGGTTCGGTTCAGGCCGTGCAGCTTAATGTCGCGATCCGCGTGCGCGTTGATCCATTGGCTTGCCCGGTTCAGCGCGATATATAGATCGAGCGACGCTTCGATTCGATCGTTCAAGGGCATCAGCTCCTTTGCGGTTATCGTCGTCTTCGCTTTGTATATCTCAATTTCGAATATCTTAACTTTAAGATAAATGATTGGCGAGCAAATGTCAACACCCTCCGGAAAATAGTGCGGGTATCGTTTAGTCTCCGTTTATATTGTCCCGCCGAGGCGCCGCGCAATCACTGTTACGTAGGGAACACACTGGAATTCCTGCTATCGGGGGTACAACGAGTTAGTCGAGATCCCCGGCTTTACCCGGGATGTCCCCTCCGCATCCCGCCGACTTGCGATGCGGTGCCCGACTGTTCGATAATAATGAATATCGCGATTCGTTGCACTCATGCACCTCAATAACGATCGGAGGCTATGCCGACTATGTCAGACACGACCGAGAATACCGCTAACGACTCCTATACACCCGCGCCGAAGCGTCTTCGCGACGTTCCGCTATCCGTCCTCGACCTTGCGCCGATCGTGACCGGCAGCACGGCGTCCGAGGCGCTGCGCAATACGCTCGAGCTGGCGCAACTCGCCGAGGAGCTAGGCTACCATCGCTACTGGCTCGCCGAGCATCATAACATGCCGGGCATCGCGAGCTCCGCGACGTCGATCGTCATCGGCCACGTCGCCGCCGGCACGAAAACGATCCGCGTTGGCTCCGGCGGCATCATGCTGCCGAACCACGCGCCGCTCGTCATCGCCGAGCAATTCGGCACGCTCGAATCGCTCTTTCCCGGACGCATCGATCTCGGGCTCGGCCGCGCGCCCGGCTCTGACCAACCGGCTGCCCGCGCGCTGCGCCGCGGCCTGACGAGCGACGGGCAGAACTTCCCCGAGCAGCTCGCCGAGCTGCGCGAGTACTTCCACCCGCCGGAGGAAGCGATCTCCGCGCCGGGCAACGTGCGCGCCATCCCCGGAGAAGGTCTAGACATTCCGATCTGGCTGCTCGGCTCCAGCGGCTTCAGCGCGCAGCTGGCCGCCCAGCTCGGCTTGCCGTTCGCTTTCGCGAGCCATTTCGCGCCGGACTACTTGCTCCCCGCGCTCGACGCGTACCGGAACGGCTTCCAACCTTCAGAAGCACTGGATAAGCCGCATGCCATGGTTGGCATGAACGCGATCGTCGCCGATACCGATGAAGAAGCCCAGCGGCTAGCGACGTCGCTATACCAGACGTTCCTGAACATCATCCGCGGTCGAACGGGCAAGCTCCTTCCGCCCGTGGCGACGATGGACGGCTTATGGAACCCGCAAGAACAATTTTACATTCAGAATATGCTGCGATATACCGCGATCGGAAGTCCCGACACGGTCCGCGCTCGCATGCAACGCATCATCGAAGAGACGCAAGCCGACGAGCTCATCGTCGCCGCCCAAGTCTACGATCACCAAGCCCGGCTCCGTTCCTACCGGCTGCTGGCCGAACTCGCTCGATAAAAAGGAGATGCACCCGATGCTGCAAGAAGAACTCATCCGCCGACTGACGACCTATGTCAAGATCGATACCCAATCCGACGAGAGCGTGGATACATGCCCGACGACGCCCGGCCAGCTCGTACTCGCCCGCCTGCTCGTAGACGAGCTGAAGGACATCGGCATGCAGGACGTGACGATCGACGAGAACGGATACGTCATGGCGACGCTGCCGGCCAACACAGACAAGGCGAACGTGACGACGATCGGCTTCCTCGCCCACGTCGACACGGCGACCGATATGACCGGCGCGAACGTGAATCCGCAGCTTGTGCGCGACTATGACGGCCAAGACATCGTGCTTAATGCCTCCGATAACGTCGTGCTATCGCCGAAGGACTTCCCCGCGCTGTCCGGCTACGTCGGACATACGCTCGTTACGACTGACGGCACGACGCTGCTCGGCGCCGACAATAAAGCCGGCATCGCGGAGATCATGACCGCGATGAACTACCTCATCCGCAACCCGGACATCAAGCACGGCAAGATTCGCGTCGCCTTCACCCCGGACGAAGAGATCGGCCGCGGCGCGCACCGGTTCGACGTCGCGGCGTTCGGCGCCGAATACGCGTACACGATGGACGGCGGCCCCCTCGGCGAGCTCGAGTACGAGAGCTTCAACGCCGCCGCGGCGCGCATTACGATTCGCGGCAAGAACGTCCATCCCGGCACCGCCAAGGACAAGATGATCAACGCTGCCAAGATCGGCATGGCGCTGAACGCCAAGCTACCCGCGGCCGAAGCGCCCGAGTCGACGGAGAACTATGAAGGCTTCTTCCATCTGATCTCGTTCAACGCTACCGTCGAGGAGGCGAAGCTTCATTACATTATCCGCGACCACGACCGCGACCTGTTCAACGCGCGCAAGGAGCTGATGGTCGCGATCGTCGAAGAGCTGCAGCAACGGTACGGCCAAGACTGCGTCACTCTCGAGCTCAAAGACCAATACTACAACATGCGCGAGAAAATCGAGCCCGTGCGCCACATCGTCGACATCGCCCACGACGCCATGACGAGCCTCGGCATCGCGCCGATCGTCAAGCCGATCCGCGGCGGCACCGACGGCTCGCAGCTGTCGTTCAAGGGCTTGCCGACGCCTAACATCTTCACCGGCGGCGAGAACTATCACGGCCGCTACGAATTCGTCTCCGTCGACAACATGGAGAAGGCCGTGCAGGTTATCGTCGAGATCGCCCGCCGCTTCGAGCAGCAAGCGTAATCGCAGGACAGACGCAAGAAAGCCCGATCCGAATGCGGATCGGGCTTTTGCTTATCGTTATGCCGTCGGTTCGTGCCGGTAACGCTCGAGCGACACCCGGCCGCCTTCGGCAACGGTGACGCCTTCCTGTTCCAAGGTTACCTGCTGCATGTATCGGCCTTCCCCTTCCGGAAGGGCGATCTCGCCTTTGGCGTTCACGACGCGATGCCAAGGCAGTCCTTGCGACGCGCTCATCGCATGCAGAATCCGCACCACCTGCCGCGCCCCTCGCGGGCTTCCGGCCTCCGCCGCGATCTGTCCGTACGTCATCACGTACCCTTCGGGAATGCCCTTAATGACTTCCACTACGCGCGCCGTAAAAGGCTGCATCGTCCGTCCCCCTATCTCCCCGTTGCCCCGTTCATGCTAGCAAATGCACGTTGTCTTCTTCTCGCCCAGCTTCCCGACCGCTTCGACCTTCTCGATATATTCCGCGGCCAGCGGCACTTTGCACGCCGTCTGTCCCATGTTAACGTCGACTTTGCCGATTCGCTTCGCGACGGCGACCGCTTCTTCGTGCAAGGCGGTTACCGATGCGCCGACCATGATAACGAAGCCGTTCATCGTATAACGGACGCGATTCCGTTCCTCGTGGATCGTACGCTAGACCTGCTTGAGCAGAGAGCGAATCTCCTCCAGATCAAGCGCCTCGTCCGGCGTCACCGAGATGTAATTCGCGTACGTGCTCCATCCGCACGTCGCGATCATCTCTTCCGGCGACAGGATCCACTCCCTCGCCAGCTCTAGCGCATAAGGACTTTCGGCGGCGACTCCCGCGACCGTGTATTCGGCCGCCATATACCAATAGGCGGCTTGCACCCATCGCCTCAGCGTCTCTATGTCCATCGACTTCGGATCCACCGTCAGCCCGGCCAAGTACATCGCGTCGCTATTGCCCGTCTCGAACAGCTCCCGCGCCAGCGCCTTATCCTTCTTGACGTCTTTGACCAGCTTCTTCAGATCGCCGATCTTCACGCCGAAGATCGGCTCCATCGCGCCGTGCCTCATGAACATCGTCTTCGTCTGTTCCGTCCCCAGGCTCGCCAGCTTGTCCATTACTTCGGCCAATGCCGTCATGATCGCTCTCCCCCTATTTCAGCAGCTTTTGCCCCAGCGGCGTTAACATCCCCTCTAATTCCCCGATCGGAAGCTCCAGCTCCACGTGATCTCCCATCACGTGCGGAACATTGAAGCTTACGCCGAGAGCGTCCTTCGTCACATAGCTGAACGGCTCGCCTTCATGGCCCAGATCCGCGTCCCCGAACATGGCCAACCAGCCCGATTCGTCGTTCTGCTCGTCCAGGTACCTTCTGGCCGCTTGCTCCGCGGAATCGGGATCCGAGTCCTTCGGCTTCGCTTGCCTCAGCTTCTGCACGAATGCCCCATCGATCGTAACCAAGTCATGCAACGCCAACGCCTTCCCGGCGTTCAAGTCGATATTCGACGCGTAGAAGTGATTCGTCGGATGAGCCGCACCCTCGACGTTGCCCATTCCGGTGTAAATAACGCTCAGCAATCCCGCCGGACGCAGCTCCGCGGCATAATCGACATCAAGCGTCACTTCTCCCTCGGCCCCTTCATAGTACCGTGCGCCTTCCAACGCTCTCCCGCGTAGCGTCTCGTTAATCGCCTGCTGCTTGCCCTTGTCCGGCATACCCTCCAACTGCGGGTAGTCGATCTCGATCTTGCCGTCGCGATACGTATTCGCGACGAGCTTCGCTTTTTCCTTCGCGGGCGCGACCGCCGGCAGTGCTTCGGAAGCGCTCCCGCAAGCGGACAGCATTATGAGGACCAGCGCAATCGCGCCGATCGATGTAACTTTTCCCACTCGTTAAACCCCCGATTTTAATCAATATCAATCTTATCGGAATCATTTGTCGACGAACAAAGACGTATGGTAAGATCTTCCTATGTTTTCAATTATCGAAAGGTGGCAATACAACGTGGAAGCTATCGCAGCCTTACATCGCAGAAACAGACTTCTCGTGAACATTATCTGGGGAATGCTCGTCCTCGGCCTGATCGTGGACATGCTGACGGGAGCGCCGACAAGCTCGATCATCGTGCTGCTCGTCGTCGGATCGTTCGCTTGCGGGGTGACGACGTTCTTGTACGTCAAACGCTTATGGCCTACCTACATTATGTACATCATCTCCTCCATCGTCACGGTCCTCACCTTGCTGCTGATCATGACCGGACCGGTCATTACGACCTACTCCCTTGTGTATGTTAACTTGGCGATCATGACCTTATACGGCAGCTCGCGAGCGATTGCTTTCTCAGGTACGCTGGGGCTCGCTCTCACGATCGGCTTATTCCTGAGTACCTATAACAAGGAATTGTTCGGCGACAACGATCCGTTCACGATGGTGCTCTACTTGCTCATGATCGCCGTGCCGCTCTACGCTTCCGCGAAGTTCAGCGAACGTCTCCAGAACGACGTCGTCGCCCAACGGGAACAGGCCGTCTCCGAGAAGAACCGCGCCCAGGCGATCGTCGACAGAGTGTCCGGCTCTCTGACGGTGCTGAACGAGTTCAGCGACAATCTGAAAACGAACATTACGTCTACCGGCGCGATCTCCAAGAACGTGACCGCCGCGTTCGTCGAGGTTACGGCGAGCATCGAGACGCAGACGTCGAGCATTACCGATATTAGCGGCTCCGTGCAGCGCATCGAGCAGGAGGTATCTTCGCTCGCCGCCCGCTCCGCCGAGATGCGCTCGCTATCCGAGAACTCCGTGCAGCATTCCCGTCTCGGCAGCGAGGAAGCGCTTCTTCTCGAGAATCAGATGGGCCAAGTGAACGCGGCGATCGACGCATCCGCCGAGCTCATGAGCCAGCTGAACGAGCAGAATTCGCGGATCGGCGGCATCGTCGCGACGATCAAGCATATTTCCACGCAGACGAACTTGCTAGCGCTCAACGCGGCGATCGAAGCGGCGCGTGCCGGAGAGCACGGCAAAGGGTTCTCCGTCGTCTCGCACGAAATCCGCAAGCTCGCGGAGACATCGCAGCAATCGACGGAGCAGATCGAACGCATTCTCGGCACGATCAGCGCGAAGACGGCCGCCGCGGCCGAGCAGATCGTCCAAGGTCAACGTACCGTCGCGGTAAGCAGCCAGGCCGCCCAGTCGGTCATCGCCGCGATGCGCTCGGTCGCGAGCGATTCGGGAAGCGTCGAGCAACAGTCCGCTCACGTCGATCGCTCCGCCGACGACCTGCGGCGGCAATACGCCAAGATGACCGATCAGATCGTGACGATCGCGAGCATTACGGAGCAGAACATGGCGCAGGTGCAAGAGATGGCCGCCAGCATGACGACGCAGGATACGCGCATCCGGCAGATCGCGGACAGCTTCCTGCAGTTGGACAAGCTCGCCGCCGACCTGAAGCGAATGACGACAGCGTAACCAACCCCGGACGCGTAAAGGCACCTCGACGGTCAATCGACCGCATGAGGTGCCTTTCGTTGTTCTCAACCGATCTGCAGAATGTCCCGGATCTCCTGCTCCGACAGCGTGGAGAGCGCCTCCTGCCCGGGCTGGACCACTTCCTCGATCAACAGCTTCTTCCGTTGCTGCAGCGCGTACATCTTGTCCTCGACCGTGTCGCGGGTGACGAGCTTGATCACTTGCACGACGTTCTTCTGCCCGATCCGGTGCGCGCGGTCGGCGGCTTGCTGCTCGACCGCCGGATTCCACCACAGGTCGTATAGAATGACCGTGTCCGCCCCCGTCAGGTTCAGCCCCGTTCCGCCCGCCTTCAGCGAGATGAGGAACAGCTCGCGTTCCCCGCCGTTGAACCGGTTGCACAGCTCGAGCCGCTCCGCGGAAGGCGTGCTGCCGTCCAGGTAGAAGTACGGCACGCCTCGGTCGCTCAGCGCCTTGCCGATCATGCCGAGCATCTGCGTGAACTGGGAGAAGACGAGCGCCCGCTTGCCCGCGCCGCGGCATTCCTCCACGATCTCCAGCAGTTGCTCGAACTTGGCCGATCCGCCCGCGTAGTCCTGCACGAACAGCGCGGGATGGCAGCAGAGCTGGCGAAGCCGGGTAAGACCGGCGAGAATCTCGATGCGGTGCTTCTGGAATCCGTCGTCGCTCAGATGCTTGAGCGTCACCTTCTGCAGCTTCGCCAAGTAGGAGAGGTACAGCTTCTTCTGCTCCGGCAGCAGGTCGGACGCCTGCAGCGTCTCGATCTTCTCCGGAAGCTCCGTCAGCACGTCCCTTTTCAGCCTGCGCAGCAGGAACGGCTTGACCCGCTTCGCCACCGCTGCGCGCGACAGCTCCGCGAACGCCTTCTTCCCTTGGAACAGCTCGGGGAACACCGCGTCGTAGATCGACCGCAGCTCGTCGATCCAATTCTCGACCGGCGTGCCGGTGAGCGCGAACCGGTGCTTCGCCCGCAGCTCCTTCACCGCTTGCGCCGTCTGCGTCGCGTCGTTCTTGAACGCCTGCGCCTCGTCGAGGATCAGCGTATGGAACGATTGCTCGGAGTAGGCGTCCACGTCTCGCCGCAGCAACGGATACGAAGTAATGAGGACATCGGTGCCCTCCAACTGCGCCAGCGCGTTCTCGCGTTCGGTCTTGCTGCCGTCGGCGATGATCGCCCGGATCTCCGGCGCGAACTTGCGAAGCTCGCTATGCCAGTTGTAGAGCAAGGAAGCCGGACATACGATGATCGCGGGCAGCCCTTGCGCCCGGATCTCCGGAAGGACGGATACAAGATACGTAATGCTCTGCAGCGTCTTGCCGAGCCCCATATCGTCGGCGAGAATGCCGCCGAACCGGTAGTGGGCGAGCGTGCGCAGCCATTGGTAGCCGAACTTCTGATATTCGCGAAGCACGGGCGCCAGTTGTTCCGGCACCGGAAAATCGAGATTGTCCGGATTGCGGAGGTTATCGAGCAGCTCCCTGAACTTCTTGCCGAGCTTCACCGCGTCGCCGGGCTGCTCGCGATCGATCAGGTGCAGGGCGCGCGCAGGCGGAAGCTTGAATAGGTTGCCAGTCATATCGAGCTTGCGGACGGTCGCGCCCATCTCGTCGATGAAGCTGCCGATCTCTTGGAACGCCGCCGTATCGAGCGGAACGAGCGATCCGCTACGCAGCCGGTGATACTTGCGCTTCTCCTCGACCGAACGGAGCAGCTCCTTGATCTCCTCCGGCGGATAGCCGTCGAGCTCGAACCGGCAATCCAGCCAGTCGGTCTTCTCGTCGAATTCGACGCGAATTCGAGGCGGCGCGTTCGGCACGAAGATCCGCGTCTTCACCGCGGACGTCGCGTACACTTGCAACAGCAGCTCGAGCTGCGGAACGACTTGATAGAGGAAGTCGTACTCGGCTTCCTCCTCGTCCATGAAGTACCCGCTCTCGGTCCGCACGAACGGACTCGCCTCCATGAGGGCGAGAATCTGCCCTTCGCGCTCCAAGTCCCGAATCAGAATGCGGCCTTCCATCGGCTTGCGGTCGTTCTCTTCGAGCGGATTGATAAGGACGTCGTCGTACTGGAATTCGAGCCCCGCGAGCAGCCGGTCGCGCACGCGGTCCAAGTACAGCCGAGCTTTCAGCGGCGTTCGCACGATCCGTTCTGCGACGGCCGGAGCGACGTTCACTTCCCCGAGCTTCGATAGGCCGGGGATGACCCGCTCCATGAACGGCTCCATCTGGGTCTTCGGAATGCGAATCCGCTGCCTGCGCGAAGACTCGATGAGCTGCTTCAGCTCGGACAGCCGCTTGCCCTGCTCCGCGGCAAGCCGAATCAGCTTGCCCTCGTGCAGCGCGACGCCGTAGGCTTCCATCACCGTCAGCTCGTCCAAGCCATTCACCTCGAGCCGGTAGCCCTCTTCGCCGGACCCGGACGCTTCTTCTTCCGCGTCGAACGCGAAGCGAAGCGGCAATGGCTGTCGGGACACGCTGATTCCCGCGTACGTCTCCGTCCCGACTTCGAGCTGCGCGGAAGGCGCCTGTTCCAATAGCGGAAGCAGCGTCTCCCATGCCGCAGGGGGAACGAGCAGCATTCGGTCGCCGCTCATTCCGCTCGCGCCCGAATACAAGGCGTTCATTGTCTCGCGCACCATCCGCTCGTTGCGATAGATAAGAATGAGCTGCGCGAGAATGGCATCGTTCGTTCCCTCGAACCGGTGCGCTTCCGGCTCGTACGAGAAGTTCTTCGTGAACGCGTGCGTCTCCCGCCGGTCGATCCGGTCGAGGAACTCGCGGATCTTCTGCACGATATACAGACGCTTCGGACCGACCTTCAGCTCGATGCCGAACATGAACTTACGGAAGCCGTAAGGGAACGGCTTCACCGTGAATTCGACGTCCAACAGTTCCCGGGCGTCGAATATCGTCCGGGCCGCTCTCGTCCGCTGCGGGCGATCGTCCGCGCCGAACAATCCCATTAACCCGTCCATCACCTGCTGATCGCCCTGCACGAAGCCCCCCTCCGGGCGAAGCCCGTGGGCATAGCGGGCGGCGAGCTGGCTCGCGCTGTTCGCCGCCCCTCGCGCGCTGCCGGGTCCCGTCCCGTGCAGCAAGCTTGGCGCGTACGCGCGCACCGGCGCTCGGCCCGCGTGCTGGATATCGTGTATATTCAGCAGCACGGCGGCAATATGCTTGCAGTAGTTGCTATAGTTCAAGAACGCGGGGCACTCGCACCGCGCGCTAACGTCGCCGTTCTCGGCGATCTCGACGCCGACGCCGTAGTCGACGTTGCCGTGCACGGTCGCCTCGAAGCGAGCCCCTTCCGCGTCGTATGCGCCGAACGTCACCTTGCGCGCGCGATGATAGGTCTCGCCGCGTTCGTAGGCGAACGGGCCGCATAGCAGCTTGATGACTCGCTGGGTCAATTGAAAGCTCATGCTTGGGTCCATCCTTCCATGCTAGTCCGGCGTCAACGGCTGACCGGACTCTCCCGGCGAACCGTAATCGTCGGATACGTAAGCGTTCGCGAAGCGCTCTGCCCATTCCGGCTTCGCGGCGCCGTCGAACCACTTGACCATAACGACCGTTTCCCGCGGCTTCAACGACATCGTCCAGATGGGCTCTCCGCTCGGCGCATCGTCGACGTAAGCGTAGAGCAACAGCTTATCGTCCGTCCGCAGGAGCACGTAATTCCTCTTGTCGGATAAGAAAGTATCTCGCACGTTCGCCCGCGTAATCGCTATGGCTGTCCAATTCGGCGTCTCTTCGATCGGCTGGATCTTCGAGAGCAGCTGCGCGGGTAACGCAACGGTCGCGTACATCGACGCGGGGTAATCGAACAGTCCGACGACCTTCGGCGTCCATAGGCGCCCTTCCCGTTCGACGATCCAATTGTCTCCGAGCGGCCTGGCCAAGCCAAGACCCTGCTCCTCTTCCATCGCTTCGCCGGCCGCCTCGTCGGTATAAGGCTCGGACAGCTCGTCACCGAGCGCTTCCTGCATGCGCAGATGCGCATCGTCGTCCCACCGGGTCGCGAACCTGTCGTAGCGCGGCCCGCCGCGTCCGACTTGTTCGAACGTCTTCACCCAAGCCGATTGGCTATAGGCATAACCGTTCCCTGCCCAGTAGGACGCTCCGGCCTGCAAGCTTACCATGTCGTCGCCGACATAGGTGAGCCGCTCGGACATGACGATGCTCTCGTTCGGATCGTCCCGGATCGCGATCGCCCGCGGCGCATCCGGCAGCGCGCGACCGACGACGTATTCGATCGTATCGGTCGCGGTTCGTTGCCGGACGGGTCCGAAAGCCCACAGCTCCGCTGCGTCCTCGGACTTCGGCGTCAAGATGACCCTTTCGAACGGACGCTCGCGCAGTCCTTCGCCGTCATTGGATATCCATATAGTCCGATAAGCGCCGGGCGATGTGAGCGGATCGTCCGTCTCGTCCGCGCGGAGACCGATCAACAAGCCGGTATCGGTACCGAGCGCCGCAGCAGCGATCGATCCGCCCGCAACGGGCGCTGCCGTCGCGGACGGCGACGGAACCGGAGTCGGAACGGGAGCCGTCGAGGGCGGACGAGATGCATCCGCGTCATATCGGTCCGACTCGCTAGCTTCGCATGCGCATAGCGACAAAGCCAGCGTTCCGAGCGCGATCCATCCCGCCGTTCGTCTTCTCCCGTTCACCCCGACCGCCTCCGTCTTCTTACAGGCTGCTCTCCAGAATCGCCTTCACGTCGTCCTTGTCCAGCTTCTTGAACGAGCCGATCTTCCCGTAGCGGACGGCTTCCTCGGCCATGCGGTCGATCTGGTCGCCGCCGATCCCGAGCTCTCCGAGCGTCGCCGGCGCGCCGATGCGCGTGAAGTACGCGCGGGTCGCCTCGATGCCGGCGAGCGCGATCTCGTCGTCGGACTTGCCTGCCTGGTCTACGCCCCATACGCGCGTCGCGTATTGAACGAACCGGGATACGTTCTCCTTATACACGTGCTTCATCCAGTTCGGGAAAATAATCGCCAATCCCGCGCCGTGCGCGATATCGTAGATGGCGCTCACCTCGTGCTCGATGCCGTGCGTCGCCCAGTCGGATACGATGCCCGTCGGCAGCGTGCCGTTCAGCGCGTAAGTGCCGGCGAGCAGCAGGTTCGCGCGCGCCTCATAGTCGGAGCCGTTCTCGAGCGCCTTCTCCCCGTTCTCGATAACGGTAAGCAAGATGGACTCCGCGAACCGCGACTGCAGCGGAATGTCGGCCGTGTGCGTGAAATATTGCTCGAACACGTGGGACATGATGTCGACGATGCCGTTCACCGTCTGGTCGCGCGGCACCGAGAACGTCAGCTTCGGATCGAGAATCGAGAACTTCGGATAGACGAGCTTGCTGCCGAGGCCGCGCTTGAGCTTGTTATCCCAGTCGGAGATGACCGAGTTGCCGTTCATCTCGGAGCCGGTCGCCGCGAGCGTCAGCACCGTGCCGAGCGGCAGCGCCGCTTGGATGGACGCCTTGCCTATCGTAAAGTCCCATACGCTGCCTTCGTACAGCGCGCCGGCCGCGATCGCCTTCGCCGCGTCGAGCACGCTGCCGCCGCCGACCGCGAGCACGAACTCGACGTTCTCCTCGCGGCAGATCGCGATGCCTTTGTTCACCGTCGACAGGCGAGGGTTCGGCTCGATGCCGGACAGCTCGTAGACGGTGGCGTCGATCGATCGCAGCTGGGCGATTACTTCGTCGTATAGACCGGAGCGCTTGATGCTGCCTCCCCCGTAGACGAGCAGGATGCGCTTACCGTATGGTTTCGCGAGCTCGCCGAGTTTCTCGACTTTGCCCGCGCCGAAGACGAGCTTCGTCGGATTGTACAATTCGAATGCGTTCATGGGATAACCTCCTAAGGGTCGAATACGTATAGTGTACCATTTTCGCATCGCGGGTGCGTAAGTCGTCGTGGGAATCGGTTTCTCTCGGATGCGCGGTCGTTCGGGTTCGTGTATGATAGGACCCATAGCGCAGGGACGAAGAGAGGCAGGAGGGTTAGGCAATGGCGGCGACGGATTCGTACTCTTGGGCCGAAGGGATGATCGTGCTAGACCGAACTGCCGATATGGACGGGGAAGCCTTAGACGCGTTCGCGATCGACGAGCTGCTGGGCAGGCGCGTCGGCGAAGGCGCGGCGCCGGTCTGCCACCTGTGGCGGCATCCGCGCGCCTTAATCATGGGGGCGAAGGACGGCCGGCTGCCGGGCGCGCCCGAAGCGGTACGGCTGTTGATGGACGCCGGCTACGAGGCGATCGTGCGAGGCTCGGGCGGCGCGGCCGTTCCGCTCGATGCGGGCGTCGTGAACGTGTCGCTCGTCATGCCGCTGGCGGGCGCTTTCGCTTTCGGCTTCCGCGACGACTTCGCGCGCATGGCGGATCTGATCAAGCGGGCGATGGCCGGCTACGGGCTGACCGTTCGCCACGGCGAGGTCGAAGGGTCCTACTGCCCGGGCGATTACGACCTGCACATCGACGGATTCAAGTTCTGCGGCATTGCCCAGCGGCGCCAGGTGAAGGCGATGATCGTCTCGGCGTTCGTCAACGTCGCCGGCTCGGGAGACGCTCGCGCCGCGCAGGTGCGGGCGTTCTACGACATCGCGGGCGTCGGCGCGGAGCCCAGGTCGTACCCGGACGTCGTCGCGGGGCGCGTGACGAGCTTGGAGGAGCGCGGGTTCGCTGCCGAAGATGCTGGTGCTGAGGTGGATGGCGCTGTTGCAGCCGGAGATGTCAATGCGGAAGCGAGTGCGCATGGGCTTGTCTCCGCCTTCGTCGCGGCGATCGTCGGCACGCTGCGCCGGTGGCAGACGAAGCTTGGCCCAGCGGAAGGCGCGGCGTCCACGGCGAATGCGGGCACGCTCGCGCTCCCCGATCCGCGCGATATCGCGGAGATGCGAGAGAAGCTGGCGGTTCGATATATGCTGCCTCACTCGGCGCGGTAGACGTATTTTGGAACAAACCAGCTAGCTGTACGGTAAGCGACAAGGGCCGGATCTCCCTATGCGGGGGCATCCGGCCCTTCTCTATCGTCTATTAACCAAACATCCAATCCTCTCGTCCGATGCGATCATAGAGTAGAGCGAGGAGGTGTTGACATGCCTGTCATTAGCCAGACTTACCCTCGCTTGACCGCTTACTCCGAGGAGAACTTCCAAGGACGCACCGGCATCTATCGCGGCAACCTCGGCATCGCGAATCTCGATTCGAGGATCGGCGGCATCGAGAGCTTGCGGTTCTACTCCACGAACAGCAACGCCACGCTTGTCTTGTTCAGCCGCACGGGCTTCAGAGGAGCTTACCGGATCTATCGGAGCAACGTGGGTCTTCGCGATCTGGAAGACCTGGTCAGCGGAGAAGACGCGGAATCGCTGATCTCCACGAACGCCAACCTGACGAACGCGCAGATCCAAGCGATTCGTTCGAGCGGCCGGTTGCCGAGCGGATACAGACGGTTGTGATTCGGATGCGCCGCATTGCGACTCGATTCGCTGCGAATTAGCGCCATGCGGTAACGTTAATCCGGCGCATTCCGATCATCCGGCGAAATAGCGCCATGTGATAACGCTAATCCGACGCTTCCCGATCATCCGGCGAAATAGCGCCATGCGATAACGCTAATTCGACGCATCCCGCTCATCCGGCGAAATAGCGCCATGCGGTAACGTTAATCCGACGCATTCCCGCCAACCAGCCAATAATGACACAAGGGCATCCCGCCTCGGGATGCCCTTCGCATTGCCATCTGGATGTTACCCCAGCACGATCCGGTCATCGGACAGCTGCTGGCCGCTGATGCGCTCGAACTCGCCGAGCAACTGCGGCACGGTCAGGCCGGCCTTGCGCTCCTGCGGGATATCGAGGATGATGCGGCCTTTGTCCATCATGATGAGCCGGTTGCCGAGACGGATCGCCTGCTCCATGTTGTGCGTGACCATGAGCGTCGTCAGCCGCATCTCGCGGACGAGTTCTTCCGTCAGCCGAGTGATGAGCTCGGCGCGCGCCGGGTCGAGAGCGGCCGTATGCTCGTCGAGGAGCAGAATCTGCGGCTTCGTGAACGTCGACATGAGCAGGCTGAGCGCCTGGCGCTCGCCGCCGGACAGCATGCCGACCTTCGCGTGCATCCGGTTCTCGAGGCCGATGCCGAGCCGTTGCAGTTGCTCGCGAAAAATCACGCGGCGCCTCGCGGTCGCGCCCCAGCCGAAGCCGCGGCGCTGCCCGCGCTTGTACGCCATCGTCAAGTTCTCCTCGATCGACATGCCCGGCGCCGTGCCCGCCATCGGATCCTGGAAGACGCGGCCGATCCAACGGCTGCGCGAGTGCTCCGGCAAATGCTGGATCGCTTCGCCGACGATTCGGACTTCGCCGACGTCCGGCTTCATGACGCCCGAGATAATGTTCATAAGCGTCGACTTGCCTGCGCCGTTGCTCCCGATGACCGTCACGAAGTCGCCCTCGTTCATTTGCAGGTTCGCGTTCATGAGCGCGATTTTCTCGTTCGGTGTCCCGGGGTTGAACAGCTTGGATATGTTCGTCAATGTGAGCATATTACGCGCCCCCCCCTTTGCCGGCCGATTGCCCTAGCAGCTCCAGCGTCCGCTTGCGAGCGACGCTCTTCTGCTTCATCGCGCGGCGCACTTGCGGGATGACGAGCGCGATGATGACGAGCACCGCGGTAATGAGCTTCAAGTCGGACGCGTCGAACCATTCGATGCGAAGCGCCAGCGCGTAGACGACGCGGTAGACGATCGAGCCGACGATAACCGCCAGCGTCGCGATCCAGACGCGCCGCATGCCGAAGATCGCCTCGCCGATAATGACGGATGCCAGCCCGATGACGATCATGCCGACGCCCATGTTCACGTCCGTATAACCGCCGTGCTGCGCGAGCATGGCGCCGGACAATGCGACGAGACCGTTCGACAGGCCGATGCCGAGAATTTTCGTCCGGTCCGTGTTCGAGCCGAAGCTGCGGATCATCCGGGCGTTATCGCCCGTCGCGCGCAACGCGAGGCCGAGATCCGTGTGCAGGAACATGTCCAGCAGCAGCTTGAGGAGCAGCACCGCCACCCCCGCGACCGCGATGTACACCCAGATGTTCTCGTCCATCAGAGGAGAAACGACCGTATCGATGTTAAGCAGCGAGACGTAAGGAGCGCCCATGATGCGAATATTGATGGAATAGAGCGCGATCATCATCAGAATGCCCGCGAGCAAGCCGTTGATTTTCCCCTTCGTGTGGAGCAAGCCCGTACAGATGCCCGCGAGGACGCCGCCCGCGCAGCCGGCCAGCGTCGCGAGATACGGATTATAGCCGCTGGAGATCATCGTCGCGCAGATCGCGCCGCCCGTAACGAAGCTGCCGTCCACGGTCAGATCGGGGAAGTCGAGAATGCGGAACGTGATGTATACCCCTAGCGCCATCAGCGCGTAGAGAAGGCCGAGCACGATCGCGCCGTAGATGGATTCAAGCATGAATGAGCCCCCTATACGAAAAAATTGGAGCGGACGACAGGAACGTCCACCCCAACCTTCGTTATTGGATAATATTGTTGTCCTTATCCTGCACTTTATCCTTCATCGCGTCCGTCACCGTAATGCCTTGCGCGGCAGCCGCCTTCAGGTTCAGGATGAAGTCCAGCTTGTCCGGCAGCGATACCGCCATGTCCCCAGGCTTCTTGCCGTCCTTCAAGATCTCGACGGCCATCTGGCCGACTTGGTAGCCGTGGTCGTAATACTTGAAGCCGACCGTCGCGAAAGCGCCCTTCTCTACCGTATCCCGGTCAGCCGAGAAGAACGGAATCTTGTTGTCGTTCGCCACTTGGATGATCGAATCGACCGCGCTTACGACCGTGTTGTCGAGCGTGATATAGATCGCGTCCGCGCGTCCGACGAGCGATTCCGCGGCTTGCTTCACTTCGGAGCTATTGGATGCCGCGGCCTTCACGAGCTTGATGCCGTGCGCCGTCAGCGCCTCTTCGGCTTTGTTCGTCATGATGACCGCATTCGGTTCGCCTTCGTTGATGACGACGCCGACCGACTTGACGTTCGGGAAGTTAGCCGCGATGAAGTCCATCAATTGCGTGATCGCTTCCGGATTCGTATCGGACGCGCCGGTAATGTTGCCGCCCGGCTTCTGCATGTCCGTGACGATCTTCGTGGCCAGCGGATCCGTTACCGCCGCGAACAGCACCGGCGTTTCCTTCACGTTCTGAGCGAGCGCGAGCGCGGAAGGCGTCGCGATGCCGAGCACGAGATCGTTCTTGTCGGCCGCGATCTTCTGCGCGATCGACAGGTTGTTCGCCGAGTCGCCTTGGGCGATGTTCACGTCGACTTTCAGGTTCTTGCCTTCCTCGAAGCCCGCGTCCTTAAGCGCGGCCAGGAAGCCGTCGCGCGTCGCGTCCAGCGACGGATGCTCGACGATCTGCGAGATCGCGATGTTGAAGTTTCCTTCGACGAGCGGAGCGGATGCCGATGCGGATGCCGTCGGCGCGGATGCGGACGGAGACGCTCCCGCGTTCGAATCTTTCTCGGGCTTGCTGCCGCAGCCGGCGATCGCAAGCAGCGCCGCTGTGGACAGCGCGAGTGTTGCTAGCAACTTTTTGTTCATGGTGACTTAACCCCTTCTTTGATGTGGTGTGCCAAGTTAGCGGTGCAGTTGCAATGCGTTGTCCTTGTAAAGCGTCAAATTAGTACCAGTGTAAGCGTATTCGACGACTTTCGTCAATCGAACAAAATACAGCAAATTCACAAGCGATACCGTCTATGTTACAATTCAACATAATATCACGAACGAACAAGGGGATAGCCATGGAATACATCAGCACTCGAGGTAAAATCGACTCCGTCGGCTTCGTCGACGCGATCTTGATGGGACTTGCGGACGACGGCGGCTTGCTCGTGCCCGGTCGGATTCCCGCCCTGTCGGCGGATACGCTCCAAGCTTGGGAATCGCTCTCCTACCCGGAGCTCGCGCTTGAAATTTTCTCCTTATATATCGATGGCGAAATTCCGCGCGCGGACCTGAAGAAGCTCGTCGACGACAGCTACGCGACGTTCCGCGACCCGGAAGTGACGCCGGTGCGCAAGATCAACGACCGCCTGCACGTGCTCGAGCTGTTCCACGGACCGACGTTCGCCTTCAAGGACGTCGCTCTGCAGTTCCTGGGCAATCTCTATTCTTACGTATCCCGCCAAAATAATTCCATCATCCATATTCTCGGCGCGACGTCGGGCGACACGGGAGCTTCGGCGATCGAGGGCGTGCGCGGCAAAGAAGGCATCCGGATCTGCATCCTGCATCCTCACCAGAAGGTGAGCAAGGTGCAAGAGCTGCAGATGACGACGGTGGACGACGCCAACGTGCTCAACCTGTCGGTTCACGGCACGTTCGACGACTGCCAGCGCATCATCAAAGAGCTGTTCGCGGACGTCTCGTTCAAGCACAAGTACCATCTGCGCGCCATCAACTCGATCAACATCGCGCGCATTCTCGCGCAGACGGTCTACTACTTCTACGCTTACTTCCGGTTGGCTCGCCAAGGCGTCAAAGGCGCCGTCAACTTCAGCGTGCCGACGGGCAACTTCGGCGACATCTTCGCCGGCTATCTCGCCAAACGCATGGGATTGCCGGTCGGCAAGCTCATTCTGGCGACGAACGAGAACAACATTCTCGAGCGCTTCGTGAACGAAGGCGTCTACGAGCCGGGCGAGTTCCGCGGCACTTACAGCCCGTCGATGGACATCCAAGTGGCGAGCAACTTCGAGCGTTACCTCTACTACCTGTACGGAGAAGACGCCGCGGCGGTATCCGGCCTCATGGGCGAGTTCAAGGCGAACGGCCGCATCGCCATTCCGGCGGATAAGCTGAAGCAAGTCCAAGCCGACTACGGCGCGTACGGCGTCCAGAACGACGAGTGCCTCGCGACGATCGGCTCGTATTACGACGATACGGCCTACCTGCTCGATCCGCATACGGCTTGCGGCGTCGCGGCGGCAGACAAATTGGCCGGCGACGGCGAAGTGACCGTGGCGCTGTCCACGGCGCACCCGGCCAAGTTCGACGAATCGATCCAGCTCGTCGGCATCAAGCAGACGTATCCGGCGCAGATCGAAGCGCTGTTCGACAAGCCGCAGCACCAGACGATCGTCGACGGCACGAACGAAGCGATCGCGGCGCAAGTCGTGAAGTTCTACGAGGCTTAATGGCGTTAGGTTATCTGTATACGTTTAATGCGCAAGAAGGCGAGCAAGAGCTGCTCCGAATGGAGATGCGCGCACTGTTCGGCGAGGATGGGGATGTCGGCATCATCCGGAGCGAACGGGATATCGACGTTAGCCGAAGCCCGTTCGTGAAGGAGCGCGTCGACGTTCTGTGTTCGGGTGATAGCGTAGCGGACATCGCCGCGCAGGTACCTGACATCGATCTCGGCGGGAAGACGTTTCTTGTACGGTTTTTGAAGCGGAATGATCTATCGCTGCGCGATAAAATCGAGTACGCCGAGCAGCGCGCCATCGAGCGCCGCATCGCCGACGGCATGCGCGGCATCGCCAACGTCCGCGAGCCCGACGTTACTTATGCCATCGTCCCCTTCGGGGGACGATGGTTTTTCGGCGTCCATGCGCGCAACAACGCCAAGTGGCTCGACCACCAGCGGAAGCCGAGCGACTATTCGATCGCGCTGCCGACGCGCCTCGCGCGCGCGGCTGTTAACATCGCCGCGCCGGACGAGGACCCGGCCGCGCGCAGCGTGATCGATCCGTGCTGCGGCATCGGCACGGTTCTCGTCGAGGCGGCGTCGATCGGCATGCGCATCGTCGGCCGCGACGTCAACCCGCTCGCGACGACCGGCGCTCGCGCCAATCTCGTCCACTTCGGCTACGCGTGCGAAGTGGCTCTCGGCGACATCGCCGACGTGACGGCGCATTACGATAGCGCGATCCTCGATCTGCCGTACAATCACGTCACGAAGATTACGCCCGCGTCTCAGCTCGCGCTCATCCGTCACGCCCGCCGCATCGCCGACCGCGCCGTCGTCGTCTCGATCGCTCCGATCGACGGCATGCTCGCGGAAGCCGGCTTCGAGATCGTCGACCGCTGCGTCTGGAGCAAGAACGACGCGTTCGAGCGGCATATTATAGTGTGCGAATAAGAGGCCTGCGCCAACTATGGCGTAATCGCCTCCGCCGACCTCGAGAGCAGCAGGTTAGACTAGCGGACTGAAGAGACCTTATTGGACGGATATCGCGGGTATTCCGTGTTTAACGGACTCAGTCGACCTTATTGCTGTCATCCGGCGGTGTATATGAACTTCCGAGCGAAATAGCGTTTACTGAGTCCGGCACGACGCCGAAACCGATAATTTGCGAAGGAATAAGGTCATCTGAGTCCGCAACTTCGGCGCAACCGCACCCAGAGTCCGCTTTATACTGCCGCCAACTACAATAAGCGTAGAAGCCGGGTTCCCGCTTCTACGCTTATTCGTGTCTTAGCTATCCCAACCGCTCTAATGAACGACTACCCTTCCACGACCTTCGCCAGCAGCTCCCGCCACTCTTCCGCCGTGCTCTCCCGCGCCATGACCCATGCTTGGCCGCTGCCGTACGTCGCGGCGTGAAGCAGCCCCGTGCGCCCGCGCGTCGACGCCGCGTCCGGAATGAAGTTGTTTTCCGTCCATCCGAGTACGGTTCGGAACAGCTCGGGCACCGCGCGCAAGAAGACGTTATGCTCGTTCTTGCGGAACAGATCGGACGTGACGACGAGCTTGCCGCCGTCATGAACGAATTCGGTCAACCGCCGCTCCAGCGCCGCGTCGTACAGAACGTGCAGCGGCACGATGACCAGCTTCTGCTCCGTAATGCGCGCCGGCTCGAACACGACGTCGACCGCATGGCCCGCCTCGAACAGCGCCTTGTACACGTTGTCCACGACGACGTCCGGATAGGCCTTGCGGTCCGAAACCGCAAGCTGATAGGCCCATGAGCTCTCGAAGTGGTAGTACAGCCCGATCGGAGCCGCGGACGACGCCAGCAGCTCCGGCTCTCCCTCATGCCGCTCCGCGTACCGCCTCACGACATCGTAGCTCGCGGAAGGCTCGCCGGTATGCGTCAGCAGCTCCGGCTGTCCGCCGCCCTGCTCTTGTCCCCAAGGGAAAGGCTTCGCCTTGAACAGGAAGAAGCGGCTGCAGCCGCGCGACCGCGCCGTCTCCATGTCGCGGTCCAGCTCCGCGGCGCCCGTGCCGTATTCCATCATCCAGTAAGGCTTGCCGAGCACGCTGCGGCAGGCGTCGCTGTAGAAGGCGACGTCGTGCAGCCGGTCGGTGTAGATATCCATACCGACGACGTCGAGCGTACGGAACAGATCCGCCCAGTTGAGGCTGTCGCCCCAACGGAACATGAACGCGTTCGTCGTGATCGGGCGAGCGCCGGCATATTCGCGGATAATGTCCGTCTGTTGGCGCGCGAATCGAACCATGACGTCCGACGAGAACTTCGCGAACGCGAGCTCCAAGCTTGGATGCGGCCACATCATGACGTCGGACGAGATTGGGGCGGGCAGCGGAATTTGGTCGAACCGCTCGTAGCGCTGCGACCAGAACACCGTCCCCCACGCCGCGTTCAGCGCTTCGATCGTGCCGTAGCGCTCTTCGAGGTAACGATGGAACGCCTTCTTGGAACACTCGCCGTGGTCGTACTTCGTCTCGCCGCCGAACTCGTTGTCCAGTTGCCAAGCGACGACGTTCGGATGGCCGCCGTAACGCTCGGCCATCGCGCGCGTAATGCGCATCGAATAAGAAATATAGTTATCGGATGAATACGAGCGGTGCTGCCGCGCGCCGAAGCCGACGGTCTTGCCGCTCTTGTGCACCGGGAGCACGTCCGGGTGCTTCTCGACGAGCCAGATCGGAGGACATGCGGTCGGCGTGCAGAGGACGACCTCCAGGCCATGCTCGGCGGCTAGCGCGATCGACCGATCGAGCCAATCCCAATCGTAGATGCCGTCGCTCGGTTCGAGCACGGACCAAGCGAATTCGGCGATGCGTATTTGCTTCACGCCCGCGCCGGCCAGCTTCGCGTAATCGATCGGCCATTGCTCGGGCACTTCGTGTTCGGGGTAATAAGCGACGCCTAGTATCATTGCGTAAGCCCTCCTCTGTTCTTGCTTCCTTCCTTTCCTTGCCTTTCTTACTGACTGGATTGCTTGAATTCGCTAGCGCTAACGCCGGTGTACGCTTTGAACCTTTTATAGAACCAATCCAGCTCGCCGAAGCCGACCTCCAGCGCGATCTCGTACACTTTCTTATCCGTATGGAGCAGCAGCTCCTTCGCCTTCTCCATTCTCACCTTCAGCACGTAATCATTGAAGGACATGTCGGCGTGCGCCTTGAACAGCTTGCCGAGATAGTTCGGGTTCATGAAGATTTGCTGCGCGACGCTCTTGAGGCTGATCGGGGAGGCGTACTGCTCCTGCACGATTCCCCGCACCTCGTCGTACACCTTCTTCGGCCGGATCTCGTTCGTCCGCTGCAGCAGCTCGAGCACCGCCGTGCACCGGTTCTCCGTGAACGCAAGCAAGTCGTCCAACGTCTTCGCCCGCATGACGTATTCGTAATCGCCCAGCTTGTAATCGAACAACCGCGCGTGGTTCGCCCCCGCTTCCTTCACGAGCCGGAACAGCTGCACGAGAAGCTCGAGCACGGTCCGCTTCACCTCGTCGGCCGGCAGCTCCGCGTCCTTGAAGCCGTCCCACAAGCGCGCGAGCGATTGCAGCGCCGCTTCGCGGCGGCGATCCTTCATCGCGAGCAGCAGCTCCTCCTCCATCGCGCGCAGCTCCAAACGCGCGCCGTCGTCTTCCGGGCCCGCCGAAGGCGCCGCTAGAATCGCGCCGGCGCCGGCCAGGAACTTGCCGTCGACGGCGGCCTCGGCCGCCCCGTACGATTCCGCGACCGTCTCGGCGTTCTGCACGGACAAACCGATGCCGATGCTAACGGTTTCCTTCGCGTACAAGCGAACAGCCCGCGCAATCGTCTCCGCGCGTTCCATCGCGACGCCGTCGTCGCCCACCGCCGAGGAGGAGCCAGCGTAGATAATGCCGTAGCGCTCCTCGGATTCCTCGAACACGAAGCCGCCGCTTGCCGCGCACAGCTCGTCGAGAATGTTGCGGATCGCATAGCGCTTCAGCTCGAAGTCCCGATCGGACATCGCCGCTTCGTACGCCGAGTCGATCTCGACGGACAAGCAGCGGTACGCTTCGCTCCCCGCCGGGAATCCGGCCAGAGGCAGCTGCTCCGCATATTCGCCGCGGTTCAATTGACCGTGGGCGAGCCGGCGCAGCACCCGCTCGCGGAACGCGCTGTCGCCCGCCTGCCGGCGGCGCTGCAGCAGCTCGCGGTCGGTCAGCTCCCGATGCACGCGGAGCAAGACGGCGACGAGATCATCCTCGTCGACCGGCTTGAGGAGATAGTCCTTCACGCCGAGCTTAATGCCTTGGCGCGCGTATTCGAAGTCGTCGTACCCGCTTAGAATAATGACCTCGGCATCGGAGAACTCGCGCATCTTCTCGATGAGCTCCAGCCCGTTCATCTTCGGCATCCGGATGTCGGTCAACACGAGCGAATAGAAGCCTTCCCTCAGCATGGCGAGCGCTTGCTCGCCGTCCTCGGCCCCCGCCTTGATCGCGAAGCCGTAGTCCTCCCAGTCGATCAGATAGCGCAGCGACTCCCGCGCGATCGGTTCGTCGTCGACGATCAATACTTGGAACATTGCATTCATTCCTCCTCCGCGCGCCGGGCGGACGAATCGGGCAACCAGATCGTTACCCGCGTGCCCCGGCCTTCTTCGCTGTCGATTTCAAGCCCGCATTCCGGCCCGTATTGCTGCCTTAGCCTTCGATGAACGTTACGCAGTCCGATGTGCTCCTCCTGCGACAAGCTATCGTCGTCGATCAGCCAACGGCGCACCTCGTCCAATCGCTCCGCCGTCATGCCGAGACCGTCGTCCGAGACGACGATACGCTGCCTGCCCTCCAGTATTTCGCCATAGATGCGAATGTGGGACGGCGACGCGTCCAGCTCGATGCCATGCGACACCGTGTTCTCCACGAGCGGCTGGATGCTCAGCTTCGGAATCGGCATCGCGTTCATCTCGCGCGGCACGTCGATATCGAAGCTTAACTTATCGCCGAATCTGTACTGCTGGATCTGCAAATACGTACCTACGAATTCAAGCTCTTCCGCAAGCGGTATCGTCCGGCCGCCCTTCTTCAGCATCATGCGGAACGACTTCGCCAGCAGTCCGACCACCTTGGCGTTCTCGCGGTCGCCGGAGATGAGCAGCTTGCCCCGGATCATGTTGAGCACGTTGAACAGGAAGTGCGGATTAATCTGCGTCTGCAGCGCGTACAGCTCGACTTCCTTCGTGCGCAGCGCCTGTTCCTTCCGGTCGATCTGGGACTGGTACACTTCGCTGATGAGCTGCCCGACGCGCTTGATCATGAAGTTGAACATTCTCCCGAGCTGGGCGACCTCGTCGTTTCCTTTGACCTCGATGAACGTCTGGAAGTTGTCCTTGTCCGCCCGCTTCATCCGATAGCTGAGCTCGGACAGCTTGCGCGTCATGCCAACGGATAGCGTCCCGATCAGCACCGCCGAGAGCAAGAACGCCGCGCCGAACAGCGCGTAGGAGATCGAGCGCAGGTTATCGATCTTTAGCAACAGCTGATCGACGGGAATGAAGGCGACGACCTTCATTCCGTCGACGATATTGCGGGAGTCCAGAGTCTGGTAGACGACCCGATAGGAACGGCCGTCGTAGTCAGCGGCGAAGCTCCCCTTGGTCCCGTCGAGAATTTGCTTGCCGAACGGCAGGTCTGCGAGCGACGCGAGCTTCTTCGTCTCTCCGCCCTCGTCGATGAGGACCGTGCCGTCGTTCATGGCGAATAGGTACCGCTTCGTCTTGCTCTCTTGCTCGATAAGCGCGGACAGCTTCTTCAGCTTGATCTCGAGACTAACGACGCTCGGCGAGTTGCGATCGACGTTGTTCAACCTTTTGCGGATCGCGATGACGGGATCCGCATCGGTCGGGTTACTGATGTAAGGCTCCGTCCAATACCCGCCCGTCGTGTTCTTCATCAGCGTGCGATACCAGTCGCTCTCTTGCACGTCCTTGTCGATGAGCGTGACGTTGGCGAACGTGAACGTCGGATTGTCCGTATAGACGCTGACGTAATAGATGTCCTTCGTCTGCCTGACCGTCGTGATGAACGGCTGGAATTGCTGGGCGTACACCTCGTACGCTTCCAATTGGTCTGCGTAGCGCTGGTCGAGAATCAAGTTGATATTCGTGTTCAGAAAAAGCGTGTTGGCGATTTCCTCGTAAGACTCGAGCTTGTTATCCAAGTTTTGGCTCGTCTGCGACACCGACAAGGCGGCGTTCTCGATGACGTAGTCGTAGACGATCTTGCTGCTGCGCTGCAGCATCGCGAACGTGAGGGAGCCGAGCAGGAACAGCACGATGAATAGATTGGCGAGTATAAGCTTCGTTCTGATCTTCATCCGCTGTCCTTCTCTCCCCTCGGATATAACGCAACGGACTCCTTACCCAGAAGGGTAAGGAGCGCCGCGTGATTACTGGCCGATCGTTTCTTGGAATTTCTTGTTGAAGTCCGCCCACAGCTTCGTGTACGAAGCATTGACGTCGGCGAGGCCTGCCTTCTCCATCGTCGACTTCATGTCGTTCCAAGCCGCGTCGTACTCGGTCGCGTCCTTGGCCATGACGAGCTTAGGCAGGAACTTCTTCCACGCTTCCTCGATCTTCTTCGATTGCAACTGCACGTCTTCCGGAGGCGTCAAGTTCCACAGGTAGCCCGGCAATACGTTCGCCGGAGGCAGGAAGTCCGCCCATACTTCCTTGCCGTACTTCGAGAGCACTTCCTTGGTCGCGTCGTCGTAAGACATCATGACGAAATCTTTGGTGAGCGGCGTCGCGTAATCCCCGTCCGCCAGCTTCGCGCCGTCGCCTACGTTGAACCAGGCTCCGCTGCCCGTACCCATGCTGCTGAAGCCTTCGCGAACCATGTATTCCGGATCCGTTCTGCGTTTCTCCACGACTTCTGGCTTGAGCGTGCGCACGCCGTTCACGACGTCGTAATGCGTGCCTTCAATGCCCCATTGCGTCAGAATCTGGCCTTCGTCGGAGAACAGGTAGTCGATCATCTGGATGATGCGCTCCGGATTTTTGGCAGATTTCGTAATCGCCCATTGCAAGCTGCCCGAGAAGATCGGAACGACCGCGTTCGTGTTGTCCACGGTGCCTTCTTCGAAGTGGATCGGCAGCTTCGCGTATTGGCGTTCCGGATGGCCGTCGGCGCGGAATTGCGTCTCCGTGCTGCCGAGCATCCATGCCGGCGCGTAAGCCGCGAGCACGCGGCCCTGCGCGAGCTTCTTCGCCAGATCGTCTTGCGAGAACGCTTCTTTGTCGTACAAGTCGTTATTGTACAGTTTGTTCAAGAACGCATAGTACTTCTTCGCGTCTTCGCTAACCGGATTGTACTCGACGTTGCCCGCGTCGTCGATGCGGAAGTTGCCGTGGTCCGGCAGGCCGGACGCGCTGATGATCGGATTGTTGTACTGGATGTTCACTTGCCAGCCCGTCATCGCGCCGGAGAAGCCGATCGTGTCTTTGCCGTCGATCGTCGGATGCTTGTCTTTGTAAGCTTTGAGGATATCGTACAGCTGGTCGAGCGTCTTGATCTCCGGATAGCCGGCATCCTTGAGCACGTCGTATTGAACGATGAAGTTCGCGGCCGCGTCGGCTTTCGCTTCGCGGCTCTTGTTGACGCCGTAGATCGACCAGATCTTGCCGTCGGCGTCCTTCATGAGGTTGTAGTACTCCCCGAACTTCTCCTTGATATTCGGGCCGTATTGATCGATGAGGTCGTTCAGCGGAATGATCGCGTCGCCTTCTTTGTACTTCAGCACTTGCGCGGGACCCATCGCGAGCACGTCCGGGTAGTCGCCCGAAGCGAGCCACAAGTCGGTCTTCTGAGACTCGTCGCCGACGATCAGGTCGTACTTGAACGATACGCCCGTCTTCGCCGTTACCGCTTGCGCGATCGGCGTGTCCCACGTCAACTTCTCGTCGGCGGTGTTCATCGTGTACGTGATCGGTTCCAGATTCGGAGCCGCGGACGGGCTTGCTTCAGCGCTCGAGGAAGCCGGAGCGCTCGATTGCGTGCCCGATGGAGATTCGGCAGCGTTTTCATTATTACCGCTGGAACATCCCGCGATCGCGGTTGCCAGTAAAGCGGCGACGGCCGTGACGGCCAAGCCTTGCTTCTTCGTCTTGTTGAACATGACGACACCCTCTCGTTTTGTCGAATTTAATTATATCATCGGAATCGGGATCCCGGCGATACTGCTGGGAGCGTCCGCCGCCGCGGCTATTCCTTCATGGCGGCGAACGTCATGCCTTTCACGAAATACTTCTGCAGGAACGGGTAGACGAGCAAGATCGGCACGGTCACGATGACCGTCATCGCCGCCCGGATCGTCTCCGGGTTCGTTCGCCTCGCGTCGGAAGCGTCGATGTGCGTGTTCGGATCGAACACTTGGTTGACGGAGCCGATCAAGATCTTCTGCAGCTCGAACTGCAGCAGGTTCAAGTTCGGATTGCGGCTCGCGTACAGGTAGTTATCGAACCAGGAGTTCCAGTGAAAGACGGCGGTATACAGCGCGATCGTCGAGACGACGGGCAAGCTGATTTGGAGCACGATTCGGAACAGAATCTGAATGTCCGTCGCGCCGTCGATTTTCGCGGATTCGATGACGCCGTCCGGCAACGATTCGAAGTAGCTGCGCATGATGATGACGTTGAAGACGCCGACGAGAACCGGCAACACGTACACCGCGGGGTTGTTCATCAAGTGGATGTTCTTGATGAGCAGGTAGAACGGAATCAATCCGCCGTTCACGTACATCGTGACGATCAAGATCAGATTGAACGACTTGCGGAAGACGAATTCCCGGCGGCTGAGCACGTACGCCAGCATCGCGGTACACACGACGCCGAGCACGGTGCCGACGACCACGCGGATGACGGAACGCACGGCGGCCATGGCCAGATTCTCGTTCCCGAAGATCGTCTCGTAATTCTGCAGCGTAAATATCCTCGGCCATACCCATATCGTTCCTTTGAGCGTATCCTGCGCGTCGTTCAGGGAGATCGCGAGCAGGTTCAGGAACGGGAATATCGTAACGACGCCGAGCAGGAACAGGAACGCGTAGTTGGACGTCTCGAACAACAAGCTGCCCCAGGAGCGGCGATGAAACATCGGAGATCACCTTCCAATCGTATAAGCCTGGAATTAGAACAAGCGGTTGCGGGTCGTCCGGTAAGCGATGAAGTTGACGGCCACGACCATGATAATGCTGACGATCGACTTGAACATGCTGACCGCGACGCCGTAAGAGTAATCCCCGATGCTGGTCGAATACTTCAGCGCGTACAGGTCGAGCACTTCGGATCGCTCGATGACGACGGGGTTGCCGAGCAAGAATTGCGACTCGTAGCCGCTTTGGATAATCCAGCCGACCGACATGATCAGGAGCAGAACGGCCGTCGGCATGAGTCCCGGCAGCGAGATATATCGCATCTTGTGCCATCTTCTCGCGCCGTCGACCTCGGCAGCCTCGTAATGCTCGGGATTCAAGCCCGCGAGAACGGCTAGGTAGATAATCGTGTTCCAGCCGAGCTCCTTCCAGAAGTTGGCGATCGTGTGGATCCACCAGAACCAGTCCGGATTGCCCATGAAGTACAGCGGATCGTCGATCAGTCCGAGCTTCAGCAATAGGGCGTTCACGACGCCTCCGTCCGGAGAGAGCAGCGTGGCGAAAATATTGGCGATGACGACCCATGACACGAAGTGCGGAATGTACGTGATCGTCTGGATCGTTCTTTTGAAGAAGCGGTTTCTAATCTCGTTCAGCAGCAGCGCCAACGCGATCGCTCCGACGAAGCCGACGGCGAGATTCAATCCGCCCATGACGACCGTATTGCGAAGGGCGTTGAAAAACTGCGGGTCCTCGAACAGCAGCTTGAAGTTGTCGAAGCCGACGAACGGACTGTCCCAGAGCCCCTTGGCGACCTTGTACTTCTGGAACGCCATAATCCATCCCCAGAGCGGTCCGAACGAGAACAGCATCACGATGAGAACGAACGGGACGGACATGAGCAGCAGCTGATGCTGCTTGCGCATCTTCGTCCATATGGAGACGTTGCGCTTGCCCGGCACGGCGGGCGGGGTTGCGGTGACGACTTTAGCCATGTTGGGCTCCTTTCGGCGAAGCGTAAAGCTAGTGTTCTTGTAATTTCATTATGAAATGACGCGGTTCGACCAACAACCCGACGAACGGGAGGTCATTACCCTACAAACAGCAACTCCTCCTCGCCGGCGCCGGTCTCTCCGCGCGATGCGCTACAGCGTCGTTTCGAACACGACGGCGCCGTAAGGCGGCAACTTGAACGCGCCTTGGACCCGCTCGCCGCTTGGAACGACCGTCATCGAACACGACAGGTCGATCTCCTTCTCTTCAGCGGCATGGTTGATCGCGAATACGTACCTGCGATCTTGCGTCTGCCTGCACATGAGCTCCACGTCGGCATCCGGCGCTTCGATGCCGTCGATCGGCACGACGCCCGCATCGCGAACGACGGGCTCCATGAGCGACTTCATAAGACCTGGGTCTGCGCCGACGCCGAAGTAGTAGGCGTGTCCTTCGCCGAATGCGTTGCGAGCAGCGGCAGGTTTCCCTGAGACGTAATCTTCCGCGAACCAGGCGATCGCCTCCGCACCCTCGAGGGTCAATTCGTCATACCACGTCGTGCCTTGTCCTTCCCGGCCGTTCGCGTCGGCTATGCGCAGCGTCTCGTTCTTGCGAATCGTACCGTAGTCGGAGACGCGAACCCCGAGCAATTCCCGGTAAGGGCCGGGGAACGTGCGTTCCTCCATGCGGTTGTCGAACCGTTTGATGCCCGAACGGACGTCGAGTACGACGGTGCCGCCGGCCGCGACAAACGCTTCGATCTTCTCCGCCGTTCCGTGGTCCGCCATCATGAAGTGCGGCAGCACGACAAGCTTGTACTTGCCGAAGTCCGCATGCTCGGAAACGATATCGACGGGTATGCGTTGGTCGTAGAAGTACTTGTAGTAGGTCTTAAAATGACGATCGTAATGGTGATCGATCGTCTGCGGTTGAATCTCCAACGCCCATTCGTTGTCGTACGAACGGATGATTGCAATCTCCGAAACGGTGCGCGAGCCTTCGAGCAACGGCCATAGGGCCTGCAGTTCGCGGCCCGTCGCCGCGGCCTCCTCGTAGCGGCGGCCGGGTATGCCGTCATGCGGCAGCAAGCCGTGCCACGACTGCTCCGCGCCGAACAGGCACGTCCGCCAGCGGAAATAGACGATCGCGTCGGCGCCGCGCGCGACGGACTGATACGTCCACTTGCGCAGCTCGCCCGGCTTCGGCGTCGGGAACAGCAGATTGCCTCCCGGGGCGCCGCTCTGGTGCTCCATGACCCAGAAGTTCGCGTCCTTGAAGCCCCGCGTCGCGTCCAGATGGATCGCGGAATTGCGCGGATCCGGCTTGTCCGTGAACATAAGGTTCGGGTACGTGTCCAAAGAAGCGAAGTCGAGCGGCTCCGACAGCTTGAAGCAATCGATCTCGTTGAACATGCCCATCATGTTGTGGGTCAAGGGAACGCCGGGCGCCCGCTCGCGGAGAATATCGAGCTGAAGCTGCTGGAACGATGCCGCTGAATCGGACGAGAACCGACGGAAGTCTAGCTCCATGCCCGGATTGTGCAGCGGGAACACCGTGTAGCCCGGCAACTCGATCTGCTCGAAGTCGTTGTATATCTGGCTCCAGAACACGGTGCCCCAACTCTCGTTAAGAGAGTCGATATCCCCGTATTTCGCCCGCAGCCATTCGCGGAAAGCGGATTTACAATTGTCGCAATAGCACCGGGTCGTATCCGTGCAGCCGAATTCGTTATCGATCTGCCAGGCGATGACGGCTTCATGCCTACCGTAATGGTTTGCCATGCGCGTGACGATGTCCGTCACGCGGACTCGATAGTTCGGATTGTTGTAGCAATAATGCCTGCGGTGGCCGAAGCCTCTGACGATGCCCTTGGCATCCTTCATGTAAATGTCCGGGTGCTTATCCATGAGCCACTTGGGTGGCGTTGCGGTAGGCGTCCCCAGGACGACTTGGATGCCCGCGTCCTGGAGGATAGCGATGCTGCGGTCGAGCCAATCGAAGTCGTACCGTCCCTCGTAACGCTCGAACTTGGACCAAGCGAACTCGGCAACGCGCACAACGTTGATTCCCGCTTCCTTCATGAGCCGCGCATCGGTCTCCCATCTCTCTTCGGGCCAATGCTCCGGATAGTAACACACGCCGAAAATCATCTCGCTCACTCCTCTCCCTCCCATTATCCGATCCCGCGCGATCGCCGATAACCGGACAAAGCGGAGGATATAGCCGGGGAAGCTAGACATTCGGCGCTGGCGGTATCGGGGACGATTTAGCGCTGTCTCATAACGCTGCAGCGGCGAATTCTTGAACTGCGGCGGTACAGCGCTGTCTCATAACGTTACAGCGGCGAAATCCTGAACTGCGACGATTTAGCGCTGTCTCATAACGCTACAGCGGCGAATTCTTGAACTGCGGCGAAATCTAGGACCATGTCGTCCGATCGGCTATCCGCAACGGGCGGAGAAGGAGTACAATAGGTGACGACGGTTTAGGCAACGCATCAAAAAAAAACGCCGGGAGCGAATGTCCCGACGGTTCTCGATACGGTTAGGTTCATACGACGGAGGCTGAGCGAAGTGGAACTGAGCGAATGGACGATGACGCTGGAGATGCACCATTACTGGTTCAGAAAAGAGCGCTTCGCGCTCGCCGTCGACCGGTACGGCCTATGGACGGCGTTCCTCGTGGCGGAAGGCAAGTTCGCGTATCGGATCGGCGAGCAGGCGGGCGAGGCCGGTGCCGGCGATATCGTGTTCTGCCCGCCGGACACGCCGTTCCACCGCGAGACGATATCGCCCCTGACGTTCCACTTCGTCCACTTCCGCTGGAGCGGAAGCGGCGCTCAGCCGGAACTAGACGCGCCGGAGGTGCCCTCCTTGAAGCTGCACGTCATGCGCAAGGAACGGTTCGCCGACAATCTGAAGTCGCTGCATCGGTACGCCGCCGAATGGGACGCATTCTCCCGGGCGATGCGCAGCCATCTGTTGAACGACTGCTGGCTGCTCGCTTGCGAATCGCTGCGGCTCATGCCGGGAACGAGCCTGGGCGAGAGCGGCAACGCCAAGCTGAACGAGTTGACCGGCTGGATGAACCGTCATTTGGGCGAGCCGTTCCGCCTGCAAGACGTCGCCGCCTTGGCTGGCTGGAGCCCCGTTCGGTTTACTCGCGAGTTCCAGGCCGCCTACCGGATCAAGCCTTCCCAATATGTGAAGCAGCGCCGCGTCGAACGGGCCAAGAGCCTGCTCGCGGCGACGGACTGGACGCTCGACCGCATCGCGGCGGAGTGCGGCTTCGAGAACGGCTACTACTTAAGCCGCGTGTTCAGCCAGGCGGTCGGCATGTCGCCATCCCGCTACCGCCTCTCCTCCCGAGTGTGACTTTACCCGTACACCCGCACCTCGACGACTTCCGTCCGCGGGCAACCGTTCGTCGCCTCGACGGTCAGGCGCAGTTTCGATAGGTCTACCGTCCGGCCGAGACGGTGCGTTCTTTTCCGCTTGCGGTTGTTCCGTTCCTCGTGCAGCGTCACCCATTCGTCTCCCGTCCACGCCTCTAGCCGATAGTCCTTCGCGAGCTCCGGCATGACCTCGAAGGCCGTACGATGGTGATGGAGGTTGATCAAGTCCTCGTTCACGTCGTCGTTGAACGTCAGATGGATTTCCTCGCAGGACACCTCGCCGTCCCACGACAGCTCGATCCATTGCTCCGATAGCGCGGAATCGGGATCGGATACCCACATATGCGGACCGCCGTAAGGACGGGCATACCCGTCGATGATGCGCTCGGGAGCGTAAGCTTCGGTCGGCGCGGCCGTCCGAATGCAAGGAATCTTCCGGACGAACGGCTTAAGCGACCACTTTACGATCGGCTGGTCGCGGTTCTGCTCCTCCATGATCTGCGCGGCGCGCGCTTCCCCGATCGAAAAGAAAGCAGCGACGCCCGTTACCGGCGTATGCGACCAATGGAGACTGACGTCCGGATTCCCGCGAACGATGATGAAGGCGTTCTGCCTTCGGTCGGGCTTCCAGTTCAAGTCGCAAGACGTCCAGCCCCGACCCGGCTCAAGGGCGATCTCGACCTGCGCTTGGAGCGTCGCGGGCACGTAATTCTCGGCGCGACCGGTGTCCCAGCATTCGACGCGCAGCGTCGCCGGCTTCTCCGCTTCGACGAGCAGCTCGAATCCTTCCAGCGAGTCGACGGGCAGCACGAAGGCGATATCGCCTTCGAGCGACAGCTTTTCATCCGCCGATTCGGCGCGAATGCGGCGCATATTGGAGGAAGCTTCGACGGTCGCTCGGCGCGCGTGGTCGGCGGCGTCGTTATTCGCGAGACCGGTTAGCGAAGCGTCCGACTTCAGCATCGTCTGCTGCAGCTCTACGAGCCGCTGCTCGTACAGCTCTCGCGGCGTTAAGCCGTGCTCGACGCACAGCGCGGCAGCGGCCCCGGCCGCTTCGCCGATGACCGCGCACGTCGCCATGACGCGAGTCGTGCCGAACGCGACGTGCGACGCGCTGATGTTGCGACCGGCCATAAGCATGTTGCTCACGTTGCGGGAGTAGAGCGAGCGATACGGAATATGGTAGATGCCGTCCGAGTACAGATGCTTGGAGCCGCTCTCCGACGAATACACGCCTTGCGGCGGATGAAGGTCGATCGACCAGCCTCCGAACGCGACGCGGTCGTCGAACGGGCGCTGCGCAAGGATGTCGTTCTGGTTCAGCGTATAGTCGCCGACGAACCGACGGTACTCGCGCTTGCCCGGTACGTTGCCGACCCACTCCAGCGTCATGTTCGCCGCGTCGAAGTTGCCGGAGTTTTTGATGTAATCCCAGATACCGTAAATGACGGACCACAGCTCGTCTCGAATGCGCTCGTTCTCGTGAACGATATCGAGTTCGCCGCCCCACTCGATCCACCAATAGTGGCAGCCCGAGTCTCCGCTGCGTATGACGCGCTTGATCGGAATCGACGTCGTCGTAATGTCTTTGGCGAAGCTCGGTGGCACGTATTTGACCGGATGGCCGACGTCCTTCGTGTAGAAGAGCAGCGTGCTGCCGAGCGTAATGTCGTCCGCGACTTCCGGAGCCCAGTCTTCGCCGTACTCATGCTTCGCTTCCCGGCCGATCCGGTATTCGGCGCCGGCGAGGAAGCCGACCAATCCGTCCCCGGTGCAATCGAGGTACGTCTCGCTGACGAACCGGATACGGCGCTCGGAGCCCATCATCCAGCCCGTCGCGGACCGGATCTTGCGGTCGTGCGGCTCGCCGTCCGCCTCGACTTCGTGGACGTCGGTGTTCAGGAACAGCTCGATGTTCGGCTCGGCCTTGACGGTTTCCAGCACGACGAGATCCCAGTAGTACGGATTGCCTTCGGGATTGCGGTATTGGTTCTCGATGAACATCTCTCCCATGATGCCCGACTCCCTGGCGTAACGTTGCGTGCCGTGCCCGGTCGCTCCGCACACCCATACCCGAACCTCGCTGCTGGCGTTGCCTCCCAATACCGGGCGGTTCTGCACGAGCGCGACCGTTCTCCCCAACCTCGCCGCGGCCACCGCCGCGCACACGCCGGCCAACCCTCCGCCGACGACCGTAATGTCCTTCCGTACCTCTTCCGTCCTCATTCTCTCGCACCCTCTCGAACATGATGATGTTGCGACTGCATATAATTTCATCATAGTCGGTTATGAGGAGTGTACAATTCAATAATGTGCGCGAGGAGGATATACTTTATTTCAAATAACCCACTAATTCGGCGCGGCAGCCGGAGTTCGGCGCATTAGCGGAATGTGGTTCCGCTATTGCGGCGTGACGACCGCATTGCGGATGGTTAGCGGCATGTGGCTCCATTAATGTGGCGCGACAGCCGGAGTTCGGCGGATTAGCGGAATGTGGCTCCACTATTGCGGCGCGACGACCGGAGTTCGGCAGATTAGCGGCATGTGGCTCCATTAATGTGGCGTGACGACCGCATTGCGGCTGGTTAGCGGAATGTGGCTCCACTAATGTGACGCGGCAGCCAGAGTTCGGCGCATTAGCGGAGTGTGGTTCCACTAATATGGCGCGGCGCACACAACCACAACAAAAAACCGGGCAGCTCCCGCTACCCGGCATTACCTATCCCGTTCCCGATTCGTCCTATTCCGTCATACGCTCTACCCAACTAGTTACCCCGCCGCCTTGATCTCCAGCAGCTTGTACTCGATAACGCCGACCGGCGCGTCCACGCGGACGAGGTCGCCTACCCGCTTGCCGAGCAGCGTCTTGCCGAGAGGGCTTTCGTACGAGATCTTGCCCTCGAGAACGTCCGCCTCGGACGGACTGACGATCCGGTACTCGATCTTCTCGTCCATCTCCTTGTCGAGCAGCACGACGACCGCGCCCACGGCGACCGTCGACATGTCCGTGCTGTTGGCGACGCGCGCGTTGCGCAGCATCCGCTGAATCGTCAAGATGCGTCCTTCCATGAACGCTTGGTCGTTCTTGGCGGAGTGGTACTCGCTGTTCTCCTTCAAATCCCCGTAGCTGATCGCCAGCTTGATTCTGGCCGCCACTTCTTGGCGCTTCACGTATTTAAGCTCTTCCAGCTCGGCCTCCAGCTTGGCAAGGCCTTCCTTGGTCAAGAGAATCTCGTCTTCGTTCGCCATCTCTTCGCCTCCTATCGGCTAATTAACTTATTATAACCAATCCAAGCCGCCGATGCGAAAAATTAACGCAGTCCCTCGCCCGAGCTACTCCACCGTCAGCTTCCCGGTCATGAGCGGATGAATGCTGCAATAGTAATCGTACGCCGCCTTGTCCCGGAACGTATAGCTCCAGACGCCTCCCGGCGCGATGCTACCGCTGTCGAACGCGCCGCCGAGATCGGCGAGCGTATGCACGACGGAGTCGTCGTTCACCCACGTGACCGTTTCGCCCGCTTGGATCGTCAGCTCCGCCGGCGCGAACAGCATATCTTTCATCGAGACGACGATGCCCTCGATGTCCGGCGAAGCCGACGGCGCGCCTTCTGCTTCATGGCCGCCGCCGTGATGCATGCCCGCCATGCCGACCTCAGGAGGCATTCCGGCGGGCGTCGCCTCGATCACGATCGTCCCGCTATCCGCGTCGTATTCGGCCTTCGTTCCGGCTCCCAGCATGTCGCCGAGCAAGGGCAGCGCCACGAGGATAATGCCCTGCTCGTCCTTCACCGGCGACTTGCGCGCGCTCGCCCGGCCGTCGATGACGACGAGGTCCCGGTCTCTCCATAACCGGATGCTCGTCCGCTCGTTCGCATAGGCGATCGAACCGTCCGTCTCCGATACGTTCGACTCGCCGCCGAGCTGCTGCACGATGTAGTTGAGCGGCACGTACGCCGTGCCGTCGGCCGCCACCGGCGCGACGTTCATCGGCCCGGTCTTTCCGTCGACCGTCGCGGACGGCTGCCCGATCTTCATCCCGATCTTCTTCGCCGGGGCCGCGCCCGCTTCGCTCTCCGGCGCGATGTCCACCATCGTGTGGATCCCGCCCGGATAGACGCCGTCGTTCATATTGTCGGTAATTTTATGGCTATGGAACGGATAAGTGCCGCTTTGCTCGAACGTAATGAGAAGGTCGTACCGCTCGCCCGGCCCGATGTCGATCGTGTCCTTGTCCAGCCAGTGCTCCAGCGGCCTTCCGTCGGACGCGATCACTTGATAATGATGCCCGTGCAAATGCATGCTATGGGATTCGTATCCCGAGTTGACGAGCCGGACGAGAATGCGTTCCCCGATCTTCCCCGTAATCTCCGTCGTCGGGTCGCCGCCCGTATCCGGGAACGCCTTGCCGTTGATCGTGAAGTACGTCGGATGGAACGCCGTACGGTCGTAAGGCTCTCCGTTCTCGACCGCCTTGTGCCACACCGGATCGATCTCGTTCAGCGTCATGACGTATTCCTTGTCGTACGCCGGCCCCCCGGTCCATGCCGTCTTCGCGCCGCCCTTCGCCTTCACGACGAACGCCCCGTGCATCCCCATCTGCAGATGCTCGATCGTGTCGACGTGGCAGTGGTAGAAATACGTCCCCGCGTGCGTCGCGACGAACCGGTACGTGAAGCTATCGCCGACGAGCAACGCCTTCGACGTCTCCGGGACGCCGTCGTTCGCCTGGTCCACGTCCAATCCGTGAAAATGGATCGTATGAGCCAGACGCTTAATGCCCGTCTTCGCTGGTCCGATATTCGTCAGCGTAACCTCGACCCGGTCGCCTTCGTTCACTTCGAGCGTCGGCGCCGGATAGACCGCCGTTCCCGGCTCGTTCGTCAGACTGTACCCCCAGACGTACGCTTGCTCTCCGCCCGGAAGCGTCATATATCCGTCCGTCGCGTACAGCTGGAACGACCTGACTTCCCCTGTTGCCGCCGCTTTCTCCGGGACGCCGGTCGCGTCCTTCTCCGCCGGCCGGATCGTCAGCGTCGCGACGACCGCGATGGCCGCGGCCGCGATCGCGCTAGCGATTGCCGTCCATAAGGTACGGGATTTGAAGCGATTCACGTTCCTCACTCTCGCCTGTTATCGTATTTCCCCCACCACGAGTGTACTTCACTTTCCAGACGCAGGCAAAAAGAAAAGACGCCAGCCGCGCTAGCGTCTCCGTTCCGATTGCGATTACGCGATGCCCCGCGCCCTAACCGACGTTCTCCTTGATCTGCTTGCTCCGAAGCTGGCCGCAAGCCGCGTCGATGTCGACGCCGTGCTCCAACCGGACGCTGCAGCTGATGCCTTGCTTCTTCAGCGCGTCGTAGAAAGCCACGATCGCGTCGTTGGCGCTGCGCTGGTATTGGCTATGCTCGTCTACCGGGTTGTACGGGATGAGATTCACGTTCGCGAGCTTCCGAATGCCGCCGACCAGTTCCGCCAGCTCGAGCGCATGCTCGACTTGATCGTTGACGTCCTTGAGCAGAATGTATTCGATCGTGATCCGTCGCCGCGTCTTGTCCAAGTAATAATGGATGGCCTCCATCAGCTTCGCGATCGGAATCGCCCGGTTGATCTTCATGATCCGCGTCCGCAGCTCGTCGTTCGGCGCATGAAGCGAGATCGCGAGATTCACGCCCGGATCGACGTCCGCGAATTCGACGATCTTGTTCGCCAGCCCGCTCGTCGACACCGTAATATGTCTCGCGCCGATGGCGAGTCCCTTGTGATCCTTGACGACTTCGAGGAAATCCAACAGGTTCGCGAAGTTGTCGAACGGCTCGCCGATGCCCATGACCACGATGTGGCTGACGCGATCCTCGCCTCCGGTCTCGTCGAGGAATTGCTGCGCCTTCACGATCTGCTCGACGATCTCGCCCGCCGACAAGTCGCGGTCCTTCTTCAGCAAGCCGCTCGCGCAGAAGCTGCAGCCGATGTTGCAGCCGACTTGGGTCGTCACGCAGACGGACAACCCGAACTTATGCCTCATCATGACCGTCTCGATTAGATTGCCGTCCTGCAGCCGGAACAGGAACTTGACCGTCCCGTCCACCGATTGCTGCTTCAGGTGCTCCTCCATCGAGCGAATCGCGTAATGCTCCGCAAGTACGCTCACGCACGCCGGATTGACGTCCGTCATGTCCTCGAACCGCTGCGCGCGCTTGCGGTAGAGCCAATCCCATACCTGCAACGCCCGCGACTTCTTATGTCCATGCTCCGCCAGCCATTCCGTCAGCTTAGCCAGCGTCAGCCCGTAGATCGATGCTTTGCCCATTGCTTGTGTCCTCTTTTCGATGCGATCGGTCGTTCTTGATTACTCCATTGTCCCACATTCGCGACCGATATTCAAAACCATTATGCCTCCGCCTTCGCTTCCTGCATGTCTCGCTGTTCCCCGGCCGTCCCTTGGCGGGACCGTTGATCCGCGCCCTTCTGCAGCATGATGTTGCGCACGTAGATGAACACGCTCGGCGTCTGGCCGAGAATGAATACCGGGTCCTTGCGGTAGATCGCGTAGGCGGACAGAATGACCGAGCCCGCGATGCTCAGCAGCCAGAAGGAGTAAGGAATGACGGTTTGATGCGCCTTCTCGCTAGCGAGCCACTGCACGATGAAGCGCAACGAGAACAATACTTGACCCAGCATGCCGATCGACACCCATACGATCTCGACAGTCGACATTCATTAGAGGCCTCCCCGATAATCGGATTCCCAGCGCGGGGGAAGTTCGATTAGGCTTGAATTTAGGCTTTGAATTCGTACTTGATCGTTCTCTTCTTCAGCCAGCGAACGACGATCGCGTCCATGAGCCCGACGAACGCGCGGTTGAACACGCCGTACTTCGAGACCCCGTATTGCCGTTCCCTGTGGTTGACGCCGACCTCGATAACCTTGAACCCGTTCATCTTGGCGAGCGTCGGCAGGAACCGGTGCATGCCGTTGAACAGATAGTAGCTCTGGGCGACTTCCCGCTTCATGAGCTTCATCGGGCAGCCGGTATCGTAGATCGTGTCTCCGGTCAGCCAATTGCGGACGCCGTTGCCGACTCTGGACGATACCTTCTTCACGAGCGTGTCTCTTCGCGAGACGCGCATCCCGTTGGCGAGATCGTACTCCTTCATGTAAGGCATCAATGTGAAAATATCGTTCGGGTCCGTCTGCAAGTCCGCGTCGATGAGCGCGAGATACGTGCCTTCCGCCGCCCGCATGCCCGCCCATATCGCCGCCGTCTGGCCGCAGTTGGACCGGAAATGCAACGCCCGCACGCGCGGGTCGTTCGCCGCCAGCTCATCCAGCATGACGCCGCTGCGGTCGGCGCTTCCGTCGTTCACGAGGATGATCTCGTAATGCTCGATTTTCGCTTGCAAGGCTTCGGACAATGCTTGATACAGTGCTTCGATGCTCTCTTCCTCATTGTAAATCGGAGCGATTACGGATAGCTCGATCATCGAATACCACCCTTTGTACGATGCGTAGTATCCATAAGTATAATCATTTCATAGGCGTAAGTCACCAGTAATTGGGTTAATGGACAAAAAACAGCATTATTGTCGCTTATGCTACTTTTCTCGTCATTTCATTCGACATCAATAGAAAAAAGACGCCGCCGGATACATCCGGAAAAGCGTCTTTCCATTCGATTTCGCGCCGGGTTACCCGGTTGATGCGGTTGCATAAGCAACAGGTCTCGCATGATGGCGCCCGATCGGAACGATGAGCGGCGTGCCGGAGACGGGGTCGGGAATAACCGTGCAATCCATATCGAAGATGTTCTTGATCAATGCGCTCGTAATGATGCCGGACGGCGCGCCTTCCGCGATCAATTCGCCTTGACGCAGCGCGAAGATATGATCGGCGTAACGGGCGGACAAGTTGATGTCGTGGAGCACCATGACGATCGTCGTGCCGCGCTTGCGGTTCAAGTCGGTCAACAGGTCGAGAATCTCGACTTGGTACGTAATATCGAGGAACGTCGTCGGCTCGTCGAGGAACAGAATGTCCGTCTGCTGCGCGAGCGCCATCGCGATCCAGACGCGCTGGCGCTGACCGCCCGACAGCTCGTCGATGGTCCGATTCGCCAGCTCCGTAATCTTCATCAGCTCCATCGCCTCGGCAACCGCTTCGTAGTCCTTCTTGGACCAGCCGCTGAACCACGCCTGATGCGGGAATCGGCCTCTGCCGACCAGGTCGGCGACCGTAATGCCTTCCGGCACGATAGGGGATTGCGGCAGCAGTCCGACGGTTCTGGCCAACCGCTTGGACGGAATGTTCGCGATGGACTTGCCGTCGAGAATCACTTCGCCGGAGATCGGCTTCAGCAGCCGCGACATCGTCTTCAGCAGCGTCGACTTGCCGCAGGCGTTCGCTCCGATAATGACGCTGATCTTGTTGCTGGGAATCGTAAGGCCGATGCCATGGACGATCGTCTTATTCTCATAGCCGGCTACAATGTTATCCGCATGCATGACAGGCGTCTTATTCATCACAGATCACCCTTTCGGCTCATTCTGACGAGCAGGAAGATTAAGTACGGCGCGCCGAGTATTCCCGTAATGACGCCGACGGGATATCGCGTCACGAACGCGTACTGACCGATCAGATCCGCCGCCAGCACCAGATTGATGCCGACAAGACCCGCCGGAAGTATCGCGGAGAAGCCTGAACCGACTAGCATCCGCGCGATCGGGCCCGCCAATAAGGCAACGAACGCGATCGGCCCCGTCGTCGAGGTGGCGATAGCAATGATGCCGACGCTGCAGACGACGAGCACGAACCGAGTCTGGCTCGCGTTCAAGCCGAGCGAAGAAGCCGCTTGTTCGCCGAGCTCCATCAGGCTCAGATGCTTGCCGAGCAGGATGACGACCGGAGAGAGAATGAGCACGGCCAGCACGAGAGGCGGCAGTTCATCCATCTTCGAGCCGTTCAGGCTTCCGCTCAGCCAACGCATCGCCGCCGGAATGTCGAATTGTCCGCCCTTCATCAGCAGGTACGAGATGGCCGCTCGCATAATCGCGTCTATGCCGATACCGACTAGTATGATCCTGCCGATGGAATAAGTCCGCCCCATCGCCAGAAGGAAGATGACCGATGCGGTAATCAACCCCGCGACGACCGATGCGACGGAGACGACCGATTCGCTCGTATGCAGGATCAGAATACAGAAGACGGCCGCCGCGCTCGAGCCTTCCGTAATGCCGAGCACGTCCGGATTGGCGAGCGGGTTGCGCAGCATCGTCTGGAACATGCTGCCCGCGATGCCGAACGCGAAGCCGGCGAACAAGCCGGTGAGCATTCTCGGCAGACGGACCGTATTCACCGCGAAGGAGACGCCCTTCACTTGCTCTCCGATCAACGCCCTGAAGATGTCCTTCACGGGGTAGTGCGTATTGCCGAGATACAGATGCGCGCAGCATAGCGCCAAGGCCAGAGCGGCGAGCACGCTCGTGAGAGCGATCCATCGGCGGCGTCTCTGACGCCTTCCCGCCATGATGGCGGCAACAGTGTTAGATGTCATAAGGACCGCACTTTCGTTCTTATCGCTAGGAAGATGAGGATGGGCGCGCCGATGAAGGCCGTGACGACGCCGACTTCAAGCTCGCCCGGACTGCCGACGACTCTGCCGATGACGTCCGATAGCATCAGTATCGTTGCCCCCGCCACGGCGGACATCGGAATGACGTAGCGCATATCCGGACCGAGCAACATTCGAACGAGATGGGTTCCGATCAGTCCGACGAACGCGATCGGTCCGGCCAACGCGGTCACCGCTCCGCAGAGGATGACGCCGGCGGCTGCCGCAATGAGCCGGATGACGCCGGGACGGACGCCTAACCCGGACGCCGCTTCGTCCCCGAGCGCCATGGCGTTCAGCGCGGGTGCCGCCAAGATGCCGATGACGACGCCGACGACGAGGAACGGGATCAGGGTCGTCGTGAAATCCCAAGTACCCGCGCCGACGCTGCCGACCTGCCAGAATCTGAACTTATCCATGACGTTCTGGCGGGGAATCATGACGGCGCTCACTAACGACGAGAGGGCCGCGCTAGTCGCGGCACCCGCCAGAATAAGCTTAATGGGCGTGGCGCCGCCACGTCCCATCGAGCCGATGCCGAAGACGAACACCGCGGTGACCGCGGCTCCCGCCATCGCCAACCAGATATACTCGTTCGCCGTGCTGATGTTCAGGAACGCGATGCCGCATACGACGAACAAGGCAGCCCCCGTATTCACGCCGAGAATGCTCGGATCGGCGATCGGGTTGCGCGTGACCGATTGCATCAGAGCGCCGGCGATGCCGAGCGCTCCTCCGCACATGATACAGAATACGGTCCGAGGAATGCGCTTCTCCACGATGCTCGTTCCGTAAGTATCGATACTCGGATGGAACAGGCCGTTCATGAGATCCGTCCAGCCCACCACGCGAGAGCCTAGAGCCAAGGATGCCAGTATGCATGCGCCGAGCGCGATCAGGCTCACGACGAGAACGGTCGCCCAATGCTTCGGCGTATGCGAAATCAGTTGCTGGTGCTTCGAATCGGCGACGCTGCTCATTGAACTTTGTCGGCTGCCGCTCCGATCAGCTTCAGATACTCATCCATCGTGAACAAGATCGAGAGCGGATTCGGGTTGATGGAAGCGGCCAGCGGCGTATTGTCGCCTACCGTCACGATCGCGCCGTTCTTAACGGCCGGAATCTTGCTCAGCAGCGGGTCCGCTTGCATAGCCGCAACCAACGACTCGTCGCTATACGTAACGATAATGTCCGCGTCGTTCAGCGCATCCGCGTTCTCCGCGCTGATTTCTACCGTGAATTCGCCCGGTTTGGCCAGATTCTGAGCGCTTTCCGGATAAGTCATGCCCAAGTCGAGCAGGAATGCCGCGCGAGGATCTCCGGGCGTATAGACCCAGAACTTGGAGAGATCCGTTGCCGAGAACGAAGCCATTACGGCTTTCTTGCCCGCGATTTGCGGGTAGGCGCTCAGCTTCTCCTTGATGATGTTCTCCGAATCCTGAAGCAGCTTCTCGCCTTCCGCCTTCATGCCCATGCCCTCGGAATTGAGCAGAATCTGCTCTCTCCAAGTCGTCAGCCAAGGGTTCGTCGGATACGCGACGGTCGGCGCGATCGCGCTCAGCGTCTCGTAGTCTTCCTTCGTAATGCCGGAGTAAGCGGCGAGGATAACGTCCGGGTTCGAGTCGGAGATCGCTTCGAAGTCCAGACCGTCCGTGTCTTGATAGATGTTCGGCTTGTCGACGCCGAGTTCCTTGACCTTCGCCGCCGTCCACGGGTTCATGCCGGAATCGTCCGCCACGCCGTAGTTGGAAGCCGAGAAGCCGACCGGCACGACGCCGAGCGCAAGCACCACGTCGTGGTTCGCCCATTGGATCGTCGCGACGCGTTCCGGCTTCTTCTCGAGGACCGTCTCGCCGAACGCATGCTTGATGGTGATCGGATAGGTAACCGCCGCTTCGGATGCCGGAGCTTCGGAGCTGGCCGGCGCGCTTGCGCTCGGAGAAGCCGAAGCGCTCGGCGACGCCGCAGGCTCCGCGTTGTTATTGTTGTTGCTTCCGCAGCCGGCCAGCGTCAGCGCGAACATCGCCGCCGCGATTCCTAGTCCGAACGTTTTCATCTTTTTCATTGTTTAACCCATCCTTTATGATTTCTTATGTAATTGATTGATAATGATTATCAATTTCAAATTGTAAGGGTGAACCGGCGGTTTGTCAACGGATATGTCAGATATAAAAATAGACAGCCCCCGAGTCATCCGCGCGGATAACTTCGGGGACTGCCTTATGGAGCCGGTCGAGAAGGCCCTTATTCTCTGTAATCCTGGACGATGACTTCGATCTCGCCCGTCTCCGGATCGATGACGAAGCCGTGCACCGGAATCTCCTCCGGGAACAGCGGATGCCGGCGTATCATGCGCACGCTGTGCATGACGCCTTCCTCCGACTTCGCGAAGCCCTTGAAAAACTTGTCCATGCGGATGCCGGCGTTCTCGAGCGTCTCGATGGCGAGCGGATCGATGCCGTTGTCGATCATCTTGTTCACGATCATCTCCGGATCGGCCCCGGTCATTCCGCAGTTGTGGTGGCCGATGACGAGCACCTCGCGGGCGCCGAGCACGTGAACCGCGACGAGGATGCTTCGCATCGCGCTTCCGAACGGCTGGGTAAGGATCGCGCCGGCGTTCTTGATGAACTTGGCGTCTCCGTTCCGGAAGCCGAGCGCCTTGGGCAACAGCTCGACGAGGCGCGTATCCATGCACGTAAGCACCGCTGCCTTCTTCGTCGGGAACTTGTCGGTCAGGTACTTCTCGTACTTCTTGTCGGCGACGAACTTCTTGTTGAATTCGAGCATGCTTGGAACGATGGACATTGAATTGGACATAGGATGGCCTCCTTGCTACGGCTTGCCGGTCTACTAAGAATAGCACCATCCCGGCCCGTATGGCAAAGCTTCCGGCGAGAATTCCGCTCGTCGCGAGAGAGGCTTAACCCCGCTTCCTTAATACTTGAACATCGATACCGAGTCGTTCAGCCTGACGGCGAGCGTAGCCAGCTCTTGCGATGCCGCCGCCGTCTCTTCGGCCGCGGCCGCCGCTTCTTCGCTGATCGAGGCCACGGATTCGATCTCGAGCATCATCTCGTTCGCCTTGCGCGTCTGGCTCTCGCTCGACAGCGTAATCTCGCCGACGACTTGATACGTGTCGTTCACCTTCCGGACGATGCCGTCGAACGACTGGCGCGTCTGGGCGAATTGCGCCACGCCGTCCCCGACCGCTTGCACGCTGCGCGCAGCGTTGTCTTGCATGCCCTTGATGATCGAGCCGATCTGCTTCGTCGCGTCGCCGCTTCGCTCGGCCAGCTTGCGCACTTCGTCGGCCACGACAGCGAAGCCTCTTCCTTGTTCGCCGGCGCGGGCCGCTTCGATCGCCGCGTTAAGCGCCAGCAGGTTCGTCTGCTCGGCGATCTCGTTAATGACTTCGATAATCTCGCCGATCTGCTTCGAATCTTTCTCGAGCAGCTCCATCTGCGCGTTCGCTTGCTCCATTTTATCGATCGACAGGTTGATGAAGCCGTTGCCTTCCTTCGCGATCTCGACCGCTTCCTGAGACGACGTTCTCGCTTGGTGGGCGCTCGAAGCGACGAGCTTGACGGAAGCGTCCAGATCCTCGAACAGCTGCGCCATCGTGCGGGCTCTATCGGCTTGGTCGACGCTTCCTTTCGCGACTTCGTCCGTGCTGGCCGTAATCTGCTGAGCCGACGACGCGACGCTCTCCGATGCCGAGCCGACTTGCTGAACCGTCAGCGACAGGGAATCCAACATCTCGTTCATATTCCCGGCGAGCACGCCCAGCTCGTCCTTGGAATTCACTTGCAGCCGCGGCCTCAGGTCGCCTTTGGCCAGCTTCGCCACGACTTCGGTTATGTATTGAATCGGTCTGGACAAGCTTCTCGCGGAGAAGTACACCAGGATGAGCGCGACGGCCATGACGATAGCCGCGGTTCCGACCGTCGTCCACATCATGCCGTAGATCGGATCGAGCAGCTCGCTCTCGGGAACCGCCATCTGTACGACGAAGCCGCTCTTCGTCAAGCTGGCGTAGCCGATCTTCTTCACGCCTTGGAACGTGAATTCGTAGCTCGTATCCGTACCGTTCTTCGCGGACTCGTACGCCGCGGTGACTTCAGGGACGTTCAGCTCGAACAGCGTCTTCTGCATCGCGATCGTCTTGTCCGGATGGGACACGACCAGCCCGTTGCGGTCGACCAATAGCGCGTAACCCGTCTCTCCGATCTTGGCTTCGGTGACGTACTTCATCGCCGTATCGATCGGATACGCCGTGGCGTAGAGGCCGAACGTCTTGCCCTCCTTCTTGAGGGGATAGGCCATCGGCACGACGAGCGTCTTGCCGTCGACCTTCGATACGCCCGGCACCGAGATGCCAGGATTGCCTTCGAACACGGTCTTGAGGTAGTCCCGGGTAGAGATGTCCACGGTCTTCCCTTCATGGCTGTAGGCGACCTTGCCCGTCGGATCCAGCGATACGGCCGCGCCGTTCAGCTCGAGATTCTGGTTGCCGAAGCTCGTAATCAGCTCGCGATGTTTCGCGATGTCGTCCCCGAACGATTGCCCGACGCTTGCGATTGCCTCTAGCTTCGTAAGCTTCGATTGAATATCGCCGTCCAATTGCTCGGCGATCATCTCGGTGCGAAGCGCCAGCTCCTTGTCGATCTGATCGCGGAACAAGGCGGAGTTCGGAATGAATAGCGCGAATGCCATCGATACGACGATGAGCAAGGAAATGACGAACGTGGACGCGATCAGCTTGGTCGAGATTTTGCGGAAGCTAAGCGCTCTGCCCAGCCAATGTTTGGTACGGTTCATGCGAGACGACTCCTTCGAAAGTGTGATTAATCTCACTATAAGAGGAGGTTGTTAGGACTATTGGACGGTAATTATTTGATTTGTGTTTGATAATAAGCGCGGCCCTGCGCGAATTGTTAGCAGAATTGAGGGGTACGGCAGAGGTACGGCGGGGTTCCGGGGAGCGGAACGAATCGGTTGACGGGCTTGTTCGTTCATGTTATCTTTAATTCAAGATAATTGATGTAAAGGTATATGGAGGAGGCGATCCGTCATGAACGAGACGAACGATACCGGCGGTGCGGGAGACGACCAATCGCTGTCGCTCAAGCTGCTCGTCGTCTTGTCGAAGGCGTATAAGAGCGTCATGGACAAGGCCGCGAAGGACGTTCGGAACTACGGTCTCTCCTTGTCCGAATTCGGCATTCTCGAGGTGCTCTACGCCAAGGGCCAAATTCCGATTCAGCAGATCGGCGGCAAAGTGCTCGTGACGAGCGGCACGATGACCTACAACATCGACAAGCTGGAACGGAAAGGACTCGTCAGGCGTCTCCCGTGCGCGGAAGACCGCCGCGTCGTCAACGCGGATCTGACCGATGCGGGACGCGGACTGCTGGACGGTATCTTCCCGCGGCATGCGAGAAGTATCGAGGGAATCATGCAAGGACTGTCGCAGGAGCAGAAGGAGCAAGCGATCGCGCTGCTCAAATTATTAGGCAAAGGAGCGAAAGAACAATGACCTACCGTACGATCGAAGGCACTTATAGAGGCGCGCCGTTCCACATGGTGGGCGACGGCTTCCGCGTATCGAATTATTTTCCGTCCGGGAACGACTTGGGAGAGCGGTTCAGTCCGTTCCTGCTGTTGGATTACAACGCGCCCTACGACTTCGGACCAAGCCACGCCGTAAGAGGCGTCGGCGCCCACCCGCACCGCGGCTTCGAGACGGTGTCGATCGCCTACGAGGGGTATGTCGAGCACCATGACAACTATGGCAATCACGGCATCGTCGGTCCGGGAGACGTCCAATGGATGACCGCTGGATCGGGTTTGCTGCATAAGGAATACCACGAGAAGGAATTCGCGAAGCGCGGCGGCACGTTCCACTTCATCCAGTTGTGGGTGAACCTGCCGCGGGCGTACAAGATGCATTCGCCGCGTTACCAGGAGCTGCCGAAGGCGAGCATGGGACGCGTCGCGCTGCCGGACGGCGGCGGCAAGGCGCGGATTATCGCGGGGGATTACGACGGTACGCGCGGACCCGCGGAGACGTTCTCTCCGATCAACCTGTTCGATCTGACGCTCAAGGCGCGCGGCGTCGCCCGCTTCTCCCTGCCCGCGTCGCATAACGCGGGACTCATCGTGCTCAGGGGCAGCGCCGAGATCAACGAATCGCGGGTTGCGGAGGAAGGCGAGTTCGTCCTGTTCGGCAACGTCGCCGGCGACATTCGCGTAGAAGGCCTCTCGGACGACGCGCTCGTGCTCGTCCTGAGCGGAGAGCCGCTGGGCGAGCCGGTGTTCCAATACGGACCGTTCGTCATGAACACGCGCGAAGAAGTCATCCAAGCGTATGCGGATTTCCAAGCGGGGAAGATGGGCAAACCGAACTTCTAAGCCCTAGTCGGAGATCAGCATCCGCCATAGCGGATCGCTTAAAGCGAAGCGGTCGGCCGCGGCTCCGTCGCCAGGCTTGACCGCTCCGAAGGCCGAGACCAGCTCGCGAGCGGATAGAGGCTCCGGGCGATCGATCCAGCCTGCCGCGCCGGCGAGTACGCCGATAAGGCGCTCGGGCGATGTTCCCGCTTCTCGAAGGCTGGCCAACGTGATCGAGCGATCGCGCTTGGACAGCCTTCGTCCGTTCGCGTCCATGAGCAGCGGCACGTGAGCGAAGCTCGGCGCGGTCAAGCCGAGCGCTTCGTAGAGCGCGAGCTGGCGCGGCGTCGAATCCAACAGGTCGGCGCCGCGCAGCACGTCGGTAATGCCCATCGCGGCATCGTCTACCGCCACGGCGAGCTGATAGCTGAACAGGCCGTCGGCGCGCTTCACGACGAAATCGCCGATCTCGTCGCCCGCGAAGGCGACTTCGCCGAACATGCCGTCGCGGAACGTCACCGGTCCTCCATCCATTCTGAAGCGCATGGCCGGCGGCTTCGCGGCGGCTCGGACGGCTCGCTCCTCCTCCGTCAGAAGCCGGCACAAGCCCGGATACGCCCCGCCTTCGGAGGAGAGACCGTGCGGCGCGCTGGCGACTCTCGCGAGATCGCTGCGGCTGCAGTAGCACGGATAGAGCCGTCCGGCTTCGTCCAGTCGCCTCAGCGCCTCTTCGTACGACGGCATCCTCTCGCCTTGCACGTAAGGAGCGTACGTTCCGCCGACATCCGGCCCCTCGTCCCAATCGATGCCCAGCCAGCGCAGGTCCTCGAGCTGTAGCGCCGCCAGGTCCGCGCGGGAACGGGCGGTGTCGATATCTTCGACGCGCAGCACGAATTCCCCGCCCGCTTGGCGCATCTGCAGCCAAGCGGCGAGGGCGGTGAAGGCGTTGCCGATATGCAGCAAGCCGGACGGTGTCGGCGCGAAGCGTCCTCGGCGCGTCATCCTCTCACGCTCCCTATAAGATACAAAAAAAGAGCATGCTCTATCGCTGCTCAATTCGCTTGTTAAATATAAGGGTTGATGGCGGAGCCGACGGGATTCGAACCCGCGGTCTCCTGCGTGACAGGCAGGCATGTTAGGCCACTACACCACGGCTCCACACAATCAAGTGTCTTAGACACAAGAAGCATCTTAACACGAACGGTCGTCATAAAGCAACAACAAACTTATTCTATTATAGACGGTTCGCCCTCAATCGGTATCGAGAAAGAAACCTTCGTGCCTCTTCCCGGCTTGCTGTCGATGCGCAAGCCCGCGCCGAAGTGCCGCTTCAGACGGGCGTCGGTGTTCGCTAGTCCGATGCCTTGGCGCTCGCCCCCGGCAACCTGCCGCCCGCCCAGCGTTCGTTCCTTCGCGGCTTCGCCCATGCCGACGCCGTCGTCTTCGACCGAGATGTCGGCGCGCGCGCCGATTACCGCGACCCGCACGATCAGCATGCCGCCCTCCGCCTTGCCGAGCAACCCGTGCAAGACCGCGTTCTCGACGAGCGGTTGAATCGACAGAGGAGGAACGTCCAACGGCAACTCTTCGTCGACGCGCAGCTCGAAGCGAATCCGGTCGCCGTGCCTCTCCCGTTCGATATGCAGATAGGCGCGGACGAGCTCCAATTCTTTGCGCAGCGGAACAAGCCGATCCGAATTGCGGAAGTCGAAGCTGGAGCGCAAGTAATCGCCCAACGCGCCGAGAAGCTCCTTCATCCGATCGTTATCGATGTCTCCGAGCGCCGAGATCGAGTTCAGCGCGTTGAATAGAAAATGAGGCTTGATCTGCGCCTGCAGCCAAGCGGATTCCATCCGAATCTGTTCGCGGACGGCTCTCGTCGCCTCCGTGAGCGCGCGCACCCGCGACTTCAATTCCGTCGCGTCGACCGGCTTCGTCACGTAATCGCTGGCCCCGGCCCGGAATCCCGCCTCGATATCCTCCTGGCGGCTTCTCGCCGTCAGCAGCAGAATCGGCAGCTCCGAGCGGGAGAACCGCTCGCGAATCGCCCCCGCCACCTCGTAGCCGGACATGCCGGGCATCATGACGTCGGCGATGACCAAGTCCCAACGCCGCATGCCGATCATCTTCAACGCCTCATGTCCGCTCGTCGCGACGAGAACCTCGTAACCTTCCGGCGACAGCAAGCCGGTCAGCACCTTGAGGTTAACCGGATCGTCGTCGATCGCCAGAATCGCCGATCGATCTTCCGCGGCGGCGGATTGGCGATCGCCGGTCGGCACGTCGCCGACCGACGCGATCGCGTGCGGCTCCGGCGGCTGCGCCTTCTCCGAAGCCGCGGCGACCTCGGCATGCCCTTCGTCGACCCATAAGGGCAGCGTGAACGTGAAGACCGACCCTCTGCCTAAGGAGGACGCGACGGAAATCTCCCCTCCGTGGAGCTCGACCAGACGCTGGCTGATCGTCAGTCCGAGCCCAAGCCCGCCGCCCGCGCCGTGATCGGCCTGCTCGTACGCTTGGAAGACGGTTCGCCGCGTCGCTTCGTCCATGCCGGTACCGGTATCCGTCACGCGCACGACCGCCCGTCCGTTCTCCGCGAACGCATCGACCGCGATGCGACCCTCGTTCGTGAACTTCACCGCGTTATGCAGCAAATTGAACAGGATCTGAATCAAGCGCTCTTCGTCCGCCCATACGCGGGGCAACGTCTCGGGAACGTTGTTCACGAGCGTCACCGGCTTGCCGGCCGCCAGGAATCTCGTCATGTCCAGCACGCCCGCCGCCACCGCCTGCAGCTCCAGCGGCGCAGGCCTCAGCCGGACTCGGCCTTCCTTGAACCGGGTCAAGTCCAACAAGTCGTTCAACAAGTAAGTCATTCGCTTGCCGACGGACAGCAACAGATTCAATTGCTCCCGGTTCTTCCGCGAATCCTCGCCTTGCAGCAACGTCTGCGCGATCGTGAGCATGCCGTGCAGCGGATTGCGCAATTCGTGGGACGTGTTCACGAGAAACTCGTCCTTGCGGCGATCTTCCGCCTGCAGGCGCTTCGCCAGAGTCGCCGTCTGTTCCGACGCGCGGAAGTACAGCTTGAACCAGAACATCGCGAACGCGACGAACGCGACGATCATATCGATCGGATAATAGCCGACGTCGATCTCGATCGCGCCCGCGTTCTTGACGATGCCCCAGCCGATGTTCGTCACGAGCGCGGTGACCCCGAGCACGAGATAGACGGCGTCGCGCACCCCTCTACGAATCGCCAATACCATGACGATCGGCACCGCGACGAATCCGCTCAGCACGAGCAGCGTATGGACCGGATCCGACAGGCTCAGAATCCTTACCGGCAACGCGATCACCAAGGCGGCGTAAATGCCGCACGCGACGAAGTACACCCGCGCGTACGACAACATTCGGAAAGGCGGCAGCAGCAGCTTCGCATAGTAGACGAGGAACGCCGCGCCTCCTAAGTACGCGAGATAATACGCCTTGTAGTTCCATTCGTACGGAACGTGGAACCACGCTTGCAGCAGGCGATCGTCATCCGTCGCGACGGCCATGGCGCCGCATGCGAGAAGGCAGAATAACGCGATCGCCGCTCGCTGCCGCGTGCCGACGAAGTAGAGCAGCAGCGCGTACAAGGCATGGACGGCCAACAGAAGGATGACCGCCCACTGCGCGCCGACCGATCGCCAGTATTCGCGGTTCATGCCGGCCTCCGTGCCGAACTTCACCGGCTGCATGATGCCGCCCATGAGGCGGTCGTCGAAATTCGCGGCGTGAATGACGATGTCGATCGCGCCTTGTTCGACCGTCGCGGAAGCCGAATAAGGCACGTTGCCCGGCGCGTAAGCCTCGGCGCTCTCCGCGGGGCGACCCGACCGGGCGACCGGCTTGCCGTTGACGAACAACTCGGAAGCCGCGGAAATCGCCGGCACCCGGATTCGATATTCGCGCGTATCGTCCGGCTCCATCCGAACGCGAAGCCGGTACGACGCGAAACCGAACGTCGAATCGTCGCCTCCTGACAGTTGTCCCCGCCATTCTCCCGGCAGCGAGATGAAGCTTGCCGGCGGATTCCCGCCCGCGTCTCCCGCTTCTGCGAGCCGATCGGGATAGAGCCCCCACTCCCCGCGAAGCGACAACACCGGGTGCTTCGACGGATCCCATTCTCGTAAATCCAATACGCCGGAGACGGCTTCGACGCTCGAAGGAGCGGCCACCAGCTCGACCCAGGCCAAGCGTATGCCGCTCAAGGCCAGCACGAACAAGCCGACGATCGTCGCGATCGTCCGCTTCTTCATTCTGGCAGCATCGCGCTCCGCGCCCATGCGTCCGTCCCCTCTCTCCGATGCAACGAACGGCGCCGCTGCGGACATTCAAGTTACCCTTAGGTTACCTTAAACGGTTGCGACCGTAAACGAATTTCGACTCGTTCGCGGCGTTCGGCGCTCGAACCGAATTATCGGCTCTTGATCAACAGCTCCACCGCTTCTTGAACGAGCTGGCCCGTATCTCCCCCGGCTTCCCGTTGCTCGACGATGCACTGCTCCAGATTCGTCGCCACGATGTAGGCCATCGCCTTGTCGAGCGCGCTGCGGATCGCCGACATCTGACCGACGACGTCCTTGCAGTGCTTCTCCTCTTCCATCATCTTAAGCACCCCGCGCACTTGGCCCTCGATGCGCTTCAGCCTCTTCTTCACGTCCGCGTCGTATTTCATCACGTTACCGCCCCCTATACCTCAGTAGGTATATTATTACCGAAATCGGTTCGGCTAACAATACGCTTGACACCGTCCGATGAAACCCTTATATTTACAATCATAAGCAACCATGAAATTAGTTATATGGATGGAATGGAGACGGCAAGCGATGACGGAATCCCTTACTCCCGACGCGGACCAACTGGAACGGACGGTCCACCGACAGCTTCGCGACTGCAGTCCGGTGTTCCTGGCGCTCGCGGACCCGGTTCGGCAAGATATCGTCATGATGCTCACGAAGCACGAGACGCTCAACGTCGCGCAGATCGTCGAACGCTCGCCGATGTCCAGATCCGCCATATCGCATCATCTGAAGATCTTGCGTCAGGCGGCTCTCATCTCCGCTGAGAAGAAGGGCACCGAGATTTTCTACTCGCTCGATATCGAGCCTTCCCTTGCGATCTTGAAGCAACTGGTGTCGACTTCGGAGCGGATCGTCGCGCTGAAAACCCCCGAGGCCTGAACGGCCTCCTTTTTATCGGCTTAATAACCATATAACTAGATATTTAGTTATAAGGTTTTTAAAGTACATTTTCTATTGGAGGTTTTACAACATGCAAACCGTACTGATTACCGGCGCTTCCGGCGGAATCGGCAAAGCCTTCGCGGAGCTGTGCGCGGAAAAGGGACATCGTATCGTCCTCGCCGCGCGGAACGAACGGAAATTGGACGCGCTCGCCCATGAGCTAGCGCATCGGTACGCCGTCGACGCCATAACGGTGCCCGTCGATTTAACCCGGGACGACGGGCCGGAGCTGCTGCATCGCAAGCTGCGGGAGGATGATATCGCGATCGACATCCTCGTCAACAATGCGGGCGTCGGATCGTTCGGCCCGTTGCACGAGCAAGATATCCGCTCTGAACTGGACATGATTCAGCTGAACGCCCGTTCGCTGTCGCACCTGATGATGCTGTTCCTGCGCGACATGGTCGCCCGCGGAAGCGGCCGCATTCTGAACGTCGGCTCTACGACGTCCTTCTACGCCTGTCCGATGAGCGCGAACTATTCGGCGACCAAAGCTTTCGTGCTGAGCTTGACCGAAGCGGTCGCGGCGGAGCTGCGGGGGACCGGCGTCAGCGTCACCGCGCTATGTCCGGGGCCGACGGGAACCGAGTTCTTCAGCCGGGCGAAGATGGACGGACAGAAAGTCGCGAAGCCGTCCGCGCTCATGCCGCCGATGCAAGCCGCGCGAATCGGATACGCGGCGATGATGAAGGGCAAGACGTCCGTCGTGCCCGGCTTCGGGAATTGGCTGCTTACGCAAGCGCCGCGTCTGTTCACGAGACGGTTCGTGACCCGCGTGACGAAGAGCGTCATTATGCAGAAGCTGTAGAAGCTGTAACCGGACCCAGCACGGCGAGGCACGGCAAGAGCCCCGAACAGCCAAGAGACCAGGCAGCGCAATCGCTGCCTGGTCTCTCCCTATCCCGCGCCTAGACGTCCTTCGCCGCGGCTCGGCCCGCCACTCTACCGCTGAACAGGCAGCCGCCGAGGAACGTGCCTTCGAGCGCGCGGTAGCCGTGCACGCCCCCGCCGCCGAAGCCGGCGACTTCTCCGGCCGCGTACAAACCCGGCACCTCTTCGCCCGCGTCGTTCAGCACGCGGCCCGACAAGTTCGTCTGCAAGCCGCCGAGCGTCTTGCGGCTGACCAAGTTCAGCCGGACCGCGATGAGCGGACCGCTCTTCGGATCGAGAAGCTTGTGCGGCTTCGCGACGCGAATCAGCTTATCGCCGCGATACTTGCGGGCGCCGCGGATCGCCGTAATCTGCAGATCCTTCGAGAATTCGTTATCCAGCTGGCGATCGCGCGCCTTGATCGTCTCCTCGATCGCCTCGAGCTCGATCAGACCGTCTCCGGTCAGCTTGTTCATGCCGGCGACGAGCTCCGTCAAGTTGCCCGCGATGACGAAGTCCTCGCCCTTGTCCATGAACGCCTGCACCGGACCCGGCGCGCCGGGCAGCACCCGCTTCAGCAGCAGGCGAATGTTCTTGCCGGTCAAGTCGGGGTTCTGCTCGGAGCCGGACAGCGCGAATTCCTTCTCGATGATCTTCTGCGTCAGAATGAACCACGAGTACGAATGTCCCGACTTCTGGATCGCTTCCAGCGTGCCGAGCGTATCGAAGCCCGGCAGCGCCGGCACCGGGAACCGCCGCCCCCGCGCGTCCAGCCAGAGCGACGAAGGCCCCGGCAGAATGCGGATGCCGTGGTTGCGCCAGATCGGGCTCCAGTTCTTCAGCCCTTCCGTATAGTGCCACATGCGGTCCCGGTTCACGATGCGGCCGCCCGCTTCCTCCGTAATCGCCAGCATTCGTCCGTCGACGTGCTCGGGCACGCCGGACAGCATGCGCTCGGGAGGCGTCCCCAGCCGACTCGGCCAGTTCTTCCGGATAAGCTCCGGATTGCCGCCGATGCCGCCGCTCGTCACGATAACCGCCTTCGACGTATACGAGAACTCTCCCGCGACTTCCCGCGAGCTGGCCTCTCCTCGCGCGGCCGAGCTCGGCACGAGCACGGCGCCGCTGGCGCCCGTCACCCTACCGCCGTCGCCGACCAGCAGCTTATCTACGCGGTGGCGCGGCTTATAATCGACGCGTCCCCCGGACATATGCTCCCTTACCCGGCGCTCGAACGGCGCGACGATTCCCGGGCCGGTTCCCCACACGATGTGGAATCGGGGAACGGAGTTGCCGTGGCCATCCGCAAGATGCCCGCCGCGCTCCGCCCAGCCGACGACCGGGAAGAAGCGGACGCCCATCTTGTGCAGCCACTCCCGCTTCTCCTCCGCCGCGAACTTTACGTAGGCTTCCGCCCACCGGCGGCCCCAGCGATCCTCGTCTTCGTCGCGGTCGAAGCCCGCCGAGCCTATCCAATCCTGCAATGCCAGCTCATACGAATCCCGCACTCCCATCCGGCGCTGTTCCGGCGAATCGACGAGGAACAAGCCCCCGAACGACCACCAAGCTTGCCCGCCGAGCGAAGCTTCGGGCTCCTGATCGAGCAGCAACACCCTCTTCCCGCCATCCGCGGCTTCCGCCGTCGCGACGAGTCCGGCCAATCCCGCTCCTACCACGATTACATCGTAATCCACTTGCCAGCCCTCCCCGTAGTCGGCCCGCCCATCGGCGTATCTACTACGAGAATATAGTAAAAGTAAGCGATTGCACAAACATCTTTTTACAGCTTACCCTTTCAGTTGAGATTGCGCGCCCCAATCCGTCTGTCGGTAATCCCCGTACAGCATGTCGGGGTTCGTCGAGCACGAATACGCGACCCGGTTCGTCATCTCCACGAGCGTCAACCGGTGTCCGTGCTTCGCGCCCGTATCGATGCCGAGCATCTGCGGCCCGTGCCACAGCTGCCCCGGCTCGGCCCCCATGTTCTGAGTCGGCGTATGGCCGAAAATCACGTTGAAAGCATGCGCCGTCCGGCTGCCCCAGAAATCTTGCCGGATGCTGACCAAATCTTCCTCGCGCTGGCCTTTGAGCGGGACGCCCGGCCGAATGCCCGCGTGGACGAACAGGAAGGAGCCCCGTTTATGATAGAGCGGCATCGATTCCAGGAACTTGCGCGTGGCGGCGCCTTCGATCGGGATCGCGTTCTTGCAGACGTGCCTCAGCAAGTACGCCCGTTCCATGTTGCCCGCGAGCGCGACCGCTCCGTTCGTATGCAGCGTGCGAATCGTCCTCAGCGTCTTCCGAACGTCGGAATCCGCGTTAATATAATCGCCCAGCATGATCAGACGATCGGTTCCCGGCGTATAGCACGCCATCTTCAATAATTGTCTGGCCCCCGCGACGTGGCCATGGATATCGGATATTACGAATAATCGGGACATCGCAATCTACCTCTCATTATCGTGCGCATAGATGAATGTATCTTCGGGTTTAACGGACAAGCTGCCTTGCGAATCCCGGTCGAGCGCCCGCTCGTGCAGGAAAGTCACCTGCCGGCCCTCGTTCGTCTTGGCCAGCACGCGCCAGCGCTCCCCTTCGAAGACGCTGTGGACGACCTTGGCCGGAATCGCGTTCCTGCCGGCGAGCGCGTCCTCCTCTTCCCAGACGACCGCCTCCGGGCGGAAAAGCACGTTCACCCGCTTCTCCGCCGCTGCCCCGGCATCAGGCGAGTCTCCCGACGAATCTCCCGGCGCGACTCCCGAGATCTCGCAGTCTTCCAGTCGCACCTTCGCGTACGAGCCGCTTTCGACGAGCCGACCCTCGAGCAAGTTGCCCGCCCCGAGCAGCTGCGCGGACGAATGGGTCGCCGGCCGGCCGTAACACGTCTGCGGCCGATCGATCTGGTCGATCGCGCCCGCCCGCATGATGACGAGGCGGTCTGCCATCGAGAACGCTTCGTCCGGATCGTGCGTGACGTGGAACACCGTCGTCCCCAGACGGCGGAACAAGTAGGCCATCTCCGAGCGCATCTCGATGCGCAGCCGCATGTCCAGGTTGGAGAGCGGCTCGTCGAGCAGCAGCAGATCCGGCTCCGTCGCGAGCGCGCGGGCGATCGCCACGCGCTGCTGCTGGCCGCCCGACAACTGCGGCGGAAGGCGATCCGTCAAGCCGTTCAGATGCAGCAGCTCGACGAGCTCGGCGATCTTGGCGCGTATCGTCTCGTTGGACGCCTTCTTGCGGCGCAAGCCGTAGGCGATATTGTCGTATACGTTCATATGCGGCCATAGCGCATAGTCTTGGAACACCATATTGATGCCGCGCTTCTCGGCGGCGACGAGACGCTTCGCCGTGGCGACCGTCTCTCCCCGCAGCGCGATCTCCCCGAGATCCGGCTGCTGAAGCCCCGCGATCAGTTGCAGGAGCGTCGACTTGCCGCAACCGGACGGGCCGAGCACGCTAATGATTTCGCCCGCGCGCACTTCGAAGCTGATGTCGCGGAGCGCGGACTGCGAGCCGTAATTTTTGCCGACGTTCTTCACTTCCAGAATCGGTTGCTCGCTCATGCGGAAGGTCTCCTTGCTGGCGTAGTTTGGTACGATTGCGACGGTTGAAGCGGATGAGACGAATGTTCGGGTTGCGTTAGCTGCTGCTTCCGCCGCCAGAGCCGCGCGATCCGCTTCGGCCGGACGACGAGCCATTCCAGGATGACGATCAACAGGATGACGAGTCCGCCGCCGGTCAGCGTCGCCGCCGCGGCGTAGCCGAACCTCAAATCCTCGAACGCCTTGTTGATAACGACCGGCAGCGTCATGTAGTTGGGCGGATACAGAATCGAAGCGATCGCGAGGTCGAACACCGTCGCGCCGAAGGCAGCCAATCCCGCGGACACGATCGCGCCCCGCGTCAGCGGGACGAGCACGGTCGCCATGCGCCGCGTGAACGACGCGCCTTGCATCTGCGCGGCGGCCAACAGCTGCGCGGGCACCTTCGCCATCGCGCCGACGATGACCCGCGTGATGATCGGGATCGCGCCGGCGACGCTAGCCAAGACGAGAATCCACGGCGTGCCGTACAGCAACAAGCCGATGTGCTCCAGCCACTTCTGGTTCCAGATGAAAATATAACCGATGCCAAGCACGATGCCCGGCACCGCGAGCGAGACGAGCGAGATGACGTCGATCGTCCGGCGCAGCTTGAACTGCGAGAACGTCAACACGTAGGCGATCAGGAAGCCGACGAGCAGCCCGAGCAAGGCGGCCGCCGCGGCGATCTCGAGCGAGTGCGTCAAGCCTTCCAGCATGACGCCGCCGCTATGGAACAGCTCGCGATAATGCGAGAGCGTCAGCCGGCCTCGTTCGGCGCCCTCTCCGGCGACGGACATGAGCGCGTTCGAGCCGAACGGGATGCCGACGACGACGAGCAGGAAGAGCGCGTTGCCGCCGGCGAGCATCGCCGAAGCCGTCCGCCGCCTTGGCTTGCGCGGCTCCGATCTCGTCGCGCGCGACGTAAGGAAGTCGTACCGGCTGCGCCGCAGCATATACAGCTGCACGCTCATCGCGAGCGCGATCAGCAGCACGAGATAGAACGACAGCGCGCCGGCCATATCGAACCGGATCGGCGACGTATACAGCGCCGAGTAGACCGAGTAAGGCAGCGTCGGATAGCGGAACACCGTCGCGATGGACGCCGGCAGGCCGAAGTCGCCGACCGTGTCCATGAAGACGAGCATCGCGCCAGAGCACAGCGCGGGCAGCATGAGCGGCGCTTGAATGGTGCGCCATACGGTCCACGGCGAGGCGCCGGATAAGCGCGCCGCGTCGTTCAGTTGATCGACCTTCCATTCGAGCGCGGCCGACACGGTCAAGTAGGCGAGCGGGAACTTGCTAAGCGTCATGACGACGATTAGACCGGCCGGCTGGAACACAAGCGAGTGCAGACCGCTCCAGCCGAGCCATTCGGCCGCGAGCCCGTCCGCGGAAGCGAACATGACCCAGCCTTGCGCGAGGATGAACGACGGCGTAATGAGGAGCAGCCACACCGCGAGATCGAGCAGCCGCGCGGTCGGGAACGCCCAGCGCCGGCGCACCATCGCCAGCGCCGTGCCGAGCGCGGTGCCGAGCAGCGTCGTCCCGATGCCGAGCGTGACGGAATTTTGGAGCGAAGCATACCAGAGCGGTCTGCGGAAGACGTCGAGCAAGAGCGACAGATCGCCGATCTTCAAGCTCCCGAAGAAGACGCCCGGCAGCAGCACCTGAATGACGACGGCGGCGAGCGGCAGCAGAATAAGCAAGAACAAGACGGCTAGCATAAGCCAGCCCGTCCTGTTCTCCTGCTTAAGCATTCGAAGCATCGCTTAATTGACCGCTTTGTCGGCGAACCATTGCTTGATCTCGCCTTCGTGCTCTCCCGCCCAGCCCGCTTCGGCCACGACGAGCTTCGCGTTCGCTTGGCGGTCCGCCTTCGGGTTGACGCCTTTGGCGGACGGCTCGAAGTAGCTTTCGTCGCCGCCGTCGATGAGCGCTTGCTGCGTTGCCGGGTCAAGCAGGAACTCCACGAACGCCTTCGCCGCGTCCGCATGCGGCGAATCCTTCTGGATGGCCGCTACGCGCACCGATGCGGGAGCGCCTTCCTCCGGCCAGACGATCTCGATCGGCTCGCCTTGGTTTTTGAGCGTGTACGCGTTGCTCTCTTGCAGCGCGGCCGCTTTGATCTCGCCGCCCGTGAGCGCTTTGGCTACGTTCGGGTTTTTCGGGTACACGTGCAGGCCGTTCGCGAGCACCTTGTCGAAGTACGACTTGCCGCCGTCCATGCCTTGCGACTGGAAGAACCAAGCAACGAACGGGAACGCCGGCGCGGCTACCGCCGGATCCGCCATGCCGATCGCGTCCTTGAACTTCGCGTCGGTCAGGTCGTTCCACGTCTTCGGCGCGGAACTCGCGTCGAACGACTTGGTGTTGTATACGATGACGGAAGCGGCGTGCGCGCCCGTCGGGTAGTACGTCTTGTTCGCCGGAAGCAAGCCTTGGGCGAAGTCGGTCAGGTTGTCGACGTTGCTAGGCGTCCAATCGGCCAACAGCTGGCCGTTCTTGCCCATCGCGTCGATCGTCGGCATCGAGTCCATCCAGACGACGTCCCAATGCGGGTTGCCCTTCTCCGCTTCGATCCGCGAAGCGATCTCCGCGCCGTTGCCCGAGACGATCTCGAGCTTGTAGCCCGTCTTCGCTTCGAACAGCGGTTGAACGATCGCGTCGAAGTCGTTCAAGTACACGACGAGCGGCTCGGCGTCTTGCGGAGCTTCGGAGCTGGCCGGTGTCGTTTCGGACGGCGTCGCTTCGGTCGACGGCGATGCGTCCGCGGCTTGTACCGCGTCGGATGACGGAGCGTTATTCGCGTTCGAAGCATTGTCCTTGCCGCCGCACCCGGATAGGATCGACATGGCCATTACCGTGCCGATCGCGAGCAACAATCCGTTCTTCGCGTTCTTATTCAACATTGTTCCTAGCCCCCCACTGATCTTCTTCTTTCTAAGATTAATAGAGGATTGTAAGAGTAACGTTAACTGTGCGATAAACTTACATCAAATAACATGTATGGATATTGATAATCCCATCAGCGTTATCTATAGTGGAGGCAGCATCCGATTCTCACCCGGAAAGGAACGCCTCCATGAACCTGCAACAGCTGCGCGTATTCGCTTATGCGGCCCGCTTCGCGACCTTGACGGAAGCGGCCTCCGAGCTCCGATTGAAGCAACCGACGGTCACTTTTCACCTGAAAAAACTGGAGGAAGACCTCGGCGTCGAGCTGTTCCGCAAGCTGCCCCGCCGCATGCATCTCACCGATGCGGGACGGACGCTTCTTCCCTATGCCAAGCGGATCTGCGCCCTGGTGGACGAGTCCGACCGCTTGATGGCCGAGCATCGCGACCAAGGACGGGGACAACTGAGAGTGGGCGCGAGCTACACGCCGGCTACCTACTTCATGCCGCCGTATCTAGCCGATTATCAATCCCGGAACCCTAACGTCATGCCGATGCTAACGGTGAAGCAAGCGGGCGATATTCTGGAACTGCTTCGCGGCTACGAGATCGACGTCGCGGTCGTATCGCTCTTGGGCGATATCGCGATCGAAGAACTTCGAGTCGTCCCGCTCGTCGAAGACGGCCTGAAGCTGTTGCTTCCGACGACGCACCCGCTGGTCCGGTCGCCAGAGCTGTCGCTGGACGATCTTAGGGGCGAAGCCTTCCTCGTTCACGAGCAAGGCTCGACCTCGCGCGAGCTGTCCGAGCTATGGGCGAAGGATAACGGGTTGCAGTGGAACGTGCGGATGGAGTTGGGGGCGATCGAGACGATCAAGGAGTCGGTGAAGCACGGCATCGGCGTCGGCATCGTGCCTTGGCGCAGCGTCATGAAGGAGGCTCGGGAAGGAGAGCTGGTCGCGCGGGATTTGCCCGGCCGCGTGCGGAATCGGCACATCTGCCTAGTCTATCGCCAAGAGGACGTGATGGCTCATCACGTCCTGGCGTTCATTCAATATATGAAGGAGCAATGCGAGGTTACGGTTCAGGGGTAGCGTTAGGGCAATCGGTACAGCGCGAACGGCTTGCCGCTGCGGAACGGCTCGCTCGCCGCGTCGAGCGCCCGCTTCGCTTGCTCGTCGAGCGGCGACAAGCTGCGCAGATTGTCTTCGACCTGCTCGGGACGCGTGGCGCCGACGATGACCGTCGAGACCGCGGGACGGTCCATCAGCCAAGCCAACGACAGCGCGCTTGGCGTCGTTCCGAATGCCGAGGCGATGCCGCCGACCTCCTGGCCGAGGGCGATCGTCCGATCGTCGAGGAACCGGCGGAAGCCGGGGTCCGTATTCGACCGGGCTTCGGCCGGCGCCTCTCCGCCCGCGCCGTACTTCCCGCTGAGTATGCCGCCCGCCAGCGGAAAATACGGGATGATCCCGACGCCTTGGTCGAGGCACAGAGGCACGAGCTCTTGCTCGGGCGTCCGGTCCGCGAGCGAATAGCTCGTCTGCGTCGCGCAATAGCGGACGAAGCCGTGGCGGTCGCTGATGCCAAGCGCCTTCATGAGCTCCCATGCGGCATAGTTGGAGGCTCCGACGTAGCGAACTTTGCCGGACGACACCATGTCGTCCAATGCGCGAAGCGTCTCCTCGAGCGGCGTGTTCGGGTCGAACGTGTGAATCTGATAAAGGTCGACGTAATCGGTACGAAGACGCTTGAGGCTGGCTTCCAGCTCGCGCAGGAGATGCCCCCGCGACGAGCCGTTCGCGTTCGGCCCCTTGCCGGCGACGAGCCCGGCTTTGGTCGCCAGCACCGCTTCGTGCCGCCTGCCTTCGAGCGCGATTCCGATAATCCGCTCGGATTCGGTGCCCGCGTAGATGTTCGCCGTGTCGATGAAGTTGATGCCGCTATCCATCGCGTAATGCACGATGCGAACCGATGTCGGCTCGTCCGCGCGCTTGCCGAAGGCGTTCGTGCCCAGTCCGAGCGCCGACACCTCGAGTCCCGTTCTTCCCAGTCTTCTGTATTCCATGCGATTGTCGCTCCTCTTTAACTTCGCTTCACTTGCCACTCCAAAAGCAATACTCCAGGAGGGATATGCATAGAGTCAAACGAGTAATACTTACAATCTTCATTTAGAACATATAACTGAACTATTCCATAATCCACTTGCATCTGCCAATGCCCGCTTTGCATTATTTCCCCATTGTGCGCCAATTGAACAGCATTATCCCACTTATACTTTGGCCCTCTGTAACTTTCGATTGAAGACAATAATTGTTTATATAACTCTTGACTCTCTTCAGTAGAATCGTTCGAGATTTCGGAATCCCAAACTTCCGTAAATGTAAACCCTTTTACATGTTGAGAATGTACCAAATTAACAAAATCATCGTTGACATAAATATCACATATGTTATCTTCGACAACTTTAAAAATAGGATATTTGGATACATTTTCTGAGATAAAGCAAATCTTATCAAATGATTCTAATAATCCACTTTGAGACGTAGTAACTATTGATGATCTATCGAAATCAACAACATCATTTGCAACAAAAACATTAGCGATAAAAATTTCAAAATCTTCATGACTCGCGCATAGAAACTCCACACAATGACCTATCAGAGGAGTAAGAACTTCTACTACTCTCGAAGAGAACACTGGAATACCTGAAGCCAAATAAAAGTAATCGGTATTGTTACCTTTTTTATAAGACTCTAACGTTATCGAGTTCCACCAACTCTTCATCCGGTTACCCATAAAATTGTTTACAATTAATTCAAAATCATTTGTATTCTGACTAGATTTTAGCGTTATCCTCTTTTCTTTCGGTGTTATCTTCCATACTTTCATCTCTATCCCTCTCAAATTAGAATTGAGCCGTCGCTTGAACCATATAGTAAAACCCAGTCGTTCTTATCCCTTGCCCGCTGGCGTGCTTCTCGAATTGCGAGACGATCCCCTCGTAACACGTTTCCTTCACATATGACGCATAAGCGTCGCTCTGCCCGAACGTTACGAGTGCCATGATATCCTCCGGCGTCGGAATCCAGACGATCTCCTTCAGCCTCGTAATCGAGACTCCCGACAACCCGCTAGTCCCCAAGCGCTCTTCGATGCGATCCAACACCGGCGTCCCCGCCGCGGCCGGACTGAAAAGTCCCGGGAACGCCTCGCCTAGCTCGCCTGCTTCTCCATTGCCGTCTCCCGGATGAAGCATGATCAGCCTGCCGCCGGGACGGACGACGCGATTGCCTTCCGCGTACCAGCTCCCCGGCCCCTTCTTCGTATAAGCCAGATCGAACGTATCGTCGGCGAACGGCAGTCCGTTATGCGTATCCCCTACGACGAATTGGACGTTCGAGGGCCGCTCCAAGTTCGCTGTCGCAATGAACCCCTTCGTCATGTCGAACCCGACGACTTCGTCCGCCTGCTCCGCCCACCGCTTCGTATAATCGCCGTGTCCGCAACCGACGTCGAGGATACGTCCTCCGTCGATCGCCGCCGTCAACATCGCCGTGAGCACGCTCTCGGCAGAGATGCCATCCACGATAGATCGCCACGGATACTCGTACCGACCCGTCTTGGCCGCCAATTGGTCGCACCAGGGCCTGCTCTGTCCGCTCAGATGATCCGGATGCTTCGTTACGTCTGGAAACATGCTTGGCAATCGCTCCTTCGATTCGTTCGGATGAGTGCTGAGAAGGAGATTTTACCAATTAGTCCGAATGCTGACCAGCGTGCGCAAGCGATTTCCACATCTCGTAGTTGCATAATGTACAGCTACAATCGCCTGTCGATGCACGCTCCAGACCATTAGTTGCATTTCATGCAGCTAGTTTCACGAATTTCGCTAACGTTCGTCCGATTTGCCCAATCTAAGTGTACAAAATGCAACTAACTACGCCATTCGGCGTCAAGCGCCGAAATTAGATGTACATTTTACACCTTGCCTGAAAATAATGCCGCCGCGCCGGGGTTCCAGCCGTAAACAGCCGCAACCACCAGCCATATGAACAAGAGCCGCCCGCCCCCGCGACGACCGCGGACAACGGACAGCTCCCTATTTTATCGCGCCAACAACCGTCTAATCCCCTCGACCGCGTACCAGTGGTCCTCCTCGCCGGTCAACCCGGTGACGGTCACGGTGCCGACTTTTCCTCGACCCTTCACGAGAATCGGGAAGCACCCGCCCTCGGCTTGGTACTCCTCCGACGACAACCCCGAAGCTTCCTTGAACGTCGTCCCCTCGGCCTTGTACTTCTCTCCGATATAGAGCGAGCTGTGGCCGAAACGGTTCACGACGTTCTTCTTCGCGTTGATCCAATAGATGTTGCCCTCGTTCGTCCCCGCCATGTAGTGCGTGTACAGCGGATGCGCATCGTTCTCGATGTGGACCGCGATGCCCTTGCCGAGCTCCTTCGCCAGCCCGACGATCAAGCTGCCTAGCGCCAACGCTTCGTCATTCGCGAACGATTCGAATTGCAGTTCCTTTTCTTGCTTCAATAACGTATCCAACAGTTCGCTCATGCTCCGATATCCCTTCCTTCGTTACGTCCTATGCGTTGTATGATAACACGTTACTTCTTCAGATGGTAAGGAACCGTGGTCACGATAACGTCCTTGCGATACAGCAAATACGCGCGAAGCATGAAGCTGGTCTGGTTGTGCAGAATGTTGTGCCAGCCTTTCTTCGGAATGAACTGCGGAATGACGACCGTCACCTGATAGTTCGATTCGCCCGCCTTGCGCTGCACCGTGTCGATGAACTTGCTCAGCGGCTGGATGATGCTCCGGTAATGGGAATGCAGCGTCACGAGACGGATCTCGGGCCGCCACTTGCTCCACTTCTCCTCGAACAGCGCCTCGTCCTCCCGCTCGAACGGAATGTAGACGGCGATAATCTGGTCGGGCTTGAGCGACTGCGCGTAGTTCACCGAATGCTCGACGACGTGCGTGATGCCCGATACCGGCAGGATGATCACGTTGCCCTCGATCGGAACGTTCGGTTCGCAAGTCGTCAGGCGCAGTTGGTCGCCAACGGCCTCATAGTGCTTCTTGATCCGGTAGAAAATAAAGATGATAAGCGGCATGAACACGAGCGCCGGCCACACCTGCCCGAATTTCGTGACGAAGAACATCATCGTGACGGTGAAGCAGATGATCGCGCCGACAGTATTGACCGCGAGCTTCGCCGCCCAGCCCGGCGGCTTCTCGCGGAGCCACTTGCGCATCATGCCGAGCTGCGCGAGGGTGAACGGAATGAATACGCCAACTGCGTACAGGGGAATGAGCCGCTCCGTGTGAGCCTCGAAGGCGACGATCAGCACGATCGACAGCACGCCGAGGCTGATGATGCCGTTCGAGTAGCCGAGCCGGTCGCCGCGGACGGTGAACATGCGCGGAATGAACTTATCCTTCGCCAGGTTGACCGCGAGCAGCGGGAACGCGGAGTAGCCGGTGTTCGCCGCGAGGATGAGGATGAGCGCCGTCGTGCCTTGAATGAAGAAGTACATGAAGTGGCGGCCGAACGTCGACTCCGCGATTTGCGACACGACGGTCACTTCGGCTCTCGGCGATACGCCGTAGTAGTAGGCCAGCACGACGATGCCGGAGAACAGAATCGCCAGCAGCGCGCCCATCGCGATCAGCGTCTTCGCCGCGTTGTTCGGCTCCGGCGACTTGAAGTTCGGAATCGCGTTCGAGATCGCCTCGACCCCCGTCAGCGCCGAGCTGCCCGAGGCGAACGCCTTCAAGAGCAGGAACAAGGTGACGCCCGCGACCGGCGTGCCGACGGACGTATACAGATCCGCCGACACGTCGCCGGTCGTGATCTTATAGATGCCCGCGCCGATCAGTATGAACAGCGCCAGTACGAACAAATAGACAGGATAAGCGAGAATCGAAGCGGACTCCGTCACCCCGCGCAAATTCAAGATCGTAATGAACACGACGAATACAACCGCGATGACGACCGAATAGCCGTGCAGACTCGGGAAGGCCGACGTGATCGCGTCCGTGCCCGCCGAGACGCTGACCGCCACGGTCAGCACGTAATCGACGAGCAGAGAGCCGCCCGAGACGAGCCCCGCGAACATGCCGAGGTTCTCCTTCGAGACGACGTACGCGCCGCCGCCGTGAGGATACGCGAAGATCACTTGCCGGTAGGAGAGAATCAGCGCCAGCAGCAGGATCAGCACGCCGATCGCGATCGGCACGGAGTACCACATCGCCGCCGCTCCGATGGCGAACAGGACGATCAGAATTTGCTCCGGCCCGTAGGCGACCGACGACAACGCGTCCGACGACAGAATCGCCAGCGCCTTCGTCTTGATCAGCTTCTGCTCTCCGAGTTCGTTCGATTTCAGAGGACGCCCGATTAACAATCTTTTGATGGAATACATGCCTTGCACCGCCAAGTCTGCAGAATGAAGTTAGGATACCCGTAAAAGACCGCAACAAAAAAGACCGCGGAGGGGTACCCCGCGGCCTTTGAATGGCCGAAGATTGCTCTCCTCTAAGACGCTTACGAGGTTAGCTGTCGGATTCGGGCGTATAGAGTCGCCCTACGAGCTCGGCCGGTCGGCCTCCCTCGATTCACCCCGCGCGGCAAGCCTTCCGGCCCGTCGCAACTTGCACTTGGTTCCCCCGCTCTCCGGTTGCCCGGAAACTCAGCGTATCGCGTTCTATTCGGTTGATGGAACGTTATGATCATAGTCCTGTCGCTTGCGGTTGTAAAACGCGATTTTCGGACCAAATCGGGTATATGGGCGGCGAATCCGGCATGAATGCGCATTCATTGCGGCTACTCATTGCCGGGCATCTCGAACTTGCGCCATGCGCGATCATGCTTCGTATGAGCGACTTGCAAGCATCTACTTGATAAAAATACCTGCGAACGCGGTGACGATCGTCTATTATGCATCTAAAAAGCGCCAACTTGGGCTAAAAAGGCACCCGGAGTTTCCGGGTGCCTGTATGATTATGGGCGTTGCGGCTTAATTCTCGGTTAACTTTTTCCAGCCGCCCAAGCCCGTAATGTCCTCGATGCCGGGCAGGTCGGCGGCATAGCCTTCGCAGATGAACCCGGGCACCTCCGTGCCGTCTGCGAGCTCCACCTTGCCGATGCCGAGCGGACCGGGAATCAAGGCGACGAACGAGCCGAACGCCGCCATCGGCAGCTCCCACACCTCAAGCGCGATCGCCCCGCCGCCCTGCGGCAGCTTGATCAAGCCCGGCTTCGCCGGCGTCGTCGGCAGCTTCAGCATGAGATACTTCGGAGCGGTCGTCGTCTCGCGGACGAACGAGCCCCCCCTCTCCAGCAATTGCTTCTCGAGCGGATAGCCTCGCATATGCAAGCCGCATACGGCCACTAACGTCGTCTCCTGGGACATAAGCACCTCTCCTTTAATTGTTCTGGATGGCGAGCGCGGCGCCGCGGACGAGGTCCTCGCGCTCCGCCGCCGCGAACAGCGTAATGCCGAACGGCAGATCGTCGGCCGCATCGACGGCAGGCAGAGCGATCGCGCACATGTCGAGCAGATTGCAATGGTTCGTATATCGGCCCATGTCGCGGTTCGTCGCGACGGGATCTTGCCGCACCTGCTCCCGTGTCCACGTGCCGCCCGCCGTCGGCAGGACGAGCACCGCGTCCTTCAGCCGCTTGCGCGCCTCGAGCTTATATTCCTGCAGCTTGTGCATCGCTTGGAACAACGATGCCGCAGTATGCCGCTCGTCCGCGCCGGAACGGAGAATACGCTCGGTCACCGGCAGCACGGCGCCCGGATGCGCCTCGACGAACGCGCCGAGTCCCGCCCAACGCTCCGCGACCCAGGGGCCTTCGTACAATACCGATGCCGCTTCGCCGTATTGCGAGATATCGACTTCCTCGACGGGAATGCCCAAGCCGGCGAGCGACGCGAGAGTTGCGTCCCATGCCCGCTCGTATGCCTCGGCGTAAGGGCCGTAGAACGCGACCGTTCCGGCGATCGGCACGCAGACGCGGGTCGGGAGCGCGGCAGCCGGAGCCGGCAGCCGCCGCGACCATGGATCGCCATCGTGCGGCCCGCGGGCGATGCGGTCAACCTCGTACGCTTCTTCCGCGCTCCAAGCGAATACGGTCACGCAGTCCAGGCTCTCGCATGCCGGCACGACGCCGTGGACCGGCCAAGCGCCTAGGCTCGGCTTCAGGCCGACGAGCCGGTTCAGGTGCGCCGGCACGCGCCCGGAACCGGCGGTGTCGGTGCCGAGCGAGAACGCCGCTTGGCCGCGGGCGACCGCGACCGCCGAGCCGCCGCTCGAGCCGCCGCTGATCAGCTCCGGCTTGAGCGAGTTGTGCGTCTCGCCGTAAGGACTGCGCGCGCCGACGAGCCCGGTAGCGAACTGGTCGAGGTTCGCCTTGCCGATCGGGATCGCCCCCGCGGCGACGAGCCGCTCGACGACCGCCGCATCCTCGGAAGGCTCGTACGCGTACGCCGGGCACGCTGCCGTCGTCGGCGCCGCCGACCAATCGATATTGTCCTTGATCGCGAACGGAATGCCCCAGAGCGGCGCATGCTCCGGATCGAGTCCGTTCAACCGAAGCAGGTACGGTTCTATCCGCTGCCATTCCGGCGGCGTAATCCAGATATTCATTCCTTCGTCCCGCTTCGCCCGCCGGATGATCTCCATGACGACCTGCGCCGGCGTTACTTTGCCGCTTCGATAGAGCTCCCGGAGTTCGCTTATCGTCAGCGACTCCGGAACGATTGTCTTCTCCATCGGTATGCGCCTCCATCCTCTATTTCATTATGCTTGCGATAAGCTGTCCCGAATGGACCGGATCGCCCGGCGTCACGAACAGCGACCCGACGATGCCGTCCGCGGGTGCCTGCTGCGCGAATTCCATCTTCATGCTCTCTTGGATGATGAGCGTATCGCCTTTCTTGACCGCTTGGCCCGGCGAAACGAGCACCTTCCACACGCTGCCCGGCATCGGCGTCCGCACGGGCACCGCCCCCGCGGGTAACTCGTTCTCTTCGGTAGGCTTCGGCGCCTCTTGCTCGGACACGTACTCGGCGAGCCCGAGACGCTTCCAGCTCTCGCGCTCGGCTTGGAACGCCGCCTGCTGCTTGGTCTTGAAGGCGTCCGCGCTTTCCTTGATGTCGTCGAGGAACTTCAAATATTCGCCGAAGTCGAACTCCGTCTCCGTAATGTCCGCTTCGAACCGGCCGCGCAGGAAGTCTTCCCGCAAGACGAGCAGCTCCTCGGCGCTAACCGGGTAAAATTGAATTTGATCGAAGAAGCGAAGCAGCCAAGGCTGGCCCGGCTTGAAGCTCGCCGTCGGGCGCAGCTTGTTCCACATCTGCACCGTGCGGCCGACGAATTGATAGCCGCCCGGGCCTTCCATGCCGTAGACGCACATGTACGCTCCGCCGATGCCGACGGCGTTCTCCGGCGTCCACGTGCGCGCCGGGTTATACTTCGTCGTCACGAGCCGGTGGCGCGGATCGGTCGGCGTCGCGACCGGCGCGCCGAGGTAGACGTCGCCGAGACCGAGCACGAGGTAGTTCGCGTCGAACACGATGCGCTGCACGTCGTCGATGCTGTCCAGTCCGTTCACGCGGCGGATGAACTCGATGTTGCTCGGGCACCACGGCGCGTCGGGGCGGACGTTCTGCTGGTAGCGGTCGATGGCGACGCGTGTCGCCGGATCGTCCCACGACAGCGGCAGCCGGACGATGCGCGACGGCACGCGGATCGAGTCGAGCGGCGGAAGCGAACGATCGATCTCCACGATGCGGGCGCACGCTTCCATCGCCGTCGTCTTCGAAGGATCGATGTGCACCTGCAAGGAGCGGATGCCCGGCGTCAGATCGACGACCGGAATCGCCCCGCTGTCCTTGATCGCCTGCATGAGCGCGTTCGCTTGGAAGCGAAGCGCCAGATCGAGCTCCAGCTCCCCGTATTCGACGAGCAGGTATTGATCGCCGCAGCAACGAATCGTCAGCGGGAACCGGCGGCCCGGCGACGCGTCGCGATGAAGGATCGGGTAATCGGTACGGAAGTCCGAGACCGCCGAAGGCGGCAGCACGACCGGCTCGAACGCCTCCCGCTCGCCTTCTCCGATCGCCCACAGGTTGTGCTCCTGCGCGGCGCGCAGCGCCTCCGCTTCCTGCAGCGTCAGCAGCCGGAAACGAACGGTATCGCCCGGGTGCAGCTGGCCGAGCTTCCACAGCTCTGCCGTCGCCGTCGTGACCGGACAGACGAAGCCGCCGAGGCTCGGGCCGTCCGGGCCGAGCAGAATCGGCATGTCGCCGGTAAGATCGAGCGTGCCGACGGCGTACGCATTGTCGTGGATGTTCGACGGGTGCAGCCCTGCTTCGCCGCCGTCTTCCCTCGTCCAGAGCGGCGCGGGACCGATGAGGCGAACGCCCGTCCGCGAGCTGTTGTAGTGCACTTCCCAAGCCGTCTCCGTCAGTTGCGTCAGATAGGCCGGACGCAGGAACTCCTCCGTGCAGTGCGGCCCCGGAATGACGCCGATCGTCCACGCCTTCGTCATCGCAGGCTGGTGCAGTTGCGCCAGGCCGAGTTCCTCCGAGGCGTCGACCGCCGACGAACCGGCGGCTTCAATCGAGCCTTCGTTCACGTTCAGAACGTCGCCCGTCCGGATCGCGCGGCCGCCGTGCCCGCCGAAGTTGCCGAGCGTGAACGTGGACGCGCTGCCCAAGATTCGCGGCATATCGAGGCCGCCTTGAATGAGCAAGTACGCGCGCATTCCTTCGCGAGCCTCGCCGAACGCGAGCGTCTGGCCGCGACGGGCGCGAACGACGCGATACGGGCGCACCGGCTCGTCGTCGAGCGTCGGCTGCATGTCGGCCCCGGTCACGCAGAACGCCATGTCGCTGCGGAACCGGAATGTGCCGCCGCGCAGCGTCATCTCGAGGCCGGCCGCGTCGTCCGCGTTGCCGAGCAGCTTGTTCCCGATGCGGAACGACAGCGGGTCCATCGGTCCGCACGGAGGCACGCCGACATCCCAGTAGCCGACGCGACCCGGATAATCCTGAACCGTCGTCTGAACGCCGCCGTCGAGCACCTCGAGCGCGCGTTCCGCCGGCTCGAAGCCGGACAGCAGCTGCGTATAGACGTTGCCCGAGACGCAATCTTCGCTCGCGAGCAGCTCTTGCAAATATTGAAGGTTCGTCGTGATGCCGTAGAACCTCGTCTCCGCGAGCGCCTTCGCCAGCTTGCGGATCGCGTCCTCGCGATCGGTGCCCTTGACGATAATCTTGGCGAGCATCGGATCGTACAGCGTCGTGACCGTCATGCCGTCCCGCACCCACGTCTCGTTGCGCGCATCCGAGGAGAATAGTGCCTGGTCCATCTGTCCCGCGCTTGGGCGGAACCCTTGCAAGCAATCCTCCGCGTAGATCCGCGCCTGCATGCTATGACCGCTAGGCTGCGGCACGAGCGCGGCAAGGCCGGTCATCTCGTCCGCCGCTTCGCGAACCATCCACTCGACGAGATCGAGCCCGCCGAGCACTTCCTCGGTGACGCCGTGCTCGACCTGCAGCCGAGTATTGACCTCCAGGAAGTAGTACTCGCAAGAATCGGGATCGTAGAGGTATTCCACCGTCCCCGCGCTGCGGTAGCCGACTTCCGCCGCCAGGCGGCGAGCCGATTCCAGCATGCTCGCGCGCACGTCCGCGGATAGGTTCGGCGCCGGCGTCTCTTCGATGACCTTCTGATTGCGGCGTTGGATCGAGCAATCCCGCTCGCCGAGCGCCACCACTTCCCCGAACCGGTTGCCGAAGATTTGCACTTCGACGTGACGCGCCTTCGCGATGTACTTCTCGAGGAAGACGCCTCCGTTCTTGAAGTTCGCTTCCGCGAGATGCCGGACCGAATCGAACGCGGCTTCGAGCGCCGCTTCGTCCGCGCACACCCGCATGCCGATGCCGCCGCCTCCGGCCGTGCTCTTCAGAATGACCGGGTAGCCGATTCTCTTCGCCTCGAGCGTTGCATCCGCAAGCTCGGAGATGAGCCCCGTCCCCGGCAGCATCGGTACGCCGGCGCGCTCCGCCGCTTCTCGGGCGGAGTGCTTCAGCCCGAACGTCTCCATCTGCTCCGGCGTCGGTCCGATGAAGGCGATGCCGCGCTCGCGGCAAGCGCGGGCGAAGCCGGCGTTCTCGCTCAGGAAGCCGTAGCCCGGGTGGATCGCCTGCGCGCCCGTCTCCTCCGCGATGCGGAGAATGAGCTCCGCGTTCAGATAGCTGTCCTTGGCCGGACCGTCGCCGATCAGAATCGCCTCGTCGGCGTTATCGACGTGAAGGCTGTCTTGGTCGGCCTTCGTGTAGACGGCCACGGACGCGATGCCGAGCTTGCGCAGCGTGCGTTCGATGCGGACGGCGATCGCTCCGCGGTTGGCGATGAGAACCTTGTTGAACATGATGACCACTCCCCAGTCGAAATCTAACGTCTAACGTCTCTCTATCGTCGTTCTCAATCGTTCCAGATCAACACCCGAACCGGCGTCGGATTGTACGCGTTGCAAGGATTGTTCAGCTGCGGGCAGTTGCTGATCAGCGCCGTCGTCCGGCATTCCGCCCTCAGCTCGACGTACGCGCCGGGCGACGATACGCCGTCCGCGAACGTCAGTCCGCCTTCCGGCGTGACCGGCACGTTCATGAAGAAGTTGATGTTGGGCGCAAGATCGCGCTTGGCGTACTTCTCTCCGTCCGCCCGCTTCGCCAGCTGCAGCATGAACGTGTCCCGGCAGTTGTGCATGTGCAGCTTCTCGTGGGCGTAGCGGACCGTATTGCTCTGCGCGGAGCAGGAGCCGCCGAGCGTATCGTGGCGGCCGCACGTGTCGGCGACGATCGTGAGCAGCGCCTTGCCCGATTCGGAGCGGATGACCGATCCGGTCGATAGGTAGATATTGCTCTGCGCGACGATCGTGCGAACCGCGCTGTAATGATCCTCCGGATGGTCCGCGTCGTAGAACAGAGTGTCCGCGGCTTGATTGCCTTCCAGATCCACGATCCGAAGCACCTGTCCCGGCTGCAGCTCCTTCATCCAGCCGTCGCCGGCCAGCACGATCTCGTCGTGAATCGCCGTCTCGACGGCGCGCTGGCTCTCTACGCGATTGAATACTGCCATAGTCGATTCCTCCCGTTATGCGTATCTAATAGATATGGACGAGTCCTTGCCTTCTCTTAGCGGCTCCGCAGCTGGTAATACTCCCACGTATTCTCGTAAGCCCGCGCGTTCTCCGGGCGGAAGTTGAAGCAATAATCGTCCCGGCCGACTTCTCCATCCGCGGACGCAATGTCGAGCTTCACCGGTACCGATGGGTACTCCGTTCTCGGATCGAGCGGATTAGGCGTGTTCGATAAGATGACGACGAGATCCATCTCGGCTCGTAACGTGACGGTCGCTTCTGCCGGACAATGCCCGACGTCGTAGCGCATGTCTCCCGCGTCGTCGCAGCCGACCTTCGCGAACAAGTTGACGTTCGGCATGAGATCGCGAACGCCGAGCCCGCAACGGACGAGCTCCACGGCGAAGTTCTCTTCTCCGCTGCGCAGCCACTCGTTACGAACGTCCTGGTACGTCGACTTCCCGTACTTCGCGTCCGTCTCCTCGCGGGTCGAATAGGCAGAGATCGTATCGTGCCAGCCGAGGCTGTCTTCGACGATCGCCGCCAGCACCCGTCCGTTATCGCTCATCAGCGTATGGCCTCGCGTCAGATGCGCGGTATGCAGAGCTTTAAGCGTATCGGGCATGTTGTAGCGTTCGGTCAGATCGTCCGCGTTGTAGAGCAAGAGCGATACGTTCGCTCCCGCTTCCAGCGCCGTGAACCGCAGCAGCTTGCCTCGGCCGACGACGCCGGACCATTTGCCCCCCGGCCGGATCGTGGTACTCCATTCGTTCGCGTTGTTCATCATGCATCTCGCTCCTTTGGATGAGTGGATAAGCAAAAAGGAGATACCACAAGACGCAGCGTCTCGTTGATATCTCCCAGGTTTTTATCCTTCCGTGGCATTCCCGGCGCCGGCTCGCGGACGTACGGGAACGGTTTACTCTCGGACCAGCCGCGGCGCAATGCCGCCGGAACCCTAGTAAACGAATATGAAGTTGTGTAACTAAACATAACACGCATATGGGGGTCAGTCAACGGATTCAATGAAATTTACGTCGATAGTTTCCAAAGTCGCTCGCTATGTGTTACATTGTCTAACATACTTGAACAACCGCATACACATGCTTTCTAGGGTTCCGCGGGCGATTCGCCCGGCCAGGTCCGAGAGAAGGCGCACGGCGCAAGCCGTGTCCACGGAGGGACAAAAGCCCGGGAGTTATCGATGATCCGATATCTCCCGGGCTTTATTACGTAGTTGGGGGAAACGCGCATGAAGCAATCCGATATGCCGACGCCGAAACGAACGCTTCGGCTTCATCACTTGGTCTACATGGGGCTGGCCTGGATGATGCCGATGGTGTACTTCACCGTCTACGGCATCGCCCGCGAGCATTCCGGCGGCATGCTGACGCAAGCTTACCTGCTGGCGTTCGCCGCCATCTTCTTCACGGCGTTCAGCTATTCGGCCATGGCGAAGGCTTTTCCCGGATCCGGGTCGGCTTACTCGTACGTCGGCAAGAGCCTTCATCCCCGGGCCGGCTTCCTCGTCGGCTGGACGCTGTTGCTCGAGTACGTGTTCTCCCCGCTCATCGCGGTGCTGACGTTCGGCATCTTCATGCACGCGCAATTTCCGTCCGTGCCCGCATGGCCGTGGATCGTCGGCTTCAACATCCTGCTGGCCGCGATCAATATGATCGGCGTCAGCTTCTCTGCCAACATCAGCAAATGGTTCGTATGGTTGCAGGTCGCGTTCGTCGCCGTCTTCTGCGCGTTCCTGGCGAAGGGCCTGACCGGCGGCAACGACCCGCTCGCGCCACTCGTCCAGACCGACATTCCGCCATCGGCTCTGCTGATCGGCGCGTCGGTCATCTGTTTCTGCTTCCTCGGCTTCGATTCCGTCACGACGTTGTCCGAGGAAACGATCGAACCCCGGAAGACGATCCCGAAGGCGATTCTCATCATCATCTCCGTCGCCGGACTGCTGTACTTCGTCCCCTCGTACTTGACGCAGCTCGCCTATCCCGGCTTGACGCTAGGCAACGACGATGCCGCCGGCCGCAACGTCGTCGAGCTCGCCGGCGGCGCCGGGCTGTCGTCGCTGTTCATGACGGTGCTCGTCTTCGCGGTATTCACGCAAGGTCTCGCCTCGTCCGCCACCGCGTCGCGATTGCTGTACGCGATGGGGCGCGACGCCGTCCTGCCTAGGCGCGTGTTCGGGAGACTTCATCCGAGGTTCGGAACACCGGTGCTAAGCATCGCCGTCGTATCCGCCTTCTCGATGCTCTCGCTCGCCGTCGAGCTCGACACCGCCGTGAAGTTCGTCAACTTCGGCGCGCTGACGGCGTTCTTCTTCGTGAACGTATCCGTCGTCGCGAAGCTCTACTTCAAGGACAGACAGCGCGCTTCGTTCAAGCAGACGGTCGGCCACCTCGTCGTCCCCGCGATCGGCGCATGCTTCATCGGCTGGCTGCTCACGTTGCTCGACGCGACCACGCTATGGCTCGGCCTATCCTGGACCGCCTTCGGCGTCGCGTATTACGTCGCGCGATTCAAGCTGTACCCGATGGTGTCCTCTCGACCGACGAGGCAGTCCTCTTCCCCCGCAACCTGATCGCGCAATGACGAAGGCACCCGGCCGCCATGGCTCGGGTGCCTTTCCGATTCTTAAGAACCTCTGATTGACTTCGCCGCCGCATCGAGGGCGCCAATTACCTTGTCGCTCCACGCGTCGAACTCCGGATCCTCTTGCTGCAGCTCCGGATTCGCGAGAATGTAGGCGATCGTCCGCTTCAGCCCTTGATCGAGTCGCGTCGTCGCAACGAACTCGGGCACGAGCCGCTTCAGCTTCGAATTGTCGAACACGACCGTGTTCGCCTTGTCGCCGAGTAAGCCGCCCCGGTAGTCTTCGCCGTAGCTGGTCGCGGCCAAGAACGACGACGAGACGTGCACGGCGTTCAGCTTCACGCCGAGCGCGTCCGCGATGATCTCGTAGATCTGGTTCCAGGTGACCGACTCGTCGGACGTGATATGAACGGTCTCGCCGAGCGCGTGGATGTTGCCCATAAGACCGATGAAGCCCTTCGCGAAGTCGTCGCTATGCGTCATCGTCCAGAGAGACGTGCCGTCGCCGTGAATGATGACCGGTTTGCCTTCGAGCATGCGCCGGGCGACCTGCCACGTCCCTTTGCGGCCGTGCACGCCGAGGGGAATGCCCCGTTCGCTGTACGTATGGCTCGGCCGGACGATCGTCACCGGGAAGCCGGCGTCGCGATACTGCTTGATCAGATACTCCTCGCAGGCGATTTTATTCCTGGAATATTCCCAATACGGATTCGATAAAGGCGTTCCCTCCGTAATGCGATAATCGGACAACGGCGTCTGATACGCGGAAGCCGAGCTGATGAACATGAATTGCTTCGTCTTGCCGCTGAACAGCCGATAATCCCGCTCGAGCTGGGCCGGCACGAACGCGATGAAGTCCGCCACGACGTCGAACGAGAGATCCTCGATCAGCTCCGCCACGCGCGCCTCGTCGTTAATGTCCGCCTGAAGGAGCTTGGCTCCGGGCGGCAACGAATCGTTCCGGTTGCCCCTGTTCAGCAAATACAGCTCGCAGCCCTGTTCCAGCAATTGCTTCGTAATCGCCGAGCTGATCGTACCTGTCCCTCCGATAAAAAGCGCTTTCATCCGCGTGCACCTCCGATAGGTTTGAGAGCGATTGACTCTCTCATTATCGCCTATCGGGACGCGCAACACAATTTCGGTCAATAGTAGGGATAATGCATATTCGTCTGCACTTGACGGGCTACCGCCTTGTCCGTCAGCATCTCCACGAGGAAGAGGCCGAGGTCGAGCGATGCCGATACGCCGCCGCCCGTAATGACATTGCCGTCGCGCACGTACCGTTCTTGGACGACTTCGGCGCAATAGGGTTCAAGCAAGTCGTAAGCGCCCGGATTCGTCGTCGCCCGCTTGCCCTCGAGGAAACCCGCCGCCCCGAGCAGAAGCGCGCCCGTGCATACCGATACCTTGTAAGTCGCGTCCTGTGCGGTCCGAATCCAGGAGACGAACGCCTCGTCGTGGCGGAGCTGCCTCGTCGGCATTCCGCCAGGGACGAACACGAGGTCGTACTCCGACAAGTCCGGCAGCACGCGGTCGATCTTGAACCGGAGTCCGCGATCGTCCTTAACCTCTTCCCGATCCGCGCAGAACTCCCAGCTTAGCTCCGGCATGACGCCCAGCACCTTCATCCATGGCAACGCCTCGTGCACGCCCGCGAAGTCGAGCGTCGTCATCCCGTCGAACAATACGTACGCGATCCTCATCCCGACACCTGGCCTCTTCGAATATAAGTTTACAAGTCCGTCGCGAGATGCGGCTTGCTGTAGTGGCTCGTGCCGCCCATGCCGACGACGACGCGGCCTCCCTTGTTGAACGTCAGCAGCTTGCTGGCGCCGGTATTCAGCAGCACCGTTACCTTGGCGCCGTCTCTCTTCGCCGTATAGATGACGAACCCGCTGCCGGCGAGGAACGTGCTCCAATTCCCGTCGAATTCCGATCTTGCGACGCGGTTGGAATACACTTGATTCTCCCGCCTGGTCGCTTTCGCTTGCGCTCTGGCCATTGCGCACCACCTCCTTCGCTACCAGCTTATTCGGGAGCGGCGAGATGGCTTGGACAACTAGCCGAGCTTATGGAGCGCTTCGAGCGCGGCTTGCCGGTCAGGGAGGAAGAAGAACTGCTTCCCTTGGTTGCACTCGTAGATGAAATCCCGCAAGCTCTTGCTGTCATAGACGCCGAAGTCGCCCACGATCGCCAGCTTCACTTGATAATTCGTATACTTCTGCAGCACGTCTCCCGCCAGCTTCGTCTTCAGCTCGAAGAAGTCTTCCGCGACGTTGCACTTGTCCAGCACGATCTTGTCGCAGTCCTCCGTATATCGAACCGTCGCCATGAGATCCAACGCGTCCTGGACCTCTTTAATAACGACGTCTTCGCTCTCGATGACCGCGACCTTGGACGTACCTTGCCGATCGACCGTTATGTTCATGCCGCATTCCCTCCCATGCAGTTTATTACCGATAGATTGATTTTAGCCGATTCGCCGGCTTTGTGACATAATAAGATTGGTCGTTCATTTTACTAACTAATATTTATCTACTTTAAAAAGTTTAGTTAATAGCGTATAATGATCTTACGATAAAAGGGGGCGCATTCGAATGACCGATCAAGCACCGAATTTTGAAATTGGAATCAGCACGTTCCTCGAGGCGACGCCGAACGCGGCGGTCGGCCAGTCGGTCAGCCACGCCCAGCGGCTGCGCGATGCCGTCGAAGAGATCAAGCTCGCCGACCAAGTCGGCCTGGACGTCTACGGCATCGGCGAGCATCACCGCGCGGACTACGCGGGCACGTCGCCGGTCACCGTTCTAGCGGCAGCGGCTTCCGTCACGAACCGCATCCGGCTCTCGACCGCGGTCACCGTGTTGTCTTCGGACGACCCGGTTCGCGTATACGAATCTTTCGCCACGCTGGATGGCCTGTCCAACGGACGCGCGGAGATCATGGCGGGCCGGGGCTCGTTCATCGAGTCGTTCCCGCTGTTCGGCTATAGCCTCGACCACTACGATGAGCTGTTCGAGGAGAAGCTCGAGCTGCTGCTCAAGATCCGCGCGTCCGAGAAAGTGACGTGGCAAGGCGGCCATCGTCCGGCGATCAACAATCTCGGCGTCTACCCGCGCGCCGTGCAGGATCCGCTGCCGGTATGGATCGCCAGCGGAGGCAACCCGGAATCCGCCGTCCGGGCGGGCACGCTCGGCTTGCCGATCGTATTCGCGATCATCGGCGGCATGCCGGAGCGGTTCGCTCCGCTCGTCAACCTGTATAAGCAAGCGGCGGAACGCGCCGGCCACGACGTGAACAAGCTGCAGATCGCGACGCATTCCCACGGCTTCATCGGGGATACGACCGATCAAGCGGCGGACCTGTTCTTCCCGCATAAGCAGGCGATGATGAACGTCATCGGCCGCGAACGCGGATGGCCGCACTACGACCGCGCCGCTTACGACGCCGCGCGCAACCTGCGGGGCGCGCTCTACGTCGGCGACCCCGAGTACGTCGCGGAGAAGATCGTCCTGCTGCAGCGCAACCTCGGCATCACGCGGTTCTTCATGCACGTCGACATCAGCACGATGCCGCACCGCGAACTGCTGCGGGCGATCGAGCTGCTCGGCACGAAGGTCGCGCCGATCGTGCGCAAGGAGCTCGCGAAGGGTTAAGCGGCGGGCACGCTCACCGCGGGAACCGGCGCATACGACACCACGCAACAACGCGACAAGGCACCCGTCTTCCGACGAGGTGCCTTGTCGCGTCTCTATTCGCGGCCGCTTTACCGAAGCACCGGCGGTTCCATGCCCGCGTAGGCCCACTCTTCCTTCGCCGGACCGTATACTCCGGACACCGACAGGCCGGCTTGGCGCATCAGAATCGTCAGTTGCCCGCGGTGATGGACTTCGTGCTTGACGAGCTGGCCGAGCGTCTTGCCGTTCGACCATTGCTGGCCGAAGATCGTCTGCACCGTGCCCAGGTCGGCGTCGGTCCACTGCGTCTTCACCGCCTCGAGCAACGCTTGCGACGAGCGGCGGTACGCGTCGGCGATCTCCTTGGCGGACGGCGGCTTGTTGTCGTCCTTGCTGTGTTCGTACTTCACGCCGGCGTGGGCGACGATGTCCACGGAGCCCGCGATATGCCAGGCGATATGGCCGAGCGTGCGGTAACCGTCCGTGATCGGCTGCTTCAGCGACTCGTCGGTCAGACGGTCGAGCAGTTTCTGCGTGCCGGCGGATTCATGCGCGTAATCTTCGATGAAGCTTGCGATGGATGCGTACATAAGGTTTCTTCCTCTCTTCGGTTCATATTCGTCGGATTGCCGCGTTCCGCTCCGGAACGTTCGGCGTATGCTAACTATAACGCCCGCAGACTGACAACAGTCTGTCAGTATTCCGCCTCCGTTATTCGTACATCGCGTAAATTAATCGCGCCTGCTCCTTCACGATGTCCGCGATCCGCGCGGGTTCCAGGATCCGAACGCTCGTCCCGTAGCTGAACAGCATGCCGTACAGCCAGCTGTTCTCCGTCTGCGCGGCGCGAACGAGCAGACTGCCGTCGTCGAGCCTCGCGATCTCGCTCTCGTCGAAGTACTCCTCGACCCGTACGCTTGCCTTCGGCTCGAACCGCAGGACGAGCTGTACCGTCGCCTCGTTCGCCCCTCCCCACCGCGCGTCCAGCTCCTCCAAAGTAACGTCCTTCCGGGCGAACGACTCGCCTGTCAACCGAATGTCCCTCATTCGCGACAAGCGAAAAACCCGATAATCCTGCTTCGACCGGCAGAACGCGTACAGGTACCACGCATACCCCTTCCACGCGAGCCCGATTGGCTCGACCGTCCGTTCTTCCGCCGCCAACTCCGGCTTCGTATAGGCGAACCGCACGACTTCTCCGCTCTTCGAAGCTTGGCGAAGCGTCGTGATCGCGAGCTTATTCGACGGCCGCCGGGCCCAGATGCCGCCGGCGTTCAGGAGAACCGTCTCGCCCGCCTCCGCGTGCCGTTCCCTCTCCGACTTGGACAGCAACGCGCCCACCTTGTCGAGCAGCCTGTCCATCCCGCCGTCGTCGAACGACGCCTGCATCCCCTTCAGCGCCGTCGCGATCTCCCCGAGCTCCTCCGCGGACACGATCTGCTTGTCGATCCGGTATTGCTCCATGATCTCGTAACCGCCGTCCGCGCCCGAGTAAGAGGCGATCGGGATGCCCGCGCCGTTGATCGTCTCCAAGTCCCGGTAGATCGTGCGCAACGATACCTCGAACTTCTCCGCCAGCTCCTGCCCGGTCACCCTTCTCCGGCCGAGCAACAGCATCGTGATAGCCAACAAGCGATGTACTTTCAACCGTCTTCACGCTCCCGGACTCCGTCTAGTTTCCTATGCCTCTCCGACAAGCTATAATAAGTTCATCCTAACAGATTCGGACTATGCGATACGAGGTGACACGGATAATGAGCAACGCCAACCGCGGGGTGAACATCGGGCCTCCGCGCTTCAAGATCGCCGTGCACGCCGTCGTCTGGCTGGCCAAGAGCGGCGGCGTGCTATCGAGCGCGATGATCGCGAGCCAAGTCGATTCGCACGCCACGTTCATGCGCCGCGTGCTGCAGTCGTTGACCGTCTCCGGCATCGTCGCGTCGCGCGGCGGCCGCGAAGGCGGCTATATGCTGCGCAAACCGGCGGAGCAGATTACGCTCGGCGAGATCTACGCAGCGGTGGGCACGGGACCGTGCGAAGCGGCCGACGAAGACGGCGACGCCTGCAGCGAGGCCGGCGAGGCGGGCGCGCAGCTCGATTCCGCGCTGGAGCGTATCCTGGAAGAAGCGGAGCAGCGCACGATCGCGTATCTTCGCGAATATACGATCGCGGATATCATGACTCGCGTCGAATTCGAGTAGTTCGGCATGCGGCGGCGAAAAAATTAAGCTAGTCAAAACGAATTCGCGAGATTATAATGTGCTTATGTCGGTTGCAGTTGGTGCTGCGACTTTCTTTTACCCTTTACTGTGCCCGTTATAGGCACAGTAAATATTCTACTACGTCCGAAGGGGATATGGAAATGGAAATCGTATCGATCGTGCTTCAAAGCTTATTGGCCCTCATGTTCTTGATGGCGGGATTCGGCAAAGCATCGGGCAACAAAATGCACGTAGAAAATTTCGACAAGTGGCGGCTGCCGCAATGGTTCCGCGTCTTGACCGGCCTCGTGCAGCTTGCGGCGGTCGTCTTGCTGATCGTCGGCTACTGGGACCCGAGCTGGGTCGCGGCCGGCGCGCTGATTCTCAGCCTGGTGGCCATTGGCGGCATACTGACGCACGTTCGCGCGAAGGATTCGTTCCAGCAGACGTTCATGATCCTGCTGCTCGGTATCGTCGCCTTCGTCCTGCTCGGACTGGAATGGTCCCATTTGGCAGACTTCCCCGGCTTCGAATAACGACTAGCGCGCGACGAACCCGGCTGACCCGCTAAGGGCCAGCCGGGTTTGTCGCATTTATTCCTCATCGTCCTCGCGCACCGAGATGGTCAGGTCGATGCCCGCTTCCGCAAGCATTCTCCCTGCCTCCAGTTTCGTCAACTTGGCCAAGTCGGGCCGTTCGCCTTCCGCGAAGCTCAGCTTGCCGATCGCAGCGAGCTGCGTCTTCGTCGCGGGCTGCGCTTGCAGGATCGCGTCGTAATTGCCATGCGCGATGCGCCGGGTGATATCGGGATCGTCCAGCAGATCGAGCGTCCGGTACATCGACTCGATCGCCGCCTGTTCGCTCGGAAGGCCGTAGCCGGAATCGGTGCTCAGCAGGAACCGATCGGGATATTTTTTCAATACGGGAATGAAATCCTCCAGCGTATACGCGCTGTCGAAGTTAATATCCGTAAAGCCCGCGAAGAAGTCGCCGTACAGATTCGGATGTCCCTCCATCAGCGCATCCACGTCGTCCGGCGAAGTATAAGCGTTAATGTGGCCGAGAATGAAGGTCGTGTCCGGGTAAGCGTCGAGCGCCTCCTTCAGCTTCTCGACCGGCTCTCCGAAGAGCGGATCGATATGCAGCAGAATCGGAGCCTTATACGCAGCACACAGCTCGTAGATCCGAGGCAAATATCCGTCCATCGGATCGAAGGCCTTCCACGCCACCTGCGATACGACGGGCGAATTCGTGGAGGCTCCGACGGTCTCGCCGATGCCGAAGTAGCCCGACTCCAAGTTGTCGCGGACGACGTCGAGGCTCGATTCGTCATGCAGGTCGAAGCCGGAGAAGTACGGTACGATCAGGTCCGGACGCATGAGATACGCCGCCCACGCGGCGGCGTCCGACTGTACGGCGCTCGGCTCCGATACGTCGCCGAACAGGACGACGCGATCGATCGCTTCTCTATCCCAGACGGACATCATCCGGAGGTAGGCGAAGCCGCTGGCATCGTGGTTATGCACGTCCGTCAGCTTGTACGTATGGAATTGCTCGACGAGCTGCGCCAGCGACTTCCGCTCCGGCGCGGCGGAGCTAGGCTCGGCGCTGGCGACCGGCTCGCTAGCGGACGGCTCGATCGCCGGCGAAGCCGCTGGCGTCGACGTTTCCATAACTACGTTAGCGGGGGTCGCCGCATTCCCGTCGCATCCCGTTAACAGAATCAACCCCGCGAGCGCCCCGCCCGCGATCCCGTTCCGATACCGAACCTTGCTCATCCGCTCGCCTCCATTAGCTTAACCGCCGCGATTAACAGTCCTCGTTATCTCCGACCGTCCCACTCCGCGTAGAACTGCTCCAGGTACGTCTCCATGAAGCGATGCCGCTCCGCGGCGAGCGCCATGCCGGCATCCGTATTCATCAGGTCCTTCAACTTCAATAGCTTCTCGTAGAAATGGTTGATCGCCGTATCGCGACCGCTCCGGTACTCTTCCTCGGTCATGCTGCCCCGCGGCGCCACGTCCGGGTCGTGAATCGGCCTGCTCTTCGCCCCGGAATAGGCGAACACGCGGGAGATGCCGACGGCGCCGATCGCGTCCAGCCGGTCCGCGTCTTGCACGACCCGCCCTTCCGTCGTCCGCATAGGCGGACGCGACCCGCCCTTGAACGACATCGTATCGATGATCTCGACGATATGCGCCGCATCCTCCTCGCTAACGCCGCTACCGGCTAGCCACCGCTCCAATTCTTGTTGCGCCGCCGCGGGATCGTCGTTCAGCTTCTCGTCCGCCATGTCGTGCAGCAGCGCCGCCAGCTCGCAGACGAACGCGTTCGCGCCCTCCGCCGTCGCGATCGTTCGCGCGGTCCGCACGACCCGGTCGATGTGCCACCAATCGTGCCCGCTGTTCTCTCGCTCCAGCTTCTCCCTCACCCAATAGCGCGCCGCTTCGAGGATGTTATTGTCGCTTGCGGTTCCAGTCATCGTATTCGCTCCCCATCTGCGTCCGCTCGTTTCTTCTGATTTATTATAGCAGACGCAATACGTCGTTTGGACCGCGAAGAACGCGAAGAAACGCAAACAAGGAGTACCCCGGACGAGGCACTCCTTGCATGGTTACGACCTTACTCCCGCGCGATCCCCGCCGCCGAAATCTCCGTCACCCAGCCGAACGGATCGGACAATCGCCCGGTCTGGATACCGGTCAGCGCGTCGTAGACACGAGCGGACAGCTCGCCGGTCGCGCCGTCGCCGATCGTCAGCCGCTCGCCTTGCCAGTACAGCTCCCCGACCGGCGTAATGACAGCCGCCGTGCCGGAGCCGAACATCTCCTTCAACGTGCCGTCGCGCTGGGCTTGCGCGAGCTCTTCGATCGTAACCGGCCGCTCTTCCACCTCGACGTTCCAATGGCGAAGCATGCCGAGCACCGAATCGCGGGTAACGCCCGCCAGGAAGCTGCCGTTCAGCTCCGGCGTCACGACCTTGTCGCCGATCCGGAAGAACACGTTCATGCTGCCGACTTCCTCGACGAACTTCCGCTCCACGCCGTCCAGCCACAGCACTTGGTCGCAGCCGAGGCGCGTCGCTTCCTCCTGCGCTTTCAAGCTCGCGGCGTAGTTGCCCGCGGTCTTCGCCGTGCCGACCCCGCCGGAAACCGCGCGAACGTATTTCGATTCGACGAAGATGGATGTCGGCTTCATGCCGCCCGCGTAATACAGGCCGACCGGCGACAGGATGATCATGAATTTGTACTCGCGGGAAGGCGCCACGCCGAGCGCGGTCTCGGTCGCGACGATGAACGGACGGATATAGAGCGACGTTCCGGGCGCATCCGGAATCCAATCCTGGTCGACGCGAACGAGCTGCTTCACGGCGTCGACGAAGAGCTCCTCGTCGATCGCCGGCATGCTCAGCCTCTCGTTCGAACGGTTCATCCGCTTCGCGTTCATGTCCGGACGGAACAGCAGTATGCTGCCGTCCGCTTTGCGGTACGCCTTCAACCCTTCGAATACGGACTGGCCGTAGTGGAACACCTTGGCCGACGGATCGAGCATAATCGGCTGGTAGGGCACGATCTGGGGGGAATGCCAGCCGCGGCCCGCTTCGTAATCCAAAATAAACATGTGGTCGGTATAATACTTGCCGAAACCGAGCGAATCCGCCGGCGGCTTGACTTTCGGCGCTTGCGTGCGCTCGATCGCGATCGTTGGAGCCATGATGACGCCTTCCTCTCTGAATTCTGTTAATTGAATCGTACCAAACCTTTAAGTATATTGGAAATATCTATTTTGTTCGAAAAATATACCAATAAGGTATGGGGAGAGGCGCGGCGACATGGACCTGAGACAACTGCGGTATTTTCTGGCGGTAGCCGAGGAAGGCCAAGTGACTAGCGCGGCGAAGCGGCTGAACATGGAACAGCCCCCGCTCAGCAGGCAAATGAAGCTGCTGGAGCAGGAGCTGGGCGTAACGTTATTCGATCGCAGCGGCAAACGCCTCACTCTTACGCATGCCGGCGAATTGCTGCGCGTAAGGGCGGAGCAACTGCTCGGCCAGCTTCACGAGACGGTGAGGGAAGTGCAGGAGCTGGACGAGGGCATTCACGGCGTCCTGTCGATCGGCTCCGTCGTCTCCTGCATCTCCCTGTTGCCGAAGCCGATCCAGCGGTTCCGGCAGCGTTATCCGAACCTCACGTTCAAGATCAGCGAGGGAGACCACTTCCTCCTCGCGGAGCAGATGGAGAAGCGCGCCATCGAGCTGATCATCGCGCGGCTTCCTTTCGAAGCGGCCGTCGACCCGGGGCGGTACAAGGTCGTGGAGCTGAAGCCTGACCCGTTCGTCGCCATTCTGCCCGCCTCCTGGGCGACGGCTTCGATGGAAGCCGAGAGAACGATCGGCATGAGCGAGCTCGCGCGGCACCCTTTCATTACGCTGAAGACCGACCAAACGACGGGCATGCACGCCAAGGTATTGAACGAATTCCATCAAGCCGGACTGGAGCCCCTCATCCTCTGCGAATGCTCCAGCGTCGCGATCATCGTCGCCCTGGTGGCCGCGGGCATCGGCGCGACGATACTGCCGAAGTCGGTAACGGCTTCTTTTCCGCTAACGGATATCGCCGCTTGCCGGATCGCGGACACCGACTTCCACTCCGGCATCGGCATCGTCTGGCCGAAGGACCGCTATCTATCCAAGAGCGCCCGGGAGTTCATCGACGTGTTCGTGCTGGCGGACGCGCCGGACGCCTCCCTGAACTAGTCAACGAGTGCGTTATTTACAGGAGCACCTGGTTAGATTACATTATTATACACGTAAGTGAATAATAATTCATAATGAGGTGATCCCATGCGCTTCCTCATCGAATCCGATCGCAGGAGCGACTATCTCGCGGAGACGGAGGAGATCGACTATTCGGAGCGTTCGATTCATCGCCTGGCCGACGAGCTGCGTGCCGGCGCGAGCGACGATACCGGTTTCGTTAAGGCCGCCTACGAGTACGTGCGCGACCGAATCTCCCACTCTTGGGATATCCAGGACGCCCGGGTTACCTGCGCGGCATCCGAGGTGCTCCGCCACGGACATGGCATCTGCTACGCCAAGTCGAATCTTTTGTGTGCGATTTTGCGGAGCGAGGGCATACCGACGGGATTCTGCTATCAACGGCTCACGTTGGGAGACACCCCCGACACCGGTCATTGCCTGCACGCGCTCAACGCGGTCTATCTGGATACGCCAGGCCGTTGGGTACGACTGGACGCGAGAGGGAATAAGCCCGGCATCGACGCGCGGTTCTCGCTCGGCGAAGAACGGTTGGCGTTCCCGATTCGCGGCCATTACGACGAGATCGATTATCCAACGATCCATGCCGGCCCGAACCCGAAGACGATCGCCGTGCTCAAGCAATCCTCGGACGTGCTCGCGATGTATCGGAATCGCTTGCCCGATCGCATCTAATCCTATGCGCGACCGCCCGTCTCCCGACGAAATGGTATAATGACGATAGACAAAGACCCATAGTTGGAGGGGTTGCGGTGTTTCGCATATTGATCGTGGAAGACGACGAGAAGATCCGATCGATCGTCGCCGAGGCGCTTCGCAAATGGCAGTACGAGGTCGAAGAGCTGGCGGCGTTCGATCGCGTGCTGGACGACTTCGAGCGCTGCCGGCCGCATCTGGTTCTGCTCGACGTGAACTTGCCGATGTACGACGGGTTCTACTGGTGCCAGCGCATTCGGGCCGTCTCCAAGGTGCCGATCATCTTCCTGTCGTCGCGGAACCAGAACATGGACGTCATCATGGCGATCAACATGGGCGGAGACGACTTCGTGCAGAAACCGTTCGACCTCGGCGTCCTCGTGGCGAAGGTAAGCGCGCTGCTCCGACGCAACTATACGTATCAAGACGAGAGCCTGCAGCTCTCCCACAGAGAGCTCGTGTTCCATCTGTCCAATTCGTCCGTCGAATACCGGCAGCAGACGGCCGAGCTGTCGCGGAACGAGTTCGTTATCCTGCAGACGATGATGCGCCATATCGGGAGGATCGTTACGAGGGACGAGCTCATGCAGGTGCTATGGAACGACGAGCAGTTCGTCGACGACAACACGCTGACGGTCAACGTCAATCGGCTGCGGCGGAAGATCGCGACGCTGGGGCTCGACGAATTCATCGCCACCCGCAAAGGAATGGGGTACATCGTCGAATGAGCTTCCTGCGCTTCCTGAAGTACGAGCGACCTTATCTAATCGTGAATGCCGCCGTATTCCTGCTGACGATCGCGGTATTCTGGGCGGACCCGTCGTCCGCTTGGCATGGACAGACGTTCCTCTACGCCCTTCTGCTCGCGCTTCTCGCGCTTGCCCTCTTCCTGCTCTACCGTTATCGGATAAACCTGCGTGCCGTTCGCAATAGGGATGCCGATGAACCCGAGCCGTTATCCCTGGAAGCGGAAGCTTATCGGGACGCGCTCGAGGAAGCCCGCATCGCTCATATCCGCGAGTTGAACGACGTCCAAGCGAAGCAGAAGGAATATTACGACTTCATCGTCTCCTGGTTCCACGAGATCAAGACGCCGATCAGCGTGCTCCGCCTCATGCAGCAAACCGAATTCGACCCTCGCGGCGCGGAGGAAGAAGTATCGCGCATCGAGCATTACGTGGACCAAGCGCTATATTACGCCAAGCTCGACAGCTTCAACCAGGACTACGAGATCGTCAATTGCGATCTGGAGCAACTGACCAAGGAAGCGGTCAAAGCCCACGCCAAGTCGTTCATCTCCCGCAAGGTGAGAATTCGGCTGGACGTCCCGGAGACGATCGTGCAGACGGACCCGAAGTGGCTGCTGTTCATCCTGAACCAGTTGTTGTCGAACAGCTTGAAGTACACCGCGGAGAACGGCGAAATCTCGATCGCCTCCTTGACGACCTCGGGCGAGAAGCGGCTCGTCGTGCGCGACGACGGCATCGGCATCGTTGCCGCGGACTTACCGCGCGTGTTCAACCGCGGATTCACGGGCGTCAACGGCCGAACCCATGCCAAGTCCACCGGAATGGGGCTGTACCTCGCTCAAGAGCTCGCAAGGAAGCTCGGCCACAACCTCTCGTGCGAATCCGTCGCAGGGGCGTATACGGCGATGTCGATTCATTTTCCGAGGAACAACGACCCTTATCTGAGTACGGTGCGGAATAACGGGAAATAGGAAAGGTCGCGCAGCATGCTGCACGACCTTTTCCTTATACTCGCCGGCTGACGATCTTGTAATACAGATTCGCGGACGAGAAGTAGAACAACAAATAAACCAGGAAGTAGACGCCGATAATCCCCCACGCGATGCCCGGAAGCTCTGGGAAATCGGCCACCGAGTCGAGAATGTACGACTTGATGATCGACCAGCTATACAGCACGGACAAGACGAGCGGCGGCAGGAAGACGAATAGCAGCTGCTTGCGGATGACGCTCTTGATCTGCCGGTCTTCGATGCCGAGCTTGCGCAAGATCGTATATTGCAGCCGCTCGTCCGTCGCTTCCCGCAGCTGCTTGAAGTAGATGACGCTGGCGAGCGCGAACGTCGCGATCAACGCGAGGAAGCCGCTGGAGAACAGCATGAGCGACGAGCCCTCGATCTGCTTCGAGTAGACGTCCGCGAACGAGGAATAGTAGGCGCCCGGCGTCCGCGAGACGATCCCGTGCACCTCGGCGGACAGCGCTTCGGCGTTCTTCGCGTCCTCCACCCCGTAAATCTCGAAAGTCCGCTTCGCCCCTTGCTCGCGCAAGCCGCCGTACGCTTCGTCCGAGACGACGATGACAGCGGGCTTCACGTTCATCGACGCGATCGGATCGCTCGACCAGCCGAGATACGCGTAATCGAGCTTCTCGACGAGGGAGAGCTTCGTCTCGGCTCCTTCTCCCGTCTTCACCGCGAATTCCGGCGTCTCTCCCGGCGCGAACGCCTTCGGGAAGTCCGAGCCCTGCGACAGCGACACCGCTTCGTTGCCCGCCAATTCCACGCGCCGATTATCCCCGCGCATGCTAACCGCTTCGTTGAACGCAGCCTCCGAGACGAGCAGCACGTCCGGCGTATAGTATTCGGGATTGTCGAACGCGAAACCCCTGTCGGTGACCGGTTCGGCGACGACCGCCTCGTGCGTCAGATGATAGCGCACCGGATGCGAGGAACCGCGAATCAGCGCGTCGATGCTGCCGTCCGTCTCGGCACCTTGCGATTCGAACGCGATGTCGTTCGGTAAATTCCGCCCGACCGCTTCGAACTGCACCTTATAGTTAATGGCCATGAAGCACATGAGCATCATGATCGCCGCGCCGAACAGCGTGATGAACGCCAGATTCAGCGTATTGCCCCGAATCTGGAAGCGCAGCGACGACGTCCACAGCACCGTATTGCCTTCGTGGTACTTGCGTCGGCGCGCGATCGTCCGCAGCAGCCATCCGGCGAATTGACGGAAGAACAAGTAAGTGCCTCCGATAATGCCGACCGCGACCGTAAGCAGGCTTGCCGTCGCGTAGTCTTGCCAGAATACCGAGCCTTTGCCGCTGTAGATTAACCCGAACGTGACCGCCAGCAGCAGCGCCGCGATCAGCGCCCAAGCCGCGGACACCCGAACGGGCTTCTCGGCCTTCGCCTTGGCGCGGAACAGCTCCGTCAGTTGCATCCGGTTCACCATGACGTAGCTCTGGACGCTGATGATGAAGGAGAGCAGCAGGAACAGCGCGGCGGTAGCCGCGATCGCTTCGACCGGGAACGCGAGCGAGATCGCCTGATCGTATTGCATCAAGTTCATGAGCAGCATGCCGAACAGCTTGGACAGCAACCCGCCGATCAGCACGCCGACCGCGAGCGAGACGGCTCCGATCGCCAGCGTCTCGTAGAACACCATGCGTACGACTTGCCTCTCGCTCAAGCCGTACAGGAGATACATGCCGAACTCTTGCTTGCGCTGGCGCATGAAGAACGAATTCGCGTACAGAATGAAGAAAATAATGAACAGGAAGATGGCGACGGACGCGATCGCCGCCCCGGTCCGGAAGATGTCGCGGTTCTGAAGCGCGTTCACGATATCCTCGTTGAACATGAGCGACGAGAACGTGTATTGGACGATGACGCCCGCGATCATCGAGAACAAGTAGATCGAATACAGCCGGAAGTTCCGTCTCGCGTTGCGCAGCGTCAAATCGAGCAGGCTCATCGCAGCTTGCCCCCCATCAGGCTCTGCGTGTCCAGAATGCGGTCGTAGAACGCCTTGCGGCTCTGTTCGCCCGCGTACAGCTCGTTCACGATGCTGCCGTCGCGCAGGAAGATGACCCGCTTGCAATAGCTCGCCGCATAGCTGTCGTGGGTAACCATCAGAATCGTCGTGCCGAGCGATTCGTTCAGCTGCACGAGCTGCTCCAGCAATTGCGTCGCGGAGCGCGAATCGAGCGCCCCGGTCGGCTCGTCGGCGAACACGATCGCCGGGTTCGCGATGATCGCCCTGGCCGAGGCCACCCGCTGCTTCTGCCCTCCGGACAGCTGGTTGGGGTACTTGTCCAATATGCCTTCGATGTTCAGCGATTGGACGATCGGCGCCAGCCGCCGTTCCATCTCGTCCGCCTTGACGCCGCGCAGCGAGAGCGGCAGCAGGACGTTCTCCTTGGCCGTCAGCGTATCGAGCAGGTTATAGTCTTGGAAGATAAACCCGATGCGCTCCTGCCGGAACTGTCTCGCCGCCTGCTTCTTCATATCGAGCAGCGACTTCCCCTCAAGCCATACCTCGCCCCCGGTCAGCCGGTCGATCGTGGACAGCACGTTCATGAGCGTCGACTTGCCCGAGCCCGAAGGCCCCATGATCGCCGTCAACTCTCCCGCTTCGACCGTTAAGTCGATGTTGCGCAGCACGGGCGTCGCCCCGTAGTCTTTTGATAGATTTCTCGTTCGGATAACCGCGTTCATCACCATGCTCCTTCCCTCTATACCCCTAATATAGACAGATTGAGAGCCGACATCCATCGATGCGGCGAGCGCCAAGGTGACATTATTGTCACATAGGATCATCGGATTTCAATCCAAGAATATCGGAATAGATTTCGTAACTTTGTGTAATGCGACGGATTAACGCCCGCGGCTATAATGTAATCGTTAACATTGCGACACGAGGAGCGTAGCAGCCATGTCCGAAGCAACGAGCAAAAAAACGATCTATTCCGTCCTCTTCGCCATCAGCGGAGCCCACTTAATGAACGATGCGCTGCAAGCCGTCATACCGGCGTCTTACCCGATTCTGCGCGAGGCTCTGGGGTTAAGCTACACGCAGCTCGGGATCATTACGTTCGTCCTGTTCTTCTCTTCGTCGGTCATGCAACCGTTCGTCGGCATGTACACGGACGCCAAGCCTTCTCCGTACATGTTGCCGTTAGGAATGGGCATCGCGGGGGCAGGCATGCTCGGATTAGCCTTCTCTCCCGGCTATGCCATGGTTCTCCTGTCGGTTCTCATGGTCGGCGTAGCATCCGCGATGTATCACCCGGAAGGGGCCCGGATCGCCTATCTGGCAGCCGGGTCCCGAAGGGGGCTCGCCCAATCGATCTTCCAGGTCGGCGGTAATGCAGGGGGAGCGTTGGCTCCGTTAATGACCGCGTTGATCTTCTTCCCCTACGGCCAATTCGGCGCCGTCTGGTTCACGGCCATCGCGGCCATGGGCCTCGGCATTCAATTGTGGATTGCCAGATGGTACCGCGGATATCTCTCTCTATTGCCGCCGCGCACCAAAGTCGTCAAAGTCAGGGAGATCGATCCTAGACGGCGCAAGCAGATTCGGATCGCCGTCGCCCTCGTCGTATTGATCGTGTTCGCGAGATCTTGGTACGGCGCGGGGATTTCCAATTACTTCGTCTTCTATCTGATGGAGAAATTCAGCTTGTCCGTTCCCGAATCCCAAGTCTATATCTTCCTGTACATGGGCGCGGGCATCGTCGGAACGTTCTTCGGCGGACCGCTGGCCGATCGCTACGGGCGCAGGAACGTCATTCTGTTCTCTCTGTTAGGCGCGGCTCCGTTCGCGATGTTAATGCCGTTCGCGACCGAATGGTGGAGTTATGCGCTTCTCGTTATCCTTGGGCTGATCAACCACAGCAGCTTCTCCGTTACCGTCGTCTACGTACAGGAGCTCGTGCCCGGCAAGGTCGGCACGGTGTCCGGCCTGGTTACCGGCCTCGCGTTCGGCATGGGCGCGCTCGGCGCGGTAGGCCTGGGCGGATTGATCGATCTGACGAGCCTGAGCTTCGTCATCGGCGCCACCTCCTTCCTGCCCCTGCTCGGAGCGATCGGATTCCTGCTCCCATCGGACCGCAAGGTAAGTACGATGACTCAGACGCATTCGCTGTAGTTCCCTATGGAAAAGCCCATCTCCCGTTTGTTTATGCCGGGAGATGGGCTTTTTGGGGCTGACTACGCTTAATGCAAAGTCCGCTTATACTCGTTGATATTGATTCCGGTCATCTCCTTGAACACCCGGCATAGATACGACGAGCTGGTGAACCCGACGCTCTCCGCGATCTCGTACACTTTAAGATGGGAGCTCTCCAGCAATTGCTTGGCCATCTCGATCCGGAACTGCTTGATATAGTCCACGATCGTGATGCCCGTCTCTTGCTTGAATAAGCTGCACAAGTAATTGGGGCTCAGGAACAGATGGTTGGATAACTGCTGCAAGGTGATGGGCTCCTTGTAATTCGATTTGATATAATCCATCAATTGCTGCACTTCCCTATGCGTCGTTCCTCTTACCGGAAGCTCCGCGCGGCCTTTCGTCTCCGGTCTATCCTCGCGCTCGGCGGAATCCTCCTTCAGCCGCTTCAGCAACCCCGTCAGCTCCGCCGGCTCCAATTCGTGCTTGAGCAAATAATCCTTGGCTCCCGACTTCAACGCCTGCTTGACGAAGGGAAAGTCGTCGTAGGAACTCAAGACGACGATCTGGATCAGCGGATGATGCGCCTGCAGTTCCGCGATGAGATCGATCCCGTTCATCTCGGGCATATTGATATCCGTGATCACGATGTCCGGACGGCACTCCCGCAACAAGGATAACGCGTGCTTGCCGTTAATGGCTTCCGCGCAGATGCGGAAGCCCTCCTTCTCCCACTCCATGCTGGAGCGTATCGCATAACGGTACATGAAGTCATCCTCTACGATCATCACTTGTTGCATGTTGGATCCCTCCCTTGGCGATATCCAGCGGCAACAGCACCGTCGCCACGGTTCCTCGTCCCTCCTCCGAACGGTATCGGAGTCCGAACTCATCGCCGTAATATAATTGAATCCGCTCGTTCACGTTCCTGACTCCGATGCTGTATAACCCCGGATATAGACTTCCTTCTCCGTTCTTCATGATCCGTTCCAGCTTGTCCTTGCTCATGCCCACCCCGTTGTCCTCGACTTCGAGCACGAGGTTCGCATCGTTCCGATAGGCTCTCAAGGTAAGGACGCCGTTGCCCTTGGACATCTCGATGCCGTGCTGCAAGGCATTCTCGACGAGGGGCTGCAGGATGAAGTGAAGCATCATGCAATCGAGCAACGAACGATCCACCTCGCGGACGACGCGGAATCGGTTCTCGTATCGAAAAGCTTGGATATCCAGATAGTGATCGATATATTCGAATTCTTCCCGGATCATGACGAACTCGCTCTTCCGCTTGACGGACGTATTGAGCAATCCGATCAAATTCCGAACCATATTCTCGATCGTCGGTTGCTTGTCCCGAATCGCGAGCCATTGTATGGATCCGAGCGTGTTAAACAGAAAATGGGGGTGGATCTGCGCCTTGAGAACTTGGAATTCCGCTTGCTGCTTGGCCAACCGTTCGACGTAAAGGTTCTGTATCAGCTCGTTGATGCGCCCGAGCATCACGTTAAACCGTTGGCCGAGCAGTCCGATCTCGTCGTTGCCCGCGGATTTGACCTGTACGGAGAAGTCTCCTTCCTCCACCCTGCGCATCGTCCTCTCGAGCTTCTGGATGCTTCGGGTCACGGTTCCCGAGATCCACAGCGCGATAACGGCCGTCACGACCAACGAAACCAGGCACGTCAGCAGCAGATACGCTCTGAATCTCTGGGAAGGTAGGAGCAACTCCGCTCTCGGAACGATGTGCAGCGCTTCCCAGCTCGCATCCGTGGAGGATTGGCGCGTTATATAGTAGCCCTCTCCCCCGACCGAGATCAAGGCTTGCGCTTCCGCTCCCTGTTCGGCGCCGCCCTGCCAGGCTCGAATAATCGGCCTGACGTTATCCTCGGCATACAGCACCTCTCCGTAGCGGTTCAGAATGGCCGTCGATCCGCCGTAGATCTGGTTGTGATTGCCGCTCACGGCGTCCAAATACCCGCCGTCCATATAGAAGATGATTCTGCCGTAGGATCGGAGCGTCGCCGGGTCGATCAGCTTCCTCGTGTACGCGATCTCGCCCTCTTGCTTCGCCCCAAGCCATAGCGACTGCGGATTGCCCGCGGCAACAAGCCGGTTCGCCACCCAATCGTATAACGCCCTGGCCTCCTTGCCGTCCATGCTCCCGCTCAGGCTAAGGTACGAATTCCTCTCGTACCAATAGAGGTGACCCTCTTCCGATTGAACGAGCACCGCCCGGACGTCCCGGCTCAGTCCGAAGAAGAGGCTTAAGATCGCTTCGACGTCCCTGCGATTATGGTACAATCGCTCCTTCGTCGCGAATTCCACTTTCTCCGATACCAAGGCGAACAGCTTCTCGTTATTCTGAATGGCGTACGTGCTTTGTTCGAAACTATCGGCGCGGCTCGGAACGGAGAACGACAGCTGATCCGTCAGCATGGCGGAGAACGCCTTCGTATTGCCGATAATCTCCTTCGTGGAAATCCGGTACGATAAGTATCCGATCATGCTGACGGTCAGCAGGATGACGGCTAAATACGAGAACAGAAGCCGCGTCCGCATACGGGGGTATCTGAAATAGGCGCTCGCTCTGCTCCAGGACAGGCTGGTCATGGTGTCCCCACTCTCCGGTCTCCGGCGGAACCCCGCAAAGGCACCGCCCCTATAATCGTCTTGTCCCCTATTATACTTGATAGCGGTTACATAGGAAGCAAGAACACTTTTACATTGTAAGCGCTTACTAAAATGTAGAGTATCTATATTATATAAGCGATCCGGGAAAGCTGGCATTAAACAAAACTACGAAAAATGATACGATATTCACCAGTTCCCTCGGCTCGCCACGCTCGTCCCGACGCCGTTCCGGACTCTCATAATATCGTCTAATTTCTCGTAACATCGTGTAATGAAAACGCATTCAGCGACTCTATATAATGACCTTAGGATAGCGGGAGGGTCCACCGCCTATCCGACATACCGAGTTCGAGAGGGGTATTCAAACATGAAAAAGTGGATTGGCTTAACCGTAATCATCGCCCTGCTGGCAGTCATGATCGGATGCGGCAACGGCAACGGCGACAACGCCTCGCCATCGCCTGCCGCAAGCGGCGCTTCGCCGGAAGGGAACCAGCCTAAGGTGAAGCTGACGATCGCGCATCTGATGGTCGAAGAAGGAGCACGCGTATGGGTCGCGGACATGATCTCCAACTTCACGGCCAAATACCCGAACGTCGAGGTCGAAGAAATCGCGGCTAACACGGACAAGTACAATACGATGCTCAAAACCAAAATCGCCAGCGACGACGCTCCGGATATCATGCTGCTGGTGAACCTGAACGACGCCAACCGGGATTACCTCGACGGCGGCTTCGTGCTCGATCTGACGGGTCAGCCGTTCTTAAGCAACGTGAATTCGATCGAACGCCAATATATCGACGGCAAAGTATACGCGCTGCCGTTCGACATGAACGCCAACGGAGTCATCTATAACAAGGACGTATTCGAGAAAGCCGGCATTACCGAAGTTCCGAGAACCTATAGCGCCTTCAAAGAAGCGCTGGACAAGCTCAAGCAAGCCGGCTTCGCGGGCATGGCGGCGGGCTTCAAAGAAAACTACTACGTGACCGGGGACATCGGAGCCGACTGGCGCGCGGGCGCGTTGTCGGTGAACCCGAATTGGATATCCCAACTGCAGGATCGTACGTTGAAGTTCGTAGACGACGAACAAATGCGCGGCATTCTGGAAAGACTGAACGACCGCTTCGCCTACGCGCAATCCGATCCGTTCGGTACCGACGCCAACTCGGCCCTGTCGTTGGTCGCCACGGGCAAAGCGGGCATTCTGCAACACGGCTCCTTCATGGTCGACGCCATCAAGAAAATCAATCCGGAGGTTCGCCTAGGCTTCTTCCCGTTCCCATGGTCCGAAGACAAGGCGAACAACAACCTGCCGCTCGGAAGCGGCATCGGCGGACTGGCCGTCTACAAAGACTCTCCGAACAAGGAATGGGCGCTTAAGTTCCTGGAGCAAGTCGCCACCAAAGAAATGGGCGAGTCTCTGCAGAACAACAAGGGCGGGCTGTCCTTGATCAAGGACGTTTCTCCTCCGGAGAACCCGACCTTCCAAGAGATCATCGGCTACCGGGACGGCGGAGAAGTATTCGATTATACGGGGATCCGCACCAACTTCTCTACCGAGTACAACAATGCTCTCGCGCAGAAAACGGTCGAGTTCCTCATGGATTCCAAACGCGACGTCGAATCCGCGTTGAAGAAGCTTGATTCCGAATTCGATCGAATCGCAAGGACGAGCGGCAAGTAAGACAGCCACGAGGCGTAGGGTACCGTCCGCGAACCGGGCGGGCCCCTATCCCCGGGAGGAGTGGAGACTAACCTATGAATCGATTTCGAATCCGACGGACTGCCGTGAACTTGTCTTTCCTGCTTCCTGTTACTCTCTTTTTCTCTTTCGCCATGTTGACTCCCTTCTTCATGGGGATCCACGTATCGTTCACCGATTGGAACGGCTTGTCCCGGACGATGGATTATATCGGCTTCGAAAATTATCGGAATATCTTCATCAGCCCGGACGTGCTGATTCCGTTGAAAAATACGTTGCTGTACGGGTTAATGTACGTCGTTGCCAACAATATGCTTGCCTTGGGCCTGGCGCTTGCCTTGAACCGGACGTTCCGGGGCCGAAACGCCTCCCGTCTTATTTTCTTCATTCCGAACGCCTTAAGCCCGGTGCTTACCGCCTTCGTGTGGTCCTTCATCTTCAAAGACTTGTTCAAAGAGCTGTTCGATATGCAGAGCTTATTCAGCAGTACCGGCACGGCGTTGTTCGGCATCGTCATTCTGGCTGTATGGCACAATGTCGGCATCAGCATGCTGATCTATCTCGCCGCGCTAAGCGGCGTTCCCAAAGATCTGTACGAAGCCGCGACGGTCGACGGAGCCGGCGCCTGGCATCGCTTCGCGCACGTCACGGTGCCGATGATCGTTCCCGCGTTCACCGTATGCATTACGCTGTCGTTAACGAGCGGCTTGCGCGAATTCGCGTTCCCTCTCGTCGCGACGGGCGGCGGTCCGGTCCGGGCTACGGAGACGCTGGCGATCTACATCTATAACTATCTGTTCGCTTACAACAAAGCCGGATACGGCCAAGCCTTGGCCTTCCTGTTCATGGCCTTCTTGCTCGTCGTCGGTCTAACCGTGTCCCGCTTGCTGCGCCGAAAGGAGATCGAAGCCTGATGAGACCGATTGCGGCTCGCTTCCAACAATGGTCGGTCAACCTGCTCGTCCTGGCGCTCGCGCTAGTGTTCCTGACTCCGTTCTACCTGTCGGTCGTGACGTCCTTCAAGTCGCCGCTGGAAATCGCCGAATCGGTGCTCGCCTTGCCGGATAAGCTCCAATTCGCGAATTACGCGAAAGCGATGGACATGATGAACATCGGCAGATCCTTCTTCAACAGCATGATCGTAACCGTCGCGTCGACGACGCTCATTATTCTATCCAGCGCGATGGGGGCGTACGTCATCGCCCGCAACTACGCCAAGCGGGGATACCGGATGGCCGAGGTTCTTCTGTTGGCCGCGCTTATGATTCCTTTCCAGATCATCATGATTCCGGTTTATAAGCTGCTGAAGACGACGTTGCTGCTCAATTCCCTTACGGGCGCTATTCTCGTTCTGGTCGGAACCAGCATTCCTTACTGTACGTTCCTCCTAATCGGATTCATCAAATCCGTTCCGAGAGAATTGGAGGAATCGGCGATTATCGACGGCTGCGGGCCCTACCGGACGTTCTGGCAAATCGTGTTCCCGCTGCTGAAGCCGATCACTTCGTGTTTGGCCGTCCTCTACGTCCTATGGATGTGGAACGACTTCAACGTCGCGCTGATCGTGCTCCAGAAGGAAGCGGTGAAGACGCTGACCGTCCAACAGTTCTACTTCTTCGGAGAAAATTCAACCGAGTACGGGCTGGCGTTCGCCGCGGCTTGCTTGTCGATGCTGCCGATCGTCGCCGTATTCCTGGTCGCTCAGAAATATATCATAGAAGGCTTGACCGCCGGCGCCTTGAAGGGCTGATCAAGCGATAGGGAGTGGTATCATTGACGAAATACGTATGCATCACCGGCGCCGATCGCGGACTCGGCCTCGAGCTTACAGGGCAATTGCTGAGCGCGGGCTACACGGTGTTCGCCGGCAAATATATGTCCGACTGGGACGAGCTGGGCGAGCTGCAAGCCGAATATCCCCGGACGCTCTTGCAGATCTCCCTGGACGTCGGCAACGACGAGAGCGTTAGAGCGGCGGCGGCAGAAATCCGCTCGCGTACGGACAAGCTGGAGATGATCGTTAACAACGCGGCGATCCTAGGCAACGACAGACACCAATCCATCCTCGACGACGACTTGGACATCGACGATATGCTGCGTACGTTCAATGTAACGGGGTTAGGCTCGCTTCGCGTAACGAACGCGCTGATCGAACCGCTCCTGCTCGGGGACGCCAAGCTGATCGTCAACATCTCCTCCGAAGCCGGCAGCATCGATCAGAGCTGGCGCACGAACTTCTACGGCTATTGCATGGCGAAGACGGCGTTGAACATGCATTCGACGATTACGTACAACCGGATCAAGGAGCTCGGCGGACACGTGCTTAACCTGCATCCCGGTTGGATGCAGGGCCGGCTCGGCGGCAAGCTGAACACGAGCGCCGATCTGACGCCGGCATATTCCGCGGAGAAGCTCATGGAGATTATCGGCCGCTATCGCGCCTATCAGACGAACCAACCCGCATTCCTCGATTACTTGGGCAGGAAACTGCCTTGGTAACGTTACGAACCGACAATCGGAGCTTGGAGGATGAATCCTAATGAGTAAATACGCTTTGGTTACCGGAGCCGATCGCGGCTTGGGATTGGAGCTGGCCAAGGGGCTTGCGCGCAACGGCTACACCGTGTTCGCCGGCCGGTTCGCTTCCGACTGGAGCGAGCTCGAAGCCGCCGAGAAGGCCGACCCGGACCGCCTGATCTCCGTTCCTATCGACGTGGGCTCCGGCTCCAGCGTGAAGCAGGCTCTCGAGGTTGTCCGCTCCAAGACCGACAAGCTGGAGATCGTCCTGAACAACGCGGCCATCGTCGATCCGTCGAACCGGGGCAAGACGATTACGGAATCGATGGATTACGACGCCATGCTTCGCACGTTCAACGTGACCGCGCTCGGCGCGCTTCGGGTAACCCACGCCTTCATGCCGCTCTTGATGAACGGGACCGGCAAACTCGTCGCCAACGTCTCCTCCGAGGCGGGGAGCCTCGGCCAGAGCTGGCGCAACGACAGCTACGCTTACTGCATGTCCAAGGCTTCCCTGAATATGCATTCTACCATTACCTATAACAAGCTTCGGGATTTAGGCGGGCACGTCTTGAATCTTCATCCCGGCTGGGTGCAAGGCCGACTCGGAGGCAGCCTGAACACGAGCGCCGACCTGACGCCGGAGTTCTCCGCGAAGCATCTCGTCGAGATCATCATGAGATACAGAACTTATCAGACCAACAAGCCCGCGTTCTTGAATTGGCTCGGACAAGACTTGGCTTACTAGAGCTTGAATTCTCGGAATCACGGAATCAGAGGAACCCTATTACGCGTACAGGAGGCAACGAAAGATGAGCAATCGAGGCAAAGCGCTCGTTCTCGGCGACTATACGAACTTCAGATACCATCAGCTTCCCAACATGGATCTCCCGGTAACCGATCTTCTCCGCGATCTGCTCGAGACGGTATGCACGGAGGACTACGATCAACTGCGCGCGGACAACATCGCGCAATACGACCTCGTCATCGCCTACACGGATTGCTGGCGGAGAGAGTTGCCCGAGGAGCAAGTCCAAGGCTTGCTCGGCTACGTACGGAACGGCGGAGGCTTGCTCGTCATTCATAGCGGCATCTCGCTTCAGACGAGCGACGAATTGATGCGCATGATGGGAGCCAAGCTGAACGGACACCCGCCTTACGGCATACTCGAGATCCGACCGGTCGCGACCGACCATGAGATCGTGCGGGGCATCGAACCGTTCACCGTAACGGACGAGCCTTACCAATTCGATTTCGTCGAAGGGCTGGCCACCACCGTCCTCCTGGAATACGAATACGACGGCCAATCATGGCCCGCCGGATGGACGCATCCGTTCGGAGCAGGGCAGGTCGTCTACTTGATGAACGGTCACGACGGCAGCCCCTTCTTCCATCCGACGTACCGCGAGATTATTCTTCGTTCCGCGAAGGCGCTGACGGGAAAACTGTAGTCGTTGATCCTTAATCGAATAGGGGGTCCTCCCGCCGCGCAATACCAATTAAGCAGCCCTCAGGGGCTGCTTTTCGGCGTTAAAAAGGAAAATACATACAAATCATTTTTCATATGCGATAATTTTCTTGTTATTCTCATTTTTGGAGGTGCGATTCGACGCATATGATCAAAAAATTAATAGCGACCGGGTTAAGCTTGGCGATTCTATTCTCGCTCTTTTCCTTTCAGGCATCGGCCGTGACCATCGATCGGTTCGGGGAAACGATCGCCAGCGCTAACGGTCGCGTATACGCCATCCAGAAGGATGGGAGTCTGTGGTTCTGGGGAAAAGGAACGTTTAACGATTCCGCGGGAGACCAATCCCCCGAACGCGCCAATATTACCAAGTTAATGGACGATGTAATCGGGGTATATGGCAATTGGTGGAACGGCTTTGCCATTAAATCCGATCATAGCATGTGGGCTTTCGATGATCTTGGACAAGCGGTAAAGGTGATGGACGATGTGCTGGAAGTAACGAATACGTATACCCAGTGGATCGCTCTGAAAACGGACGGAACGGTATGGAGAGGCAACTTGCACGGGGTTTCTAAACCTAAAAAAATAATATCCGGCGTTGTCCGGATCAGCGGCGGCATTGGATCTTTCTATGCAGTGAAGGAAGATGGAACGTTATGGGGTTGGGGAAAAAACTACTCGGGAGAATTGGGAGTCAAAACGAAGAGCCCGGATGTATTCACGCCCATTCTAATCATGAAGGACGTTGCGTCGGTTCATGGAGCCGGCTCGGACGCTTATGCGATTAAGAAGGACGGTTCGCTATGGGGTTGGGGCGATAGCGGTGGCCTTATCTTCACGGGGAAAGACGAAACGTGGGCATTCGATCCTTATAAAGACGGAAGCCAGAGCGTCGTAACCTCTCGGTTCACGCCATCCAAGTTGATGAATAACGTTCTGAAAATCGACGGAAGAAACCATTTGGCGGTCGTTAAAAAAGACGGAACGTTATGGCTATGGGGAAACAATTCCGATGGGCAATTAGGCGACGGCTCGCAGACCTCGAGATTTACGCCGCAAAAGGCGCTTGACGGTGTCGTCGACGTAACGGCGGAAGGAGCTTATACCATCGCTTTGAAGTCGGACGGCACGCTTCTGGGATTCGGTACGAATGCAGCCGGCGAGCTTGGGCTCGGTTCTTTCGACTACGACCCGCATCCAGAGCCGATTCGGTTAATGGACAACATCGCGATATCCGGAACCGAATCCTCTTTCCCATCCTCATGGGTAAATCATGTCGCTGACTTGGAGCAAGTGGAGCCGGTTCGGTTATCCATGCCGCCTTTTAAATACTATTTAAGCCCATTGATAGATGCTAGCGCCGCGGAGAATAAAATAATAAAAATGACATTAAAGCAGAGTTCGGTCAAGACCATCCCGATTGTCCGGAACGATTCCGCTGCCTTGCAGGCCTCCGAATATGTGGTGCCTAATCCCTTCCAATATATTAAAGGCAATCTGCCTCAAGGTATTCCGACCGAATATAAGGGAGAAATGTTGGTCCAAGCCATTAAAGGCAGTCATAATGTCATTCTAATCTACGGATTGAACTTCGGCGAGAATAGATATCTCGTCGTTCTGGACAAAGCAATGACTAAGATCGTGAAAGCGTATGATTTCATCGACTATGCAATCGCGCCCGATTATGTCAAAGCGGATTACGATTATATTTATCAGCGGGTTCGTTGGGCAGCAGTCGAGAACGGGATACTCTATGTGTCTCATAGTCACATGACCTATGCCAAAAGCTCGAAAGGATTAAATGGCTACATCACGGCGATTCGCCTCTCCGATAATAAAATGTTGTGGAGAACGGCTCCGCTCGTAAGCAATACGAGGAATTTTCAAATTTCGGGAGATGTCATCCTATCCGGATACGGGTTCACAGCCGAGAAGGATTACCTGTATCAGATTAACAAACGGACAGGCAAAGTGTTGGAGAAAATAACGCTGAAGGATGATCCGGATAACATCGATAAACAAAAGAACGGCTTTCTCGTTTATGGGTACTCCCATCTTACTAGTTTTCTGATCCGTTAATTAAGGCACCTGTTACCGTCATCCAGTCGGTAACAGGTGCCTATTCGCTTGTATCGCTATGCCGACCGGTACACCCGCGCCTCGTACGGACGCAGCTCCAGCTTCGCCACGGATCCGACCGCGGCGTCGTCGTAGTTGGAGATGATCAGCTCCGCCTCGCCGTCGGTGAGCATCGGCTCCGGCAGCACGAACGCCGCTTCCTCCGCGGAGAAATTCAGGACGACGAGCCACTTCTCTCCTTCCAACGAGCGCGTATAGGCGTACACCTGCTCATGCGCTTCGTCCACGATCTCGTAATCGCCGTAGATTAGAATCGGATTCTCCTTGCGAAGCTTAATCAAGCGTTGGTAATAGCGGAAGATCGAGTCCGGATCCCGCAGCGACTCCTCCGCGTTAATGTCCGGATAGTTCGGATTGACGGCGAGCCACGGCGTGCCCGTCGTGAACCCGGCCTGCTCGCTCGCGTCCCACTGCATCGGCGTGCGCGCGTTGTCGCGCCCTTTGGCGTAGATCGACGCCATGACCTGCTCCACCGGACGACCGTGTTCGTGAACCGCCTCGCGGTAATAGTTCAGCGTCTCGACGTCCTTATACTCGTCGATCGACGCGAACTTCACGTTCGTCATGCCGAGCTCCTCGCCTTGGTAGACGTACGGCGTCCCCTGCAACGTATGGTTGAACGTCGCGAGCAGCTTCGCCGAGCGCTTGCGGAACGCCGCGGAATCGTCGCCGAACCGCGACACGACGCGCGGCTGGTCGTGGTTGTTCAGGTAGAGGCTGTTCCAGCCTTTGCCGTTCAGCCCGTACTGCCACTTGCTCGTGACCGCCTTCAGGTCGGCGAGCCGCCACGGCTTCACGTTCCACTTGCCGCCCTCGCCGGAATCGATGTCCATCGACTCGAACTGGAACACCATGTTGACCTCGCGGTTGTCCGGGTCCGTGAAGCGGACGGCCTCCTCCGGCGTCACGCCGGGCATCTCGCCGACGGACATCGCGTCGTACCCCGACAGCGTCCGCTCGTTCATCTCGCGCATGAATTCATGAATGCGAGGGCCGTTCATGAAGAACTCCCCGCCCCATGCGTAGCGCCCGTCTCCCACGCTCGGCAAGCCGTCCGCCTTGGAGATGCAGTTGATGACGTCCATTCGGAAGCCGTCGATTCCCTTATCCAGCCAGAACCTCATCATCTTGTACACTTCGTCCCGAAGCTTAGGATTCTCCCAGTTCAGATCGGGCTGCTTCTTCGTGAACAGGTGCAAGTAATATTCGTCCGTCGCCTCGTCGTACTGCCACGCGGAGCCGCCGAAGAACGACACCCAGTTGTTCGGCTCCGTCCCGTCCGGCTTGCCCGGCCGCCAGATGTAGTAATCGCGGTACGGATTGTCCTTGGACTTGCGCGACTCCTCGAACCAGCGATGCTCGTCGGACGAATGGTTCACGACGAGGTCCATGATCAGCTTGATGCCGCGGACGTGCAGCCCTTCGAGCAGCGCCTCCCAGTCGGCCATCGTGCCGAATTCGTTCATGATCGCTTCGTAATCGCTAATGTCGTACCCGTTGTCGTCGTTCGGCGACTTGTACACGGGGCTCAGCCAGACGATGCCGATGCCGAGCTCCTTCAAATAATCGAGCTTGCTAATAATGCCCGGAATGTCGCCGACCCCGTCGCCGTCGCTGTCCTTGAAGCTGCGGGGGTAGATCTGATAGACGACTTCCTCCTGCCAGAACGCGCCCTTCCTCATGCCGATTCTCCCTCCGACTCCCCGATCGCGACCGTGCGCTTCAGCTCGTGCGAGCGAACGATCGCTTCTAGCACGCGCTGGTTCTCGTAGCCGGCCATGAAGTCCGGCAATCCGTCCGCCGGCTCGCCGTCCAGCAGCCGCGCGAAGTCCGCCCATTGCGACAACCTGATGGCGTAAGGCACGTTCAGAATCCGCTCCACCCGCTCGCCGGTGTCCGGGTCGCGATGGATCCATACGAGCCGATCCGGACGCTCGGTGCTGGCATGAATCGTGCCGTTGTCTCCGTAGAGCGAGATTTCGTGCTGATTGCCGGATCCGATCGCGTTGCGCGTCGTCTGGAAGATGCCGACCGCGCCGTTCTTCATCACGGCCTGGAAGCAGGCCAGGTCGTCTACCTCGACGCGAACCGGCGCGCCCGTCGCAGGGTCCTTCCGCTCGGCGACGAGCGTCTGCAGCCGCGCGGATAGCTCCTCGAACGGGCCGATCAAGTAGTGCGCCATATCGATCATATGCGCGCCGAGATCCCCGAGCGTACCGGTGCCCGTCACGTTCTTATCGAACCGCCAGACGAACGGAACGCCGCATTCCTCCGCTCCCCATTCCTGCAAGTATTGAGAGGAGAAATGCCGGACCGCTCCGATACGGCCCTCCTGCAGCAACTGCCTCGCGTACCGGAAAGCCGGCGTGTAGCGATAACTGAAGCCGATCATCGCCGGCACGGGGGCGTCCGCATACAAGCCGCGTACCCGCTCCGCCTCCTCCATCGTCATGACGAACGGTTTTTCCGACAGGAACGGCTTGCCCGCTTGCACGCATAGCGCCATAATCTCGGCATGCACGACGTTCGGCGTGACGGAGATGACCGCGTCGACCTCCTCGCAGGCGATAAGATCGCGATAATCCGAGAAGCGATTGTCCGACGCGACCCCAAGCCTGGCTCCGAAGCTCTCAAGCGCGGACGCGCTCACGTCGCACAAGGCCGTAACCTTCGTCCTCGGCGCATGATTCATAAGCCCCTCGACGTGCGCGTTAGCCATGCCGCCGAGTCCGATTATTCCGATGCGGTGAATCTTCCCCGTCATGATTATTGCCCCTTTCCCGATACCGATGCGATCTTCTCGAGCGGTTCTACGCGACCGTAGCCGACTTCCGCTCCATGCGTGGGCGCCGCCCATTGCACGGCGTTGGAGATGACGCGAAGCACGTCTGGATGGTAATACGTCGGGAACGTCTCGTGGCCGGGACGGAAGTAGAACAGCTTGCCGCGCCCCCGCCTGTAGCAACAGCCGCTTCGGAAAATCTCGCCCCCCTCGAACCAAGAGACGAACACGAGCTCGTCGGGAGCCGGAATCTCGAACCGTTCGCCGTACATTTCCTCCTGCGCGATCTCGATGTATTCGCCGAGGCCGCTCGCGATCGGATGGCCGTGCTCCACGACCCACAGCCGCTCCTTCTCCCCGTCGTCCCGCCATTTCAGCGCGCCCGTTTTCGTACCGAGCAGCGTTTGGAAAATTTTCGACCCGTGTCCGGAATGCAGGACGATCAGCCCCATGCCGTCCAGCACCCGGTCGCGCACGCGCGCCACGATATCGTCCCGCACTTCGTCGTGGGCCATGTGACCCCACCAGATCAAGACGTCGGTAGCCGCCAATACCTCCTCCGTCAGGCCGTGGTCGGGATCGTCGAGAACCGCGGTTCTCACCTCGAGCGCGTCGTGCTGTATGAGATGGCTGGCAATCGCATGATGAATCCCTTGCGGATAGATGCTCGCGACTTGCGAGTTCTGGCGTTCGTGCCTGTATTCGTTCCATACGGTTACGTTAAGAGCGGCCAATTCGTTCGTCCCCCTTGGGTTCGTCTTCCTCCCCAGTATAGGACGTGATACAATCGTTAGGAATGTCGGATAGAGACGCGGTTTGTACGATAACGACTTATGGAGGAGGCCGCCGAGTGCTCGCCGTGAATATGAACATCGTACCGCAGATCCGGCTGATCGGGTTCGTGCGCTACCAGACCCCGTGGATCCACTTCAAGCGGAATGTCGACGAATACATGCTGTATTTCATTAAGAGCGGGGAGCTTCATCTACGGGAGGACGGGAAAGAGTACGTGCTGCGCAGGGGCGACGTGTTCGTGCTGGAGCCGAATCTCGACCACGAAGGCACCGCGAAGCACGCGTGCGACTATTATTACGTTCACTTCGACCATGCCGATATCGAGCCACGCGAGATTAACGACATAGCGGCGCTGGCCCGGCGCGTCATCCTTGAGGAGGGCGTGGCGGACGACGACGCGGAGCTGAACATCTGCCACTTCGGCAAGCACTTCGCGCTTGCGGGCAAGTCCGCGCTGCAGCAGGCGTTCCATACTATGGACGAGCTGCTCGGGCTCTACTATCGCAAGCGCTACAACCGCAACCTGACCGCGCTTCGGTTCTCCCAACTGCTGATCGAGTGGTCCCGCGAGCACTTGGCCCAAGCGCTCCGCGACGCCGGCGGCAAGGAAACGAAGTCGTTCCTGAAGGTGCGCGCGCTTCTCGACCACATCCACCACCACTACGTGGACAAGCTCTCGAGCGAGGACGTCGAGCGCTTGTTCGAGTGCAACTTCGACTATATGAACCGGATTTTCAAGCGAACGACCGGCTATCCGATCGTCCAATACGTCAATAAGGTCAGGATCGACCGCGCCAAGGAGCTCATTCAGGCGACGAACCTGAGCATGGGCGAGATCGGATACCTGACCGGATTGAACGACCCGTATTACTTCAGCAAAGTATTCAAGAAGCACGTCGGCGTATCGCCGCAGCAGTACCAACGCTCAATCGCCGGCGAGCAGCGCGTCGATGGCCGTTGAGGCTTCGTCCAGCGCTTCCTTGACGTCCGCGCCCTCCACGAAGACGCTCTCTATCGCTTGTTTGTAGAGAAGCTCGATCTCGTTCCACTGCGGAATCGCCGGGCGGAAGAACGCTTCGTCGATTCCTTCGAGATACGGCCCGATGTACGGCGTGCTCGTGCTCGTTCCCGCTCCCGCGTCGTGCGCCGCCTGCATCGCGTTCACGTTCGTCGGGATCAGTCCCGCCGCGAACATCGACGCCTGCGTCTCCTTGCGCGTCATCCAGCGGATGAACGCCCACGCCTCCTCCTTCGCCTTCGTGCCCTTCGTCATGACGAGGCTCTCCCCGCCGACGATCGAACCGTACGCCCCGTCCGTCGGGAACGGAACGGGAATCGTCGCTTCCATCAGATCGACGTCCAAGCTGGCTGCGTTCATGAGAATGCTGTAATACCAAGGCCCTTCGTCGATCATCAGGATCTGGTCGCCGTCGTATACGCCTTTCCATTGATCCCCCAGGCCGTCTAGCAGATGCGGATTGATAACCCCCTCGCGGAAAAGACGGACGAGCGTCTCCACCGCGCGAACGCTCCCCTCGCTGTTCAAATACCCGTTCGTGCGCGTAAAACCTTCGTCGGAAAGTTTGCCGCCAAGGCCGAAAAAGTAGGGAAGGCTTCCCCATGGGTCTACACCAGACATGCCGATGACGTAATGGCGGCGCTCCGCCAGCTCCACGACTTCCTTCAGCGTCGCGGGCGGGCGGGACAGCCCGGCTTCTTCCAGCAGCCGGCGGTTGAAGATGGCCGCCTTCGTCGCGATATTGAGCGGCAAGCCGTAGACGTGCTCCCCGAGCCGGTTCGTGTCCAGCATTCGCTCGTGAAGCTGTCCGGCGATCGCCTCGTAATCGGGCATTCGGTCGAGCGGCGCGAGCAAGCCGCTGCTGGCGAACTGCGGCACCCAGCCGTAATCGAGCCGGATCAGGTCCGGCGTCTTATCCGCCGCGGCCCTCGTCATGAGCGCGCCGAGATATGCTTGGTTGGACGCTTGCCGCACCGACTCGATGCGGATGTCCGGGTGCTCCCGCTCGAACGCGGGAATGACCTCTTCCTCGAACACCCGCGTCTCTTCATCGCTGTACGTATGCCAGATGACGACCGTCGTTACGGCCGCGTCGTCGAGCTCCCGAACGTCGTCCTTGTCTTCGATAATGCCCGACTGCAAGCAGCCCGCGAGCAGCAGAAGCGCGCACAACGCGAACATCGCCCTTCTCATGAGTGCGCCTCTCCCCCCTCGGCGTCGTCGAAGCTTCCGGACCCGTGTCGCAGCCGATAGTCGATCGGCGACAGGCCGCAGTTCTTCTTGAACAGCTTGCTGAAGTATTTCACGTCGTTGAAGCCCGCCTGCTCGGCGATGACGTAGATCTTCAGATTCGAATCGGCGAGCAGCCCCTTCGCCTTCTCCAGACGGAGACCGATGACGTAGTCGATGAAGTTGTGCCCCGTCGTCTTCTTGAACAAGACGGAGAAGTAGTTCTTGCTCACGTGGACCGCATCCGCGACCTGCTGCAGCGTAATCGTCTTCAGATCGCGCGAGCCGATGTACGCGAGCGCGCGGCCGATCGGATCTTGATCCGAGGCGCCTTCGTCGGCGCCCCCGCCGGCCGGCTGCCTTGCCTCCGTCGTCGGCTGCGCGAGGGCGTGTCCTCCCGGCGCGGAGGCGGACGCTTGCAGCAGCTCCTTGCACTTGCGCAGCGCGGAGAGAAGATCCTCGGGCTCCAGCGAATGCTTCAGCATATAATCGACGGCGCCCATCTTGAGTCCTTCCCGCACGAACTCGAAGTCGTTATGGCTGCTGACGAGCACGACTTTGCAGGCAGGGTTCAGCTTCATCGCCTCTCGCGACAGCGCGAGGCCGTCCATCATCGGCATCTTGATGTCCGTGATGAGGACGTCGGCCGGCTGCGACAGCATCGTGTCCAGCGCGACGACCCCGTTCGCGTACTCGCCGATGACCTCGAACCCTTCCTTGTTCCAATCGATCAACGCCTTGATGCCGAACCGGATTACCGGCTCGTCATCGACGATCATGACCCGATACATGCGTCTCGCCTCCCGTTCCCGGCTTCGGGTGCAGCACGATCCTCACCGTCGTCCCCCCGGTTTCTCCGCTCGTAACCGTAATCTCGGAGCCGCGATCGTAATAGAGCTCGATGCTCTCGAACACGTGCCGCATCCCGATGCCCGTCTGCCCGGACTGCACCGCCTCTCGCATCGATTCCAAGAGGACGGTCTTCTCGGGCAGGATGCCGATGCCGTTGTCGGTCACCGTCAGGACGACCGATTCCTGCTCCATCCTCGCCTCGATGTCGATGCGGCCGTCGATGTCGAGCGGCACGATGCCGTGGAAGATCGCGTTCTCCACGAGCGGCTGGATCATCATGCGCGGAATGAGGAACGCCGCGGCTTCGGGATCGAGCTCCGCATGGAGCTTGAAGCTCTTGTTGTAGCGAAGCTCGAGAATGGCGAGATACTTCTCGATAATGTCCATCTCTTCCGCGATCGTGAAGAAATTGCCCTTCTTGCCCATGTTCGCCTCGAGCAGCCGGATGAGCGACGAGATGCCCTCGAACGCCCGGCCCTCTTGTCCGTACTTGATAAGCCAGCGCAGCGTACCGAGCGTGTTGAACAGGAAATGCGGATTAATCCGGTGCGTTACCGCGCGCAGCTCGGCGTCCTGCTTCTGCCGTTGCTCCGCCGACACCTGCTCCATCAGCCGGTCGATGTCGGCGACCATGCGGTTGAACTGCCGGCTCATGAGGCCGAATTCGTCGTTCGCCTCGATATCGGAGCGGATCGTCAGATCGCCCCGCTGCACGAGCTTCATCTGCTTCGTCAACTGCTTGACCGGCCTCGTGACTCTCCTGGCGATGAATAGCCCGATGGCGATGCCGGCGAGCGTGAACACGATGAACGAGAGCAGAATCTGATTGTGAAGCGTGTCGAGCTTATCCGTGATCTCGTGGACCGGCACCGTTCCGACGATGAGCCAGCCGTTGCTCAGCCGCTGCTTGACCCCGTAGTACGCGGTTCCCTCGCTCTCGTACTCGAATTCGACCTTCGTGTTGCCCGTAATGTTGCGGAGCAGCTCCGGATTGGCGACGATCGTGCCGATATGGTCCCGGTTCGCGTCCACCATGACGCGCCCCGTCTCGTCCACGACGAAGAAGCCGCCGGTCTCTCCGAGCTTCATCCGCTCGATGTTGTCGAGAATCTTCCTGCCGTTCAGGTTGACGAGAATGTAGCCGATCGGGCTCATCGTCCGATAGTCGCTCAATACCCGGCCGATCGGGAGCACCAGCTCCGTATTGTCGCCGCCCCCGCTGAAGCGGTCCTCCTGCAGCCCTCTCCAGACGAGGCCGCCGGCTTTCCGCTTCGCCTCCTTCACCCAGTCGAGCGCTTCGATGTCGGCCTGCGCCAGCTTCACCTTCGAGAACGTTCCGCTTCCCCAGCTGTTGTTCCGATCCTTCAGCACGTAGACGATGTTAATGAACGAGCTCGTGTAGACGAGATTGTTAAGGAAGCTCTTCAAGTACTCCTCGTTATCGAGCCAGACTTTCAAGTCTTCGGCGCTCGATTGTCCCTGCGTCGACACGAGCTGCTGAATGCGCAAGTCGTTCGAGATGAGGTCGGCGACGTCGCTGCCGGCGTTGAAGATGAACGACAGGGAATCGGCCGCCTGCTGGGCGATTTGCACGGACGATTCCCTCACGTTGGATTTCACCGTGCTATTGGATACGACGTAGAAGGAAGCGCTCGTGAACAACGTCGGCAGCAGGATGACGACGACGAACGCGACGATCATTTTCGTGGCGAACCGGTTGAAGATGCGAATGTTGCCGATCACGGCGCTCCCCCCTTGCTGTCTCTATTGTACACTAGCGGACCGTTTCGTTCCGACTGGCTTAACGTTACGGCATCGCCTTATTTACTCATTGCCGGCTTCTCTCTGTGCAATAGCACGATGCCGTAACGCTAGCCGCTTCGCATTCGAAGTTTCCGCGGTTCACGGAGCGGATTAGCGTTATCCCATCGACTTATTCCATTCGTCTCGAGGCTGACCATGGCGTATAGCGCTATTACGTAACGCTAAGGCCCGCCGAACGCCGACTCACCCCGCACCTGCACCGCCCGGCTCATTCACCGCCGCCCTCGCCTAACGCCGGAAAAAGACACCGCCCGAGAGCGATGCCTTCCCCGATCTTATTTGCCGTTCGCGGCGCGCCATGCGTCGACTTGCTTCTGCGCTTCGGCGATGACCGCGTCCGCTCCCGCTGCCTTCAGCTTCTCGATGAACTTCGGCAAGTTTTTCGCCGGATCCATCTGGCCCGACTTGATGCCGTCCTCGAATTCCTTCTTCACGTTGTCGATGGAGATGAGCTGGTTCTGCACCGGCGCGGAGTCGAAGACGAAGCCGAACAGGCGCGATTGCTTCTGGGCGATCAATTGGTTGAAGCTCTCGTAGTTCTTGTACTTGTTCGGGTCTTCGCCGACTCTCGTATAGTTCAGCATTTGGTTGCCGATCTGCCACATGATGTCGTGGTAGAACCCGACGTTCTCTTGCGCTTTGCCGTCCGGCAATGCGACTTGGCCGTCCTTGAGGACGAAGTGGGTGCCCTCGACGCCGAAGTTGAACAGCGTCAGCAGCTTCTGGTCCTTGAAGAACAGGTTAAGCAGCATCATCGCGCGAGCCGGGTCCCCGGACGTCTTGGAGATCGCCTGCATCGTCGCGGTCAGCTTGCCGGTCTGCAGCCGGTCCGTGTTCATCGGCACTTGGACGATCTCTATGCCGGTCTGCGCGCTTCTGCTCGGCATCGGCTTCGGTTCGCCCAGGTTGGAGTCGGCGACGATCTCCATGTCCGCCATCGTCGCGAACGCCTTCTTCGCCTTGAACTTCTGCCAGATGTCGAGGCCTTGCGTCGTTCCGTCCTTGTTCACGTAGCCGGCTTGGAACCAGTCGCGCGTCAGTTGAGCCAGCTCTTGGAAGCGCGGCATCTCGTACTTCGACGTCACGGCGAAGTTGGAAGCGTCCGAATTCGCGTCGATGCCGAAGCCGCCGATCACTTCATCGAGCGAGCTCGAGCCGAAGTACGCGTCGAGCGGCCAAGCCGGTCCGACGAACGGCGTAACGCCGGGCTCCTTCTCCTTGATCGTCTGGAGCATCGGCTCGAGATCCTTCAGGTTACCGGACTTCAGCACGCTCAGGTCGAAGCCGTACTTGTCGACGAGCTCCTTGTTGAAGGCGATGCCTTGCTGGTTGCCGAGCTCTTGGTGTGTGTGGATGCCGTACAGCTTGCCTTGGCGGCGGGCGGCGTCATGGAAGTCCTTCTCCAGCGCCAGGATGTCTTGCCCGTATTGGTTGACGAGATCGTCGAGCGGCAGCAGGCCGCCCTTGTTCACCTGCGTCTCGAAGCCGAGCCAGCCGGCCGTGAAGAGGAGGTCGAACTTGTCGCCGGATGCCATCATCAGGTTCGTCTTGTCGCCCCACGAGCCCCAGTCGATCGGATTCAGCTTGACGGTCACGTTCATGTCCGGATACGTGCTGGCGAGATACTCGTTGATCGCTTCCTGCACGACGCCGTCTTCCTTCTGCGGCGCGTCCGGATACACCATGACGACTTCGTACGGCTCGAGCGCCTTCGGCGCTTCGGACGGCGACGCGCTCGGAGACGCGGATGCCGATGCGCCCGGAGAATTCGAAGCGCTCGGAGAGCTCGCGGCGTTATTGCCGTTGTCGTTCGAACATGCCGCCAGCGTTAATCCGGCCGCCAACAGCGTCGATACGGCGAGGGTGGAGCTTTTGCGTAATTTTGTCACAGTATTGCCCCCTTAGGATGATTGCTTCGCTCGTGCTTCTATCGCTTAACCGGCAATGCCGGGATCAGCCTTTCACTGCGCCTACGGTAAGGCCTTTGACGAAATACTTCTGAAGGAACGGGAACACGAGCGAGATCGGAAGGATCGCCAGCATCGCCATCGCCATTCGGATCGATTCGAGCGGCGGCGTCACGTTCGCGACTTGGCTGTACGCCTTGTTCGCGATCGCTTGCAGGAACAGCGCGTTCATCAGCGTCTTGTTCAGGAAGTATTGCAGCGTGTATAGCTTCTCGTTGTTAATGAACACCAAGCTCGTAAACCAATCGTTCCAATACGACACCGTTACGAAGAGGCCGATGGTCGCCAGAACGGGCAAGGATAACGGCAGAATAATGCTGAAATACGTGCGGTATTCGCTCGCGCCGTCGATCTGCGCGGAGTCGATGAGCGAGGGCGGAATGCTGTTCGCGAAGAACGTCCGCATGATGAAGATGTTAAAACCCCCGATCAGACCCGGAACGATGAGCACGAGCAACGTATCCTGCAGGTGGAACATTCGCGTATAGACCAGATACCATGGCAGCAGGCCGCCGCTGAACAGCATCGTGAAGAACACGTAGAAGCTGAGGAACCCTTTTAACGGAAAGTCTCTGCGCGAAAGCGTGTACGCCATCGCAGAAGTCGCGAACAGGCTGGCCGCCGTGCCGGCGATCGTGACGAGAATCGATACCCCGAACGCCCTGGCGATCGTCTGGGCGTCATGCTTCAAGTAGGAATAAGCCGTGAAGTCGAGGTTGTTCGTCCAGAAGCGGTAGCCGTACGTGCTGATGTCGTTCTCGCTGGAGAGCGACACCATGAAGATCAGCCAGAGCGGAATCAAGCAGGCCAAGCTGAAAATAAGCAAGAAGATCATGACGATCGGATTCGTGCGTCGGTTCTGTTCCATCTGTCTCTCCCTCCTAGAACAGCGCGTTATCTTGGCTGAATCTCTTGACGATGCGGTTCACCGAGATGACGAGAACGAAGCCGACGACGCTCTGCAGCAAGCCCGCCGCGGATGCGAGTCCGGTATCCCCCGTCACCAGGAGCGCGTTGTACACGTACGTATCGATAACCTCGGTCGTGCTCTTGAGCATGCCGGAAGCCATCGTCGCTTGATAGAACAAGCCGAAGTCGGCATTGAAGATTCGGCCGATCGCGAGCAGCGTCAGTATGATGATGACCGGCATAATAAGCGGAATTGTAATCTTGGTCATCTGCTTCCACTTGCTCGCCCCGTCGATGCGCGCCGCTTCGTAATACTCGTGGTCGATGCCGACGATCGCCGCCAAGTACACGACGGCCAAGTATCCGACCGACTTCCACGTGTTCACGATCGTCAGAATGTAAGGCCAGTAGCCGGGTTCGGCATACCAGGCGATCGGATCGCGGCCTAGCGGCTCCAATATCGACTTGTTGAGGAAGCCGAGCTCCGGGTTCAGGAAGCCGTACACGAGGTAGCCGACGATGACCATCGAGATGAAGTGCGGCAACAGCATCGTACTCTGGAAAAACTTCGATAGAATCCGGTTCTTCACGTCGTTGAGCAGCACCGCGAGCAAGACGGCGAGCACGGTATTGATGACGAGGAAGGAGAAATTGTACAACAGCGTGTGCTTGATGATCATCCATGCGTCGTTCGAAGCGAACATGAACTTGAAGTTGTCGAAGCCGACCCAGTCGCTGCCGAAGATGCCCTTCGTGTAGTTCAGGTTCTTGAAGGCGAGGAAGATGCCGAACATCGGCAAGTAATTGTTGACGAATAGCAAAGCGAAGCCGGGCAGCGCGAGAACGAACAGCGCCCTGTACTTCCATACCGTCTGCAGGATCGTCCTTCGCGGACCGGCGCTCGCGAGGCGAGCCTGCGTCGTCGCTAATTTGCTTGTAGCCATGGGTTGCTCCTTACCGCGTTGCGTGTGATAGTTCAATTATCAGGCGGAGCGCACGCTCATGAAACCGCTTTAAATTCGATGTGGGTGTACTATTTCAAGCACAATCGGGGCGATTCAACGGGGAGGGTGGATTTTATTACGGAGTTGCGGGGAGGAACGGGAAAGAGTGCACCATCGGGGCGGATCCGCGGTGGATAAGGGAGAATAGCGCCGGGTACGGTCGGGGAATTCCCCGGGTAGAAGTTCGGGGAATCGCGCGGGCGAATTCGGAGCTTCCCCCGATGGGAAGGTGTGGAAGCTTATGGTAGGATAAGAATGTAACAAGACGATCTTATGGTTCATAAGCGAAGGAGCTGCCGCTATGTCGTTAACGAAACGCATCGCCATACCCGCAATGGCTATTCTCGGTCTATGCATTCCCTATATGGCCTCCGCCCACGTCAAATGGTTCACGGGCTTACCGCCGGTCAAAGAATCGATCGAACATATTCTGTCGCCGTTCTTCCTGACGACGGCGCTCCTGACCGCCGCCCTGCTCGCGGTTCTGACGCAGCTGCTGCCTCTCCTCATGCGCGTGCCGGCGTTGACTCGCCTGGACCGCACCGTAGAGAACTGGCGAGCGCTGTCGTATCCGCTGCTTCGTTACGGCACCGCGATCGGCCTCGCTTGGGGAGCGCTCGAAGGCACGCTGCTTGCGCCCGAGTTCGAGCTCCACGGCACCGCGCTTACGATCGTCGTCTGGGCGGCGGCCGCCTTGCTGGTCGTCCCGCACCACTATGCGACGAAGGCTGGCGCTCTCGCGCTGATCGGCTTGTTCGTCTACGGCATCGCCGAATACGGCTTGTTCCACCTTCTCGACTACGGCTTCTACGTCGCCATCGCCGGCGCGCTGCTGCTGGAGCGTACCCGCTGGCAGGCGTGGGCGTTCCCTGCGCTCTACCTCGGCACCGGCTTGTCGCTCTGCTGGGTCGCCGTGGAGAAATGGATCTACCCGAACATGAGCCTCGATATCGTCGCCCATCACGGGGTGCCGACGTTCGGCTTCGCGCCGGGCCCGTTCATCGTCCTGTGCGCGTTCATCGAGTTCGTCGTCGGCTACCTGCTCGTCGTCGGCATTCTGAACCGCGTGCTGTCGATCGTGCTGACGATTATTTTCATCCTGACGACGACGTTGTTCGGCTACACCGAGATCGTGGGCCACTTCATCATCCATATCGTGCTGCTCATCTTCATCATCGAGGGCACGAGCTTCTATAAGCCGCCGGTCGAGATGCATCAGGGCGCGCTGAACCGGGTCGTATTCATCATGCTGAACTTCCTGTTCGTGCTTGCGACGTTCCTGCTCATCTACTATCGGTTCGCGTAGAGCTTCATAGCGCTAGGTTACGAGGAGCACCCTTCGGGGTGCTCTTTTTTGCGTTGCGGAACAGGCTCTTATCTATCTACCATTCGCACAATCAAAGGGGAGGAATGGATGAATAGTATGGTCTTATTAGGTATAAGGAGGAGTCGAGTTTGAATTCGAACGATAAGGAAGAGTGTTCCTGTCGTCAATCTCCTTGCGAGTGCGACGAGAATGCGGAGAAAGTGGAAGTAATGGGGCACAAGGGTCCAAAATGCGACGATGACGACAAAGAGAAGTGCTGCCGAAGAGGCAAACGGGGAAAAAGAGGGAAGCGCGGAAAACGCGGCAAGCGGGGCAAACGGGGGCATCGCGGTCCCATCGGGCCGGCGGGAGCTCCTGGCGCGGATGGTGCTGACGGTGCCGACGGCGCGGATGGCGCGACGGGCGCCACGGGGGCCACAGGAAATGGCATCACTGGCGGCACTGGCGCAAGTGGCGCTACTGGGGTTACAGGAGCGACGGGCGCAACAGGAACGACCGGAGCTACCGGCTTCACTGGCGCGGATGGCGCTACCGGAGCAACGGGTACGACGGGAACAACCGGAGCGACAGGATCTTTGGCGACGGGAGACTTCCTCTTTAACGTCATCGGGGAATCCGGATCGGCGACCGTAAGGTTCGGCGAGAACTTGATCTTCGTATCGGACACGCTCGATATCGAAGTGACGGAAGGCTCCGCGATCGTGCGAATCGAGCACCTCACTCCGACGGGAGCAACGGGTTCAACAGGAGAGACCGGAGCAACTGGTGCGACGGGTCCAACAGGCGCGGATGGTGCAACGGGCGCTACTGGCGCGACCGGTGACGCTGGCGCGGATGGTGCAACAGGAGCGACTGGCGCAACCGGTGACGCTGGCGCGGATGGTGCAACAGGAGCGACTGGCGCGACCGGTGACGCTGGCGCGGATGGTGCAACAGGAGCGACTGGCGCGACCGGTGACGCTGGCGCGGATGGTGCAACGGGCGCTACTGGCGCAACCGGTGACACTGGCGCGGATGGTGCAACGGGCGCTACTGGCGCAACCGGTGACGCTGGCGCGGATGGTGCAACAGGAGCGACTGGCGCAACCGGTGACGCTGGTGCGGATGGTGCAACGGGCGCTACTGGCGCGACCGGTGACGCTGGCGCGGATGGTGCAACGGGCGCTACTGGCGCGACCGGTGACGCTGGCGCGGATGGTGCAACAGGAGCGACTGGTGCAACTGGTGCGACTGGTGCGACCGGAGCGACTGGTGCAACTGGTGCGACTGGTGCGACCGGAGCGACTGGTGCAACTGGTGCGACTGGTGCGACCGGAGCGACTGGCGCTACTGGTGACACTGGAGCAACGGGGCCTACAGGCGCTGATGGGCTTGAAGGTCTGGATGGTGCAGACGGAGCTACGGGCGCAACCGGCGCAACTGGCGCGACGGGTGACACCGGCGCTACCGGCGACACCGGCGCTACTGGAGCTACTGGTGACACCGGCGCTACGGGCGCAACCGGAGCTACTGGAGCTACTGGAGCTACTGGAGCTACTGGAGCTACCGGAGACACTGGCGCGACGGGCGCTACCGGCGACACTGGCGCAACAGGCGCTACCGGCGACACTGGCGCGACGGGCGCTACCGGCGACACTGGCGCTACGGGCGCTACCGGCGACACCGGCGCTACTGGAGCTACCGGAGACACTGGCGCTACGGGCGCTACCGGCGACACCGGCGCTACGGGCGCTACCGGCGACACCGGCGACACTGGCGCTACGGGCGCAACCGGCGACACCGGCGCTACAGGCGCTACTGGTGACACCGGAGCTACGGGCGCAACCGGCGACACCGGAGCTATGGGCGCAACCGGCGACACCGGAGCTACTGGAGCTACCGGGGACACTGGCGCTACGGGCGCTACCGGCGACACTGGCGCAACGGGCGCTACCGGCGACACTGGCGCGACGGGCGCTACCGGCGAGACGGGCGTATTCGACCCCGACCAGCCTCTTTTCACCGTGGAATCCTTAAACGGAACGGGAACGGTAACGCTCGGAGGAACACTACAGTTGCAAACGCAAGGGAACATCAACATTGTCGTCAACGATGATCCCGTTAACCAAATTACGACGGTCAACTTCGATGTGCCGCCGCCGTTCTTGGAATCTTTCGGCTTCTCGGCCTTTACTAGCGCGACGGGCATAAGCGCCACTACGCAATTCGGGAGTTGGTCAACTGCCCCTCCCTATTACAATAACTTCGGCAGCTTCGACACCACAACGGGTACTTTTACCGCCTTTACTCAAGGGGTTTACTCGGTCTATGCGACGATCCCCTACAAGACTCAAGTACCGCAGACGACGCCGTTGGATGAGGACGTGAGTCCTTATGTGTCGGTCAGATTGCTAGGCAGCGGCCAGGAAGTCGTCCTAGGGCGGTTGCCGATCATGGATTTGGAGTTAACCGTGCGAATACTCCTTGGCGAGGCGACCGTAACGCTTGCGGTAGACTTGCTGTTATTCGGCGGCGAACAACTCGGGTTATTCTATGTCGACGATGGATTCACCCAATCGATCGATTTCGGCAATACGGCACCGGGAGTCGTATGGTCCATTAAGCGAGTTGCGGCCTTCTAATAGCCATCAAGATGCCAGACTACTGCTCGGGAGCACCCTTCGGGGTGCTCTTCGTCGTTGGCGCAACACGCTATAAAAGCATCCAATTTATTGGAAAGGTGTCGTATATGCGCTGCGGGCGCGATTTTACAATGAAGAAGAAACAGAAGAAGGGAGGGGCGCGACGGGAGAGGATAAGCGGATCGCTCGAGGGAGAGAAGGTACTGCCAATCTACCGCGTAAAGGAGTCTTGTCATGTTATCGAAAAAGCTCGGATCATTCATCGTCGCGTTGTTGCTCGCCTTCACGCTGCTCTCGCCCGCCGCGTTCCCGGACCGGGCCGTCGCCGCGCCCGCGTTCGCCAAGGGAGCCGACATCAGCTGGATCGCCGGAATGGAAGCCCAAGGCTACAAGTGGAAAGACAAGAACGGCGTGCAGCGCGACATCATCGACATTCTGAAGAACGACTACCAGATCAACTCGGTGCGCATCCGCGTCTTCGTCAATCCGTCGAGCAACTACGGCAACGGCTACATGAACAAGGATCGCGCAGCCGCCCTCGCGCAACGGGCGAAGAACGCCGGCATGAGCGTCATGCTGACGCTCCATTACAGCGATTCGTGGGCGGACCCCGGCAAGCAGACGAAGCCGGCCGCATGGTCGGGCTATACGTTCCAGCAGCTGATGGACGCCGTCTGGAACCATACCCGCGACGTCATGACCGCGATGCAGAGCAAAGGCGTCACGCCGGACTGGGTGCAGATCGGCAACGAGACGAACGACGGCATGCTGTGGAACGACGGCAAGGCGTCGCTCAACATGAAGAACTACGCTTGGCTCGTCAACACGGGCCATAACGCCGTCAAGTCGATCTCGAGCGCCACGAAGACGATCGTCCATCTGGCGAACGGCTACGATAACGCCGTTTTCGTCTGGAACATCGGCGGACTCGTCGCGAACGGAGCAACGTTCGACATCATCGGCATGTCGCTGTATCCGTCGAGCTCCGACTGGTCATCAAAGGTGACCCAGACGATCAACAACGCCAACAACATGATCTCGCGCTACGGCAAGCCGATCATGATTACCGAGATCGGCATGGACTACAACCAACCGTCCGCGGCCAAGAGCTTCGTCTCCGACATCAAGACGAAGGTGCGGAACATCTCGAGCAGCCGAGGCCTCGGCGTCTTCTACTGGGAGCCGGCGGCAACGCCGGGGTACAACGGGGGTTATAACAAAGGCGCGTGGCAGGCTGACATGAAGCCGACGATCGCGCTGGAAGGGTTCTTGAACTAGCTCGCCTTGCTGTAAGAACAATAGACCGCATCCCCGTCTGAGGGAAGCGGTCTGTTGTTGCACGTTATTCAGCAAGCCTTCGAGAAATTAAGCCTCGTGGCTGAACTGCCATTCGATACCGAACTTGTCCGTCAAGCTGCCGTAACACTTGCTCCACGGAGTCTCTTGCAGTTCCATCTTCACCGCTAAGCTGTCTTCCTTAAGCTTCGCGAACGCCGCGCGGATCGCCGCCTCGTCGTTGCCGACGTAAGCGATCGTGAAGTTGTTGCCCGCCGTGAACGGCATGCCCGGGAAGTTGTCGGAGATCATCAGCTTGCCGCTGGCGATGTCGAGATAAGTATGCATGATCAGATTCGAGGCTTCGGACGGAATCTCGTCGGAATGGACCGACCCGTACGTCATCAAATGCGGTTCCGCAAGTCCGAACGCCTGCGCGTAATACAGCGCGGCTTCGCGCGCTTCGCCGTTGAAGATCAAGTAAGGATTCAGAGCCACTACAGTCACTCCTCTAATAGGTGGGTTGTCAGACGCTTCCAGTCTACCATAACCCGCCAAATAAAATCAAACGTATGTTCCCGTATCGAGATTACTCCGGCGGACGCGCCCCATCCGACCAATTAGCGTTACCACATAGCGTTATTCCGCCGCACGCACTCATTCCGACCAATTAGCGTTACCACACAGCGTTATTCCGGCGCTCGCACCCCATCCGACCAAATAGTGTTACCGCACGGCGTTATTCCGACGCATCCGTCCCGTCGCTCGTCGTCTCCCGCTCCGCTCGCAGCCGCACCGTCACAGTCGTGCCCTCGCCGAGCCGCGAGACGACGCTTAACCCGTACCCGTCTCCCGCGTACAGCTTAACGCGCTCGTTCACGTTATACAGCCCGTACGAGCTGCCCGTGCCGTCCGGCTTCGTCTCGGTCGGCGCCGACGTCAACAGCCTGCCCGCTTGCTCCTCGTCCATGCCGATGCCGTTGTCCGACACGGCGAAGACGAGATCTCCGCCCTCCTCGCGGGCGGAGACGACGATGCTGCCCTGTCGCCCCTTTGCCTTGCGAATGCCGTGCAGCAGCGCGTTCTCGACGATCGGCTGCAGCATCAGCTTCGGCATCCGGTACGCCTCGAGTCCCGGCTCGCAATCGATTCGGAAATCGAACGTATTCGGGAACCGGCTACGCTGGATCTCCAAGTACACTTCCGCCAGACGCAGCTCGTCCTCCACGCTGACGATAAGCTTCCCCTTATTCAAGCTAAGCCGGAAGTACTTCGCCAAGCCGTCGATCATCTGGCTGATGTCCGTCGCGCCCTTGCCGATCGCGATCCAGTTGATCGTATCGAGCGTGTTGTACAGGAAGTGCGGATTGATCTGCGCCTGCAGCGCGACGAGCTGCGCTTCCCGCTCTTGGATCTCCGCCTTGTACTTCTCTTCCACCAGAGTGCGCACCCGCAGCATCAGATGGTCGACCGTCCGCTCGAGCATATGGAAGTCGCCCGCCGCGGCCGGCAGCTCGTTCACGCTGTCCACGCCCCCGCGCCGGATAGCGGTCACGACGTGCTTCACCCGGCGGTTCATGCCCCGGACGATAATCGCCAGCAAGACGAACGGCAGTACAAGGAACAACGCGATATATTGCAACAACGACGTAATGCCGGAGATTTGCGTCAGTTTGACGGCGCGTTGCGACAGCTGGGACTCGGTGCCCTGCGCGACGAGCTTCCAGCCGGTCGGACCGACCGTCGTGAACATGACCTCGTTCGCGACGCCGTCCACCTCGACCTTGCCGTTACCTTCCACCGCTCCCTTCAGCAGCGACGTCAGCTCGGGCCCTACGTTAGCCCCGATCCGCTCGCGATCCTGGTGATAAGCGACGTGTCCCGCGGCGTCCACGAGATACACCTGGGTACCCGGCGAGAATTGAAGCTCGGTCAGAATATCCGATACCATCCGTTCCTTCACGTCGATCATCATAACGCCCGATACTTGATCGTAATGATCGGGATCCCGCAGCATGCGCGCGGCCGAGAAGATGCGGACGTCGCCGCCCTCCAGGAATTTCTCCTCGTAATCCCCCGTCCATACGATGCCGCCGTTCCCTTCGATAATCTCGGGATACCAAGGCCGGGTCATCAAGCTGTCGAGGGAGAAGAAGTTAATCCGCTCGCTCGCGTACAGCTTCGACTTGTTGACGAACAACCGGACATGGAAGACGTCGGAGTTCGTCTGCACCGTCTCGACGAGATCGCGCAGCTCCTTGATGACTTCCATCTGAATGCCGATCGACTTGTCGTCCTCGCGAACGGACAAGTACTGGTGCAGGTTAGCGTTCAAGAACGCCGCGTTGCTGATGTCCTCGATATGCTCGAGCCGGTACGACAGGTTGCTGCCCGCCTGCTTCAGCGTCTGCTGCATCGTCCGGACGACCTCGCTCTTCAGGATCGAAGCGTTGCGCTCGTAGAACCCGTATAATATGATGCAAGCCGGAACGCCGATGAGAAGAAGGTACGCCAACAGCCATTGCCGCGGAATCGAGATCCGGCGTACGAGGCGACGAAGCGCGCCGGGACTAGCAGTCCGACGCGCAGAAGAGAATTTCGGTTTAGGCATAGTTGTCGCGATACACGCTTGGCGTGACTCCCGTTATTTTCTTGAACAGCTTCGTGAAGTAGCTCGGGTCCGTGTACCCGATCGCATAGCAGATATCGTACAGCTTATACTGCGGATCGCGAAGCATCTCCTTCGCGCGGTCCATTCGCACCTGGGTCAAGTATTCGCCGACGGTCTGTCCCGTCTCCTGCTTGAACAGCAAGCTGACGTAAGTCGGCGTCAGGAACACTTCCTTGCCGATCTCGGCCACGGTCAAGTCGCCGTCGGCGTATTTCGCGTCGATAATGGCGCGGACCCGCTCGACGACGCCAGCCATCTTGCCCGCGCGCTTCTCGCGAATGCGCTCGCAGGCGCCCAATAAGTGCGACTCGATCAACTGGCGCATGTCTCCGAGCGTCTCCTGCTCGAACAGCGCCTCCCAGATGCGGGATTCCGCCGAATCGGCTTCGGACGACTGCGCGTTCAACTCCATCAAGAGCTGGCCGGCCGACAGGACAATCTGCAAGCAGACGTTGCGGCCGTACTTCAGCCCGTCGCGACGGTTGCGCAGCAGGTCCTCGAACAGCGCGTCGAGCGCTTCCCGCAGCTTATCCGCATCCGCGGCCTTCAGCGCCGACATCAATTGCTCGTTATCGTCCTGTTCGTACCGGTTCATGCCGCCCGTCTCGGCATCCGCTTGCTCGAGGCTATCCATCGTAATGATCCGGTTCTTGCCCAAGTACCACTTATAATCGGCCGCCTCGCGCGCCTGCCTGTACGATTGGGCAAGTCCGGACAAGCCGTCGGCCCGTTCGCCGATGCCGATCGTGACGCCGATCTTCAGCCACCGCTCCAAGTTGTCCCGGATGTCGCCGGCCAGCGCGTACAACGCCTCCGCGGCGTCGGCCGTCGCCTCGTCTTCCTCGCGCGGGCGCAGGATGCCGACGAATTCGCCGGAGAGGTGTTCGACGGCGTAGCCCGCCATATGACGGTCGACCAGCTCCTGGCAGACGTTCTGAATCGAGTACCAGAGCAACTGAAGATCGTGCTCGGTGCGGGAAGCGATAATGTCCGCCATATTGTCGACGGATACGACGATCGTCCAGTACGAAGCGTCTTCCGGCAAGTCGAGCCCCAGGAATTCGAGACGCTCCGGCACGCTCATCTTGCGGACGCTGCCCTCGATGAGCGACAACAAGAACTTCTCGCGGAGCAGCGGCATGCTCTCCAGCAGCTTCACGCGCGCTTCCGCGCTGCGTTGCTGCTCGGTCCGCTCCGCGTCCAATTCTGCGACGACGCGCTTGATGACCTCGCCCAGCTCCTGCAAGTTCACCGGCTTGAAGATGTAGTCCACCGCGCTGACCTTAAGCGCCGACTTCAAGTATTCCGCGTCGTCATGACCGCTGACGAAGACGATCTTCGCCCGCGGGAATCGCTCGGATACATGCCGCGACAGGGTGATTCCGTCCATGTTCGGCATGCGAACGTCCGTCAGGATAAGATCGGGCGGCGACCGCTCGATCATCTCGAGCGCGACGTCTCCGTCGTCCGCCTCCCCCATCACCTCGATGCCGAACGAAGTCCAGTCGAAGTAAGCGCCCAAGCCCATTCGTACCGTCGGTTCATCGTCCACGATCAGCAGTTTATACATCGCTCGCCATCCTCCTCCGAACCGGGCCGTTCCGCAGCCGAAGCTCGCTTATTTCTTAAACCTCACACCCTGATGTTCCAACACGGCGTGCAATTTGTCCATGTCAACATTCTCCATCTTCGTTCCGCCGTCGAGCGAGAGCGCCGCCGCGATGCCGGCCGCTTGGCCGAGCGCGTAGCAAGTCGCCTGCACGCGCATCGAGGACATCGCCACGTGCGACGCGGAGATCGAGCGCCCCGCCACGAGCAGGTTATCCACCTTCGCCGATACCATGCAGCGATACGGAATATCGTAGCCGTCGATCTTCCGTTCGTCGGTCGTCTTCTTCGCGTCCGGGCTATGGATGTCGATCTCGTAGTTCGTCTGCGCGACGACGTCCGGGAATCGCGCGCCGGTCAGCAGGTCCTGCTCCGTCAACGTATAGAGGCCTTCGATCTGGTTCGTCTCGCGGACGCCCGTCTGCGGCGCGATGTGCGTCAGCGCGTACGTCTCGAAGCCCGTCTTCTGCAAGTAGTAGGCGATCGAGAACACCTGCTTCAATGCTTCCGTCTCCGCGTAGTTCACGTCCGCGATCTTTGCGCCGTTCGCCTTCACGCGCGACATGTTGACGAGCAGCGAGCCGTCGCCGTTGTGTTCCCAATACAGTCTGCGGCCTTGCGGCAGATCGGATACTTCCTTGTATTCGTAACAGCCTTCCGGCAAGTAAGTCTTCACCGGCTTGCCCGTATTCTGCATCGTGAACATGAGCGTCATCGGCTGCGTCAAGCCGTCTTCTTCCCGCCCCGTGCGGTACGACACGCCGGCGTCGATCGCGACCCGAGCGTCTCCCGTGCAATCGATGAATCGCTCGCCCTCGAACGCCTTCAGTCCTTCCCGCGTGGAGACGATGACCGCCTTGATGCGGCCGCCTTCCGCGATCGTGCCGACGAACTCGCAATGGTAGAACACGTCCACGTTCTCTCTCTTCATCTTCTCGTTCAGATAGTGTCTAAGGGCAAAAGGCGAATACTGCGGCGCGATCGAATCGTCATGGCTCGGCGGCAACGAATCGGCCAGCATCTCGGCGATCAGCTCGCGGTAGATGCCGGTCGTGTTGCCGATCGGCATGAACACGCTGACGTTGCCGATCGTGCCCATGCCGCCGAGCTGCGCGGTCTTCTCGAGCAGAGCGACCTTCTTGCCGCAGCGCGCCGCGCTGATCGCGGCCGCCGTGCCCGCCGGTCCGCCCCCGATTACGACGACGTCCGCCTTCAGATAAGTCTCGACTTTGCGTTCGAACGAATAGTTCCCCATGATGTTATCCTCCCATGACAAGGGAGCGGCGAGCTCCATGAACAGAACCGCCGCCCGCTATGTTGTTTTATTTGGTCGCCCGGTACCACTCGTTGACTTCTTTCGAAGCCGCTTCCGCGCCCGTCGCCTTGTATTTCTCTTGGAACGAGGCCAGATTGTCGATCGAATCCGCGCCGGCGATCGTTCGAACGGTGAATTCGGCGACCATCGTCTCGAGCTGCAGGTTCGTCTTCGCGTATTGCGGCATGTAAGGAGCCTTGCCGAGCTTGTTCTGAATTTTCACTTCGGCAGACTGCTTGTTGTTGAGCGCGTCGAACGCTTCGAACATGACCGGGTTCTTGCGAACGCGCGCCTGCCAGTACAGCGGGTATTGCTTCTCGTCCGCGCCGGCCAAGTAGTTGTTCGCCAGGTTGCGCTCGTCGTTGAAGATCGGCAGAATCGGCACGAACGCGCCGTTCTCGACTTTATGGTGCGTGCCTTCCACGCCGATCGCCACTTCCTTGAACGTCGCGGGCTCCATGCTGGCATTGATCCACTTCACCGCTTCTTCCGCGTTCTTCGCGGCTTTCGGAACGAACGTCAGACGGTCGAAGCCCGCGTTGGCCGCGAATCCGCTCTTGCCCGCCGGGCCCTTCAGCGCCGGAACGTAGGCGAACTTCGCGTCCGGAACGACCTTCGTCAGCGCGTCGCTCAGCGCCGGAATGTCGGCCCAGTGAACGACGATCGCTCCGGCTTTGCCGCTGGAGAACTTCTCCTTCGCGGTCGCGTCCTTGTTCACGACGAACTCCTTGTCGAGCAGGCCTTGCTTATACCAATTGCCGAGGTAGGCAACGTAATCCTTGTATTGCGGATCGAGCACGCGCGGCACGAGTTGGCCGTCGATATCGTTCCACGTGTTCGGCATGCCGAAGGCGCCTACGATATTGTCGAGCATCGCCAGATCGCCCTTGATCGTCAGCGGCACGTTCTGGTCGCCGTTGCCGGCCGGATCCTTATCCTTGAACGCTTGCAGCACGGCCGTCAACTCGTCGGTCGTCGTCGGCATCTGCATGCCGACCTTCTCCAGCCAGTCCGTGCGGATTAGCACGCTCATTCCGAGCTCGTACGTGACGGACACCGGAATCGCGTAGATCTTCCCGTTAACCTTCAGCGCGTCGAACGATTGCTGCGAGATGCCGGCTTTGATGTTCGGGCCGTATTGCTCGATGAGCGGCGTCAGATCGGTCAACGCGCCTTTCTGCGCGTAGTCGGAGTAGAGCGCCAAGTCCGGCAGCATCGTGACGAGGTCGTACGCTTCGCCTGAAGCCATGATGAGGTTGAGCTTCTCCGCCCACTTGTCCTGCGGGAGCATGTCGTATTGCACCTTATAGCCCGTCTTCTCTTCCAGAAGCTTGCCTACCGGATACGTGTTGTAATCTTCCCCCTGCCAGACGTCCAGACGCTTCAGGTTCGGCTTATCTTCGTTCGGAGCCGAGGCCGAGGCGCTGCCCGACGCGGCCGTGCTCGACGCCGCCGGAGCGGCGTTCCCGCCGTTATCGTTGTTGGAACCGCAAGCGGCCAGTGCCGAGGCAAGCAGCGTTGCTATTGCGCTAACTTTGAGTGCTTTCGATACGTTTGCCATGCTAGACCCTCCCAAGAGTGTAGTATATATCATTAATCTCCCGACGATGTGAAGGAAGAGTTAATGCGAGCGAACGCGGAACTTCGAATTACCCTTTGACCGAACCGATCAATACGCCTTTGATAAAATATTTCTGAAGGAACGGGTACACGAGCAGGATCGGTATCGTCGAGGCGATTACCGTTGCCGAGCGGACGGCCTCCGCCGGCACGTTCATGATGTCGTCCGCGCTTTGGTTAAGAGCCGAGGACGTATCCGCGTTCATGACGATGTCCTGCAAGTACAGCTGCAGCGGCTTGAGCGACGTGCTGTTGATGTAGAGCATCGGGTTGAAGTAGTCGTTCCAGAACGACACCGCGTAGAACAACCCGACCGTGGCGAGCACGGGGCCGCTGAGCGGCAGGACGATCCGGAACAGAATCGCGTAGTTGCGCGCTCCCTCGAGCTTGGCGGACTCCTCCAGACTTTCGGGCAAGCTCTCGAAGTAGCTTTTGACGACTAGCATATTGAACACGCTGATGAGAGCGGGATAGATGAGCGAGCCGAGATCGTTAATGAGACCGAGCTGGCGGATGAGCAGGTAGTTCGGAATGATGCCGCCGCTGAACATCATCGTGAAGATGAACAGGATAATGATGACGCCCATGCCGGGCAGGTGCCGCTTCGATAGCGGATACGCGGTCAGCGCCGTCACGAGCAGCGAAGCGAGCGTGCCGATCGCCGTCACGACCGCCGAGATGAGCAGCGCGCGCAGGAACTGATCGTTCGTCACGACGAATTGCATCGTATCGAGCTGGAACCCTTTCGGGAAAATCCCGACCTTGCCGGACGTGATCGCCCACTCTTCGCTGATCGACTTCGACAGCACGTTGGCGAACGGAAGCAGCGTCGCCAGACCGTACAGAATCAAGAAGACGTAGATGCCTCCGTCGAGCACGTAATCTCCTAATGTTTTGCCGCGCATAACGTTTCGCCCCCTCTACCAGATGCTGCGCCCTAGGAATTTTTTGCTCATGGCGTTACCGATGACGATGAGCAGGAAGCCGACCGCGGAGTTGAACAGTCCGACCGCCGTGCTGAAGCTGTAATCCTGCTGGCCGAGGCCCATTCGGTACACGTAAGTGCCGATGACGTCGCCGGTGTCGTAGACGAGCGGGTTGTACATCGTCAGAATTTGCTCCGTGCCGGCTTCGAGCAGGTTGCCTATCCGCAGGATGAGCATGAGAATGATCGTCGGCATGATGCCCGGAAGCGTGATGGAGATCATCTGCCGGATGCGTCCGGCGCCGTCGATGGCGGCCGCCTCGTACTGCTCCTGCTCGATGCCCGCGATCGCCGCGATGAAGATGATGGCGTTCCAGCCGATTTCCTTCCAGCCCGCCGTGAACACGGTGACGCTGCGGAACCAGTCGTTGCTCGACAGGAAGGAGATCGGTTCGCCGCCGAGCGCGCGGATCGCTTCGTTCACGAGACCGCCGGCCGGCGACAGGATGTTGACGAACAATCCGGAGATGATGACCCAGGATAGAAAATGCGGCAAGTAGATGATCGTCTGGATCGTCCGCTTGAAGAACATCCGCCTGACCTCGTTCAGGACGAGCGCGACGAAGATCGGAATCGGGAACAGGATGACGATCTTGTAGAGACTGATCAGCAGCGTGTTCGTCAGCACCCGGAAGAAGTCGTCGGAGTGCATCAACTTCTCGAACTGATCCAGGCCGACCCACTCGCTGCCGCCGATCCCGCCGAAAATATTAAAGTCCTGGAACGCGATGACGATGCCGTACATCGGCGTGTATTTGAACAAGAATAGAAAGACGAGACCGGGGATGAGCAGCAAATACAAATCCCAGTTGCTTCGGACCAGCTTCCAACGACGAGCGGTATTCATTCGCCATCACCTTCTTCTCTGTCTGTTGTGTCTCTAATTGTAGTGAACGCCGGCCGGCGTCTGTAGAAGGCAATCCTTCGATTTCTGGTGCTTTTGTATAGAATGAAGACGATTCGAAGACAACGCGAAAAAGGAGCCCCGAAGGGCTCCCATGGATAGACGCGGTCTCGTTACTTCACGATCAATACCGGACAAGGCGCGTGCTGGGCGACGGAATGGCTGACGCTGCCGAGCAGAATCTCGGACACGAGCCCGACGCCGCGGCTGCCGATGACGATCAGGTCCATGCCGCGGTCGCGCGCGGTATCGTTCACGATGCTCGCCGGATCGCCGTTCGCGACCAGCGTATCGAATTCGATGCCGGAATCCTGCAGCTTGTCCGTGGCATCCATGACGACCCGCCTGCCTTCTTCCGCCAATATGCTGCTCACGTCGATGATCGCGGGCTCGATGAACACCGGGGCATGGTCGACATGGAGCACCGTCAAGCGCACGTTCCGGCTCAAGCTTCTCACAAGATCGATCGCATGGTCCAGCGCGCGATCCGCCTGCTGCGACCCGTCTACGGGAACTAGAATATGGTTGTACATCGTTAACGCCTCCTTGTAAGAACTGCATTTATGAAGTACTTACCCCGACATTGAATCCGCCAACCGCTTGTGCCACAATACAGAAGGATGCATTTTACCATGTCGTGTCACGTCAACATTCTACTATTGGAGGTACATAGAACATGAGAACGATCAAGCTAGGCACGAGCTCGCTCGAAGTTCCCGTCGTCGCGGTCGGCTGCATGCGCATCAATTCGTTGGACAAGCAGCAAGCGGAGAAGTTCGTGAAGACGTCGCTCGAGCTCGGCGCGAACTTCTTCGAGCACGCGGACATTTACGGCGCCGGCAAGTGCGAGGAGATCTTCGCGGACGCGATCCAGATGAGCCCGAGCGTGCGCGATCAGGTCATCCTGCAATCGAAGTGCGGCATTCGCCCGGACAAAGGCATGTTCGACTTCTCCAAGGAGCACATCCTGAACTCGGTCGACAACATCCTGAAGCGTCTGAAGACCGAGTACTTGGACGTGCTGCTTCTGCACCGTCCGGACACGCTCGTCGAGCCGGAGGAAGTGGCGGAAGCGTTCGATAAGCTGGAGAGCTCGGGCAAAGTACGCCACTTCGGCGTATCGAACCAGAATCCGATGCAAATCGAGCTGCTGAAGAAATCCGTGAAGCAGCCGCTCGTCGCCAACCAGCTGCAGCTGTCCATCACGAACGCGACGATGATCTCCCAAGGCTTCAACGTGAACATGGAGAACGGCCCGGCGGTGAACCGCGACGGCAGCGTGCTCGACTACTGCCGCTTGAACGACATCACGATCCAACCTTGGTCGCCGTTCCAATACGGCTGGTTCGAAGGTCCGTTCCTCGGCAACAACGAGAAGTTCCCGGCGCTTAACGCCAAGATCGACGAGATCGCGGCGAAGTACGGCGTCACCAACACGACGATTGCCGTCGCATGGCTGCTCCGCCATCCGGCGAACATGCAGCCGGTCATCGGCACGATGAACCTCGAGCGCCTCGCCGACTGCTGCAAAGCCGCCGACGTACGGCTCACGCGCGAAGAGTGGTACGACATCTTCCGCTCCGCGGGCAACGTGCTGCCGTAACCGTTTATACGAACTTCGGCGAAGCCGAAATCAAGAGCATTCCCGGGAGACCCCGGGGATGCTCTTTTTTTATCGAGCTTCGGGGTAATTCCTCCTGAATTGCCAAATAATAAACATCGACCGATTCCGAACCGACCGGTGGTGAACGACCGATGCCCTTCCTGAGAAGGCACCATAAACCAAAAAGCAAGCAGCCTCCCGCAACGCCGGACCAATCTCTGGACCAATGCCGGCACGAGCTGCTCGGCGAAGATCTGGAGAAGTCGATCGCATTCATCGACGGCTTGCTCGGCATGAACGACGATTACGTCAAGCGGCGGTTCCACGTCTTCGGCAGCCGTCCCGCAGCGATGTTCTATTACGCTAACATGGTGGACCAGACGCTCGTGAACGCGCAAGTCTTGAAGCCTCTCATGTACGCGCCGCCGCACTTGAAGGACGAGTTCATAGAGACCGAGCGGCTGCTCGAAGTGCTGCTCAACGACTCGTTGTACCATACCGCGGGGGAATCTGAGCAACGTCTTGCATCCCTCGTCGACGGCATCTTGAAAGGGAATACCGTCGTGCTCGTCGACGGCCTGGACCGGGGATTATTGATCAATACCCGCAATATCGAGAAGAGATCGATCGATACGCCGGCGACGGAGCAAGTCATCCGCGGTCCTCGCGAAGGCTTCATCGAGCTGCTCGGAACGAACGTCTCCTTGCTCCGGTACCGGCTGCAGACGACCGACCTGCGGATCAGAACGACGGAGATCGGTAGGAAGACGAAGTCCAAGGTGGCGGTCTGTTACATGGATGGCATCGTCAACCCCGACTTGGTCGCGGAGGTGAACAAGCGCCTCTCCAAGATCGATATCGACGCGGTGTTGGATTCGGGGTACCTCGAACAATACATCGAAGACAACCATTACTCGCCGTTTCCGCAAGTGCAGTATACGGAACGGCCCGACAAGGTCGCCGCCAATCTCCTCGAGGGCAGGGTAGCCATTATGGTCGACGGCTCCCCGATGGCGTTACTCGTGCCGACCGTGTTCAATCAGTTCTACCAGACGGTCGAGGATTACACGGAGCGCTTCCTCCTCATGAGCGCGCTGCGCTTGGCCAGGCTGATCGCGCTAATGTTCTCGCTCGTGTTCCCGTCCTTATACGTCGCGATCATCTCGTTCAATCCGGAGCTCATTCCGACCGAATTCGCGGTCGCGGTCGCGGGCGGACGCGCCGGCGTCCCGTTCCCGGCCATCATCGAAGTGCTCGTCATCGAGATCTCGATGGAGGTGCTGCGGGAGGCGACGATCCGCCTGCCCCAGCAGGTCGGCGGGGCGCTGTCCATCGTCGGCGTGCTCGTCGTCGGCCAAGCGGCCGTCGCGGCCGGATTCGCCAGCCCCATCACGGTCGTCATCATCGCGCTGACGACGATCGGCTCGTTCGCCACCCCGGCGTACAACGCGGCGCTTGCCCTGAGGCTGCTTCGATTCCCGCTGATCGTCATGGCGGGCATCTTCGGCCTGTACGGCGTCATGATCGGCCTGATCGTCATCGCGAACCATCTGCTCTCCTTGAAGTCGTTCGGAGTTCCCTACATGTCCCCGCTCGTACCCGGCAACTTCGAAGGGATGAAGGATACGGCCATACGCGGTCCGCTATCGTGGATGAAGAGAAGACCGTCCTTCCTGTTCCCGCTCGATTCGACTCGGGTCGGAGAGGCCGACGCCGATCCTAACGGGAATTCCGGCAGCCCGCTCGATCCGATGAAGTTCAAGGAAGAACGAAAGGAGCCTCCGGAATGAAAGATGAGAGGCAAATTACCGCGATACAGAGCGCGGCGATACTCGTCAGCACCATCATCGGCGTCGGCGTTCTCCCCCTGCCTTTGTTCGCCGTGCGGGCGGGGGGCTCCGGCGCTCCGATGGTTACGCTGCTTGGCGTCCTGCTCGGCTTCCTCGGCCTGTCGCTCATCGCGATCCTCGGGATGCGATTCCCGGGCAAGTCGATCACGCAATACGGCCAGGACATACTGGGCAAGTGGCCCGGACGAATCGGAAGCGTTCTCGTGATCGCGTACTTCGCCGTCCTCTGCTCCCTGACCGCCAGAGAATTCGGCGAAGTCGTCATCACGGCGGTCTTGACGAAGACGCCGTTGGAAGTGACGGTCATCGTCATGCTTTTGCTGGCCGCCATCGCGACGCGCAATACGATCACGACGTTCGCGTACATCCATCATTTTTACTTTCCGTTGCTGTTGTTCCCCGTGCTGCTGATCGTCGCGTTGTCCTTGAAGAATGCGGATGCCATCAATCTCCAGCCGATATGGGGGAACGACCCGCTCGGCACGCCGGCGATGTGGGGAGGCCTATTGACGATCGCGGCGCTGTTCCAAGGCTCCTTCGTGATGACGACGGTCATTCCGGCGATGCGCCGCCCGGAGAAGGCGCTCGCGGCGGGCGCATGGGCGATGCTGATCGCGGGAGGGCTGTACGTCATCATCGTGGCGGCGACGGTCGGCGTGTTCGGCTCGGAGGAGACGAAGAACCTGCTCTGGCCGACGCTCGAGCTGGCCAAGACGACCTCGCTGCCCGCGAACGTGCTGGAACGACTGGACGCGGCCTTCCTGGCCGTATGGGTCACCGCGGTGTTCACGACGCTGTTCTCGAGCTACTTCTTCACCATCAAGGAGACGAGCAAGCTGCTGCGCCTGCGCGATCACAAGATGTTCTCGTTCTTCCTTCTGCCGATCATCTACTTCATGGCCATGCTGCCGCAGAGCATTCTTCACATGTACGAGATCATCCAGGACTTCGGGCGTATCGGACTGATCCTTACGATTGTCTACCCGGGGCTGCTGCTCGTCGTCGCCGTTCTGCGCGGAACCAAGGAGGCCGCTTGAATGAGTAATTTCGTCTCCGGGGCGTCTTGGGCACGCTCGGCGAAGCTGTTGTTCGTCCTTCTCTTATCGGCGCCGGCGCTCGGCGGTTGCTGGGACCGGCTCGAGATCGAGGAGCGCGCGGTCGTGCTCGGCATATCCGTCGACACGGCCTCTCAGCAAGCGGAGGTGAAGGAGGCCGAGGTGTCCCATCTGTCCGGGGCATTCTCCGCGCCCGAACCGAACTTGATCCGAGTCGCTGCGCAGATCGCGCTGCCCGGCCGCATACCGCTCGGCCCCGGGGAAGGAGGCGGCGGCGGGAAAGGCGGCTCAGAGTCGACGGTATGGGTTATCGACGTGGTCGGCCACTCGATCGACGACGCGCTCATGAATTTGCAGCAGCAAATCTCGGGCAGGCTGTTCTTCGGTCATCTGCGGGTCATCGTCGTGTCCGAAGCGGTGGCCAAACGCGGACTGGAGAATTTGAACGACTATCTTCGGCGCAATTCGGAAGTGCGAAGAATGGCCTGGATGCTGATCGCCAAGGGAAACGCGCTCAAGCTGATAAAGGCCGCGCCCGAGCTGGAGCGAGTGCCCGCGCTGTACTTGTTGTCCACGATGGACAGCGCCGTGAAGCTCGGGAAGTTCCCGGTGAACTACGTCGGCATGTTCTGGAGCAACGCGGCGAAGAAGGGACAGGAAGGTTTCCTGCCGTACGTCGAGATCAAGCCCAAGCAGAACGTCGAGATCAGCGGCATGGCGTACTTCAAGAACGACAAGATGGTCGGCTCGACGAAGCCGTTCGAGATCGCGGCTTATATGGCCGTCAAAGGGCTGAATCCCGCCGGTTACCGGGGGTTCGTGCAAGCCGAAGAACCCTCGGAGACGGTCATGGTGTACGCGACCTCCCGCAAGTCCGTGATCGAGACGAGCATCCGGGACGGCGTTCCGCACATCCGCGTATCGATCTTCACCGAGATTAACCTGGAGGAGAAGGTCAGCGAGCAATTCTCGGTAGACACAGCCGATTTTCTCCGGGAGATCGAGGCGAAAAACCGCAAAGCGCTGGTCTCCGCAAGCGAGAAACTCATCGAGGAGACGCAGAAGACGAAGACCGATATATTCGGCTTCGGCGAATACGTGCGGGCCAAGCATCCGAGATTCTGGCGTCAACAGGTCAAGTCCAAAGATGGCTGGCAAGAGCTGTACCCTCGCATCGAGATCGAAGTCGTCGCCAATTCCAAGGTTCGCCGGATCGGCATGAAGGCGAAATAACGCCGCGCGGCATGAAGGAGGAATTCCCATGGAATGGATCGGATATACCGGTTCGGCCGGTTACGTCGCGCCGATGTGGATCCTCTCGGGTCTGTTTATCCTATTGCTCGAGAAGAAGGGGTACTCGCGCATGAATATGCGCAGGGAGATGAAGGCGACCGGCCTCTTGGGGTGGCTGAACCTCGCGGCCGGCGTATTGTTCTACGTCGGCAACCGTTTTTTGCTCCATTGATCGACAGTATCCGTCCGGCGAAAGCAAAGAAGAATAGGCAGTCCTTGAACCTTCCTAAGAAGGCGATGGGACGGCCTATTGTCCGTTGCGCGGAAAACGTATCGGTTCTATGAAGTTAGCAACGTCCATTTTCTAATAGAATCCGCGAATCGCGGAAGCCAAGCGGCGTCCGGATGTATACATTGTTTGGAAGACTGATAGAGGAGCGTGAACGAAGTTGAGTCGCTATAACCCGATGGCGCTGCTGCGGCGCCTGCTCGGTCTCGGCAGCCCGCCGGCCGGCGGTCGTTCCGGTTCGTTCGAACTCGCGCATCCGGCGCGCAAGATTTCCCGCGATTCGTTCCGGGAGACGTTCGGACCGTACCGGTACCGCCAGCTCGAGCTGAGCACGCCGGGCGGCACGATCGAGGGCACCGTCGTCGATATCGAGGATCAATGCCTGATCGTTCGGGAAGCCGGCGATACGTTCGTGCTCGTGCCTTACGCGAACATCCTGTCTTTCAAGCCAACGCCATTGCCATGAAAGTCACGAGAAGGAGTCGATTGTCCATGATCGTTATTCTGAGAAGCTTGCTCGGCAAGACGGTACAGGTGGCTACCCCCCTCGACCTGGCGGAGGGCGTGCTCGTCGCCGTCGACGAAACCTGCCTAACTCTCCGCACGTCCGGGACGGGCGGCTACGATAAAGGCCAGCATGCCGTATTCCCGTTCCAGCACGTCTCGTACGTTCGCGTCTGCGGCCAGGACGAGCCGGTCGGCACGGGAGTCTGACGCCGATGCATGCGAGAACGCCGGACTTGGTCAGCATCGTCGTCACGAATTACAACAACGGCAAGTTCATCGGGGAATGTCTCGACAGCCTGCTGCGTCAGTCGTACCCCGGCTGGGAAATCGTCTGGGTAGACGACGGCTCAACCGACGACTCACGCCGGCGGCTGGACGAGTGGTTCGAGCTGAACGGCATCGCCCGGCAGGATGACCGCTTCTGCGTGCTGGAGCTGCCCCGCAACGTCGGCTATGCCGGCGCGGTCACGGCGGGCCTCTTCCTCGCCAAGGGCGAATTCATCGCCATGCACGACTCGGACGACGTCTCCCATTCGCACAGGCTTGCCAAACAAACCGCATACCTGCGCGATCACCCGGACATCGAGCTCGTCGGCACGAATTACGCGGTGTTCACTGCCTCGGAAGGCTTGGCCCGCCCGGACAAGCTGCAGACCGCCAAGTGGCTCGGCTACGGCGCGGAACAGATCCGAGGCGTATACGCCAAGGGCGGACACTGCGTGTCCCACGGCACCGTCATGATCCGCGGCGCCCTGTTCGACCGGCTCGGCGGACATACGAGGCGCGTCGAAGGCGCCGAGGACTACGAATTCGTCGCCCGGTGCCTCGACCGGACCGGGAACAACGTCGACAACATGCGCGACGTGCTGTACTACTACCGCCTGCATCCCGATCAGCGATCCCGCCTATATTTCGGTAGCAAGAAGCCGGCGAACGATGAGCGATGACTTCGGCCTGCGCGTGCTGATGGTGCTGGACAGCCTATCCGTCGGCGGGACGGAGACGCATGTCCTCAGCCTCGCGAAGGCGTTGCGGGCGCAAGGCTTGAACCCGGGGTGCACGGGGGCTTCCGGCGAATTCTACGGTGAATTCGCGCGGGCGGGCATCCCGGTCCACTTCATCGACTTGTCGGCCGGCTCCCTGATGAACCCGGCGGTCGCGAAGTCGCGCATCGCGTCGCTGAGACGACTGATGGAGCAGCGGCGGATTCAGCTCGTCCATGTGCACCAGACGCCTTCCGGCCTGTACGCCGCGCAGGCCGCGCGGGAGCTCGGCATCCCGGTCGTGTTCACGGTGCACGGCACGTATTACGGCTTCGAGTCGCTCGAGGAGATGAGCCGAATCTGCACCCGTCTCATCAGCGTCAGCCGCAACGTCCAATATTTCATGGATGGCGGGGGCATTCGGTCGGCGTTCGTTCCGAACGGCATCGATCTGAACGTCTATTCGCCCGCTTCCTCCCGCCGGGTGCGCAAGGAGCTGCGAATTCCCGAGCAAGCTCCCGTCATCGTCTACGCCAGCCGGCTAGCATGGGACAAGGCGACCGTCTGCTCGATCGTCGTCCTGGCCGCTCAGGCGCTGCGCGAGAGCGACATGCCGGACTTGCATCTGGTCATCGTCGGAGGCGGAAGCCAGTCCCACGCCGTCTCGCGACTCGTCGAGGAGGTCCATCTGGAAGCCGGTCGCAAGTTCATCCATATGACCGGCCCGCGGACGGGCATCCGGGATTACTATGCCGCCGGCGATCTCGTCGTCGGGACGGGACGCGTCGCCTTGGAGGCGATGGCCTGCGGCAAGCCGGTGCTCGGCGTCGGCAACCACGGCTACTTCGGACTCGTCGAGCCATCGACGTTCGAACTGGCTCGGGAATACAACTTCGGCGACCACGGCTCGCTGGCCAGACCGTCCGTCGGGTTGCTCGCGCAAACGTTGCGGGACCTGCTGGGCGACCAGCAGCTGCTCGGCCGCGTCGCCGAGGAGAGCCGCGCGTGGGTCGCCGCCGAATTCGACGCGGGGACGATCGCCGCGCGCACGCGCGAAGTGTATGCGGCGGCCATACGCGACCATTCCACATTCGAAGAGAGCGGGGACGACTACCGATGAAGATCTTGTACTTGGGTTGGGTCGGATTCAACAATTTCGGGGACGAGCTGTTGTGGCGCATGTTCCGATCCGCCGGGGAACGGAAGCTGAAGCCGGGCGAGTACGAGCTCGTCCCTTCCGTGCCGGGCGTCGACGTCAAGCAGCTGTCCGGCTACGACTTGATCGTGCTCGGCGGCGGCTCGCTCCTGCTGCCGGGATACGTGAACATTCTTCAAGAAGCGCTGCGGTCGGGCAAACGCATCGCGATATGGGGAAGCGGCTACGATTGCTTCCATCTGCCTAAGTCCACGGACGGCGGCGCCGTGCAGCCGGACAACGTGAAGGAAAGCGCCGAGTATGCGGCCAAGCTCGCGGACGTGCTCGGCGGCGCGATGTATCGCGGCGTACGGGGGCCGTTGACGATGGCGTACTTGGCCAATCAGGGAGTGAGCCTTGCAAGGGTAACCGTTAGCGGCGACGCGGGCTTGCTCGCGGGTCCGGACTTCGGCCCGGACATCGGCCCGGCGGCGGACACCGCGGATTCGAAGTGGATCGGCATCAACTGGGGCACGGTATACAACAACATGTACGGCGCCAGCGAAGCGCGGGTCGAAGATCAGCTCGTCCTCGCGGCGCAGGCGCTGCTCAAGGACGGTTACCGGCTGTACCTGTACGTCGTGTGGGGACCGGACCGCAAGCCGACAGAGAGGCTGTTCGAACGCATCGGAAGTCCGGACCGCGTCGTCTACGACCCTATCCTTCATACGGAAGAAGAGTACGCCGAGCTGATGCGCGGCTGGGACGCGACGCTGAACTTGAAGCTGCACGGCAACGTCATGTCGGCCGCGGCCGGCGTCCCGTTCGTCTCGCTCGGCTACCGGTTCAAGTGCTTCGACTTCGCCCATCAGCTCGGCGCGCCGGAGCTTGTCGTCTCGACCGGCGAGAGCGAGCTGGGCGAACGGCTGGCGCATGCGGTTATAGATGCGATCGATCGGCGCGACGCGTTGCGCGCCCGCTTCGCGGCGGAACGCGCGCTGACGAGAGAGCGCCTGGAGTCGTTGTTCGAGCTGATCTGAGTCGACCCATTGCATGCATGAATACCGCAGACGCGCGCTTGCCGGCGCCGCGCTGCGGTTTTGTCGTTCTTCGTTAATACGAGGGTAACAGTCGACCGCTACGATGGAAGGAAACGAGATGGACGGAACGGGTGATGAAGGATGGGGAATAGGCTATGGCCTCGGAAAAGCATGCAGTGGCTCATGGTGTGCGCGGCAGTCGCGGTGGCAGCCTATATGCTGTGGAAGCCGCGGGAGGAACTGGCCGCGGAAGCTCGGCTCGGCGGCTCGGCGCCCGCGATCGCGCTTGCCGGGTTGGACGGAGATAAGCGAACGCTGCGCCCGCCGGAGGGCAAGCTGCTCGTCGTCAACTTCTGGGCAACCTGGTGCGAGCCTTGCCGGAAGGAAGCGCGCGAGCTTCAGTCGTTCTACGAGCATCACGGGGATCGCGTCGAGATCTACGCCGTCAACTTGACCGCGCGCGATCGCCTCGCGGACGTCAAGGCCTTCGCAACGAAGTACGGCCTGCGATTCCCGGTGTTGCTGGATCGGGATTCGCAGGCCGCGGAAGCGTATCATGTCGCCGCGTTGCCGACGACGTATTGGATCGACGCCGACGGTATCGTCGCCGGGCGGAACGTCGGTCCGGTCGACGAGGCGTGGCTGGAGGGACTGTTGGCCGGGGGAGACGGGTCGTCCCGCTAAGCCGCGTTCAGGTGACGCGCGGTTTCGACGCGGTAAGCCGCGAGCGCCGGCAGCAACCCGGCCGCGACGCCGATCAGCGCGACCGCGCCGATGAACGACAGCGACTCCCATGCGAAGGCGATCGGCATCGCGATCGCGACCTGCGCGCCGATGTAATCCGTCAGCAGCACCGTCAACCCGTAGCCGGCCGCCGCGCCTAAGAGACAACCCGCAACCATGACGAGTCCGGATTCGATGAGCACGATCGACATGACCGCCGCGCGACTCGCGCCGATCGCGCGAAGAATCGCGACGTTGCGCCGGCGTTCGACGGTCGAGCCGTACAGCGCGAGCGCGACCGTCAGCCCCGCCATGCCGAGCACGACGTAGCCGATGTTACGCAGCACTTCCTCGCCTCCGCCGATCATATCGAACAGCTTGGCCAGCACCTGCCCCGGCAGCACCGCCTGCGCGTCCTTCCCTTGGTTAATCTCTTGGTATAGCTGCATGAGGCCCATATAGCTCTTGGGCTTGACCAGCGCGGCCGTCACTCCGCCCTTCTCTTCATGCTCATGTTCCGCCGCGCCTACCTCTTCATGCTCATGGTTGATCCAGTAGCTGTCCATGCTCACGTAGATCCCTCGATCCGAGGGCGCGGACACGCGAGACAGCACGCCGACGACCGTGTACGGATGCGCGGCGTGCTCGTCGGGCTCGAACGCAGCGGCGACGCCGTGGGCGCCGTTGAACGTATCGCCGGGCTTCAGTCCGGTCTCCTTGGCTACGTCCGCTCCGATGACCGCCTCGAAGGCTTGCCCGAACACCCGACCGGACGCGAGATGGAAGTAAGCCGGATCGACCGGTCTGCCCTTCAGATCGAAGAACGCGGGCTCCGTGCCGACGATGCGGAAGCCGTCGAAGTTGTCTCCGAGCGCGAACGGAACCGCCGATTCGACCCGATCGTCCTTCGTCAGATTTTCATAGAATTCATGGTCCATGTTCGCGAGCGGGTTGTCCATCAGGAAGATCGTATTGAAGACGAGCTGGTTCGCGCTCCCCTTCGAGCCGACGATCATCCCGAACGGCTCGCTCGCGCGAACGATTCCCTGCTTCACGCCGGAGGACAGCATCATGATCGCCTGCGTAACCGCCACGCCGACGATGACGACCAATATCGTGATGATCGTCTGTACGCGGCGATTAGCCAGATTGCGCCAAGCCATCGAGATCAATGACATCGGAAGCCGCCTCCTCTCTCGCCAGGTCGCGGACATGGACGATGCGTCCCGTCTTCGCCGCCAGCTCCATGTCGTGCGTGCTGAGCAGCAAAGCCGCCCCCTCTTCGCTGCAGACGCGGGCCAGCAGCTCGAATACGAGGACGGCGTTCGCCGCGTCCAAGCTTGCCGTCGGCTCGTCGGCCAACACGAGAGAAGGACGGTTCGCAAGCGCCCGCGCGATCGCCACCCGTTGCTGCTCCCCCTGGCTAAGCTGGCTCGGCCGGTGGCGCAAGCGATGACCGAGACCGACTTGCTCCAGCAGCCGCGAAGCCCGTTCCCGCTTCTCCTTGCCCGATAGCGACGCGCTGCCGAAACGCATGGCCGCCAGCACGTTCTCTGCCGCCGTAAATCCCGGCAGCAGGTTGAAATTCTGGAACACGTAGCCGATATGCCGCGCGCGGAACCGGTCGAGCTCCGATTCGCCCATGGCTTCGAGCTGTCGGTCCAGCACGCGGATCGCCCCCTCGGTCGGACGGACGATGCCCGCGATCAGATGCAACAGCGTGCTCTTGCCGGAGCCGCTCGGGCCGACCAGCGCGGCTCTCTCGCCGGCCTTCATGCCGAACCGCCGCACGTCGAGCACCCGAAACGATTGCTTGCCTTCCGAGGGGTATGACTTCACGACGTTCTCTAGCAGCAGCATTACTTCAACACCTCTGTCTTGTCCGCGATGATTCGAATCAAGCTGACGAAGCCCGTCTCTTCATCCGTCTGCGAACCGACGCTCAGCTTGCCCGTTACCCGTACCTGATGCTCGGTCGGCCGGATCTCCTCGCCCTCCGGCATGAACACGACGACGATATCGGCCGGCCAATCCGCGTCGGTCGAGCAGAACGGGCAGATAGACAGCGCGATCTTGGTCAGCACGAAGAAGTGAACGGTCGCGGTGAGCGGCGGGGCCATGAAGCCGGTCATCTCCACCTTCCGGCCGTCGAGTCGCAGCAATTTGTCAGACAGCTTCATCCCTCGGACGCCGACTTCGCCGTATAGCTCGGCGAACTTGATCGTCTCCGGCTCTCCATTGCCTTGCGGAGGCTGCTTCTCCTCCTCCGGTTTCGGCGATGGAGAAGGCGCGGCGAACACTTCTTCGGCAGACTTGGTCGGCTCCGGCGAAGCCGACGACGAAACGGCGACGGCCCCCTTCTCCGGCAACGGACTCGCTAGCTCCTTATCCTTCGGGGACGAAGCCGATGTCGGCTGCTCCGAAGATGTCGGACTCGCGGCGACGCCGGTCTCTTGCGGTTGCTCGCTCGCTTGAGCGGCGCCTCCGCCGTCCGGTTCCGCCGCTGCATGCTTCGCTATTGACGGGGACGCTTCTTCAGCTTCATTTTCCGTCGGCCACGAGGCCGACGACGACGCCAGACTCTCCTGAACAGACAAGCCGGCCGCCTCTCCCTCATGGGGAAGAGACGGCCCGCCGCAGCCTGCGACAAGGAGTACGGCGGCAACGAAGCTGGCGGCCCAGACGGATAATCGCTTGGGGGTAAGCCTCATGCGTAACGCCTCCATGAACGCTATTCTTGGATCTTGGTTAGAGTACGGCCAGCAAAGATTGGCTCGTGACGATCGTCTTGTTGTTGCTGACCTTGTATTCCAGCTTGACCGCCTTGCCGTTCTTCGTCGCGGTGCCTTTGGCCAAGTTCAGTACCAGCGTCGTGCCGTTTACTTTCACGGTCGTCGCGTTCTTCGCTTTGTCGTACGTTGCCGTGCCGCCCATCACATTGACGAACTCGGTCAAGGATACCCACGTTTTGCCGTCGGGCTTCGCGCCGTTCAGGTTCAAGCCCAGCGAGTTGACGATGCCGAAGAACACTTCCGTGTTGTCCAGCGTGCCTTTGAAGTAGCTTGCGCCCGGACCGTACGCCATCAGAGGGATGTCGTCTGCCGTATGCACTTCCGTCGATTCGGCGTACCCGAGCGTGCCGGTGTGGTGGTACAGGTCCTTGTTCGCGCCTTCCGGATTCTCGAGAGTCGCCGGGTTAGCCACGTACTTGCCGTCGGAATTGACGGCCGGCGCTTGCGGAACGTCGTTGAACTTGAAGTCTTCGTAGTAGTCCGGCGTCGCGCCGAACACGACCGCCAGCTTGCGCTCCGTATCCGGGCTGTCCGGGAAGCCGTCCTTGTTCGCGTCGACGTACGTCGGGAACTTGGCGCTCTCGTATGTGCGAACCGCGTCGCGGCCCGTCTTGCCGTCGCCTTCCCAATACGTGCCGACGATGCTCGCCGAGTGCGAGTGGTCGGCGGTCGCGACGATCAGCGTATCGCCGTTCTTCTCCGCGAATTGGCGGGCGATGCCGACGGCCTTATCCATCTCGATCGCGTCGTAGCTGGAGCGCTCCCAGTCCATCGTGTGCAGCTGCTTGTCGATGCTGGCGCCTTCGACGATGAGGAAGAAGCCCTTGTCGTTCTGGCTCAGCACGTCGATTGCCTTCTGCGTCATGTCCATCAGGTTCGGTTGGTCGGTGAACGACTTGAGGGCGTCGGCGTTCTTCGTGGAACGGTCGATGTAGACGTTCATGTCGCCTGTATGGAACAGACCGAGCAGCTTATCCGGCGTGCCTGCCTCCTTCAATTGCGTCGCGTTCTCCGCGAACGTATAGCCGGCCTTCTCGAAATCCGTGATGAGGTCCTTCTCGTCCTTGCGCTTGGAGCCCGGTACCGACTTCGGCAGGAAGTAGGCCGAACCGCCCCCGAGGATGACTTCCGGCTGCAGCTTGTAGAACATCTCCGCGATTTCCGGCTTATCCGAGCGGCGGCGCGTATGCGATACGACCGCTGCCGGCGTGGCGTCTTCGATCTCGGACGTCGACACGACGCCGATGGACATGCCGCGCGTGCGCTTGAGCATCTCCGCGAGCGTCTCGACCTTCGGATCGTCGAACGAGCTTTCCGTGTTGTCCGGATAGATGCCCAGACCGTTAACGGCCGATTTATGGCCGGTGTTGTACGCGCTGGCGCTGTTCGCGGAGTCGGTAACGAGCGAATCCATGCCGGACGTCGTCACGATCGCGCGCTGATCGAACTTGTCGAGCTCGAGCAAGCCGTTGTATTTGCCTTCCGTCATGCCTTTGGACATGATGCGAGCCATCGTTACGCTGGAGAAGGCCATGCCGTCGCCGACGAACAGAATGACGTTTTTCGCTTTTTTGCCCGCGGGGTCGGCGCTTACGACTTCGTATTTCACTGTCTTAGACAGCGTGGTCGACTTCACGGATACGGTGTACGTGCCGGCCGTCTTGAACGTTACGTCGCGAATCGTAAATTCGCGGGAGACGTCCGTACTCGTCTTCTCGAAAGGTTTGCCGAAGAACGCCGATGCTTCCTTGCCGTTGACCGTGATCGTCACGTTGCCCGGATCGCCGGCGAGACCGTTCAGCTCGACGCGAAAATCGAACAAGCTGCCCGCGAGAAACTTCGCGCGATCGATCGGCGCGACGTATACGGACGGCTGCGCCGCGACTGCCGCCACCGTCTGCTGCTCGGCTGCGTTCGCCGTCCGCGTACCGTACAGCGGCGTACCGGATGCGCTGACGAGCGCTCCCGAAGCGAGAATGACTCCTAATGCGATTTTGGCCGACTTCATCTTCATTGGGTGAAGTACACCTCCATGGAAATATGTATCCTAGTCCATCATAAGAAAAATTTGTAAATGGAGGAGTGCGGAAGTGTTTGGGCTAGATTAAAGGTTTGCGCTGGTTATAGGCGGGGTATACGGGGTGTCGGTGTCCGGCGGGGCAAGTGAGTGAGCGGGCAATAGGCGGGAAAATTCGGGTTACTGACAAACATTCGGCGCTACGGCGGGCAATAGGGGGGAAAAGCCGGGTTACTGACAAACTTTTGGCGCTGCGGCGGGCTATAGGCGGGAAAATCCGGGTTACGGACAAACTTTCGGCGTTGTGGCGGGCAATAGGCGGGAAAATTCGGGTTACGGACAAACTTTCGGCGCTGCGGTGGGCTATAGGCGGAATCGCGACGTGCGAAGGTTGACAGACTCGCCCATAATCAACCATAATAAGGGAAATACAACGGGGAAGCACCCCGCAGAGCGGACGCGCGGCGTACCTGCTTTGCGGGGTGTTGTCGTATCAGAACACGAGGAGGAACGGAGCATGAGCGATAATGGGAACGGCAATGGTAACAAGGACGGAAAAGGCGGCAATGTGAAGGAAACGCAGGGCAATTATTTGATTGAACCGAGGTACGAGATTATCGGGGGCGTAAGATATGATTTTCTATCCTCGCCGAAATTCAATCATCAGAATGTGCTCGGAAATATTCACTTTTCTTTTCGCTCCGAGTGTGCACAAGACGGCATCATCCTGGTTGCCCCGATGGATGTAATCCTCGATGATCTGAACACGCTGCAACCGGATTTGCTCTATATTCGCAAGGAGAACAAAGGAATCATCCGCGACGGCTACGTGCACGGCGCGCCCGATCTCGTCGTGGAGATTCTATCCGACAGCACGGCGCGCAACGACAAGACGATTAAGAAGGCGACCTATGAGCGGTTCGGGGTAGGAGAGTATTGGCTAGTCGATCCCGTCTACCGGCTCGTGGACCAGTTCGTCCTCCTCGAGGGAGAGTACCGGCTGCTCGGGACGTGGACGGAAGACGACCGGCTTGCCTCGGCGACGGTTCGTTGCCTGAATGTGTCGCTTGCCGACGTGTTCAGAGAAATCGAGTAGCTGCATTGTCGCTTCATACAGAAGAGACGGCCACCGAATCAGTGACCGTCTCGCGATAGCATCAATTACCGCGCTTCTTCCGGCGGCCCGATCGTCACCTTCTTCCCGTCGAACGACAGCACAGCCTTGCCTTCCACGTTCATCGTCTCGAGATATGCCTTCGGAATTTGCAGCCGCCCGACCTGGTCGATGACGACGAATTCCTCGTGATGCGAACCGAATCTCTGGTCTTGATCTTCGGCCAACCCGTTCTTGTCCCCCGCGCTCTCGCCTTCCCGCCTCACCCATTCGGTGCTCGTCAGCCCGTCGCGAATAGCGACGACGCGGTCGACCTTGTCCGCGACGGACAGATCGTGGGTCACGATGACGATCGTCACGCCCATATCCCGGTTCAACCTTCGGAAAATCTCGAAAATCATCTCCCCCGTCGCGCTATCCACCGATCCCGTCGGTTCGTCGGCTAACACAAGCTGCGGACGGTTGGCCAGCGAAATCGCGATCGCGACCCGTTGCTGCTCGCCGCCGCTCAGCTGCGTCAGCCGGTTGCCCATCCGGTGGCCGAGCCCGACCGCCTCGAGCAATTGCTTCGCGTAGGCGCGATCGGCCTTGCCGCCGATCATCATCGGCAGCTCCACGTTCTGCAGCGCGGTCAAGTACGGCACCAGATTGCGCGCGTTGTTCTGCCAGATGAACCCGACGGTCGATCGCTTATATGCGATGAGCTGCTCTTTCGTCATTTTCAACAAATTCCATTGCCCTACGTTGGCCTGTCCCGCGGAAGGAACGTCGAGGCCGCCCAATATATTCAATAAAGTCGACTTGCCGCTCCCGCTGTTGCCGATGATCGCCATCATCTCTCCCCGCTCCACCGTCAAGTTGAGCCCCTGCAGGGCGACGACTTCGATGTCGTCCGTCTTGAAAATCCGCACCAAGCCTTCGCACCGAATCATCTGCTCCATTACCGTTCCTCCCCGAGCTTAATCGCCTGCGTGATCCGCAGACTCCGCAGCTGCAGCAAGAGCAGGATGACGCCCGCCGCCAACATGACGCCGGTCGAGACGTACAGCTTCATCTCGTCCTCCGCCTCGAACACGATCCGGAACGGAGGAACCTGCCGCGCCGCCGTCTCGCCGCTCTCCTGCAGGAACGGCAGGAATAGCCGGCCGGCCGCCTGGCCGAGCGCGATACCCGCGACGACCGACAAGCCCGTCGTAAGCAATTGCTCGATCAGCAGCATGCCCGCGAGCTGAAGCCGCGACAGCCCCATCGCCCGCATGATACCGAGCTGGACGACCCTGCGCGACAACGTGAAGAACCAGAAGATGAGATAGCCGAGCAGCGATACGAGCAATGAGATGAGGAAGCCGAGACTGAGAATGCCGAATACGCCACCTTGCGCGGGATGGTTGCGGCGATCGGCGAGCTCGCCCCGCGCGTCGTCCACCTGCGTCACCTCAATGCCCCGGTCCGCCAACGTCTCGAGCGCCGGAGCCAGCTTCGCGCCGTCTTCGAGGTCGAGCCACACTTCGTACGGGAGCTTCTCGATCTGCTGATAGATATAGTCCAGATTCCCAATGAAGAACGGAGCTTCGTCGGGGTACAGGCTCGGCCAATACGGCACGATGCCCACGACGACGAAGTCGACGGGCTCGCTGTCGTACCCTATGCCGAGACGCACCGGATCGCCTTCCTTCACGCCGTACTTCGCCGCGAACGCTTCGGAAACGAGCACCGCTTGCTCGGTCGTCCCCAGCGCATCCAGGTACAAATAAGGGTGGACGTCGTACAGGTCCTCACGGAACCATGCGGTATCCGAGAAAGCCCGATTGTCGATGCCGACCACTTGCCCGTTGCCGGCTTGCTTCCCGCTCAGCTCGATCTTGCCCGTCGCCTTAAGCACGCGGGCAGCGGACGCTACCCCCTCGAGATCTCGGAACGTCTCGAAGGATGGCTCCGTATAGTAAATCTTGTTCTCGTCGTTCTCGTCCTGCACGCCTTCCCACGCCGTCTTCAAGACGACGTCGCCGCCGTACTGGTAGCGCGTCCGGTCCGATGCGTTCAGGTCCATCGTCCGGGCCGCCGACGAATCGTACGCGCCGAGCCCGATCGTCAGAATGAGCAGAATCATGAGCGGGTAGAACGAAGTCGCCGACCGCGACAGCTGCGTGAGCGTCAAGTACACCGTCACCGGCATGCGGTTCTTCATGAGTGCGTTCCAATACCGGAGCAACAGCGGGAACACCCTCAAACAGACTAACCCCGCCGCGAAAATCATCAGAGCCGGCACGACGAACAGCACCGGCTCGACTTGCGCGCCCCCGCCGTCTCCGCCGCTCGTCGCCGAAGCGAGCCGGCCCGCGTCCATCAAGTACCAACCCGCGCCCGACAAGCCGAGCAGCGCGACGTCCAAGTAAAGCCACTGCCACAGCGGCTTCCCGCCGCTTCGCGCCTTCCGCTGCGCATGCTGCACGACGGAAGCTTCCGCATGCTTGCGGATCGGCACCGTCGTCGCGACCACGGCGAGCAGCGTCGCGACTCCGCCGAACAACCACGCCGTGCCGCTCAGACCGACCGGAATCGACTTGCGCCCGACGAACGTCAGGAATCCGCTCGAGGAGCCGATCGTCTTCGCCATGAACCAGGCGAGTCCTACGCCGAGCGCGAGCGCCACGACGCCGAGCAGCGAAGCCTCGATCGCATATAGCGTAATGATCTGGCGAGGGCTGGCCCCGCGGCTATGCAGCACCGCGATGTCGCCGCGTTGGCGTTCGAGCGCCTGCTGCGCGTTCAGCGTGATGAAGTACAGCACCATCGCCATGACCGGCGCGGCGAGCGCGAATAGCATCGCCTGCAGCAAGGCGCTCTGCCGCTGGAAGTCTCGGAGCATCTCGACGAACGACAGATTGACTTTCGTGCCCCCGAGCATGCCGTGCAGATGCAGCTCCAAGCGGTTCAGCTCGCCGATAAGCGGCGCCAGATCGCGGATGCGAATGTCGCTCAGATCGAACGCGTAGAACCAGCCCGCCGAATCGGGGACGAGAGCCGTCTTGCCGAGCAGCTCGTCCTTCATCGTCGCGTCCGTCACCCATAGCATCGTCGCCAGCTTCTCCTTGCCGTCGATCGCCCAGCGCAGATCGGTCTCGTTCTTCAGCTTGTAGACGCCGCTAATGCGAACCTTGACTCGCTTCGTCTTGCCGTCGTTGTTTTTCGCGTCGTAAGTGAACGTGTCTCCGACTTTCCAGTCGTAGCGCTCCATCGTCTCGGTCAACGCCAGCGCTTCGACGGCGCCGTCCTGCAATCCGTCCCGCGGCAGCTTGCCCGAGGTTAATTCGATCCCGTCCGGGAACCCGCTCTGCGTCGCCAGCTCCATGCGGACGAGCCGGTTCGAGCCGCCGCCCTGGCCGCCATCCGCGGAACGCACGATAGACGTCGGCAGGGCGATCCGGCCGGAGAAAGCATCGGACGGAAAATCGATGCGCCCCGGCAACTCTTCGCGAATCCACTTGTCCGCCTCCGCCAGCCCTTCGAGATCCGTCTCGTCGGCGCCGGACGACTGGTACTTCATATAGAGCGAAGCCGCGGGCAGCCCCTTCGTCTCTTCCTGCAGCGACTTCGCGACGACCCGCTTCAGCGTGCCGTCCGCGTACATCGGAATGCTCATCGCGAACGCGGCGGCGACCGTGAGACCGAGCAGCGTGCCGAGGGTGAACCAGCGGTTTTGCCACATCTTGAGGAGGAGGTAGAGAAGGATGCGCATTATTTCCCCACGACCTTCTGGCCTTCCTCGAGCCCCTTGATAATCTCGACGTCCGTCGCCGTCTGCGCGCCGATCTCCACGTCCACCTCGCCTTTGCTGCCGTCCTTCAAGGCGACGAGCACGTATTGCCTGCTGTTCTGCGTGCGCAGCGCCGCGACGGGAATCGTCAGCGCGTCCTTGCGGCGTTCGACGATGACGGACGCCGACAGCGGCGTGCCGTGACCGATGCCGGCCGGCAGCTTCTCCAGTTCGATGAGCGCGTAAGCGTCGAGAGAATCGGCGTCCGCGCCGCTCACCGGCAGCCTCCTTACCTTGCCTTTGAAGTCGCCCGCCGCGTTAATGCCGACGATCGTCTCCATGCCGGGCGCGATGCTTTCCAGATCGCTCGTATTGAATTGGACGGCGACGACGAGGGCATCCATGTCGGCGATCTCTCCGATACTCTCGTACGCCCGCGCCATGTCGCCTTTCTCGGCCGTAAAGCTCGTAATCGTGCCGGCATAAGGGGCGACCAGCTTCGAGCCCTTCAGATCGTCCTGCAGATCGGCCAGCTCTTGCTTCAGCAGCTCGTAATCGAGCTGACGCTTGCGCAGCGCGATGTCGTCCGCGCCGTCCTCGGCGCTTCGCAGCGCCTCCTTCAGGTCGAGCTCGGCTTTCTCGATCTCGATCTGCTTCCGGCGAATTTGGCTGTCCGTGTCGCCCGTGTCGAGCTCCGCCAGCAGCTGGCCTTGCTTAACCTTGTCTCCGGCTTTGACGTGAATCGCCGTTATGCGCCGGTTGTCCGTCTCGAAGAACAGCTTCTCCTCCCGTTCCGACAGCAGCTTGCCGGATCCGGTCGCTTTCAGCTCCAGCGTCGCGCGTTTCACGGAATACTCGGGCTTTTGCGAGATTTTCGGAACCCGGATCTCCGGCAGCGCCTCCTTCTCGTCCTCCTGAGGCAGCAGCGAGCAACCGGCCAAGAGGGACAACAATGCGGCTCCGAGCAGCACCCGGGCCGCAAGCTTATTCCGGCGCAAGCCGGCCGTCCGCCATGTGGTATACAACGTCGGCAGCCTCCCATAACGTAGAATCGTGCGTCGTCATGCAGATCGCGATCCGCTCCGACGCGATAATTTCCTTGAATACATCGATAATTCGCGTCGCCATCTTGGAGTCCAGCTCCGCCGTCGGCTCGTCCGCGAGCAGCAGCGCGGGCTTATGGGCGATCGCCTTGGCGATCGCCACCCGCTGCTGCTCCCCGCCGGACAGCTCGGACGGACGATGATCCGCGCGCTTCGTCAATCCGACGAGCTCAAGACACCTCGCCGTGCGATCGCGCCACTCGCCTCGAGGCGAACCCGCCATGCGAAGCGCCAGCTCGACGTTCTCCCGTGCGGTGAGCAGCGGAAGCAAGGCGTACGACTGAAAAATAAACCCGATCTCCCGCCGCCTCAGCACCGTGCGTTGCTTATCCCCGAGCTCGTGGAGCGGCCTTCCTTGAAAGAAAACCTCTCCCTCCGTCGGCCGGTCGAGCCCGCCGAGCAAGTTAAGCAGCGTCGTCTTGCCCGAGCCGGATCGGCCTCGGAGCATCGTCAGCTTGCCCGACTCGATCGTAAGCGAGACGTTCTTGAGCACCTCGATCCGAGCGCCTCCGCTCTGGAAGACGCGCCGCACGTCCTTGACTTCGACAATCGGCGGCGGCGTCTCGCTTGCCATTAGCCCTTCGCCTCGTCCGCCAGCGCCTGCGTCAGCGAGTCCTGCCCTTGCGACTGGATCGCCTTGAGCGCCTCGTCGACGGTTTGTTGGTCGTTAACGGCTTTGGCGATGTTGTCGGAAGCGAGCTGCGCGAACGAATCGACGAAGCCGGCAGGCAGCGCTTGAAGCAGCGACTGATCGTTGACCTCCAGCGAGTAGAACGCGTCGATGTTCTTGCCGCCGGCGTCGTTCTTGTAGGCGGTGCGCGCCGACAGCGACGGGGACGACTTGGAGCTCGTCTTCGCCAACTGCTCGCCGTTGGCGTACTTCAGGAATTCCCATGCCGCGGACAAGTTCTCGGAAGCCGCGTTGATGGAGAATACGCTGTCGAGGCTCATGCTGCCGGATACGCCAGGCTGCGACGGATCGGTCGGGATGGTGACGATGTCCCAATTCAAGCCTTCGCCGATCGGCTTCAAAGTGACGGCTCCGCCGCCGGCGCTCTTCGTCTGCGTTCTCGCGGCGCCCATGCTTGCGCCCATTCCCAGCATGTTCATGATCATCGGACCGTCGATCGCCATCGCCGATTGGCCGTTCATGAAGCGCATCGTGTTCGGGCCGATGGAGATCGCCGTCTTGCCGCCCGAGCTGCGCATGACCAGCCCGCCCATCGCCATCGCGCCGCCTCCGCCGCCGGAAGAAGGCATCGTGATGCTGCCCGTCTTGTAGCCGGCGATGACCGAATCGAAGATTTGCTTCCATTCCGGCGTGTCGATCGACACCGTTTTCGACTCGCTATCCGCGTAGACGAGCCCCTTGGCTTCGCCGATCGTGCGGATCAGATCGAACGGATCGGACGCCGAGATCGGTTGCGACAGGCCGTACAGCGCGTCGTCTTGGCCGACCTCGCCGATCTTGACGTTGTCGCTGCCCTTCTTGACCGGGAACCGCGTGGCGAGCTGCATGATCTCTTCCCAGCTCATGCCGTCCGTCGGATACGGGATGCCGTGCTTGTCGAACAGGTCCTTGTTGTAGTAAAGCGCCTGACTGGCGAAGCTCGGGCTAAGGCCGTACAGCTTGCCGCCTCCGCGCGCCTTCAGCAGGTCGATGACCGAAGGCAGGAAGGCATCCAGGTCGAACTCGTCCTGCTTCACCGCCGCGTCCAAGTCGTACAGCAGCCCCTTGCCCGAGAGCGCGGCGTATTGGTCCTCCGTCAGAAACAGCGCGTCCGGCTGCTCGTCTTGGAGCAGCTGCTCCATGCCCGCCACCGGATCTTCCGCGCTCATCGCGTTCTCCGTAGAGACGACCTCCAGCTCGACGTTCGGGAACATTGCTTGGAACGCGTTGCCGTATTGCATGTAGAATGCCTCTTCGTTGAAGTAAGCGACCTTCAGCGTCCCCTTGTCTTCTCTGTCCAAGCTACCGAACGCCCCCGCTCCGTCGTCGCCTCCGGACGACGTGCATGCCGACGCCGATACCGCCAACGCCAGCGAGCTCGCCAGCACGCCGGCCTTCTTGCTCCATCTCGTGTTCAATCGGATCACCCTTCTTCTCATCGGAATAGATTCACAACGACAAGTATGGAGATCGATTCTTAGAAATCGGTTAGAGAAGCTGAAAGGAAGCTTAAGAGAGGGTAAAAAGGGGATAAAAAGAGCCGTCCGGATGGACGGCTTTAGCCGAAACTCCAATCTAGGGCAACATCCGATTCAGAAAAGCATCTGTTAGCTTATACGCTTTAGGCCGATGGTTCACGATCTCGACGTAACCTTCTTCAATAAGCGGACCCATATTTTTATTGGCCATATAGCGGGTGTAACCTGTTATCCTCAGGATGCTCTCGAGCGGAATCACCGCATCGTTGTCGTTAAACACCGTAACAAGCGTCATGAATTTCAATAGTCTGCTCTCTTCGTCCTTTGCTAGCCATTGCGGTTCACTGAAGAACTCGTCGATCTTATTCTTCTTAATCATGTTCAATTCGAGATCGTCTATTAATTCTCGCTGGCCCTCATAGAGAAGCTCCAGCATATCGATCAAGAAGAAAGTCAATTCGCCTTTATTCAAAGGATTCGGCACTTCTTCCAATGCTTTGTAGTACTTTTGCTTGTTCTTATTAATGGCGTTGGAGAACGTAATCGCCGAATAACGTTCTAGATATCTGGATAAATAGCTGCATACGAACAGCCGCCCCGTTCTGCCGTTACCATCGTAGAATGGATGGATATACTCGTAGTAGTAGTGCGCCGCCATATAGCGAAACAATTCCGGGTGATCGTCGCTTTCGAGGAACCGAATGAGTTCTTCCAGCGCTTGCTCGATTTGCTCTTCGGATCGGACGCCGATGTGCGTCACGTTCGCCCCATCGTTGACTTCAACATAACCAGCTCTGAAAAGCCGTCCATCAGGCGCATTCCTCGGATCGATCTCATCGGCTACGAGCTCATCATATAACTTACGAAAATCCGCAAGACTAAGAAACGGCGGAATACGCTCGATATGTAAATAAGTTTTCATAAGCCCCTTGAACTTCTTCGTTTTGGGCTCATGCAACTTGCGAAGGACTTCCGATAGTTCTTTTTTGGAGCTGCGCACGCCTTCGATTTCGTTGTTGCTTTGCGCTTCATTAATAATAAGTTTGTGAAAATAGGGCTCAATGACGAATTCCGGCAACCGGTTTATGAATCCGATAATCTTCGAACTATTTTTTAATACTTGATTATTGAGAACCGTAAGTTTAGCGATATTCACATAAAAGGCGTTATAAGCTTCGCTGTCCAACCTTCCTTTGCGGAAAGCTCGAAGGATAAAGGGTGATTGAAAACTGCCATAACCTGACGTCCGCTTCTCCCATTCTTTAGTAAACTCAGATGTTGAGAGTTTATAAAAAAGACGCGAAAGTTTTTCATACTCCGCCATTTTATCGCCTCATTGTTTTAAAAATTGCTTTGTTTTTAAAATAACAGTAATGAACGTGAAGATCAACTTCTAAATTCGGATCATTTTTAATTATTGCCTAAAACAGATAATCATAACCCCGAGCCCACTCATCCCGCCGGCAACGACACAAGCACGCGAGTGCCGACCGACAGCTTGCTCTCCACGCGAATGCGGCCGCCGTGGCGGTCGACGATCCACTTGACGATGGCGAGGCCGAGCCCGGTCCCGCCTTCCTGCCGGTTGCGCGCCTTGTCGCCTCGGTAGAACCGGTCGAAGATGCGCGGAATATGATCCGGCGCGATGCCGACGCCGGTGTCCTCGATCTCGAGCTGCACCGAATGCGCGAGCCTGCGGCAGACGACGCGAACGACGCCGCCCTCCGGCGTATACTTGATCGCGTTGTCGAGCAACGCCATGAGCAGCTGATGCATCCGTTCCTCGTCGGCCAGCATCGGTACGGCTCCGTCGATCTCGCTGTGCAGGATGATCTCTTTTACTTCGGCGAGCATTTGCATTTTATTCACGCTGTCGTTAACGATACGCTCGAACTGAATGGGCCTCTTGTCTAACTCGAGCTGGTTGGAATCCGATCGAGCCAGCGTCAGCAGACCGCCGACGAGCTTGCTCATGCGCCGCGTCTCCTGCAGCACGGTGGAGATGTGCTTGCTGTCCTGCTCGATCGTATGCTCGGGATGACGCAACAGCAGTTCCGCGTGCGCTTGGATGACGGACAGCGGGGTCCGCAGCTCATGGGACGCGTCGGAGACGAACTGTTGCTGCCGCTCAAGCGACGTCCGGATCGGAATGAGCGCCCGGTTCGCGAGATAGTACCCGGCAGCCACCGCCCCGATCAGTCCGACGAAACCGCCGATGAGCAGCACGCTCCGCAGACGCTCCAGCATGCCGACCTCGGCGGAAATGTTGGTCAGCCACTGCTGCCTCGCGATGAGCTGCACTTGCGCGCCGTTCGTCGCGTATACGATCGAAGCCTTCATGTCTTCGCTGTTCGCGATGCGAAAATATTGATCCCCGAGCTTCATCGTCACCGGGGACGACCCGAGCTTGTCCGGCCTCAGCCGTTCCAGATCGGAATCCGCCATCGGCTCGCTTCCCGGCGACCGGATCGGTTCGTTGTCCGCCGTCCAGAACAGCTGGAACACCGGGCGGTTCATGGAGCCGACCTGATAGATCAGCGCCTTCGAAGCCGCAGGAGCGGGCACCGCGGTCATCGTAGGCGAGATAGTCGAGTTGGTCGCGGACGTCCTCAGAGTCAACTGATTGCCGGCTCCCGTCAACGACTTGTCGATCTGGGAGAACAGCATGTCTTTCATGATGTAATAGACCGATGCGCCGAGCGCGATCAGGATGACGGACAACACGGCCGCGTTGCGGATCGTCAGCTGGATGCGGGTGCGATTGAACATTACGCTCTCTCCTTCAGCATGTACCCGACGCCTCGGATCGTATTGATATAACTGTCGCAACCCGATGGAGCAAGCTTCTTGCGCAGGTAATGGACGTATACGTCGACAACGCCCGGTCCCGCGTCCGATTCGATGCCCCAAACGCGGTCGAGCAGCTGCTCCTTCGTCAGAATCTGCTCCCGGTTCAGCAGCAGAAACTCCATCAGCTCGAATTCCTTCACCGTCAGCTTGAGCGGGTCGCCGTTGGCGTAACCTTCCATTGAGTGGCATTTTACCGCCAGGTTGCCGTACTTGAGCTCCCCGTCCGGCGCTCCGCGGGACTGACGGCGCATGAGCACGCGCAGCCGCGCGAGCAGCTCCGGCGTCGCGAACGGCTTCACCAAGTAATCGTCCGCCCCCGCGTCCAGTCCAAGCACCCGGTCCTCCACCGTGTCCCGCGCCGTCAGCAGCATGATCGGCGTCGCGATTCCTTTGACGCGCAGCTCTTCGAGCACCGACAACCCGTCCATCCCCGGCAGCATGACGTCGAGCAGGATCAGATCGTGAACGCGCAGCTTGGCGATGTACAACCCGTCCGGACCGTTATCCGCCTCGTCGACCTGATAACCCTCTTCCCGGAGCACCGTCGCGATCGCGTCGCGCAGCGGCCGGTCGTCTTCCACAACTAATATTCGCAATGGGCTAACCCCTAACCTAGACGATAGATAGCAGCACCATTGTACAGGACGAATCTTAAGAATCCCTTAGAAAATCCTCCTCGGCGGAGATTTGCTGAAAGAATTCTGAACGCGGGTTGCGACGTTGGCGACGAATTGGCGGAATCGTTGCTGCAACGGTGTCTGGTACCGTTAGAGGCGGGGAGTCGGCGGGTTCGCTGCTGCAGCGGTATCTGGTACCGTTAGAGGCGGGGAGTCGGCGGGTTCGCTGCTGCAACGGTGTCTGGTACCGTTAGAGGCGGGGAGTCGGCGGGTTCGCTACTGCAACGGTGTCTGGTACCGTTAGAGGTGGGAAGTCGACGGAATCGTTGCTGTAGCGGTATCTGGTACCGTTGGAGGTGGGAAGTCGGCGGATTCGTTGCCGCAGCGGTATCAGGTACCGTTAGAGGCGGGGAGTCGGCGGATTCGTTGCTGCAACGGTGTCTGTGGACCTCTGTCAAGAAAGTGGACACTCGCTAACGCATTTCAGCTAATGTTTTTGTAGTACATCTCCTCGAATCGATCAGGAGATACGTAACCCAAAGAACCATGAATTCTCTTGCGATTGT